>NZ_AKJM01000073.1 GCF_000282335.1 Pseudomonas sp. GM48
TCTGGCTCGGCGACATGCCGGTGGACCAGAGCAAGTCCGCATCGGGCGATCGAATTTCCGGTCAATTCGACAGCGCCTGGATACAAGCCGTGACCGGGAACATGACCTGGCGCTTTTGAGTGTCTTGCCACACAAAACCGACTTCAGCCAAGGAGCACACAGCATCATGAATCTGTCCCGAAACTTGCTCATCGGTGCCGCGGTGGCCGGGCTTCTACTCGGTGGTTGCACCTCGAAAGTCACCGAAATGGAGCAGTACTCCGGTTACCTGTCCAACTACAACAACCTGCAGGAAGTCCAGACGCCGAGCGGCGGCACGGCAATGCGCTGGGTGAGCCCCTCATGGAACCCCAACGCCTATGACACGGTAGCGTTCGACCGACTGGAACTGTACCCGGCGCCCAAGCCCAATGAGCGGGTCAATCAGCAGACACTCAATGATATCCAGGACTACATGACCAACAAGGTCAAGGCGACACTGGGGCAGAAATACCGGATGGTCTCCCGTGCGAGCGCTGCGTCAAAGGGCTCGAAAACCTTGATCTTGCGCGCAGCCATTACCGGTGTAAGCGCTTCGAACGAGGGGATGAAATGGTATGAAGTGGTGCCCATCGCGGCTGTCGTCGGGGCGACACAGGCTGCCACCGGTCACCGTGATCAGGACACCGAACTGTATATCGAGGCCGAGCTCATCGACGCGAAAGATAACCAGACCGTGGCCAGGGTCGTGCGCAAGGTATTCGGCAAGCAGCTTTCCAACGAAAGTCAGAAAATCACCGCCCAGGATTTCAAGGCGGCGATCGACAAGTTGAACGCCGATCTCTGGGCATTCATCCGCAGTTGAACCCTGAACCAGCCGCCAATAGACGTTGGCAGTTGGATCGCCCCTTAGTAGAGGAATCGCTGACATGGCTTCCCGTGCACTGCTTCGACTCTCAAGATGGCAGAGGCCCTTACGCCTCGCAGCGTTCATCGCCAGCGTGCTTGCTTTAAGCGCCTGCGCGTCAGTGGATGCGCAGACGACCGCTTACGTCGGAGTCGAACATCCCGCTCCGACCCTACCCGGCGAAGTCCAGATATTACGTACAGAACCGACGCGACCCAATGTGCGTTTGGGCGAAATCCTGATTGATGCCACGGTCGACCCGGCGCCCCCCATCACCCAGGTCGAACAGAAGCTGCGTGAAGAGGGTGCCAAACTGGGTGCAGACGCGGTGGTGGTGGTTTACGACCGGATTCAACCCGTCGCCGCTTACGTAACCGGTCCTTTGTGGAGCCGCAACATCGATACGATCCAAGGGCGCAAGCTGAAAGGCATTGCCATCAAATACCAATGACGAGGTAAACAGCAATGAAAGCTATCTTGACTTGGCTGACGGTGACGTTGGCGACTGTATTGATCAGTGCCTGCGCCGCCGTGGGGTCAAACGACGGTGGTGCCGGTGAAATGGAGATTCGCTCGGGCAAGATCGAGCAGATATCGCTGACGCAGATGAAGACCAATCACGACAGTGGTGTCGGCGCCGTACTCGGAGGCATGGGCGGACTTGGTATCGGCAGCCTGATCGGCAGTGGCACCGGGCGCGACGTCGCCATGGTCGCTGGCGCACTCGCCGGTGCGGTTGGCGGTAACTATGCGGAGAAGAAAAAGTATGACCAGCCCGTCGCGGCGCAACAGGTCATCGTGCGGGTAAAAAGTGGCGTGCTGGTATCGGTGACTCAGCCGATCAACCCAGCCCTGGGTAAAGGCATGAACGTTTACATCGAGGGCTCGGGGAATAATGCCCGGGTGCTACCGCAGGGCGGTTAAGGGCCGGTCAGGCCCCGAGACTCCTAATCGAGTCAAACAAATTCAACACAGAGGTGCACCTCATGAAGCTTTCAGGCTTGGGGAAATGTGCATGGAACGCCGCTACGTCTCCGATTCGCCCTTATGGTTTTGCTGCACGGCGTTATGGTCCGTCGCTTGCCGTACTAGGCCTGAGTTTCATTGTAACGACCGCCGCATGGGCCGCAGATCCCTTGCCATCATGGAATGAAGGTGCGGCCAAGCAGGCGATAATGGAGTTCGTCAAGGCGACAACCCAGGAAGGTGGTAACCAGTTCGTGTCGCCAGCCGAACGCATCGCAACCTTCGACCAGGACGGCACACTGTGGGTCGAACATCCGGCCTATAGCCAATTGTTTTATTGCCTGAGCCGCGTTCCTGCGGTGGTCAAGGCAAAGCCGGAGCTGGCCAGCGTCGAACCCTTCAAGACTGTGCTGTCGGGTGACCGTGCCGCTATGGCAAAACTGACCCTCGATGACTATCTGAAAATTGCCATGGTGACTCTGAGCGGCATGCCCACGGGTGAGTTCAAGCAACAAGTCCATGCCTGGCTGGCCGAAGCCCGGGACCCTCGCTGGAAGCGTCCTTTCACCGAGCTGACGTATCAGCCGATGAAGGAAGTCATGCAATACCTGCGTGACAATGGCTACAAGACTTACATTGTCACCGGAGGTGGTCAGGACTTCGTTCGCACCTATTCCGAGGAGGTCTATGGCGTGCCATCAGAACAGGTCGTCGGTAGTGCCGGCGCAACTGAGTATGGCTACGACAAGAGCGGTAAGCCGCAGTTGATCAAGCAGCCCAAGATCGTGCTCAACGACAACGATGCAGGCAAGCCAGAGAACATTTACCTGATGACCGGCCGCCAGCCGAACGCAGCCTTCGGCAACTCCACCGGTGACAAGCAAATGCTGGAGTACACCAAGGCCGGCCAGGGCGCGCGACTGGTAATGCTAGTGCTGCATGACGACGCCAAGCGCGAATACGCCTACGGCCCGGCTCAAGCGTTGCCCGATACCAAGGTAGGCGCCTTTACTCAGTCACTCTATGATCAGGCAAAGAGAGACGGTTGGACGGTCATCAGCATGAAGAACGACTGGAAAAAGGTATTTGCATTCGAGTGAATAGCCGGCATTCAGACGCAGATTAAATCCACCAGCGCCGGTCGCAACCAATCCGTCTCTATCCGGCCAAAAGCAGCCACTTGAACGTGCTGTTTCATCACCTCACTTGGGAAACAACAGCGTAAACGCTACCCGAAACCCCCAGCCTTCGGCGCCATTGTCCGGACTTTCGACCCAGTAGCGCGGCCCCGCCTGCAGGCTCATGGGCTGGTGACCCACCTTGAACAATTGGGTAACGAAAAGATTGATCGGCACAGACCACTGCCTGGTCTGCCAATCGTAGGTGGACTCGGTATTGATGCCAAACGTGGTGTAGGTATGGGTGGTAAAGCTGAAGAACGGTTGCAGAAACGTCTGATTGACCTTGTCTTTGTCATCCGGCGGGCTGTCTTCCAGCGACCAGATATGGTTGGCCAGAATGCCGCGAGTCCAACCATTGCTTTGTTTGAGCGCCACCACCGTCGGCCCCAACCCCCATTGCTCGCTGCTCAGCAGATCATCGCTGCCGGTGGGCACCAATATGGCCGGGCCTGCGCCCCAGATCCAACCGCTGGCGGTGGGCTGCTTGGGTGAAAAAAAGAAGCTTTGCGTGGTGTCTCCCACACCTGATTTGTCGGCAATCCCGCCGGGGACCAGACCATGCTGATCGATGACGGGCAGGATGGTGCGGGAGATGAGGTTCCACTCCTCGTTGAGACTGAAGGGCAGCACCGGCTGGATGTTGGTGACGCTCTGATAGCCCTCACCACTGGGTCCGAGTTTTTGGTTCCAGTTGTATTGAATCGGCAAACTGTATAGCGCGGCGACCGGGTTCAGGGATTGTTTGGCTAACTCCGCCTGGCTATCGGCATCGGCAGCGACGCCAGATTCAGACCATACCATCGCCAAGGCAATAAAACGGGCAAGTTGGAAGCCTTTGTTCATTTGCCTGCTCCTTTCTCGGGAATTGAAAGTCTGGACCACCGCGACGCTACTGTAAGACTGAGGCTGAGAGTTAACCCTGGCGCGGTTGAGCTTAGATCAGGTTGTTGAAGCGTGTTCAGATTGGATAAAGGGCAGTAGATGCGGCCCGGACAATTATCACGTCAACTGGAAAAACCGCACTAGACTCTTTCGTGCGCCTTAACCCGTGCATGGTCATGCAATTAAGGGGGAAATGATTCTGTACGCAGTACCTAGGCTAATTACTCGGTGGTCAATGCACCAAGGGTCAATGTTGATGTGCACTCATCACCCGGTTGCCAACACCATGAAATAGCGAGGAGTTCTGGTATGGAACAGCTATCGGATCGTTTCAGGTTATCTATCGTGTTTGCTGCGCTTTTGTCATTGAACGGACTTGCCCATGCGGCTCAAACGGAAAAGACCAATATTCTGTTTATCGTCTCCGACGATACGGGCTACGGCGATCTGGGTCCCTACGGAGGTGGGATCGGGCGCGGCATGCCCACGCCCAAAATCGATGAGTTGGCGGCAGAAGGCGTCACTTTTTACTCTTTTTATGCCCAGCCGAGCTGCACGCCTGGCCGGGCGGCCATGCAAACCGGGCGGATCCCCAATCGTAGCGGCATGACTACCGTGGCCTTCCAGGGCCAGGGCGGTGGCTTGCCGGCAGCCGAGTGGACGCTGGCATCGGTGCTGAAAACCGGTGGTTACGACACCTACTTCACCGGTAAATGGCATTTGGGCGAAGCCGACTACGCGCTGCCCAATGCACAAGGTTATGACGTGATGAAATACGTCGGCCTGTACCACCTCAATGCCTACACCTATGCCGACCCGACATGGTTCCCCGACATGGACCCGGAAACCCGCGCGATGTTTCAAAAGGTGACCAAGGGCGCGTTGTCCGGCAAGGCGGGTGAAAAACCGATCGAAGAATTCAAGGTCAATGGCCAGTACGTCGACACGCCTGTCGTAGACGGTAAACCCGGCGTGGTCGGCATTCCGTTCTTTGACAACTATGTCGAAAAAGCTGCACTTGAGTTTCTCGACACGGCGGCCAAATCCGACAAGCCGTTTTTCATCAACGTCAACTTCATGAAAGTCCACCAACCGAACATGCCGGCTCCGGAGTTCGTTCATAAGTCCATGTCCAAGTCCAAGTACGCCGACTCCATCGTCGAACTCGATACCCATATTGGCCGCATCATGGACAAGCTCAAGGCGCTGGGCCTGGATAAGAACACGCTGGTGGTTTACACCACTGACAACGGCGCCTGGCAGGACGTTTATCCGGATGCCGGCTACACCCCGTTCCGTGGGACAAAAGGCACGGTGCGTGAGGGCGGTAACCGGGTACCAGCCATTGCCGTCTGGCCAGACAAGATCAAGCCGGACACGAAAAATCACGAGATTCTCGGTGGCCTGGATTTGATGGCGACGTTCGCCTCTGTGGCTGGCGTGAAGCTGCCCGAGAAAGATCGTGAAGGTCAGCCGATCATCTTCGACAGCTACGACATGACGCCGGTACTCACCGGTAGTGCCCCTTCGCCGCGCAAGGAGTGGTTCTATTTTACCGAGAACGAATTGTCCCCGGGTGCGGCCCGTGTCGGGAACTATAAGGCCGTGTTCAACCTGCGCGGCGATGATGGCGCGCAGACCGGTGGTCTGGCGGTGGACTCTAACCTGGGCTGGAAAGGCGCAGAAAAATATGTGGCCACCGTGCCGCAGGTCTTTGACTTGTGGCAAGACCCGCAAGAACGCTATGACCTCTTCATGAACAACTTTACCGAGCGCACCTGGACGATGGTGCCGATTACGGGCGCGATCATGAAACTGATGAAGACCTACGTCGATTATCCACCACGCAAATTGCAAAGCATGGGCTACGACGGGCCGATCGAACTGTCGCAGTACCAGAAATTCCAATCCGTGCGTGAAGTCCTGAAAAAAGAAGGCATTAACCTGCCGATGCCAGCCGGCAACTGATCAATCAGCCGAAAAATGGCGGCCTCATCCGGGGTCGCCACTTCAATTTGACGTTTGCGCGCAGTCGGCAGTTCGAGATCCTAACGGAAAGCGGCGCGAATTCAGTGGCCTTCGAAACCTGTTAGAAACGCGCAGAATCCGGACCACTTGCCACTCAGGCGGGGAATTGGGCTATCCAGTGCCTGGCAATCTCTTCGCGCCGGCAGATCCACACCGCGTCGTGGCCTTGCACGTAATCGAGAAAACGCGCCAGCGCCATCGCTCGACCGGGATGGCCACTGATCCGCCCATGCAGGCCGACGCTCATCATCTTCGGGTGTTGCGCGCCTTCCTGCCACAGCAGGTCGAAAGCATCCTTGAGCAGCCGGAAGAAGTCTTCACCGCAGGCGAAACCGTTCGGCAGCAGATAGCGGGCGTCGTTGTTGACCAGCGTGTAAGGGATCACCAGGTGGGCGGGCGAGCCTGGGAGCCAATAGGGCAGGTCATCGTTGTAGGCGTCTGAGCTATAGAGAAACCCGCCTTCCTCACGCAACAGGCGGCGGGTGTTCTGGCTGACCCTTCCTGTGTACCAACCTACGGGGCGTTTACCGCAGATCTGCTTGATCACGTCGAGGGTGAGTTGGATATGGCGCCGCTCCTGGTCTTCAGGCATGTCGCGATAGTCCAGCCAACGGTAGCCATGCCCGGCAATCTCATGCCCGGCCGCACAGAGCGCATGGCCAATCGCCGGGGTGAGTTCCAGTGCCCGGCCGACGGCGAAGGCGGTCAGCGGCAGGCCTCGGGCGCTGAACAGGTCCAGAATGCGCCACACACCTGCGCGCGATCCGTATTCGTACATGCCCTCGACGCTCAAGTCCGGTTCCCCCACACGCGGTGGACGGCCCGGTAGCTCGTGAAGCCAGGCCTCCGACTGCGCATCGCCATTGAGGATGCATGATTCCGCACCTTCTTCGATGTTGAGTACGAACTGGACCGCGACGCGCGCCTCATCGGGCCATCGCGGGTGGGGTGGGCGGCCGCCATAACCGATGAGGTCGCGAGCGGACATCAGCCGAGCTCGAAGGTCGTGACGCCGAACACACGTTCGTGCGCGATCGCTGGAGGAGGGCCGAGGTACATGCGTGCGCAGCCGAACACCTCGGTCATGCCCTGTTGGCGCACGAGCGCCATGGCGGCGGGGTTATTCTCCGGGGCATCGAGAAACAGCGGGCCACCCTGCGCAAATTCCGCCAGGTGCGCGTAGAGGGCATTGGCCGCCAGGGCGTCATCGGCGAACAAGGGGCCAATCTTGCAGCCTTCCCGGCAGCGCCTTATTACGCCATAGCCGCTAAGCCTGCCTTCGCGCCGGCAACCCACGGCGAGTGCATCGGCTTGGGTTATCCATCCACTCAGAAAGGTTGCGCGAGCGGCGGGGAAGCAGGTGCGGTCGTAATCGACCACCTGATCGAACGGGAAGGTGGCCAACGGGACGATCTCCAGGTCGTCTGCCTGCGAGGTCGCCGGGCGTTCGGTGATCTCGGCACGAAAACGCAGGTTGCGATGGGAGAAAGCGAAACCACCCTTGGCGTAGTAGTCCTGCATCGCGAAGACGCCGTCCATGCCGATGCTCGCGCCTGGGCGCAGGCGGGCGAGGAGTCGCTCGCGGCGTGCGTGCCAGAGGGTATTGCCCAGACCCTGACCGCGATATTCAGGCCGGACGATGAAAAAGCCCATGAAACCGAATTCGCCATTGTAGGAGGTGATGGCACCGCCGCCGATCAACTCGCCGCCCCGGGACGCCGCGATAAAGGCGGCAGGGTCCGTGGCCCAGAACAGCTCGGCATCGTGAAGGCCGGGATTCCAACCCTCACGGGCAGCCCAACCGACGAGCTCGTCCAGTTCGGGACGGGTCATGTTGCGTATGACCAGCTGATTCGACACCGCGAAGTTCTCCTCAGTCGCTAATCGAGCGTGTGGCTCATGCCCACTCTGAACCCTTTCGGTATAGCTTCAACCCGAGTATTGATCCAGCTCGTCATGTCATCTGCAGGAGCCGGGCCTGCCCGCGATGCAGACGACGCGATGTATCAGACAGACCGCGGCGCCTCTTTGTATTGCAATGTATCTGCAGTACATCTCGAAACACGTGCGAACAAAAAACACCTTCCCCGACACATGCGGGATACATCCGGGCGTTCGAATACGGTCATCGGGAGTTGGGCTCGCACCACACGGTATTTGCAC
The DNA here is from genome assembly GCF_000282335.1 of Pseudomonas sp. GM48. Classification (GTDB taxonomy): domain Bacteria; phylum Pseudomonadota; class Gammaproteobacteria; order Pseudomonadales; family Pseudomonadaceae; genus Aquipseudomonas. The sequence goes on from NZ_AKJM01000073.1 coordinate 8,107, forward strand.
ATGCAACATTAGGTCGAGCGTGACTTTAGACATTCAACACGAAGCGGCTGGTGAGGTGAGCATCGAGATGTCCTTACCAGTCAAGGAGTTTGCAATGAAAATCGTCAAAGCCGCCGCAGTTCAGATAAGCCCTGTTCTCTACAACCGTGAGGCAACCGTCGAAAAGGTCGTGCAGAAGATCCTCGAGCTTGGCCAGCAGGGGGTGCAGTTCGCCACCTTCCCGGAGACCGTGGTGCCGTACTACCCGTACTTTTCGGCAGTTCAGACGCCCATGCAGCTGTTGGCCGGAACCGAGTATCTGAAGCTGCTCGAGCAGGCCGTGACGGTTCCGTCCCCCGCGACCGACGCGATTGGCGAGGCTGCGCGCAAGGCGGGCATGGTGGTGTCCATCGGCGTCAATGAGCGTGACGGTGGAACCCTGTACAACACACAATTGCTCTTCGACGCCGACGGCACGCTGATCCAGCGCCGCCGCAAGATCACGCCTACCCATTTCGAGCGCATGATCTGGGGGCAGGGCGACGGGTCGGGCTTATGCGCCGTCGACAGCAAGATCGGCCGCATTGGTCAGTTGGCGTGCTTTGAACACAACAATCCGCTGGCGCGCTATGCGTTGATTGCTGACGGCGAGCAGATCCATTCAGCCATGTACCCGGGTTCTGCCTTCGGCGAAGGGTTTGCCCAAAGGATGGAAATCAATATTCGCCAGCATGCCCTGGAGTCCGGGTGCTTCGTCGTGAATGCAACGGCCTGGCTGGACGCCGATCAGCAGGCGCAAATCATGAAGGACACCGGCTGCGAGATCGGTCCGATCTCGGGCGGTTGCTTCACCGCGATCGTGGCACCCGACGGCATGCTGCTGGGCGAACCATTGCGGTCTGGTGAAGGTGAGGTCATTGCCGATCTGGATTTCACGCTGATCGATCGCCGCAAGATGTTGATGGACTCGGCCGGTCACTACAATCGTCCGGAATTACTCAGTCTCCTGATCGACCGCACGCCGACCGCGCACATTCACGAACGCACCGGGCAGGCCGCAACGAGCGCGGAGCAGGGCGCGGACGAGCCGCGCGCCACAACTGTGTTGTGAACAGCAGTTATGGTTTTACCGCATGACCATCGTCAATGTGAGGGGCGTCCGTTGATTTCTTCTCCGGAACTATAAAGCTCACTGTCGTACTGGTGAGGATTTTGTGAGTCGGGTCGGCCACTTCAAGTAGAATTTTGTGAGTGCCGGGTTTCAGTCCGACCAGGATAATCGGGTCTTCACTGGTATGCGCCCATGTACCTTTCCAGTCGTCGACGGTCACGTGAAGGTGGCCGAGACGTGGTGATACATCAGCAGCCGCTTTACCAAATACCGGCATGATCCTGGCGTGCTCTGTTCGATACTGGATAATGACGACCCCGCGAGCGAGCGGCTCGGCAAGCGGCGGATAGGCAATGAGTTTTGGCGCTGTCTCGGATTCCAATGGAAGTATTGCCGGCGGGTGATCGGGGTCTGCTGCCCCTTGACCGCACGCTGCTGTGCAAAAGAACACACCCAAAGCAAGGGCGAATAGATTTCTGAGAGCGAGGGACATGGTGTTTTCTCCCAGCAACTTCGAGACGATAGTCAGGGCAGAGATTGAAGGCTGGTTTTGATGGTAGCGACCACACGGTTACGACCTTCGTGTTTAGCGTGATACAGGCGTTGATCGGCTGTACGCAGAATTGCCCCGATGGTGTCGCCGTCGCGGCCGGATTGCGATACGCCGATGCTCACTGTGACCGTGGTTGACCGCTGCAGGCCATGAAAAGAATTATCAGCAACGGTGCTGCGCAGACGTTCAGCGATTACGTGCGCGCCTTCAAGTGAAGTTTGAGGCAGCAGTATCATGAATTCTTCCCCGCCGACTCGGGCTACGCCGTCATACGGCCGGATCGAATCGAGGCATATCTCCACGAAACTCTTCAGGATGTCATCGCCAACCTGATGCCCGAAGCGATCGTTGATGGACTTGAAATTATCCAGATCGAGTGCCAAAACGGAGAACGGTGCACCGCCGCGTAGTGTCCGGCCAATTTCGACTTCGACCCGCTCCATGAACCGACGCCGATTATCAGCGCCTGTCAGTGGATCGGTCGCTGCAAGGTGTCCAAGCTCTTGATTGGCGCGCTGGAGTTCCTGCAGGGCGCTCTCGGTATACGCCATCGATTCGGCAAGACGCACCATCAACTCCTCTTGGCTGTAAATTTTCGAGAACGACCGTGTGGTGAGGAACGCTTGCACTACCCCATAGCTCAACATGAAGAATCCACCGGCGAAGATCGCATGAGCGAGCCACCACATATGGTTCCACGGGCGTGCAAGGATGAAGGCCAGAGATGACAGCGCGAACGCGGTGACCGAGATGACAAAAATCATCATCAGCGGCGAACGGATACGGCGCAGCAGGAGCATTGTCACGGTCAATGTGGAAAGAACGAGGGCGCCACCTTCCATCGAGAGGCGCACCGCGAGATTGCCGGCGATCGGCGTATTCGCGACGTACGCCACTGCCGCGTCAACCAGCAGGAACAGTCCTATCCAGATCAACCAGGAGCGGGCCTTCATTCGTTGGTCCGCGGCATCCGGTGGACGGTGGTACGACAGCATTCCGACTAACAACAGAATCGACATGACCAGTCGAGAGGCCGGCCCATAAAGCAGGAAAAGCCAGATATTGTGGTGTGCTTGCCCAGTGAACGCACCGTGCAACGCGTAGATCAGGACAAAACCGAGAAAACCAAGCGTCATCCATCGCAGTAGCGCATCTCCCGATGATTGATAGCAGCGCCACGTTACGTAAGTAACAAACGAGCCCGCCAAGGTGGCTGCCGTGATCGCAACTATATGGAACAGGTGATTCTCGAATATAAGCGTGGGGTCCTGAAAGAAGTATAAGTAGCCAATCAGATAGGCGGGAACAAGCGCAAAACCTGCGAGCAGCAAGAAGGCGTAAACCTTGACTATGAGGCGAACGGCTTCAGGTGGCTCGCCAGTGGCGATGAGGTTGCTCATGGTTCCCTCCAGGGTTGAATCCATTAAGCCAGCACCGGTCGGGTGTTGGCGCCGCCTGCATGCCAACGGTCTCTCGCTACATTACGCAAACATGGGATGGAGCGATCTTTGGCATTTCAATATTAGACTCCTTACCAATTTCTGCTGCAGAAGCCGGTAAAAATGCTCACGCGAACGCAGTTAGCTAATGACGAATGTCTCGTTGGTTTCATCGGCCTATGATTAGCTAGTGCTAGCGACGATAGTAGCGGCGATCGTCCTCGTAGCGGTACCGCATGGCCCGATCCTGGTGGCGCTCCCAATAACGATGGCGTTCTGCTTCTCGGCGGGCTTGCTCTCTACGCCAGTTATCTCTACGCCAGTCGTCTCGGCGCCAATCGTCTCTACGATCGTGCCAATGGCCGTCATGCCAGTACCGGTCGTCATGGACAAGCAACGGCCCTGGCTGCTTGCCGGCCGTACTGACCAAGGTCGGCCAAGGGTTGCCGGCATCGTGGACCGGAACCTGAACTACTGCGACTTCAGTTGCGAAAACAGGGGTTGAGGTCTTCATCTGTGTTGCTGATGCCGAGCCCACTGCCGCGAACGCGAACAGGCCGAAGAGCACCATCCGTGGGTCATGGAATTTCATGAACGAAGACTACCTCTGATTGACATTTTGACGTGTGACCATCTGGCCGCGGGAACCCGTGTGGGGGGGCGCTCACCGAGCGAATGTGCCTGTCCACATAGACCGATAAATAAGGAAAAGTTCTAGGGGGCCGCTGCTTAAATAGCCAACGGCGTCACTGAGCGGTCTTTTGGAAAATGATGCTGGTGCGACGGTCGTTGCAGCAGGAACTTCAGGTCGCTGGCCAGGTCGATAGGGGCCCTGTATCGGAAATGCCGAACAGCGCTGGTGGCCTGTTTTACGGCAGTGCCGTCCGAGATCAGTCGAGTCCACCCCTGATGCCAACAAAAAGTTTACTACCGGGTCTCCTCATGGCGCTCTGCGCCTTCGCGTCGCTTTCTTCGGTTGCTGCCGAGCGGAGAGTGCCAGCGCAAAGTAACAACGCATCCACCACCCTGATCGAAACCGCCTCGCGGCAATATGAAAATGGCCAGTTGGACCAAGCCGCTGCGACGCTGGAACGTGCCCTGCATATTCAGCCGAATAATCCTGCGACGCTGCATTACCTCGGTGTGTTGCGTCTTCAGCAGGGGCAGTACCAGCAGGCTGAAACCCTGGCGGCGCGCTCGAACATGCGGGTTGGTCGCAACGTCGAACTACGCAACCGTAACTTCCAATTGATCCAGGCGGCGCAGCAGGCCCAGTCTTCGGGTACCCCGCCCCAAACCACAGGAAACCCGGTCGCAGTACAGAAGGGGCAGGATGAGCAAGCCCAGTGGCGCCACGAAGCAGAAAAGGGCGTTGCTGAACAATCCACACAGGACACTGGCAGCTTCGCCCGCGCAAAGGCAGACCGGGTATTGGATTCACCGACGGCTGGCAGGCCTCGGCCCGAAGGAGAGTTGCAAATGGCTTCCGTCGAGCCAGAGCCTGCGCACGATGAGGTTGAGATTCCCCGCGGCCATTTACCGCCTCCAGGTAAATGCCGGATCTGGTTTCCTGATCGTCCGCCGGGGCATCAGCCCGCACCCGGCAAATGCAAGAAACTGCGAGACCGGGTTCCGTCAGGGGCCTACCTGGTGCGCGGTTGAGTTTCTGCGTGTCATTCACGGTCAGGCGTCGAGGCCGCTCGCGTAGTACAGAAACTATCGTTCGGACCTTCCGGGTTTTTTCATGTCAGGGCTCTGCATCCGCCGCAGCGTGAGCCAGCTGCGGATGCTTTCATCGTCTAGCCACGTCCGAAAAATAAAACTTGTCCAGGGTATGCCTCGACTCGGTGTACTCGAACTGCCGGCCGTCCTGCAAAAAGGTCTGGTTGCTGACCACGATCACATGGCTCTGCCCCTCAAGATCAAGGTGCTGCTGGTCGTCCTTGCCTCGCGGTACGGCTTCGATGGTGCGCTGGGCGTAGCTGATTTGCAGGTGCAGTGTCTGTTCGATGAAGGCATAGATCGAATGCTCGGCAATCTCGCAATTCAGCCCCGGAATGAGATCGGCGACGAAGTGGTTGATGTCGAGGATGACCCGTTTGCCATCGATCCGACGCACGCGTTTGATCCGCGTGATCAGGCTACCTTCTTCCGCTTTCAGGTGTTCACGCAAGGCACCTTGCAGGGGGAATTGCTCGAACGCCACCACCTCGGTGCTGACGTCATTGCCCAGCCTTGGGTGGGTTTCCTGGAAACTGACGATGCCGCCTAGCTGGAATTCGATCGGATTGGGCGACAGCACGAAGGTGCCTTTACCGTGAATTTTTTGCGCGAAACCGCGTTCCTGAAGCAGTTCTATGGCTTGGCGCACGGTACCGCGACTGGCCCGGTAACTCTCCATCAACTCGGTTTCGGAAGGCAGTCGGGCACCGCGTTCCAGTCGTTCGGTGGTGATGCTGGTAAGCAGATCGCTGTAGATCTGGTTGTATTTGCTCATGGGAATGGCTGCGTTGTGCTCAAGGGAGGAACCTTAGGGAACGCGTGAGGGTTTGTCTATTGCACAAATGGCGGGGTAGTCCTGGCTGTCAGAAACATCGCCGTTGGGCGGGACGTGGATAAAAAAATCAAACTCGTCTGTACGAGTTGTTGCTTTAACTCGTACAGACGAGTATTTTTCGCTTCGGTGTGCTGCCAAACAACAAAAAACACAGTGGATGGAAAAGCATGAGCCACGATTACGCGACTATCGCCAGCGAGCTGCTTCATAGCCTCGGTGGTGCTGACAACCTTGAACAGGCCGCACATTGCGTCACGCGCCTGCGCCTGGCCCTCAAAGACCCACAGCGGGTCAACAGTACGACGCTGAATCAGGTCGACCTGGTCAAAGGCTCGTTTTTCACGGGCGGACTGTTTCAAGTCGTCATCGGTCCTGGCGAGGTCGAGAAGGTCTATGCCGCGCTGCGCGAGCAGACGGGGCTTGCTGCGTCGACCATCGCCGACGTGAAACAAAAGGGCGCTGATAAAACCAATGCCATGCAGCGTCTGGTGCGGGTGTTCTCCGATGTGTTCATGCCGATTTTACCGGCGCTGATCATTGCTGGCCTGTTGATGGGAGTGAATAACCTGATCGGCGCCAAAGGCATGTTCATTGCCAGCAAGACCCTGCTTGAGGCTTACCCGACACTGGACGGTGTCTGGAGCTTGATCAATCTGATGGCCAACACCTCGTTCGTTTTCCTCCCGGCGCTGGTCGGCTGGTCGGCAGCCAAACGCTTTGGCGGCAGTGAAATCCTTGGCATCGTGCTTGGCCTGATGCTGGTTCACCCGGACCTGCTCAACGCCTGGAACTACGGCAAGGCGGTGGCCGGGCTCGACGGCCAGAGCCTGCCGTATTTCGATATTTTTGGCTGGTTCAAGATCGAGAAGGTCGGCTACCAAGGGCAGATTCTGCCGATCCTGCTGGCCGCCTACGTCATGAGCGTCATTGAAAAATGGCTGCGGGCGCGGGTACCCAATGCCATTCAACTGCTGGTGGTGCCGATTACCACGATCGTCGTCACCGGGGTGTTGGCCCTGGCCGTGATCGGTCCGGTGACCCGTCACCTGGGGATTCTGATCACCGAAGGCGTGGTGACCTTATTCGACTTGGCGCCTATGGTCGGCGGGGCGATTTTCGGTCTGCTGTATGCGCCGCTGGTGATCACCGGCATGCACCACATGTTCCTCGCCGTCGACTTACAGCTTATTTCCACTCAGGGCGGCACCTTCATCTGGCCGATGATCGTCATGTCCAACCTCGCACAAGGCAGCGCGGCACTCGGGGTGTTCTACATGACCCGCAGTGCGCGGGATAAAAGCATGGCCTCGACCTCAGCGATTTCCGCCTATTTCGGCATCACCGAACCGGCCATGTTCGGCGTCAACCTGCGCTACAAGTTTCCGTTCTACGCAGCGTTGATCGGCTCGGCGCTGGGCTGCATGTTTCTGTCGCTGAACAAGGTTCAGGCCTCGGCGATCGGTGTCGGTGGTTTGCCCGGTTTCATCTCGATCATCCCGCAATACATCCCGATGTTCGTGGTCGGGATGGTCATCGCCATGGTTGTGCCGTTCGTTTTGACCTGTGGCTTGAGCATGAAGATTGTCCGGCCTGGATATCGAGTCGCCTGATAGATCCATTCGCGGGCAAGCCCGCTCCCACATTTTCAATGCGTAGCCCTGTGGGAGCGGGTTTGCCCGCGAAGAAGCCAGACCAGACACAGCAAAACTTATTAAAGGAATCCGCCATGCAAGACTGGCAGCGTTCGGTGATCTACCAGATCTACCCGAAGAGTTTTCACAGCCACGCCGGCAACCCCACGGGCGATCTGCTCGGGGTGGTGGCCAAGCTCGATTACCTGCAATGGCTGGGTGTCGATTGTCTGTGGATTACCCCGTTCCTGCGTTCGCCCCAGCGCGACAACGGGTACGACATCAGCGACTACTACGCTATCGATCCAAGCTACGGGACCATGGCTGACTGCGAGTTGCTGATCGCCGAGGCCGGCAGGCGGGGCATCAAGCTGATGCTCGATATTGTGGTCAACCACACTTCCGTCGAGCACATCTGGTTTCAGCAAGCGCGCAGCAGCCTTGATAACCCGTACCGTGACTTCTACATCTGGCGTGATCAGCCGAACAACTGGGAATCCAAGTTCGGTGGTTCCGCCTGGGAATACGAGGCGCAAACCGGTCAGTACTACCTGCACCTGTTCGACCACACTCAAGCCGACCTGAACTGGGATAACCCGCAGGTGCGCGCTGAAGTCTTCAAGATGATGCGCTTCTGGCGTGACAAGGGCGTGGGCGGTTTCCGCCTGGACGTGATCAACCTGATCTCCAAGCCAGCAGACTTTCCCGAGGACAACACCGATGGTCGGCGCTTCTACACCGATGGCCCGAACGTGCACGACTACTTGCAGGAAATGCACCGTGAAGTCTTCGAAGGCCATGACCTGATCAACGTCGGCGAGATGTCTTCCACCAACCTGGAACATTGCATTCGTTACTCGCGGCCGGACTCGAAAGAGCTGTCGATGACCTTCAACTTTCATCACCTGAAAGTTGATTACCCGAACTTGCAGAAGTGGGTTCGTGCTGACTTCGACTTCCTCGAACTCAAGCGCATCCTTTCCGACTGGCAGACCGGCATGCAGGCCGGTGGCGGCTGGAATGCACTGTTCTGGTGTAATCACGATCAGCCGCGAGTGGTTTCGCGGTTTGGTGATGACGGCGAACACCGCGTGGTGTCGGCGAAGATGCTCGGCACCGCGCTGCATTTTCTACAGGGCACGCCGTTCATCTATCAGGGTGAAGAGTTGGGCATGACCAACCCGGGGTTTGAGAGCATCGAGCAGTACCGCGATGTCGAGACGCTGAACATTTTCCGGCTCAAGCGTGATGCCGGGGAGTCCGATGCGTCGAGCATGAGCGCGATCATGCAGAAATCCCGTGACAACAGTCGCACCCCGATGCACTGGAACACGCAACCCAATGCCGGTTTCAGCAGTGCCGAACCATGGATTGGCGTGCCGGCCAACGCCACGCAGATCAACGTCGAAAACCAACTCGACGACACGACTTCGGTGCTGCACCACTATCGCCAGTTGATTGCCCTGCGCCGCAGCGAACCGCTGATTCAGGACGGCGTGTATCGCCAGCTCTTACCCGCGCACCCGCAGGTCTGGGTGTACCTGCGTGAAGGCGAAGGCGAGCGGTTGCTGGTGGTGAATAACTTCTATGGCACAGCGTGTGAAGTCGAGTTGCCGGAGCGGGTAATCACCGACTGCATGTTGCAACGCCTGGTGATTAGCAATTTCCCGGATTGTGAGACACGTAGTCGACAGCTGTTTCTGCGGCCGTACGAGTCGTTCGTCCTGCACCTGACCAACCACTAAAAAAACCATCTTCAAACAACTCGCAGAGCACTGCGCGGGGTTTCTTGCGCGCAGATTTTGCCGGATGAGCACAATAAAAATAATGAGGCGGCTCTTGAAAACAACAATTAACCGCAACCTTGCAACATCGTGCGTGTGTCTGATGTTGCCGTTCTCGGCCCAGGCTTTGGAGTTCGCCGGTTACTTGCGCAGCGGCGTCGGGACCTCGGTCAACAGCGGTTCTCAGCAGTGTTTTCAACTGCAGGGTGCCCAGTCGAAATACCGCTTGGGCAACGAATGCGAGCAGTACGCGGAGCTGGAGTTGCGTCAGGACTTGTACACCCTGGACGACGGCTCGGTGCTGAGCGTCGACGGCATGGCCTCGTTGTACAACCAATACGACAAAGACCTGACGTTCAACGGTGATAACGGTTCGGTGCGCATGCCGCAGATGTACGCACAATGGTCGAACTTGCCGAGTCTCAATGGCGGTTCGTTGTGGGCCGGTCGTCGCTACTACAAACGAAACGACATCCATATTTCCGACTTCTACTACTGGAACCAGAGCGCCACGGGTGGTGGTATCGAGGATGTGAAGATCGGCGACCTGAAATACAGCTACGCCTTTTCGCGCAAGGACAACCTGTACCAGAAAGATTATGTCACCCGGCAGGATTTCAACGTCGCGGGTTTTCAAACCAACCCCGGCGGTGAACTGGAGTTTGGCCTGAGTTACATCGAAAAACCTGACCGTAGCGATGCGCACGCAGGTTGGGCAATCACTGCCCAGCATGTGCAGAAAAACTTCCTCGGCGGTAAGAACAAACTGGCGCTGCAATACGGCGAAGGGCCTGGTACCGGGTTGGGTTATACCGGCGATGTGGGCCTGGACGACAGCAACAAGAGCTACCGGCTGGTGGAGTTCTTCGACTGGCAAGTGACACCGCGTTTTGGTGGCCAGGTCGAAGCGGTCTATCAGAAGGATATCCGCCCGGACGGCAACGGCCAGAACTGGATCTCCCTGGGCGTTCGCCCGGCTTACGCGATCACCGACCAATTCAAGTTGGTGACCGAGCTGGGACACGATCAGGTCGAGGCCTCAGGAGGTACGCGCAAGTTGAGTAAATTCTCCTTTGTCCCGACCTGGTCGCCAAATGGCCCGGGATTCTGGGAACGTCCCGAGGTGCGTTTGTACTACACCTATGCCAGCTGGAACGAAGCGGCCAAGCGTGCGGCCAATGAACTGGCACAAGGTTCAGCGTTGTCCGATACCGGCGCGTTCGGCACGGCGCTGCATGGTGCGAACGTCGGATTGCAAGTCGAGTACTGGTGGAAATAAGCGATGCTGTCGGAGCTCGCGCTCCATCGGCACTTCAAAGAACAAAACCGCAGGTGAAGTCATGACCATAACCCAACCATTGCAATTGCTGGCGCCGCTGTCCGGGGTGCTGGTGCCACTTGATCACGTGCCGGATCCGGTGTTCGCCAGCCGGGTGATCGGCGACGGCCTGTGCATCGATCCGACCTCGCAGACCCTTTGCGCGCCGTTGGCCGGCGTGGTCAGCAATCTTCAACACAGTGGCCATGCGATCAGCATCACCGATGACAGCGGCGTACAGGTGTTGCTGCACATTGGTCTGGACACCGTGAACCTGGCGGGTAAGGGGTTCAGCGCCTTGGTCGAGCAGGGCCAGCGTGTTGAGGCCGGACAGCCGTTGATCGAGTTCGATGCCGACTATGTAGCCCTGCATGCCCGCAGCCTGTTGACCTTGATGCTGCTGGTCAGTGGCGAGCCCTTCAGCCTGCTGACACCGGACAATGGTCTGGTGGCGTGCGCGCAGCCCGTATTACGCCTGAGCCTTGGCGATCCGCGGTCCAGTGTTGCGCAGGAGGAGGGCGAAGCGCTGTTCTCCAAACCGGTCCGTCTGCCTAACCCCAATGGTCTGCACGCACGACCGGCGGCGATTTTTGCGCAGGCGGCGAAAGGTTTTACGGCAAGTATTTGTCTGCACAAGCAGCAGGACAGCGCCAACGCCAAGTCCCTGGTGGCGATCATGGCGTTGCAGACGGTTCACGGCGATGCGCTGCAGGTCAGCGCGGTGGGAGAGGATGCCGAATTGGCAATCCGCACGCTGACCCAACTACTGGCGGATGGCTGCGGTGAGGCCGTGACGGCGTTGGCGGTCGTAGCGCCGGTAGTTCAGGCGCAGGAGGTGTCGACGAAGCTGTTGCGCGGTGTTTGTGCTTCGGGGGGGACGGCCTTTGGGCACGTGGTGCAGGTGGCTGAGCGCGCCCCGGAGGTGCCTGAGTTTGCCGCGGATCAGTTTCTGGAGCGTGAGTCGCTGGAGCGTGCGCTGACCCGCGCGACGCAGGCACTGCAACACTTGCGCGACAACGCGCAAGGTAAGGCGCAGGGGGATATCTTCAAGGCACATCAGGAGTTACTGGAAGACCCGAGTCTGCTGGAACAAGCTCAGGCCCTGATTGCCGAGGGCAAGAGCGCGGCGTTTGCCTGGAACAGTGCAACTGAAGCCACCGCTACGCTGTTCAAGTCGCTGGGCAATACGTTGTTGGCCGAGCGGGCGTTGGACCTGATGGATGTCGGCCAGCGTGTGCTCAAGCTGATTCTTGGGGTGCCGGACGGTATCTGGGAGTTGCCGGATCAGGCGATTTTGATTGCCGAACAACTGACACCGTCGCAGACCGCTGCCCTGGATACCGACAAGGTGTTGGGTTTCGCCACCGTGGGCGGCGGTGCCACCAGCCATGTGGCAATACTTGCCCGGGCCCTGGGTTTGCCGGCGGTGTGTGGTTTGCCGATTCAGGTGCTGTCGCTGGCCAGTGGCACTCGGGTGTTGCTCGATGCGGACAAGGGCGAATTACACGTAGACCCGGCGGCGTCGGCTATCGAACAGCTGCACGCCAAACTTCAGCAGCAACGGCAACGGCATCTGCACGAACTCGAGCAGGCTTCGCAGGCGGCCTGCACCCGTGATGGTCATCACTTCGAGGTCACGGCCAACGTCGCTTCGCTGGCCGAAACCGAGCAGGCCATGAACCTCGGGGCTGAAGGTGTCGGCCTGCTGCGTTCGGAGTTTTTGTATCAGCAGCGCAGTCTGGCGCCGAGCCTTGATGAACAGGCCAGCATCTACAGCGCCATTGCCCGCACGTTGGGTCCGCAGCGCAATCTGGTAGTGCGTACGCTGGATGTCGGCGGCGACAAACCGCTGGCCTATGTGCCAATGGACAGCGAGGCCAATCCGTTTCTAGGCATCCGCGGGATTCGCTTGTGCCTGGAGCGTCCGCAGCTGTTGCGCGAACAACTTCAGGCGATTCTGAGCAGCGCCGGTCTGGCCCGGCTGCACATCATGCTGCCGATGGTCAGCCAGTTGTCGGAGCTGCGCCTGGCGCGGCAGATGCTGGAAGAAGAGGCGCTGGCGCTCGGGCTCAAGGAGCTGCCGAAACTGGGCATCATGATCGAAGTCCCGTCTGCAGCATTGATGGCGGACCTGTTTGCCCCCGAGGTGGACTTCTTCTCCATCGGCACCAACGACCTGACCCAATACACCCTGGCCATGGACCGTGATCACCCACGCCTTGCCAGCCAGGCCGACAGTTTTCACCCCTCGGTATTGCGTCTGATCGCCAGCACCGTGAAGGCCGCCCATGCCCATGGCAAGTGGGTCGGGGTGTGTGGCGCGCTGGCTTCGGAGACTCTGGCGGTGCCGCTGTTGCTAGGGCTAGGGGTGGATGAATTGTCGGTCAGCGTGCCGCTGATTCCGGCGATCAAGGCCGCGATTCGCGAGGTCGAGCTCAGCGACTGTCAGGCTGTCGCGCATCAGGTACTTGGGCTGGAGAGTGCAGAGCAGGTCCGCGAGGTCTTGTCTTTGCAGCAGCAGGCGATGGTCGAAACTTCACAGGTGTTGGAGAACTAAACATGTTCGAGAAAATGCAACGGGCGTTCTGGAAGGCATTGACCCCGGATCTGCTGGTGGATGAGCCGAAGGTGACTGCTCTGCTTTCTACTGACCTGCCGTCGAGTGTGATCGCCGCACTGGGAGGGCTGGATAACCTGGCGTCGCAACAGCACATTGCGATAACGCGAGTGCGGGTCCAGTTGCATGATGTAACCCGACTGGACGAACAGGCCTTGCGTGCGGCGGGTGTGCCGGGGGTGATGGTGCTGGCGGATGGCGTGGTGCATGTATTAATGCCAGTGCCCAAGGTGGGACCGACTGTCTGCGCGTGATCCGCTTAGATGACCGGGCGTGCGGAGCGAGGTGAAACCTCTGGTGGATGCAAACACTCACACCGACAAATCCGCGCACTGCTGGTCAGCACGCCCATCATCACGGCCAAAGGCGCGGCAAGCTGTAGTGCCAGGACTTTCTCGGTAGCAGTACCCGGTCATTGAACAAGACTTGGTACACACCAATCTGCGAGCATCTCCGAAGGGGGAGCGAGGAAATGAGCTTATCTTGATAAGTACACGGGCCCTCCAAGGGCCCGTTGTCATTAAGAGAATGGCCCAGTCAGAAGTATTTGAGCCATCCGATATCGCGACGGCGTGCCTTCAATGCCGAGAACCAGTGCACTGGTAAATACAGAACTAAAGCCAGGATGAGCGCTGTCAGCCACACAGCCCAAATGCTGTCGTAACCGAAAAAATTGCCTTGGTTCAACCCGAACAATGCCACGCTGATCAGATACAGCGCTTTCAGTACGTAAAGGTGGAGCAAGTAGAAGAACATCGGCGCCGCGCCAAATACTGCCAATGTATTGACCCACTTGCGTTGTTGAGCCCGCTCCAAGGCACGCAGCAGTAACAAACCGACTCCCAGAGTCAGACAAAGGAACAGCAGGGAGGGCGGGTATTTTGTAATGTTGAAGTAACTCATTAGGGTTTGTGTGATGCCTTCATGGGTTACCCAGTGGGCCTCGCCATAACCGTTGACTGCTCGCAGGGCGGCAAATCCGATCAATGTCCCGGCCCCTGCAAGTAGCAGAGTGCGCTGACGCTTTTCGGCCAAAACCTGGCTGGCAAACCAAGGGCCGATACTGAATCCAAGGACGATCACACCGATCCACGGAAGCACCGGGTAGGAGGTGCGCAGACGCAAGCTGTCGGAGAAAACGATCCAGCCGCGATCATGCAGAATCGCCCAAGGTATATGTATTGGCGAACCTGTCGAGAAGTGCACATTATCCAGCAGATTGTGCCCTGCCACGATCACCAGGCCCAGTGAGCACAGAATAGCTTTAGGCAACCAAACCAGTCCGGCCAGGGCAATCATGCATACGCCAATGGCCCAGATCACCTGCATGTAAATCACTGTAGGCGGGAACTGAAATGTCCAGGCGAAGTTCACCAGGCTGAACTCCAGTAGCACCAGGAATAGACCGCGCTTGAATAAAAAGGCTGACACATCGCGCTTACCCTGATGTTTTTGGCCATAAAGGTAAGCGGAGAGTCCAGTCAGCAGTACGAACACTGGCGCACATAAATGGGCGAGTGTACGGCTGATAAATAGCGCCGGTTCAGTGGAGTCGATGTCCATTGGGTCTGTTACTTGACGGTGCAAAAAGAACGTTTCGCGCACGTGATCCAACAGCATAAGGAGGATTACCAATCCCCTTAGCGCATCGATGGACAGTAGGCGCTGGTTCAGGTTTGTGATGGGCGGGATATGAGTGGTAGCTGTCATCGAATGTCGCAAGCAGGGAGTGGATGGCTCTGCCAGTGATAACCGGCAGTTCGAATTCACATTCGTTATAACATATCACTCATCTCTATTTCGAAGACATTCCAATGGGTCAGCTCATTCCGGCGTCACTGGCAAACCCGGGGGATTGCTCATCCGTATGAGTCCTTTGCTGCCACCTTGCGTTGGCAGTCAAACGCTCTAGTCCGTCGCTTTGACTGATCTATGTCGTAAAACTGTAATGTTACGGTCATAGAATTGAAACGACCTCTTACACTTTACCTCAGCTGGCCTTTGGCCTTTTTCATGGATGAGCAAGCCGCATGCGTCGTGTCGTATTCAATCAGAAAGGGGGCGTTGGAAAATCCAGCATTGCCTGTAATCTTGCCGCCGTCAGTGCTGCCGAAGGTTACCGAACGCTGCTGGTTGACCTCGATCCCCAGGCCAACTCGACTCACTACCTCACGGGCTTGATCAACGAGCACATTCCCGCCGGCATAGCCGACTTTTTCAAACAAACACTGTCCAGCGGCTTCGAAGGCAGAAGAAATCGAGTGGCCATCACCGAGACCCACTACGACAACCTTCACCTGGTGACCGCCAGCCCTGAACTGTCAGACCTCCAGTCAAAACTGGAGAGTAAATTCAAGATCAACAAGCTGCGCAAGTTACTGGTTGAGTTGTCCGAGGATTATGAGCGCATCTATATCGATACGCCTCCTTCACTGAACTTCTATACGTTCAGTGCACTGGTGGCAGCAGATCGGTTGCTGATTCCATTCGATTGCGGCAGCTTTTCACGTCAGGCGATGTACCGTGTCATCGCACAGGTAGAAGAGCTACGTCTTGATCACAATGAATCACTGAAAGTGGAAGGGGTGGTGGTCAACCAGTTCACCGGGCATACCAGCCTGCACCAATCTCTTGTGAATGAGCTGTTGGCCGAAGGTTTGCCTGTTCTGCCGGTTTACCTGAGCAGCTCCGTCAAGATGCGTGAATCTCACGAAGTGTCAGTTCCCATCGTCCATTTGGCCCCGCGCCATAAGCTTTCGCTGGAGTTTGCTGGCTTGCTGGATGCCCTGGAGCGGGCCGCTTAGCTTCATCACAGAAGGGTCGCTACAAGCGTAATCGCCCCTTCAGCCAGTGTCAGATCTGCCGGCGCCGGTGATTCAAGGCCAGTTTGTACAGCTGAAACACTGACGAAACATTCCGGCCATATGATTCGCGTCACTGAAACCTGGGAGGGTTGGAAATGAATCGGCCATCAAGAAGTATGCGCAAACTGCTGGACGCCGTTGCCAGCAACAATGAGGCAGCAGCGCTTGAGGTGATGCGTGCTGCCGAGCAGCTTCAAGATGAGGTATTGCGCCAACGAATGCTCAACCTGATTCATCGGCTCAACCAAGACGCCAATGACTTGCGAATGGCGCGGGACGATATCCAGGGCGGAGCCATCAAGCTCGCGTGACCCGCGATGCCAGTCAGTTAAACCCCGAATATAGTGGAAGCGATGCTGGTAAAGGGAATGGCCGTCGTCATGCGCCCATCATGCGAAAGTGGCTCGGCGGCGGTTTTTAATCGAGTTTAAAGAGGATGAACAAAGCGCGAGCGCGGAGAAAAAACCTGTTCTCCGGCCGCAAAGCGTCGTAGTTTACGCGCCATAACTAGAAGGACGTTGGGGGTATAAGTGGGAGCTTATCGTCTGTTATTGGCCGTTCTGGTCGCTGTTTCTCATATGGGCAAGACGTTCATGGGGTTAAACCCCGGCGTCGTTGCCGTGATTTCCTTCCTGATCATCAGCGGTTTCGTGATGACCTCGCTGATCGAGCGCAACTACAAGGCGTCGGAGAAAGTCGGCCTGTTCTACCTGGACAGGGTCTTGCGCCTTTACCCTCAGTTCCTGTTCTACTTCGTGGTCTCTTGCACAGTGATCTATTTCCTGTTGCCCGACACGCCTCAAGCGGCCGAGCTGACCCTCAGGAACATTGCCGCAAGCCTTCCTATGATTCCCCTCGGGTTCTACATGTTCGGTGCCGCCGGGGTGGAGATCCTGCCGCCCGCCTGGTCGCTGGGACTTGAGATGTGTTTCTACCTGGTGATCCCTTTCCTGATCATCTACAGGGCGCGGGGCGTTGCCTTCGCCTTGTCCGTTGCCGTATTCATGGCTGCGTGCCTTGGCTTCATCAACACCGACCTGTACGGCTACCGCTTGCTCCCGGGCGTCCTGTTCATGTTCCTGTGCGGCAGCTACCTCTACAAACCTCAGGCGAAGGGTTTAGCGATCGCTGCGGGCACCGCCGTAGCGGCAGCATTGATTTTTGTGGCGATCATGGCGGGGCTGATCGAGCGCCGACCGTTCAACGCCGAGGTGACCGCCGGCATTGCGCTGGGCGTACCCGCCGTGTACTTGCTGACGAAACTCAAGTTTCACCGGGCTGACGAGTTCCTCGGGAATATCAGCTACGGAGTGTTCCTGAATCACTTTGTGGTGATGTACTTCCTGCGCGCTTTTTGGCCGGTTGCATACGATGGCCACATCGTTGCAACGGTGCTGGCTCTGTCGTTTTTACTGAGTGGCGTTTCGTACTACTGCGTCGAGCGGCCAGCCTTGAAGCTTCGGCATGCGCTTCGAGCCGGCGCGAAGTCTGAAGTGGGTCAAGTGCGGGGCAGCGAAATTGCGGCTTAGTGGCCGTGGTGGTTGCAGTCGCTGTAATTCTTTTGCTCTATGTGAAAACAGATGGGGGCGCTTTTAAAAAGCGCTGCTCATGATCAGGATCCGGCAACAGGCATGTGTCGTATTTCCCGAAGAGCCGATAACGATTGAGCGCAATGCGGTCGTATGCCCAATCTAGAAGTTTGCGAGGGAAGATGCGCAACAGACTTACGGGGCGCCAGACTACGGAAAACTGGCCGATGATTTCGAAAAATGCATCCGAACGCGTCCAGTAGTGTCGGTCGCGGATCACCGCCATGGTGTCGAATTGATCCACGGGCAAACCTGCCCAGGCGAGCAGAGCCTGCCCCTCGGGTGACTGAACCGCCGCCAATCGCACGCGCCGCTGGCGGTCATGGCGAATCAAGAACTTCGCCCAGGCATTGCATAGCTTGCAGACACCGTCGAACAAGAGCACCGTCTCTCCGGGTTTGAGCAGTGGCGCGGGTGAGGGGCGGATTTGCGAGGCTGGCATAAGTGTGGGTCCAAGGGAACCTGGTTTGTGTAAGCGGGATCTCGGTTAAACCGGCGCTAGCAGCACCTTGAGTGCTGCATTTGAGGCTCGAGGCCGCACACTTCTGCCAGCTTGGGGACGCGCTACAGCGATCAGCCGTTGGCGTGATCGGCCGCCTTGGCTTTGCTTACAGCTACAGCGGCTTCAGCCTTCTGTTTCTGTGCAACCTGGAAGGCTTTCATCGAGACTGTCCGGGCCGACTCCATGCGTGCGAAGGTTCGATCACCGCCACCGGTGGCCATCGCCAGAGAAGAAGCGGTCAGAGTGGCGACTACGAAGAGAACTTTCATGGATTTCATTAGGGTATCCTCAAGTGAGATTTTGTGAACAGCTAACAGCGGGATTTATTTACTAAAGCTGAACTTCCTTGTTCAACTTGGGCTCATCATCCAGCCAGTGCGGTGTTTCTTGTTGTCCAGGCGCTTTGCTCCATGCGACCTTCGGTGCCTTTGCTTTTTGCCCAGGCAGTGAGCAGTACCATCATTCCGAATCCACCGACGATGAGAACCGGATAGGCTGCCAGCAACTCTACCAGCGAGTATTTCCAGGCCAGCGGACGACCAACACCCAGCATGGCGGCATAGAACCACGACACGCCAGAGAGCGCGCCCGAGAACAGCGCCAGCATGCGCAGGCTGAAGGAGAGATTCAGTAACGAACCGGCTTTTTTCAGCGCCGGCAATACAGCGCTGTGCAACAGGAAGCCGTTAAAGGTCAACAGCACAACTATGCCGATTTTGGCTTGCAGTTTTGGATTGAGGAAATACTCCATCCCCTTGCCGGCATAATCGATCCCGATAATACCGATGCCCGTAATCCAAAGCGCTACAAGTGCAAGCGATACGGTTTTTTGAAGGCTTTCCATATGCGCGTCATCATGATGACCTGACGCATCACCCTTCAGAAGTTGCTTGACCATTGCAATGTCACTGGTCAAAACCAGCCCGATTGCCACGCAGCAGGCGATAAGGTGGAAATATACAACGCCCAAGCGCAAATATTCCACGGTGGACGAAGAAAGCATACTAAGTTCCATGGTTACCTCTTGGATTCAATAGTGAATCAATATAGCCCTCAGCACGGCTTAATTGGAGTTTGCCGTTGCTGACTGCCATTTAGATCCAGCAATTTTTATCAATTAATCTTGCGGCATTACGCAGCCAAGATAATAGCGATATTCGCGAATGATTTTTTAATCATTCGATCATGTCCATATTCAGGTAACAAAAAACATCATCCGCACTGAGTGCATATGAGGTTTAACTTCCACTTCTGGGGGGGCAGACGAGGCCCATAACTCTATCGGAGAGCGGATCAGGCAATGTTGGTAGGGTTGGCCGGACTTCCGCCCCATTCGAGGAAACGAATCTTGTGAACCTCACCCTCGCTGTCTTCATAGACCAGGGTCACCGGTACCACGCCGGTCTTGTCGGATGTATCGGTACGCTGCAGAACTCTCTGCACATCAATATCCATCCCATAGTGGTATTCGACGGCTGAGACATGCGCGCCGGGTTCTTGCAGGCCGTTCTGGTCAAAGACACTTGGCGCGAGACTGGAAATCACGGCACTTACTACTGTAGCTATATTCATAAGGCTGTACCTCTTCTGAAGTTCGCTTAACGGGGACTTAATGTGACACATGATGAACGCGAAGTTCAGTTTACCTCGACGAACGTGCCTTCCTGAAAAGCCTGTAGTGGCTGCAAACTCCCGGCAATTCCCCGCGCTTGACGCCTTTCGACCATTCGTCCTTTAACCCCCGTATTTGTTGGTCAAAGTCCGTTTTTGAAGGATGTCATGACATGTCATGGTGGATTTTCACGCTAGGTGAATCAGTGATTTCTATTCAGTAGGCCGAATCCTGACGACCGAAAACACCTGCTATTGAGCCAGGGGAAAAATGGCGGATATCGGCTAATGCCGATCAGTTAAGCCACAACGCAATCTGTAGCAGCTGGCGTAGCCTGCGTTCGGCTGCGCAGCAGTCGTAAATCCGGCTGCACGATCTCTCTGACGTACCGCGAACTCTGATTTTACGACTGCTGCGCAGCCGAACGCAGCCTTCGGCAGCTGCTACAAGGAAGGCGTAGCGTCTGGGCATTAGGGTATTGGCCGATTTCTACCTGTCATCGAGGGCTGTATCCGATCCATGGCGGACTCTCGGAGACAACCTTTGGCATCTCCATGATCGCAATGAAACCAATATGCTCAACGTAGAAACGCGTGCTATCAGCGACTATATTGCTGCAATCAATGCACTAATGTCCTGCAGTCAACCAGTCTTGTTCATCTGGAGATCAGTTCTCACACTGGGGCCACTAATTTGATTGCGGTTTCTGACTGAAGGAGAAATGACCATGGTTTCTGCGATCCGGTTTAGCCAGTTCGGTAATCCTGAAGTACTGCAAATGGAGACCCTGAGCGAACAATCGCCTGGGCCCGGTGAGGTGTGGCTTGAGCAAGAGGCTATAGGTGTCAATTTTCTCGACGTTACCCAACGTAAGGGAGCGGTGCCCATTGCGTTGCCATCCGGACTCGGGCTGGAAGGCGCGGGGCGGGTCGCTATTGTTGGTGCAGGCGTCAGCAATGTGCGAACAGGGGATCGCGTCGCCTATGCCACCGGCCCAATTGGCTCGTATGCTTCGGCCCGGCTTTATCCTGCGCAGCGCCTGGTCAAAATTCCGGATGCACTGTCGTTTGATGATGCAGCCGCCGTCATGTTCAAGGGCATCACCGCACAGTACCTATTGAAAGCCACCTATCCCGTAGGGCCCGGCACAACCATTCTCCTCTACGGTGTGGCGGGAGGGTTGGGGGAAATTATGGTGCCGTGGGCGAAGCACTTGGGGGCCACTGTGATCGGCGTCGTTTCAAAGTCGGCCAGTGTCGAAAAGGCTCGGCTGCTGGGGTGCGATGAAGTTCTGGTGTTTGATGCTGCGAGCCTGGCATCGGATGTCGCTCGTATCACTGGTGGTCAAAAGGTCGACGTCGTCTATGACCCGATAGGGCGTGTGTCTTTCCAGGCGTCCCTGGATAGCTTGCGACCACGAGGTCTGATGGTATCGTTCGGAGCTTCATCCGGTGCACCCTCAGCCGTGGAACTGTCGACACTCAACTCCCAAGGCTCCCTGTACCTGACACGTCCTTCGTTGGCCGCTCATACGGCGAGTGCATCCGAGTACCAGGAACGAGCGCAGGATGTGTTGGCAGCCATAAGCGCGGGTATTATCAAACCGCGGGTCCGGGCAAGCTACTCTCTGGCGGACGCAGCATTGGCGCACGCCGACCTGGAGTCGGGGCGTTCATCGGGGGCGATCATTCTAAAACCATGAATCCTGATGTTCTGAACAATCAGCACAGTGACGAAATCGCTGCGTTTCTGGCCGTTGCCTCGCAAGGCTCATTTGTCGGGGCTGGCCGGCTATTGCAGCGGCACCCTACAGTCGTCTCTAAACGACTCGCCGCCATGGAAAAGCGCCTTGGCGTTCGGCTCGTGGAGCGTTCAACCCGGCAGGTTCGAATTACTGAAACGGGTGCCAAGCTGGAGCAGCGCCTTCGCTCAGCCATCGAATTGATGGATGAGGCGCAGCAGCAAGCGTCCGAGGGCGCCAGCGAAATTCGCGGTACTTTGCGGCTTGCATTGCCGGCAGCCATGGGCAGGCTTTGGCTTGGCCCGATGCTGCCGGAGTTTCTCAAGGATCATCCGCATGTCTCGATCCTCGCAGACTATAGCGAGCGTCTGGTCGACATCATTGATGAAGGTTTTGACGCTGCGACCCGAATCGGTGAATTGGAAGACAACCGGTTGATAGCCAGAAAACTGAGTGACCATCGCAGGATACTGTGTGCCTCGCCCGCTTACATCAGAAAGCACGGCATGCCCGAAACTCCACAGGATCTGATCAGGCACAATTGCCTTCGCTTCAGTGGCCTTGCGTCTTTTCCTCAGTGGAGACTCCATCGCGGCAATGAGCTGCAGGCGGTTTCTCCGAAAGGAAACCTGACTGCCAATGACAGTGAATCATTACTTGCAGCGGCTCGCGCCGATGCCGGAATTCTGGGGGCAGGTGACTGGTTGATGAGCCGTGATATTGCTGCCGGGAGGCTGCTGCATATCCTTCCTGACTGGCAATTGGACACCGCTGGTGGGGTCTATCTGGTCAGGCCATCGGCCAAATTTCCGGGGGCCGTGGTTGTCGCGTTCAAACAATGGATCGAGTCAAAGTTTAGCCCCGCGCCTCCATGGGCCATTTGAAAAAAAAACGGTATCTCTCTGATTGATCGATTCTGTACCGTCCGGCCCGGCCCGTTGTCTTAATGACCACAGCCCCCCGTTAATGATGCGAGACGCAAAATATCAAAGGTGGATCGCAGCCGCGGTCCGGAAAAGAAACCGCGGCGACCGATCAATCAGGCGGCGGGGAGCAGGCCTTTCTGTTTGGCGACATGAGTCGCCAGTGCGTCCATCAAGTCCGGGGACAGGCAGTCATAGGGTTCCAGGCCGATCGAGCGCAGGCGCTCGCGGATAGCCTTCATTTGTGCTGGCGGAGTGCCGGTTTCGATGATGGAGGACACGAACGCCGCGAATCCCGGCGCAGCCCATCCGCTCTGTGGCGAAAGCTCGGTGTGGACGAAGTCCAGGCCATAAAACGCATGGTCCTTGTTCTCGATGCGCCCAAAGAGATGGGCGTGACACTGCTTGCAAGCGTGGCGCTGGATGGTGGCGGTTTTGTCGACAATCTCCAGTTTTTCGCCGTGGGCAATGACGCTGACCTTATCTCGAGGCACCACCGCGATGACCGCGAATGTCGCGTTTTGTGGTTTCCAGCATTTGCTGCAGCCGCACGCGTGGTTATACAGAGTTTGTGCGTCGATCTTGACCACGACCTTGTCGGTCGCACACAGGCATTGCAGGGTGCCACCGGCGAAATTCGCGGCGGCGGGTTGAATACCATTGTCCAGTGCCGGGTGAAGTTGCAAGGTGCTCATGCTGGCGTCTCCGTTTCAAGGTGTCAGACAAAAGTGCCTGGGGCCGTGCCCCAGACCGGTAGTTCATCGGAACTCGATGACGGCGCGGATCGATCGGCGTTCATGCATCAGATCGAACCGCGGCGGATTTCGAAAAGGACACAGTGCATAAACGAGTGACCTCCTTCGGTGCGAGCGGTCGGTTACCCAGATCAAGAATAGTCTGCGTTGGCGCCTCGAGCGCGGCTCGGGCCAGCGCACGGAGCAATCCATACGTTCTACTGCCGACTTCGCAGGCAATCCAAGAAAATCTCAACGTTGAACGTATCAAGGGTGTTTTCACACAGCCTGAACTGTGGATTCAACCGGTCGACGTAACAGCTGCCACCCATCCCAAAGGATCAACTCACAGATTAGGTAGCTCCATTCGTAGGATCTCCTTCAGCAAGCATTTGTTTGAGGTAACCGCGCTCCTGGGCTCCGGGCAGCACACCAGAGGTCTTGGCATCTAGCACACAGACACCTTCTGCATTGAGTACCCGTACTTCAGCCATCGCATGTCCACGATCATCAATTTCTGCGATATACCAATGACAGGTGAGCTGCTCCCCCGCGTAAACCGGCCTCTTAAATTCGAAGCTCATCCCGGTTGCCAACCATCCGATCTGCCCGCCAATTTCGGTGACGAGGGTGGCTGTCAAAAGACCATGGGCAATGGGCGCCTTGAACCTGCGCAGTTCCGCATAGCGTACATCGCAGTGAACCGGATTGTAGTCCCGAGAAATCTGCGCGAATTGACAAATATCATCAGTTGAAAAACAGCGGACTATCGTGAATCGGTCTCCGACCTCAAGACCTTCGGCAGCACGTTCTCTTGGACTTTTCATCACAACTCCTTGGAAGGTCAGGGGAGGCGCCTAAAAAGTATGTTCGGGGCCCGGAAATGTTCCTGCATTCACCTCAAGCGCAAACTCATTTTGAAAATGGATCAATCCAGCACCTGCCCGGTGAGCAGAACGACTGCAATGATGATCATGGCCGCGCCGGAGAAACGGCTGACGAAGCGAGCCGCAACTGGACGTGCTTGCAGTACCACCTGTGAGCCAAATCCGACCAGCAGATAGATCACACCGCAACTGACGGTGTGGATGAGCCCCAGTGCAATCATCTGCATCGGCACAGGCCAGGCTGCGGTGGTATCGGTGAACTGGGGCAAAAGCGCCAGGAACAGCAGGAACACCTTCGGATTCAGCCCGCTCACGCAAAGACCCTTGATCGCCCAGCGCTTCCAGGAACCCGACGTCTGGACATCATCAGAGTGTGGCGTAGCGGGGTGGGCAAGCATATTTAGACCTAACCAAAGCAGGTAGGCCGCCCCGGCAACGGTCAGTACGGTCAAGGTAGTGGGGTGGTTGGCAACCAGCGTGCCAACACCACCGGCAACAATCATGGTTGCGATCAAATGGCCGGACAAGAGCCCGCCCACGGCGGGTATGACCACTCGGCCTTTCAATCCCGCCGAAATCGCATAGGCCCAATCTGCGCCCGGCGTAATGACGAATAGAATCGACACTGCCCAAAAGGCAACAAAAACGCTCAAGGTCATGGTGCTACCCACCTCTGCCACTGACTCACCGCGTGCTGCATCGTCCCGCTCCGGTAATTATTGGTACGGGGAAGAATAATGAAATCTTGTTAGAATTTACTTCCAAAGATAATCATCTGATTGCTGCAGGCGGGGAGATTCTTCTAAATGGACAGGATTGATCGCAAGATTCTTTCTGAGCTGCAAAAGGACGGTCGCCTTTCGGTCACCGAACTCGCCGAACGGGTAGGGCTGAGCCTTTCCCCTTGCCATCGACGGGTACGGGCACTGGAAGAGTCAGGTGTGTTGCTCGGCTATCGGGCACAACTTGATCCAGGCGCATTGGGCCTTAACTTTTCCGCCATGGTGTTTGCCACATTGCGTGAAGGTGACAGGCAGGCCGTTGATGCCTTCGAGAGGGCACTTGTTGATATCCCGCAAGTCGTCGACGCTCAACGATTGTTTGGCGAGCCGGACTACCTGTTGCATGTCATTACTCAGGATTTGCCTGCGTTTCAAAGGCTCTATGATGAGAGCCTTTCGACGCTGCCCAACGTGCAACGTCTGACCTCAACGCTTGTAATGAAACGGGTCGTTCAGGACAGGCCCCTTTCTTTTTGATCGGGGCCAGAGCGTCAGGATTGGCTGGTCGCCTTATCCGCGATCAGATCTCGCTGATATTGACCCAGCGCTGTTCCCGCGCCGCCAATCGAATCGCCGTCGCCAGTCGCTCCACTTCCAGGGCTCGCTCGAAATCAGTGCCGGCTTGTCCGTGGCCGGCCAAGGCCATGATCAACTCATGCACTTCCAGTGTCTTCAACTCGTTGTAGCCCAGCTGATGCCCCGGCGCTGGACTGAACGCTGCATATCCGGGCAGGTTCGGCCCGGCCAGTAAACGCTGGAAACCGTCCTGGCCGACACGGCACAGGCGTAACTCATTCAAACGCTCCTGATCGAATGACAGGGTCCCTTGGGTGCCACTGATCTCGAAACTCAGATGATTCTTGTAACCGTGCTTGAGCCAACTGCTGCTGAAGGTGCCACGCGCACCGCTGGCGAAGCGCAGCAATGCATGGACCTGATCGTCGACGGCAATGGTGCGTTGTTCCTGGCTACCGGTTGTGGCCGGGCGCTGGCGGTGCACGGTCTGGGAATCGGCGCATACCGCTTCGACATTGCCGAGCAGATAGCGCGCCATGCCCAGCAAGTGGCTGCCCAGGTCCGCCAGCGCGCCACCGGCATGTTCGGTCTCACAGCGCCATGACCAGGGGGACGCTGGATCGGCCATGAAGTCTTCGCTGAATTCGCCTTGAAAGCTGATGATCTCACCGAGTTTGCCGCTCTGAATCAACTCCCGCGCCAGGCCGATGATCGGGTTGTGCTGGTAGTTGTAGCCGACACGGGTGACTACGCCAGCATCCTTGGCCGCCAGGTGCATGGCATTGGCCTGTTCAAGGCTCACCGCCAGCGGTTTTTCGCAGTACACCGGTTTGCCAGCGGCAATAGCGGCCATGGCCATCGGATAGTGCAGGTGGTTGGGTGTGGTGATGGCGATCAGGTTGACCTTGGGGTCGTCGATCAATTGCTGCCAGTCGCCATAGGCCTGCTCAAAGCCCCAGGCGGTGGCACATGCCTGGGCACGGACGGAATCGGCGTCGGCCAGGGCGGCGAGGCGAAGCGTGAAGGGCAGTTCGAATGCTGCGCTGACGTTGCGAAAGGCCAGGGCATGGGCACGCCCCATGAAGCCCGTGCCGATAAGTCCGATTCCGAGTTCGCGCATGACAGGATCCTTTGGATTTTTGTTTTCAGAGATCCTGTTTATAGAATAAATATTCCTTTTCATCAATTAACGGAATAAATATTTACAGCGGGCCATTGAGTCGCTGCGCGCGGAGTCGTAACGCCAGTGTCCTGGTCAGTCTTCGAAGCCGACCTGCTCGTGAATCTCATCGACCTTCAACTCCAGGCGATAAGCCACGGCAATGAACAGCGCCTGGCACAGGCACAAGGTCGCACTCAACGAGCGAAACGCAAACGAGGAACCTTCATTGACCAGCAGCACCGTGTTCGCACGTTTGGCCAGTGGCGAGAGATTACTGTCGGTGATGATCAGGGTTTTCGCTTGATGGTGCTGGGCGATGCGCAGGCAGTGCTGGGTTTCCTTGCCGTAGGGCGTGAAGCTGATGGCGATCACCAGATCATTGGCGCGCACGCTGCGCATCTGCTCGCGGTAGCTGCCGCCGAGCCCTGAGACCAGGTGGATGCGCTTGTTGGTGTGTTGCAGGTTGTAGACCAGGTAATCGGCTACCGCGAATGAGCGGCGCACGCCGACCACGTAGATGTTGTCAGCATTCACCACCAGGTCCACGGCCTTGTCGAAGGCCTGGTCATCGAGTTCCAGCCCCAGCCGTTCGATGCCCGACAGGGTGGCGTTGATGCATTCGCGCGCCAGGTCGCCGCCGCTGGCTTTCTGCGACTTGTTGGTGATCATGCTGCGAATGCGCTGCTGGT
Organism: Pseudomonas sp. GM48; assembly: GCF_000282335.1. Taxonomy (GTDB): domain Bacteria; phylum Pseudomonadota; class Gammaproteobacteria; order Pseudomonadales; family Pseudomonadaceae; genus Aquipseudomonas. The sequence continues at coordinate 35,097 of NZ_AKJM01000073.1, forward strand.
AGTTCTGCACCGGCGTGGTTTTGTGGGTGTAGGCCTCGCGGAACAGGGCCTGCATTTCGCTGAAGCCGCTGAAGCCGAAACGCTGGGAAAACCGCACGATGGCCGACGGATGCACTTCGCACTCGCGAGCGATGTCGCTGATGCGGTCGACCATGATCCGGTCGCTTTGCTGGCTCATGTAGCTGGCGATGCGTTTGAGCTGGCGCGGCAAGCTTTCGTATTCGTTAGTGATCAGCTGCAGCAGGCGCTCGGCATTGATCGGGGGGGTGACAAGGTCGCTCTCGGGCGTGCTCTCGGTCGTAGCCGGCTGATCGGTGCGGGACATTAGGAAATCCTTCTGGCTTGTTCTTATAGGGACGATTTTTCACCTCGTCCCCCGACAATAGGTTGGCTGTGCGCAGTCTACAGGGTAGGCCCGAATAAAATCTTGAGCTTGCAGCAGTGTGAAGCTTGCTGAAACGATGCACTGCTTCTGGAACGCCTGTGCCAAAGCTTATTGGAAAAATAATTCCATGTAAAAAATATTTGGAATAATTATTGATTGTTCGGTCCCGGTCGTTTTAGTCTGCCTCCACCAAGAGTGTTCGGCGCGGTCATCGCCCCGAACGCAGGCTGATAAAAATAACAGGAGCCAGCATGGGCCAGACTCGTTTTGCCAGTGGGCGTCAATTGGATCTGATTTGCCTGGGGCGCCTAGGCGTCGACCTCTATGCGCAGCAAGTCGGGGCGCGGCTGGAGGATGTAAGCAGCTTTGCCAAGTACCTCGGCGGCTCGTCCGCCAACATCGCCTTCGGCACCGCGCGGTTGGGGCTCAAGTCGGCGATGCTGAGCCGGGTAGGGGACGACCATATGGGGCGCTTCCTCGTTGAATCCCTGGCCCGTGAAGGCTGCGATATCAGTGGCATCAAGGTCGATCCGGAGCGCCTGACCGCCATGGTCCTGCTGGGTCTCAAGGACCGCGAAACTTTTCCCTTGGTCTTCTACCGCGAAAACTGCGCCGACATGGCGCTGCGGGCCGAAGACATCAGCGAAGCCTTCATCGCTTCCAGTAAAGCCTTGCTGATCACCGGTACCCATTTCTCCACCGATGGCGTGTACAAGGCGAGCATCCAGGCCCTGGACTATGCACAGAAGCACAACGTCAAACGGGTGCTGGACATCGACTACCGCCCGGTGCTCTGGGGTCTGGCCGGCAAGGCGGACGGTGAAACCCGTTTCGTCGCCGACCAGAACGTCAGCCAGCATGTGCAGAAAATCCTTCCGCGTTTCGACCTGATTGTCGGGACTGAAGAGGAGTTTCTGATTGCCGGCGGATCCGAGGATTTGCTCACTGCGCTGCGCAACGTCCGGCGGCTGAGTGCTGCGACATTAGTGGTCAAACTCGGTCCGCAAGGCTGCACAGTGATTCATGGAGAGATCCCGGCCCGTCTCGAAGACGGCTCGATTTATCCCGGTGTGCGTGTGGAAGTGCTCAATGTGCTGGGGGCCGGCGATGCCTTCATGTCGGGCTTCCTTAGTGGTTGGCTGGAGGATGCCAGCGATGAGCGCTGCTGCCAGTTGGCCAATGCCTGTGGTGGTCTGGTGGTCTCGCGCCATGCCTGCGCCCCGGCGATGCCGACCCGCGCCGAACTCGATTACCTGTTCAACAGTCCGGTGCCGATTACCCGTCCGGACCAGGATGGGGTGTTGCAGCGCCTGCATCAGGTCAGCGTGCCGCGCAAACAGTGGAAGCAACTGTTCATCTTTGCCTTCGACCATCGCGGGCAACTGGTGGAACTGGCCCACAAGGGCGGCCGTGACCTCAACGCCATCAGCGAACTCAAGCAACTTTTTATTCAGGCCGTGGAGCGGGTCGACGCCGATTTGCAAAAGCAAGGTATCGATGCCGATGTCGGGCTGCTGGCCGATCAACGTTTCGGCCAGGACTCACTGAACGCCGCCACCGGTCGCGGCTGGTGGGTGGCGCGGCCGGTGGAAGTGCAGGGTTCGCGGCCATTGGCCTTCGAACACGGTCGCTCTATCGGCAGCAATTTGGTTGCCTGGCCACAGGAACAGATCATCAAGTGCCTGGTGCAATTTCATCCCGATGACGAACCGTTGCTGCGCCTGGAACAGGAAGCACAGATCAAGGGTTTGTATCAGGCATCCCAGGTCAGCGGTCATGAACTGCTGCTGGAAATCATCCCGCCCAAGGATCACCCCTCGGCCCATCCGGACGTGCTGTATCGCGCCCTCAAACGCCTTTACAACCTGGGCATCTACCCGGCGTGGTGGAAGATCGAAGCGCAAAGCGCCGAGGAGTGGCAGCAACTCGACGAACTGATTCAGGAGCGCGATCCGTACTGCCGAGGCGTGGTGCTGCTGGGCTTGAATGCTCCGGCATCAGCATTGGCCGAAGGCTTTCAACAGGCCAGCAAGAGCCAGACCTGCCGCGGGTTTGCCGTGGGCCGGACGATTTTCCAGGAGCCAAGCCGTGCGTGGTTGGCCGGGGAAATCGACGATGAGGCGCTGATTCACCAGGTGCAAGGCACCTTTGTCGAATTGATCGATGCCTGGCGCACGGCCCGCGCATGACGTGACACCGCAGTTCAAATGTGGGAGCGGGCTTGCTCGCGAAGGGGGCCTGACAGTCAATATTGATGTCGCCTGACACACCGCTTTCGCGAGCAAGCCCGCTCCCACAGGGTTCCGTGTCGTTCTTACTGATGTGTGTAAAACAATAAAAGGTGCAGCCATGCCCGCTATCCGAATTGGCATCAACCCGATCTCCTGGAGCAACGACGACCTGCCGTCCCTCGGTGGCGAGACGCCGTTGAGCACCGCCCTCGGCGAAGGCAAGGAAATCGGTTACGAAGGTTTCGAACTCAACGGTAAATTTCCCAAGGACGCCAAGGGCGTCGGCGACGTACTGCGGCCTTACGATCTGGCGCTAGTCTCCGGTTGGTACTCCAGTCGCCTGGCCCGCCGCTCGGTGGCCGAGGAAATCGACGCCATCGGCAGTCATGTCGAGCTGCTGGCCAGGAACGGTGCCAAGGTGCTGGTTTACGGAGAAGTTGCTGACTCGATCCAGGGGCAATGCATTCCACTGGTGGAGCGCCCGCGCTTCCACACTGAACAGGCCTGGCAGGAATACGCCGACAAGCTCACCGAGCTGGCGCGTTTCACCCTGTCCCAGGGCGTGCGTCTGGCCTATCACCACCACATGGGCGCTTACGTCGAGTCCCCGGCGGACATCGACAAACTGATGGCGTTGACCGGCAGCGAAGTCGGCCTGCTGTTCGATTCGGGCCATTGTTACATGGGCGGCGGCGAACCCTTGCAGGTGCTGCGCAAACACATCGAACGCATCTGCCACGTGCATTTCAAGGACGTGCGCAAACCGGTGGTGCAGCTGGCGCGCAACAATCTGTGGAGCTTCCCGGACTGCATCATCAATGGCACCTTCACCGTGCCCGGCGATGGTGATATCGACTTCGGTTCATTGCTCGACGTGCTGCTGGCCGCCGATTACCACGGCTGGCTGGTGGTCGAAGCCGAGCAGGATCCGGCGGTGGCGCCGAGTTATGTCTACGCGAAAAAAGGCTACGACACCTTGCGTGCGTTGCTCGACGAGAGGATCGCGTCATGAGCCTGCTGGTCAAAAGCAACGCCCGCGGCCGCACCATGGTCGAGTTGGGCAAAGGTGAACTGGAATATGTAGGCTTCGCCGCGTACCGCTTGAGCCTGGGCGAAACCTTGCCGGTCTCTGCGGGCAATAAAGAACTGTGCCTGGTGCTGCTCAGCGGCCGGGTCAGCATCAAGGGCGAAGCGCCGGGGCAGGGCGCGTTCGACTGGGACAACATAGGTGATCGCCAATCTGTGTTCGAAGACAAATCACCCTTCGCCGCGTACTTGCCGCCGGGCAGTCAGGCGCAAGTGGTCGCGCTCAGCGATGTGCAAATTGTTGTATGCGCCGCGCCCGGTTCGACGAGCAACGGCCTCGGCCCCCGCCTGATCAAACCCGACACGATGAAGCGCAGCGTGCGCGGCAAGGGCGCCAACACCCGTTACGTCTGCGACATCCTGCCGGACACCGAGCCGGCCCATTCACTGCTGGTGGTCGAAGTGCGCACGCCCTCCGGACACTCCTCGAGCTATCCGCCACACAAGCACGACACTGACGACCTGCCGCACCAGAGCTTTCTCGAAGAAACCTATTACCACCAGATCAACCCGCCCCAGGGCTTCGTGTTCCAGCGGGTGTACACCGACGATCGCAGCATCGATCAGGCCATGGCCGTGGAAAACAGCGACCTGGTGGTCGTGCCCAAGGGTTATCACCCGGTCAGTGTGCCGTACGGCTACGAGTCGTATTACCTGAACGTGATGGCCGGCCCGAAACGCGTCTGGCAGTTCCATAACGATCCGCAGCACAGCTGGCTGCTGGATCTCTGAATTCCAACGTCCGAATTCCACTATCTACACGGAGAACAATAACGATGAGCGACGCCCAGGTTGTAGGCCATTACATAGACGGTCAGGTGCAAGACACCGGCAGTGAGCGGTTCAGCAATGTCTTCAACCCGGCCACCGGCAGTGTGCAGGCACGAGTCGGGCTGGCCAGCGAGAAGACCGTGGACGCGGCAGTTGCATCGGCCCTCAAAGCCTTTCCAGCCTGGTCCGAGCAATCGTCCCTGCGGCGTTCGCGGGTGATGTTCAAGTTCAAGGAATTGCTCGACCGCCATCACGATGAACTGGCAGAAATCATCAGCCGCGAACACGGCAAGGTGTTTTCCGACGCCAAGGGCGAAGTCACCCGTGGCATCGAAATCGTCGAATACGCCTGCGGTGCGCCGAACCTGTTGAAAACCGAATTCAGCGACAACATCGGCGGCGGCATCGACAACTGGAATCTGCGCCAGCCGCTGGGTGTTTGTGCCGGAGTTACACCGTTCAACTTCCCGGTGATGGTGCCGCTGTGGATGATCCCGCTGGCGCTGGTTACCGGTAACTGCTTCATCCTCAAGCCGTCCGAACGCGATCCGTCCGCGAGTTTGTTGATGGCGCGGTTGCTGACTGAAGCCGGTCTGCCGGATGGAGTGTTCAACGTGGTGCAGGGCGACAAGGCTGCGGTCGATGCGCTGCTGCAACACCCGGACATCGAAGCGATTTCCTTTGTCGGTTCGACGCCGATCGCCGAGTACATCCACCAGCAGGCCACCTCGCGGGGCAAGCGGGTGCAGGCCCTGGGCGGGGCGAAAAACCACATGATCGTCATGCCCGATGCAGATCTGGATCAAGCCGCTGATGCCTTGATTGGGGCGGCGTACGGCTCGGCCGGTGAGCGTTGCATGGCGATCTCGATTGCTGTGGCGGTCGGCGATGTCGGCGACCGGTTGATTGCCAAACTGCTGCCGCGCATTGATCAGCTCAAGGTCGGTAACGGCCTGCAGGGTGACACCGACATGGGGCCGTTGGTCACCGCGGAGCACAAGGCCAAGGTTGAAGGTTTTATCGACGAAGGCGTGGCGCAGGGCGCACAGCTGATTGTCGACGGTCGCAACTTCAAGGTGCCGGGGGCCGAGAATGGTTTCTTTGTCGGCGCGACGCTGTTCGATAACGTCACGACGGAGATGAGCATCTATCAGCAGGAAATCTTCGGCCCGGTGCTGGGCATCGTCCGTGTCCCTGACTTCGCCAGCGCCGTTGCTTTGATCAACTCCCATGAGTTCGGCAACGGTGTGTCGTGTTTCACCAGCGACGGCGGGATTGCCCGCGCCTTCGCCCGCACCATCAAGGTCGGCATGGTCGGTATCAACGTGCCGATTCCGGTGCCCATGGCCTGGCATTCGTTCGGTGGCTGGAAACGCTCGCTGTTCGGCGACCACCATGCCTACGGCGAAGAAGGTATCCGCTTCTACAGTCGCTACAAAAGCGTGATGCAACGCTGGCCCGACAGTATCGCCAAGGGCCCTGAATTCAGTATGCCAACAGCCAAATAATTCACTTGTGCGGAGAACAAAAATAATGAGCAAACCCCTGCGTTTCGCCTTGAACCGTATGGTCGCCCCACGTTTGTCCCTGCCCGCGTTCATCGAGTTGGCGGTGACCCTCAAGGCTGACGCCATCGAGATCCGCAACGACCTTAAAGGTGTGGAGATCGAAGACGGCACCGCACCCGAACGCGTGCGTGAGTTGTGCGCTGCCAAAGGCATCACCGTGCTGTCGATCAACGCGCTATATCCGTTTGATGTCTGGAGTGACGAGCGCCGGGCACAAGCCCTGAAGCTCGCCGCTTATGCCCGTGATTGCGGCGCGCAGGGGTTGGTCATGTGCCCGTTGAATGACCGCGCTGATCCTCGAACCGAGGCGCAGCGTGCTTCCGGGCTGCGTACGGCACTGAGTGAACTGGCGCCGATCCTGCGCGATCACGGCATCCTCGGTTTCATCGAACCACTGGGTTTCGAAGAGTGCTCGCTGCGCCGCAAACGCACGGCGGTGGACTCGATCAAGGCCATCGGCGGGCTGGATGTGTTCCGTTTGGTTCACGACACCTTTCACCATCACCTGGCCGGCGAGCAAGAGTTCTTCGCTGAGCTGACCGGACTGGTGCACATTTCCGGGGTAGAAGATGCCGAAGCGCCACTGGCGAGCATTCGCGACGGCCATCGGGTGCTGGTGGGCGAAGGCGACATTCTCGGCAATGCGGCGCAGATCGACACCTTGCTCACTACCGGCTACAGCGGCTACCTGTCGTTCGAACCGTTCGCCGACAGCGTGCATGGGCTGGCGGATATCGAACAGGCGATCGGCGCGAGCATGGATCACCTGCAGAAGTCCCTGGCCTGACATCGTTCGTCATCCTGATGGAGATCCAATGTGGGAGCGGGCTTGCTCGCGAATGCGGCGGCACATTCAATGGTTAAGTCGCCTGACACACCGCTTTCGCGAGCAAGCCCGCTCCCACAGGGACCGATTTTCACAGCACATACCGGATTTGGCTTCAAAGGAAGGTGCAAGCATGACCACAACAAGACTGACCATGGCCCAGGCCCTGGTGAAATTCCTCGACAACCAATACATCGAGGTTGATGGCGTTCAAAGTAAATTCGTCGCCGGGATCTTTACCATCTTCGGCCACGGCAACGTGCTGGGCCTGGGCCAGGCTCTGGAGCAGGACAGTGGTGACCTGATCGTCCATCAGGGCCGCAATGAGCAAGGCATGGCCCACGCGGCTATCGGTTTCGCCAAGCAGCATCTGCGGCGCAAGATCTACGCCTGTACTTCATCCGTGGGGCCCGGCGCGGCGAACATGCTGACCGCTGCCGCCACCGCGACAGCCAACCGCATTCCATTGCTGTTGTTGCCCGGTGATGTCTACGCCTGTCGTCAACCGGACCCGGTGCTGCAACAGATCGAGCAGTTCCACGACCTGAGCATCAGCACCAACGATGCGTTCAAGGCTGTCAGCAAATACTGGGACCGCATCAACCGTCCCGAGCAACTGATGACGGCGGCGATCCACGCCATGCGTGTGCTCACTGATCCTGCGGAAACCGGCGCCGTGACCCTGGCCCTGCCGCAAGACGTGCAGGCCGAGGCGTACGACTATCCCGATTACTTCCTGCAAAAACGCGTGCACCGAATCGAACGACGTCCGGCCACCGAAGCGATGCTGGGTGATGCGCTGGCGCTGTTCAAAGGCAAGCGCAAACCGCTGATCATTTGCGGCGGCGGGGTCAAGTACTCTGGCGCCAACTCCGCGTTGCAGGCGTTCGCCGAGCGCTTCGATATTCCCTTCGCCGAAACCCAGGCTGGCAAGAGTGCGGTGGCGTCCAGCCATCCGCTGAATGTTGGTGGTATCGGCGAAACCGGTTGCCTGGCGGCTAACCTCTTGGCCAAGGACGCTGATTTGATCATCGGAGTCGGCACTCGCTACAGCGATTTCACCACCGCCTCGAAATCCTTGTTCAAACACCCTGAGGTGCAATTCCTCAACCTCAATATCAGCCCCTGCGATGCCCTGAAACTCGACGGCGTGCAATTACTGGCGGACGCCAGAACCGGTTTGTCGGCGCTGGCCAAAGCGCTGGGTGATTATCGCTCGAGCTGGGGCGATCAACCCCGTCAGGCCAAGGCACAACTGGATGAGGAAGTCGATCGCCTCTATCAGGTCGAATACCAGACCCAGGACTTCGTCCCGGAAATCAACGACCACATGGACCCGGCAGTACTGCGCGAATTCATCGAGCTGACCGGCTCCTGCCTGACCCAGAGCCGGGTGCTCGGTGTGCTCAATGAAACCCTGGCCGATGACGCGGTGATCGTCGCTGCCGCCGGCAGCTTGCCTGGCGACTTGCAGCGCAGCTGGCGCAGCAAAGGCGTGAACACCTACCACGTCGAGTACGGCTATTCCTGCATGGGTTACGAGGTCAACGCCGCGCTGGGCGTGAAGCTCGCAGAGCCGGATCGTGAGGTCTATGCGCTGGTGGGCGACGGCTCCTACATGATGCTGCACTCGGAGCTGGCGACCTCGATTCAGGAGCGGCGCAAGATCAACGTGGTGCTGCTCGACAACATGACCTTTGGCTGCATCAACAACCTGCAGATGGAACACGGCATGGACAGCTTCGGCACCGAGTTCCGCTTCCGCAACCCGCAAACCGGCAAGCTCGATGGCGGCTTTGTGCCGGTGGATTTCGCCATGAGCGCGGCGGCCTATGGCTGCAAGACTTACAAAGTGAACACCGTTGAAGAGCTGAAGGCTGCACTGGCGGATGCGCGCTTGCAGACGGTTTCGACGCTGATCGATATCAAGGTTTTGCCCAAGACAATGATTCACAAATACCTGTCGTGGTGGCGGGTCGGTGTGGCGCAGGTTTCCACCAGTGCCTGTACCGATGCGGTGGCCAAGACCCTGAACGAACGACTGGCCAAGGCCCGTCAATACTGATTGCCCTGAAACCAATAAACAGGAGTTGTTATATGTCTTTGCTCTCTAATTCGTTGCGGGTTGGCGTCATCGGCACCGGGGCCATCGGCCAGGACCACATTCGTCGTTGCAGCCAGACCTTGCTCAACAGCCAGGTCGTCGCGGTTACCGACATCAATTTGCAGCAAGCGGCCAAGGTCGTTTCCGATCTCAAGCTGACCGCCGAGGTCTATCCCGACGGTCACGCCCTGATCAATGCACCGGAAGTCGAGGCAATCCTCGTTACCTCCTGGGGGCCGAGCCACGAAGAGTTCGTGCTGGCAGCGATTGCCGCCGGTAAGCCGGTGTTCTGCGAGAAGCCACTGGCGGTCACTGCCGAAGGCTGCCGCAAGATCGTCGAAGCCGAAGTGGCTCACGGCAAGCGGCTGGTACAGGTCGGTTTCATGCGTCCGTACGACGAGGGTTATCGGGCGCTGAAGTCAGTGATCGACAGCGGCCAGATCGGCGAGCCGTTGATGCTGCATTGCGCCCACCGCAACCCGACCGTGGGCGAGAACTACAAGACCGACATGGCGATCACCGACACCCTGATCCATGAGCTGGATGTGCTGCGCTGGTTGCTCGATGACGACTACGTATCGGTACAGGTGGTGTTCCCGCGCAAGACCAGCAAGGCCCACGCCCATTTGAAAGACCCGCAGATCGTGTTGCTGGAAACCGCCAAGGGCACGCGCATCGATGTGGAAGTGTTCGTCAACTGCCAGTACGGCTACGACATCCAGTGCGAAGTGGTGGGGGAGACCGGCATCGCCAAACTGCCGGAACCGTCCCAGGTGCAGTTGCGCAGCGGCGCGAAGTTGTCCAATGCGATTCTGATGGACTGGAAGGACCGGTTCATCGCGGCGTATGACGTTGAGCTACAGGCGTTCATAGACGGCGTGCGCGCCGGGCAGGTTGGCGGGCCTTCGGCATGGGATGGTTTCGCAGCGGCGGTGGCGGCCGATGCGTGCATCGAGGCGCAGAACAGCGGGCAGATCGTAAAAGTCGGCCTGCCAGAGCGCCCACACTTCTACGGTTAATCCGTACCCAATGTGGGAGCGGGCTTGCTCGCGAAGACGGTTACACAGTCAGCATCAATGTTGCCTGACACACCGCTTTCGCGAGCAAGCCCGCTCCCACAGGATTGGTGTCCGAGCTTGGGTCCTGGTTAAGGAGAACAACAATATGCGTATCGCACTAGATCCCTACATGTACCGCACCCTGTCCCTGGGCAAGATGGTCGACAAAGTCGCCGAACTCGGCTACGAACACATCGAGTTGTCGCCCCGGGAGGATTTCCTGCCGTTCTACAAAGCCCCGCGGGTCGACAAGGCGCGGATCAAGGAGTTTCGCAAAGCCCTGAGCGATACCGGGGTCAAACTCTCGTCCTTATTACCGATGTACCACTGGGCCGCCGCCGACGAAGGCCTGCGCATGGCCGCCGTCCGCAACTGGAAGCGCGCGATCCAGATTGCCGTGGAGATGGACTGCCAGCTAGTCAACACCGAGTTCACCGGCCAGTCGGACAACCCGCTGGTGTGCGAGAACCAGTTCATGCGCTCCATGGATGAACTGATTCCGGAGTTCGAACGCGAAGGCATCAAACTCGACATCCAGGCGCACCCTTACGATTTCTGCGAGCGCAACAACGAGTCGGTGGACATCATTCGCGGACTGGATCGCGACTGGATCAACTACCTCTACGCGGCGCCGCACACCTTCTTCTATGACGATGGCGTCGGCGACATCGCCTCGATGCTCAAGTACGCCGGCTCCAAGCTAAGCCACCTGATCATCGCCGACACCTACAACCACAAGGCGTCTTCGGGCTTGCGCTACATCGTCAACCCGCCGGGCGTCACCGCCACCGTGCACCAGCATCTGGACATCGGCCAGGGCGAGGTCAATTGGGACGCGTTCTTCGGCACCTTGCGCGAGATCAAGTTCGATGGCATCGCCACCGTCTCGGTGTTCGCCTGGGAGGACCGGCCGGACGAGTCCAACCGGATGATGCTCGAACGCGTGACCCGCGAACTCTGCCAATAACCGACCTTACACAAAACCTGTGGGAGCGGGCTTGCTCGCGAAGACGGCGGCACATTCAACATTGATGTCGCCTGACATATTGCCTTCGCGAGCAAGCCCGCTCCCACAAGGTCCGTGTATATCCGGTAATTAACTATAAGGAGAATGTTTTCATGCGCATCGGACTTGTCGGATACGGCCATGGCGGCCGGTTTTTCCATGCTCCACTGATCAGCAGTTTGCCGGGTGCGACCTTCGTTGGTGTGGTTACCCGTTCAACGGAGCGGCGCCAGTTGCTGGCGGCAGAACACCCCGGCGTGCCGGCCTTCGACAGCATCGGTCAACTGGTCGAAATCGGGGTCGATGTGCTGGTAGTGTCCACACCGCTCAAAGGCCGCCCGGCGCTGGTGCTCGACGCTATCGAACACAATGTGGCAGTGGTCAGCGACAAGCCGTTCGCCGCTGACGCGCAACAGGCGCAAACCCTGATCACCATGGCCGAGCGCCAGGGTGTGCAACTGAGCGTCTACCAGAACCGGCGCTGGGACTCGGACTTCCTCACGGTGCGCAAACTCATCGAGTCCGGGGCGCTGGGCCAGGTCACCCGTTTTGAATCGCGGATCGAGCGTTATTCGCCACAGTCGGTGAACAACGGCAGTGGCGGTGGTTTCCTGCGGGATCTGGGCAGCCATCTGGTGGATCAGGCGCTGCTGTTGTTCGGCCCCGTCATCCGGGTTTACGCCGAGCTGGATTACCTCGAAAAAGGCCAGTCCTTCGACAACGGCTTCTTCATGTCCCTGACCCATGCCAACGGCGTGACCTCGCACCTGGGCGGCAGTTGCCTGCAAAACACCCCCGGCCCGCGCTTTCGTGTGACCGGCACTCGGGGCTGCTACAGCGTCGACGGTCTGGACGGGCAGGAGGCGTTGGCTCTCGCCGGGCTCACACCGAAATCCGAAGGTGAACGCTGGGGCGTGGAAGAGCATCGCCGCTGGGGCTGGTTCGAACAGGGCGAGGAGCGCGAAAGGGTTCCCTCCGAGCGCGGTTGCTGGAATCAGTTCTATTTACAGCTGCAAGCCGCATTGCAGAGCGGTGGCCCACTGCCTGTGGAGGCCCGTGATGCACTGGCGACTACCCGCGTGCTAGACGCTGCGCGACTGAGTTTCGAGCGCCATCAAGTGGTGCAATTGACCCCGTTCGAGAGTCATGGAACAAAATCAGAATAAAATTCTAAAATGAGTTGATGTGGAAAATATTTTCCAATAAAGTCATTTCCAGCGAGCTGCCTCGCACCCGGTTCCAACTCTTTTCCCGCTTGTCCGCTTACTGAAAATCGTCACGCCTTATCCATAAAACCAACAAGAATGTGGAGAAAGACTTTTCATGAAGACCAAGATCCGTTTCGCCTCACTCGCCTTGTCCCTGATGTTCGCCAGCGGCGCTGCACTCGCTGACATGAAGATCGGCGTCAGCATGTCGCAGTTCGATGACACCTGGCTGACCTACCTGCGTCAGTCCATGGACACCAAAGCCAAGTCCTATCCCGATGGCGTCAAGCTACAGTTCGAAGACGCGCGCAGCGACGTGGTCAGGCAGTTGAGCCAGGTAGAAAGCTTCATCAGTCAGAAGGTCGACGCCATTGTAGTCAACCCTGTGGATACCGCCGCCACCAAAAAAATCACCGAATCGGCGGTCAAGGCCGGCATTCCGCTGGTGTACGTCAACCGCCGTCCCGATGACCTGAACCTGCCCAAAGGCGTGGTCACTGTCGCCTCCAACGATCTGGAAGCCGGTCAGATGCAGATGCAATACCTGGCCGACAAAATGGGTGGCAAGGGTGACATCGTGATCCTGCTGGGCGACCTGGCGAACAACTCCACCACCAACCGTACCAAGGGTGTCAAAGAGGTCTTGGCCAAATACCCGAACATCAAGATCGAGCAAGAGCAAACAGGCATCTGGTTGAGGGACAAGGGCATGACCCTGGTCAACGACTGGCTGACCCAGGGCCGCAAGTTCGACGCGGTCGTCTCCAACAACGACGAGATGGCGATTGGCGCCGCGATGGCCCTGCAACAGGCCGGAGTGGAAAAGGGCAGCATCCTGATCGCCGGTGTCGACGGTACGCCTGACGGTTTGAACGCGGTGAAGAAGGGCTCTCTGGTCGTCTCGGTGTTCCAGGACGCCAAGGGGCAGGCAGACGGTTCGATCGAGACGGCAGTGAAAATGGCCAAAAACGAGCCGGTCGAACCGGCCGTGTGGGTGCCGTATCGCTTGATCACGCTGCAAAACGTTGACCAGTTCAAATAGTCCGTCCGTTCAATAACAACAATAAACACGCAAGGTGGCAACTGCGACCTTGCTGATGGAGTACCTGATCATGTTCGCTTCAGCGACTGCTTCGAGCACCCCGTTGATGGGTGTCCAGCCAACCGCAACACCTGTCGATGAGCCGTACCTGTTGGAAATCGTCAACGTCAGCAAGGGTTTCCCCGGGGTGGTGGCCTTGTCCGACGTACAGCTGCGGGTACGCCCCGGTTCCGTGTTGGCCCTGATGGGCGAGAACGGCGCGGGCAAATCCACCTTGATGAAAATCATCGCCGGCATCTACCAGCCGGACGCCGGCGAACTGCGCCTGCGGGGCAAGCCGGTGGTCTTCGAAACGCCCCTGGCGGCGCTGCAGGCCGGGATCGCGATGATCCATCAGGAGCTCAACCTGATGCCGCACATGAGCATCGCCGAGAACATCTGGATCGGCCGTGAGCAGCTCAACGGTTTCCACATGATCGACCATCGGGAAATGCACCGTTGCACGGCGAAGCTGTTGGAGCGCCTACGCATCAACCTTGATCCGGAAGAACAGGTCGGCAACCTGAGCATCGCCGAACGGCAGATGGTCGAGATTGCCAAGGCGGTGTCCTACGATTCCGACATCCTGATCATGGACGAACCGACCTCGGCCATCACCGACAAGGAAGTCGCCCACCTGTTTTCGATCATTGCCGACCTCAAGAGCCAGGGCAAAGGCATCATCTACATCACCCACAAAATGAATGAAGTGTTCAGCATCGCCGACGAAGTGGCAGTGTTCCGCGACGGCGCCTACATCGGCCTGCAACGGGCCGACAGCATGGACGGCGACAGCCTGATTTCGATGATGGTCGGGCGTGAACTTAGCCAGTTGTTCCCGGTGCGCGAGACGCCGATCGGCGAGCTGCTGCTGTCGGTGCGCGACCTCAAGCTCGATGGCATTTTCAAGGACGTGTCCTTCGATCTGCATTCCGGCGAGATCCTCGGCATTGCCGGGTTGATGGGCTCGGGGCGGACTAACGTCGCCGAGGCGATCTTTGGCATCACCCCGAGCGACGGTGGCGAGATTCGCCTCGACGGTGAAGTGGTGCGCATTACCGATCCGCACATGGCCATCGAGAAGGGCTTCGCCCTGTTGACCGAGGATCGCAAGCTCAGCGGCCTGTTCCCGTGTCTGTCGGTGCTGGAGAACATGGAAATGGCGGTGCTGCCGCACTTCGCCGGCCACGGTTTCATCCAGCAAAAAGCCCTGCGCGCCCTGTGCGAAGACATGTGCAAGAAGCTGCGGGTGAAAACCCCGTCGCTCGAGCAATGCATCGACACGCTTTCAGGCGGTAATCAGCAGAAGGCATTGTTGGCGCGCTGGCTGATGACCAATCCACGAATCCTGATTCTCGACGAGCCGACTCGCGGCATCGATGTCGGCGCCAAGGCCGAGATCTACCGGCTTATCTCCTACCTCGCCAGCGAAGGCATGGCGGTGATCATGATTTCCTCGGAGCTGCCGGAAGTACTCGGCATGAGTGATCGGGTCATGGTCATGCACGAGGGCGACCTGATGGGTACCCTCGACCGCAGTGAAGCGACTCAGGAGCGAGTGATGCAACTGGCCTCGGGCATGTCCGCGGTTCACTAATGCAAGGATGAACACAGTTTCTGTGGCGAGGGAGCTTGCTCCCGCTGGGCTGCGAAGCGGCCCCAAGGTCTCGGATTTACCGTCGAACTGGCGAGCGCTGCGCACTCGAGCGGGAGCAAGCTCCCTCGCCACATGGATTTCATTTGAAGGGTGAGTGGTTATGAACGCGATACTGGAAAACAAACCGGCAACGGCACCGGTCAAGAGTCGCCGGCGCTTTCCGACTGAACTGAGTATTTTCCTGGTGCTGATCGGCATCGGCCTGGTGTTCGAGGTGTTCGGCTGGATCGTGCGCGACCAGAGCTTCCTGATGAACTCTCAACGCCTGGTGCTGATGATCCTGCAAGTGTCGATAATCGGCCTGCTGGCCATCGGCGTGACCCAGGTGATCATCACCACTGGCATCGACCTCTCCTCAGGCTCGGTGCTGGCGTTGTCGGCAATGATTGCCGCCAGCCTGGCTCAGACCTCGGACTTCGCCCGTGCGGTGTTCCCGTCCCTGACTGATTTGCCGGTGTGGATTCCAGTGATTGTCGGGCTCGGCGTCGGGCTGCTGGCGGGGGCAATCAACGGCAGCATCATTGCGATCACCGGGATACCACCGTTCATTGCTACCTTGGGCATGATGGTCTCGGCCCGTGGCCTGGCACGGTACTACACCGAAGGCCAGCCGGTGAGCATGCTATCGGATTCCTACACGGCCATCGGTCACGGCGCGATGCCGGTGATCATTTTTCTGGTGGTGGCGGTGATCTTCCATATCGCGCTGCGTTACACCAAGTACGGAAAATACACCTACGCCATTGGCGGCAACATGCAGGCGGCGCGTACGTCCGGTATTAACGTCAAACGCCATCTGGTCATTGTCTACAGCATCGCCGGGTTGCTGGCGGGACTGGCGGGCGTGGTGGCTTCGGCCCGTGCCGCCACCGGGCAGGCCGGGATGGGCATGTCCTATGAACTGGATGCGATTGCCGCCGCGGTCATCGGCGGTACCAGCCTGGCGGGCGGGGTGGGGCGCATCACCGGCACGGTCATCGGTGCACTGATCCTTGGGGTGATGGCCAGCGGATTCACCTTCGTCGGGGTCGATGCCTACATCCAGGACATCATCAAAGGTTTGATCATTGTGGTCGCGGTGGTCATCGACCAATACCGCAACAAGCGCAAACTCAAGCGCTGAGTTTGACTGCAAACAGCGAGGGCCTGTTCTGGCTCTCGCTTCGCAATACCCCCCCATCATGCATTGAAATAAGCCTACAAACTGCTTGCCATCGATTCCAGGCTATCAACTGGGGGATCCGGCAGCACCGTTGGCGGGATCTCTGCCAGCAATCATCTGTTTAAGGCATTCACGTTCTTCAGTTCCGGGTAGCACTCAGGTCGTAGTCGCCTCCAGCACTATGATTCCCTCTGCGTTGAGTATTCTGATGTCGGCTTTTGCTTGACCGCGTTCATCGATGTCAGCGATGAGCCAGTGGCAAGTGATCTGTTCTCCCGCATACACCGGTCGTTTGAACGCGAGACTCATCCCCATTGCGCAAGCTGTCGAAACTTTCGAGACGGCGCTCCTGGAGATCCCGCAAGTGGTCGATGCCCAAGGGGTGTTCGGGGAGCCGGACTACCCGCTGCGCGTCATCACTCAGGGTTTGCCAGCCTTCCAACAGCTCAGCTATACGATGAGAGCCTTTCGACCTTACCCAACGTACAACGGTTGACCTCGACCCTCGTTATGAAACGGGTCATTCAGGACAGAGTTCTTCCTTTGTGATGGCGGTGGTAAACGCCAGAAATAGGGGGGCTTGTGACTAATGCCAGTCAGTTAAGCAATTTCAGCCGCGACACCCTTTGTAGCAGCTGCCGAGCCCGCGAGGCTGCGTTCGGC
>NZ_AKJM01000074.1 GCF_000282335.1 Pseudomonas sp. GM48
CGCAACGACTGATTTTACGACTGCTTCGCAGCCGAACGCAGCCTCGCGGGCTCGGCAGCTGCTACAGATCGCATTACCGTTTGACTGACTGGCATTAGGGCCAGGGTGGACACCACTTCGAAGTAGAGCAATGCGCGCACGCCCACACGGCCCAGAGGAAGACGTGTTCTGGCACATCGAGTGCCCCCACGGCGCCGAAGAAGCAAGGTTGCAGGAAAACCCCGACCAACAAACTCCCCTCACCGCTCCCGATGCACGCTCAACGGCCAAGAGCGGCCGAGGCACCGGAATGGTCGGCTACAACCTCACGCGAATGATGAGTAACTTGGGTATTCAAGGATTGCTCGAAGCGATCAGAGCATGAAACAAGCCCTTCTCGTCAGCCAGCGGCTGACACAGGCCACTAAAGCGCCCCCCCACAATTGCACCCTGTATTGGGGGATACTCCCCGTCATCGGGGCTTTCACCCCGGTTTCTCATGCGCCTGCTCAAAGCCAGCAGACAAGGGGGGCATGGCGTAGAGCCACTGGTCACTTCCTGTCACTTTTGGCAGGGAAGTTGCGTCGTTCCCTTCCCGGCCCGAAATCAATCGTTTCGCCAGCCCGGCCAGGAGCAGTGGCTCGTTGCCCCTGTATTGCCACGCGCTCCGAGGAACCCGTCAGAGGTGTTTGCGATGAAACTAGATACCGAAAGGTCGAAACCTAGTCCATTGTTCAAAACCAGGCTGGCGCTGAGTATCTCTGCTGCCGTGATCATGTTGGGGCTGGGCTTTTCCCAGACCCAGGCAGTCCCCCTCGACAACACCGATCCACCGCCTCCTACCGACCCATCGGCGTTCACCAATCCGCCCGCCGACCCCGATGCCGCATTGCGGGACTTGCTCAAGCTGCCTCCCGCCAACGTCGGGGCCTTCGACTTACCCAATGGCGTGACCGGTAACCGCAAGACCCCCTTGGTCGACAATGTGCTGCCACCCAATCTGCAACCCAGCTTCAACATCCCCACTAACGGCAATGCCAGCCCGGTGTTCGGGGTTCAACCGTTCACCCAGAAGCTTGAGCTTTTCGAGGAGTTCGGCTCGAACAAACTGGATCCGACCGACCCGCCATCACCCGTGCCGTTTCCCGTTCCGACGGTGGGCCCCGCCCCCGCGCAAGATCCATTGAACGTGGCGCGTAGCGGCCCGTCGCCGGATGCGCTGGACGCCTTTCTCAGGCAGCCGGCACTGACGCCCTTCCCGACAGAGTTCTCCAATGTCCTGGACCGCAACCCCTGGAAGGCGCAAATCGAGCTATTCCTCAACCGCCGGGTCGATTCGCCCGCAGAAGGCCGGCCGCCGGGAAAAGGCTGGTCACACCAGCGTTTCAATGAGTTTCTCCCGCGCGACGCCTTCAAGACGGTGCAAGCCGGCGCGCACGTCAACAGCGGCTTGCGTGATCGTATGCAACGACATAACTACGCCGTGGGGGAATTTGCGCCAGGCGGGCTCTACCACAACACCAATGGCAACCCGGTCAACGAGGGCACAACCAAAGGCATTCAAGTGCAGTTTCACCCCAACTTCCCTGTCCAGGACCACAATGCGTTGTGGACATTCGACGGCACCTTTCCGCCCAAACTGCTTCAAGTACGCTATGGCCAGGCGATGCTGATGCGTCATTACGATGCATTGCCCATTGACCCATCGGCCAACCGGGGCTTTGGCCTGCACACCATCAGCACCCATGAGCATAACGGCCACTCGCCCGCGGAAAGCGACGGCTTTGCCAACGCGTTCTTCTTCCCGGGCCAGTACTACGACTATCGCTGGCCGATCCAGTTGGCCGGTTACGACAGCATCAATACCACTGCTGAGGACGCTCGGGCAGCGTTCCCGTGCGACCCCGGTGAAATCCTGTTCGTCAACGACGCCACCCCCGGCTTCAAGACCTGCAACAACGGCACCATCAAGATCCGTGGCGACTGGCGCGAAACCATGAGCAGCCACTGGTTCCACGACCACATGCTCGATTTCACCGCGCAGAATGTCTACAAGGGCAATGCGACGATGATGAACTACTACAGCGCCGTGGACCGTGGCAACGAGTCGGTCGACGACGGGGTCAACCTGCGCTTGCCCAGCGGTTCGGGTCTGGGCTGGGGTAACCGCGACTATGACGTCAATTTGACGATCGCCGACAAGGCCTGGGACCAGACCGGCCAGTTGTGGTTCAACCCCTTCAACACCGACGGTTTTCTCGGTGACCAGGTGCTGACCAACTGGGAGTACAAGCCCTTCCTGGATGTACGTGCCCGCCGCTACCGTTTCCGCATTCTCAACGGATCGGTTTCTCGCTACTTCAAGCTGGCAGTGGTGCGTCAGGTCAATGGCAATGGTGGCGAGTTTCCTGGCCCGAACGGCTCTGGGGTTTCCTATAACCGGGTGCCGTTCCACATGATTGCCAACGACGGCAACATCATGGAGCACGCGGTGCCGTTCGATGGCAGCCTGGACCTCGATGGTGACGGCGACACACAGGACCACAATGCCATTCTGCCGATACAAGGCATTTCCGAACGCTATGACATCGTCATCGACTTCGCGAAAAACGGCATCAAGCTGGGCGACAAGATTTTCTTCGTCAACATCGAGGAGCATGAAAACGGCAAGCGTCCCGAACGTGACATTCCATTGGCGGATGTACTCTCCGGGAAGTACCTGCCCGTTGTCAGGCAAACCAGCCACGGGCCACAGTGGGTCAACGGTGACCCGGGCGTGGGCCTGTTCCTGCAACTGAACGTCCAGCCTTACACCGGCCAGGATGTCAGCCTGAATCCGGTCGACTACGAGCCCGCCAAGCCTGGCAAGCCCGAGGGCAGGTTCATGATCCCCCTGCCCTTGCACCGTGATGACCCTGCCGATATCGCGCGGCTTGCCCAGGCGCGGCACCGCACCTTTATCTTTGGCCGCTCCAACGGCACCGATGAGACGCCCTGGACGATCAAGACCGATGGCGGTGAAGGCTTCCCCATGGACCCGCGCCGGATTTCAGCCGCGCCACAACTGGCCACTGGCCCGACACCGGCAGGGTTCAAGGGGGAAGGCACGCTGGAAATCTGGAAGATCCAGAACGGCGGCAATGGCTGGACTCACCCGGTGCATGTGCACTTCGAGGAAGGGATCATTCTCACTCGAGGCGGCAAACCGCCACCAGAATGGGAAAAAGGCGCACGCAAAGATATCTACAATGTAGGCCGCCATCCTGAGAGCCTCGACAATGTCGAAATGGCCATACGTATCCGTGAGTTTGCCGGTACCTACATGGAGCACTGCCACAACACCCAGCATGAAGACACGTCGATGCTGCTGCGCTGGGACTCTGAGCATCCGGGCCAGTTCCAGTTGATGCCCACACCCTTGCCCAGTTGGGACGGCGTGAAATTCGTGGCCTCGGTGGCGTTACCGACATTCCGTACGGGGGATGGCGTCGGGCCTCAGGTCAAGTTCAACAATGACCAAGGAAGTAGCAGTGGCAGTGGCAGTGGCAGTAGTAGTGGCAGCAGCGGAGGCAAAGGCTAGCGTCGCCTATCAAACGGCTGGTCATCGCGTCGGCGAACGCAAAAAACCGCTTACATAATCGTTTCAATTCCAAAGCCGCCTGTCATCACAGTCGGCTTTGGGGCGATTACAGCCTCTTGGCTTGTCATGAGCCGTGAGCCTCCCGCGAACTCAGTGTGTGCGTGATCATCGATCATGGGTTCCGGCCAAACTCCGCGCGTAGCCTGTCGCCCTGATGCGGAGTATTCCGGACACCAGCGTCCGAAGTGTTCGGATCTCTAGCGCATTTTTCCCGACTGCATCTCTTCCTACACTCGGTGACTGGGCTTTTTATCCCGGCCGACAAACAACCCTTGTCGCTCGGTTCGGCCGCCGCCCAGCAGCGCAACCTTTCCCTTCAAGCCAGGTTCAGGAGCTTCCATGACCATGTCATCCAAAATTCGAGTGGGTCTCATTGGCGTCGGTAATTGGGCCGAGTACGGTCACTTGCCTGCCCTCCAGTTGCTTCCCGACTATGAGCTGACGGCAGTCCACAGTCGCAATCCGGATAAAGCCGCCGAGTTGGCAGATCGCCACGGCATCCGCTTTGCACTCGATACCGTGGAGGCACTGGTCAACCATCCGGAAGTGGATCTGGTGATCGTGCTTAACACGGCACCACAGCACGAGGCCACCGTACGGGCAGCCATCGCAGCTGGCAAAGATGTGTACTGCGAATGGCCGCTGACTCCCAGCAAGGCCGTGTCGCAGGAACTGATGGCGCTTGCCGAGAAGGCTGGCGTTCGGCACATCGTCGGATTGCAGCGACGACTGAATCCGGACTATCGCTACGTACGCGACCTGTTAAAGGATGGCTACATCGGGGAACTTCGTTCAGTACGGCTGCATGTCAGCGTCGAATACTTCCAGCGCGAACGCATGGCCGCCCTGCACTTCACCATCCCGCCGGAGAACTTCTCCAGCCTGCTTTCCATTTATGGCGGTCACTATTTCGATGCGGTGTTCAGCATGCTGGGCCATCCGGAGAGCATCAGCGCACTGACCGTCAACCAGTTCCCGGAAGTGACGCTGATCGAGACAGGTGAAGTACTGAAACACACAACGGCCGACCAGATTCTGGTCAACGGTACCTTCTCCAACGGCGCTGTGCTGACGGTCCATATCGAAGCAGGGAAACGCAACAACTATGGCATGCAGCTGGACCTGACCGGCACCCGAGGCGATCTCAAGATCTGGAACACCACCAGTTTTGGCGACCACTTCAATACTATTGAAGCGGCCCAGGGCGACTCGCAACCCATGCACACGCTCACTGTGCCGTCGAGCTACAACTGGCTGCCGGAGAATGACCTGGGCGGCAGCCAGCAGGAACTGGCCAATTTGTATGCCGCCTACGCCAGGGATGTGCGCGACGGTACCCACGTTGCACCGACCATGGCGGATGCCCTGCGCATGCACGAATTGATCGATGCCATCGAAATCTCCAACCGTGACGGCGTGCGCCTGAAGCTGCAGGCGTAAGCGATCAGATGCGCAAGTGCGCACTCATGTAGTCAATGAAAACGCGCAACTTGGGTGAG
Organism: Pseudomonas sp. GM48; assembly: GCF_000282335.1. Lineage (GTDB taxonomy): Bacteria > Pseudomonadota > Gammaproteobacteria > Pseudomonadales > Pseudomonadaceae > Aquipseudomonas. The sequence goes on from NZ_AKJM01000074.1 coordinate 5,119, forward strand.
GCATAACGGCTGGCTGACCACAGCATCCAGAAGACGACTTCGCGGTCAATGTAATCGTCCAGCACTGTGACCAGCTGGCCGCTTTCCAGCGCTTCGCGCACCAGGAAAGCCGGCAGAAAGGCAACCCCCCTGCCCTGAATCGCGGCGTAAGCAAGAGGCTCGATTGTGTTCGACGTCATCGTGGCGGGCAGCACCAGTTCAGCCTCGGAGGGTTCGAGCCGCAGCGGCCAACGTTCCAGCTTTCCCGTTGCGGGGAATTTGTGCTGCAGGCATGAATGGCGTTCCAGTTCACGCGGATAAGTGGGTACACCATGCCGCTTGAGATACGTCGGCGACGCCACCAGCACATGTGCGCAGGAACCCAGGCGGCGCGCGGTCAAGCGAGAATCGGTTTGCTCGCCGGTGCGAATCACCGCGTCGAACCCCTCCTCGATCACATCGACCATGCGGTCGCAAAAATCGATATCCAGTTCGACTTCCGGATACCGCTCCATGAACCCGTCAAAGGCCGGCATCATCAGGTCGCCGAGTAGAGGCGTGCCCACCCGAAGCCGTCCACGTGGACTGCCAGCCAGGCCTGACAGCTCGGATTCGGCAGCGGTGAGCTCACTGAGGATGCGGCGGCAGCGCTCAAGGAACAGCGTCCCCTCGGCCGTCAGCGTGACGCTGCGTGTGCTGCGATGAAACAGCCGCACATGCAAGCGTTCCTCCATCCGGGCAATGGTTTTGCCCACGGTCGAGGACGACACCCCCAACTGCCGGGCGGACTCGGTAAAGCTGCGCGTTTCGGCAACCTGCACGAACGTTGAGATGCCATTCAGACTTTCCATCACTTTTCCTGCCTGCTCCGGTAGAACCCCACCAACAGGGCGGGATTACGGAAAAAACATCCGAAATGTTCGGCATCGCGGGATATTTTTCTCCGCGAATTTTACGCCTACATTGCGCCCATCCCACCACTGATAGGTATCGATGTCATGTCCAAACTGCACACGAGCATCCAGATAGGCCCACACCAGATTTCCCATCGCGTCGTTCTGGCGCCACTGACCCGCATGCGTGCCGAGCCGGGCGACATCCCTGGCCCGCTGATGGCCGAGTACTACGCCCAACGTACCACCGCCGGTGGCCTGCTGATCGGCGAAGCCACTATCGCCGCCGCCAATGGTAACGGATACCTCGGTGCTCCCGGCTTGTATGACGATAGCCAAATCGCCGGCTGGAAGCTCGTGACTGACGCCGTTCATGCCAAGGGCGGTACAATCTTTCTGCAGCTCTATCATGCGGGGCGCCAGTCCAATAGCCTCTTGCAGCCGGACGGCGGCCAGCCAGTGGCCCCTTCCGTCGTTGACCACGGCGGCCTCGCCTTCACCGAGACTGGCTGGACCCCCGCCAGCCCGGCGCGCGAACTGACCATCGCTGACATCCACGGGCTGGTGGACAGCTTCCGCGCCGCGGCCGAACGCGGTATCGCTGCCGGATTCGACGGCGTGGAGATTCACTCGGCCAACGGCTACCTGTTCGATCAATTCCTGCAGGACGGCAGCAACAAACGTACGGATATCTACGGTGGCTCGTTCGAGAACCGCAGCCGGTTCCTGCTGGAAGCGGTAGAGGCGGTGATCTCTGTCTGGGGCAGCAATCGGGTGGCGGTGCGTCTGGGGCCGAGCGGCAATTTCGGCGATATGTCCGACAGCGACCCCATTGGCCTGTTCACCTATGTCGCGCGCGAACTGAACAAGCTGGACCTCGCCTATCTGCACCTGATCGAGCCACGCATCCTGGGTCTCATCGAAGACGAGCGCCGGGACCAGAATCCGGTGGCGTCTCAACTCATCCGCCAGCACTACAAGGGCACCCTTATCGCGGCGGGCGGTTTCTCCGGTGAATCGGCCAACGCGATCCTCGAGGCCGGCGATGCAGACCTGGTCGCGTTCGGCCGCCACTTCATCGCCAACCCTGACTTGCCAGAGCGCCTGCGCAACGGCTGGCCGCTGAACCCGTACGACCGCGAGTCGTTCTTCGGCGGCACGGAAGTGGGTTACACGGACTATCCTTTCCACACTGAAGTTGCGTGATAATTTTCGCCACTGGTAACTGGGGCCACAGTGCCCCAGCTGCCTCCCCGCAAAAAATCAATCACCCAAGCAGCGATGCGCCAGCTTACTGCCCCGTTTCAGCGTAGCTTCTACCAGCGGACTCAAGGTGCATGCTGGCTGTTGGATGGAGCTAACGCATGAAAGACCTTTTCTCCTACAGGCTTTTCACAAGGGTGGCGCGACTGGGCAGCTTTTCGGCCGCGGCACGCGAAGTGGGTCTTTCTCAATCCCAGGTCTCCAGGATTGTGGCCGAGCTCGAAGCCGATCTTGGCACCCTGCTGCTGGCGAGATCGACACGTGCTGTCATACCGACTGAGGCAGGGGCGGATTTTCTCTCGCGCATGGAACCCATCCTCGTCGCGGTGGAAGAAGCAGAGCAAAGCGTTCGCGGCGGCCAGGAGCTGCGAGGCGTGGTGCGGATCAGCATGCCAACGAGCATCGGCGTACGGGAAATCATTCCGCGTATAGCGCCGTTCGCAGCGATACACCCCAACCTGCATATCCAGGTCCTGCTCGCCGATCATTGGCAGGATCTGGTGCGCGAAAATATCGATGTAGCAATAAGGTTGGGACGGCTGATTGATTCCAGTGCAACGAGCCGTCAGATCATGACGATCTCCAGATTTATCCTCGCCTCACCCTCCTACTTGCGCGCCGCCGGGGAGCCGACTACGCCTGAGGACCTGCAATCCCATCGAATCATCGCCGGTCCAGCCTCGACGGTCCCGAGCGGGTGGATGTTCAAACGCGACGGCGAGACCAGGACGATTCAGCTCGAAGCGCACTTCTCGACCGATGAAAACGAAGGTGCTGTCGCGGCGGCAACTGCCGGTTTAGGGATTACATCGACAACGGCCTGGGCGTGTCGGCGGGAGCTTGAAAGCGGTGAACTCGTCACCCTGCTCACCGATTGGGAAACCGAATCCGTCCCGGTTCATGCCTACTTCCCCCACGGCTCGCGTACCCGCAGGGCCGGCCGCGCCCTGATCGAACATCTTGTCGCCAGCCTGCTTGACGATGCCGGCGGTGCCTATGCATCCGACGCATAGAAGATAGCCAGCCACAGCGTCTACTCCGATCCCGCCGAAGCTGCCAGTTTAGCGCCATACCCCGCGACGCAGCGGTCGAGCTGATCGGCCTGGCAGCGTGGCGGACGCCCTGACTTTATCGTTCAAGGAAATTCCTCATGCGCATGACTGGCAATACGATCTTCATCACTGGCGGCGGCTCCGGCATCGGTCAAGGCCTGGCGGAAGCCTTCCACAAGCTTGGCAATAAAGTGATCATCTCCGGACGGCGCAAGGATCGACTGCAGCAGACGCTCGACGCCAACCCCGGCATGGCAGCCATCGAGCTCGACATCAACGACACGGCCAGCATCCAGGCAGCAGCGCAGCACCTCACCGCCCATTACCCTGAGCTCAACGTGTTGATCAATAATGCCGGCATCATGCTGCTCGATCATGCCGAAGGTCCGGTGGACGATGAGCTTGCCCTCTTGACTGTCACCACAAACCTGCTGGGTCCGATCCGCATGACTTCGGCGCTGGTCGAGCATCTGAAGGCCAAACCGGATGCGGTCATCGTCAACGTCTCCTCGGTGCTCGGCTTCGTGCCAATGGCCGTGACGGCGGTCTATTCGGCAACCAAGGCGGCGTTGCACTCCTACACCTTGTCACAGCGCTACCTGCTGCGCGAACACGGCGTCCAACTGGTCGAGATCGCACCACCGTGGGTACGCACCGAGTTGCTCAACAGCAGCGAGGAAGAACGCGCCATTCCCCTCGACCAGTTCATTACAGAAGCGATGAAACAGTTCGAAAGCGGTGCGGACGAAATCCTCGTCGCTCCGGCCGATGCCATGCGCGCCAATCCTGGCCCGAACGAGCATGCCTGGGTCAACGGCTTCAACGACATGATCGCAAACGGACCGGCTTTCGGTTGAGACCATAAGGCAATATTGGGCGGCCCTGCAGCCGCCTACCTTTCACATTGCAAGCAGGATCAGACCATGACTTCACGTACCCCCGCCGAGAACAAGACCATCGTCCTCGAAGGCTTCGCAACCCTGTTCAATCGCAAGGATCTGGCGGCGGCCGAACGCTTCTGGTCACCCTCCTATATCCAGCACAGTGCCCATGTGCCCCCGGGGCGCGAGGGTCTGTTCGAGCTGGTCGCCGCAGGATCGCCCGATATGCGTTATGAATGCCAGCTGGCAGTCGCTGAAGGCGACTTCGTCATGTTGCACGGTCGCTTTACCGGACTCGGTCAACCGGCGAACTGGGTCGTTGTCGATATCCTGCGCCTCGAAGACGGGGTGATGGTCGAACACTGGGATGTGATCCAGGACGAGGCGACACGCGAAGGTTCCGCCGGCGGATACCCCATGTTTGGAGATCAGTTCCCCGGCTAACGCGCCTTACCATCTCGCCCGGCGGTCGTTGCCGGGCGGACGATCATCGCACTTGTTCTTCGGTGGACGAATGCCTGGGCAGGAACACCTCGGCCAGCATGCAACGTGCGCTGCCGCCACCGATGCGTTCGATGGTGTCGATGTTCACCGGCAACGGCGTGGTGTGAGTTTCGATCAAGCGACGCTGATCGGCGTCCAGGGATTGCCAGGCGGTGCGCGACATCACCAGCAGCGGCTCGCCCGCTGCGTTGTGCACTTGCAGCATGTTGCCGGCAAAGGACTCCAGTTGCGCCCAGTTCAAGGCGATGACCTGTTTGCCGCTGGTTTCGAGTCGGTTACGCAGCGCCGCACGTTCGCCCGGCTGGGGCACGGATGCCAGGCAAACCACCGCCAGACGAGTGCCGACACTCATCATCACATTGGTGTGATAAATCGCCACGCCTTGGCGGTCCACCGCGTTGAACGCACACAGCTCATAGCCCAGATGACTGACCAACTGATCCAGTGCCCGGGCGTGGGTGCGGGTCGAGTACCCTGCGTAGCAGATCTGCTGTTGCCGATCCAGGACCATGCTGCCGGTGCCCTCCAGGAAAACCTCCTGCTCTTCGAGGCTGGACAGGTCCAGCACCTGCTCGACCCGATATTCATCCAGCAACCCGTCGAGCACACCTTTGTCCCGTTCCAGACGCCGGTTGTGGCCCTGCATCGGGTACAGCACCAAGGTGCCGTCCGGGTGGCTGCTCCACCAGTTGTTGGGGAAGATCGAATCCGGGGTGTGCGGCGCTTCGCGATCGTTATGCACCAGGACTTCAACGCCGTGCCGGCGCAACGCGTCGACATAGCCATCGAACTCGGCAAGGGCCTTGAGTTGAACGTCTTCAGTTACTGTTGCCGGACGCTGGAAACGGTTGTTCGCCGCCGTGTCCTGATTGAAGGAGAAACGTGTCGGGCGAATCATTAAAACCGTATTGGTGGTTTGCATGGGCACAGACTCAATGAGGGACGAGAGAGGCTCATTGTCTGTTTCAAAGGGGGAAAAACCCGGTTGATAACGGCTTTTTCGGTGATCAAAACGGCTGAAGATTCTGACCCCTTCAGCCGATTCGGTGAACAACACAAATCAAATGTGGGAGCGGGCTTGCTCGCGAAGGCGGTGTGTCATCCAACATCAATATCGACTGACACACCGCCTTCGCGAGCAAGCCCGCTCCCACAGTGCCTATTCCATCGTGGTCTTGACCATCGCCAGTTCCGGGTGGCTGACCAGTTTGTCGATGTGCAAATCCGGGTCGTCAAACCAGACTTCGGTCAACACCCGGTAATGCTCCATATCACGGCAGCGCATGCGCAGGCTGTAGTCGAACGCGCCGCTTATAAGGCGACATTCCAGCACCTGCGGGCAGGCCCGAACCTTGGCCTCGAAGGCCTTTTGCGCCGCGCGTCCGCTCTGGTTCGACAACGCCACCAGCACCAGCAACGACAAACCCGGCGTCAGTTTCTTCTCGTCGAGAATCGCGCCATAGCCGCGAATGACCCCAAGCTGTTCCAGCTTGCGCACTCGTTCCAGACAAGGCCTGGGGGTCAGGTGCACGCGCTCGGAAAGCTTTTGATAAGTGATGCGCCCTTCGTGGCGCAACACTTCAATGATTGCCTGATCGATACGATCAAGCACGATCGACAGATCGCGGATATCCGCCATGTACGCCTTGCCTCACTTCAAACGACCCGATAGAAATTGCTGCAAACGTTCACTGTTTGGCCGGTCGAGTATCGTAGCATCACCCTGCTCCTCAACCCGGCCCTGATGCAAGAACAACACCTGGCTGGAGACCTGCCGGGCAAAGCCCATTTCGTGGGTCACCATCAACATGGTCCGGCCTTCTTCGGCCAGCGCCTGAATCACCTTCAGCACTTCACCCACCAGTTCCGGGTCGAGCGCCGAGGTGGGCTCGTCGAACAACAGGATTTCCGGTTCCACCGCCAGGGCACGGGCAATCGCTACCCGTTGTTGCTGCCCGCCCGACAGAAACGCCGGGTACTGATCGGCCACCCGTTGCGGCAGGCCGACTTTATCCAGATACGCCCGTGCGCTCTCTTCGGCGGCCTTGCGACTCATGCCCAGGACTCGACACGGCGCCAGCACGATGTTCTCCAGCACGGTCAGGTGACTCCACAGATTGAAATGCTGGAACACCATCGCCAGTCGCGTGCGCAAACGCTGTAACTGCTTCGGGTTGGCAACGCGCATGCCGCCAACGCCCTGACGGGTGAGAACTCGCTCGCCATCCAGAGCAATGGCGCCTTCGTCCGCACGTTCCAGAAAGTTGATGCAGCGCAGCATGGTGCTTTTACCCGATCCGCTGGCGCCGATCATGCTCACCACGTCCCCTGCCCGCGCATTCAACGAGACGCCCTTGAGCACTTCATTGTCACCAAAACGTTTATACAGATTTTCAACCGTGAGTTTGTACATGCGAATACTCCTGGAGCCGCGCCCTCATCGAGCGCAGCTCTGGGTAGAAATGGAATTTTAGTGGGCTGGGCCGAGAAAACTCAGCCAGCGCTTCTCTGCCAGGCGGAACGCAGCGACCAGCCCGAACGACAGCACGAGGTACAGCAGACCGGCAATGCCAAATGCCTGGAACGTCATGAAGGTCGCCGCATTGGCGTCTCGGGCGATTTTCAGGATGTCTGGAATCGTTGCGGTAAATGCCACCGATGTCGCATGCAACATCAGGATCACTTCGTTGCTGTAGTACGGCAGCGCGCGGCGCAGCGCCGAAGGCAGGATCAGTTGCAGATACAGGCGCCAGCCACTCAGGCCATAGGCATGTGCTGCTTCGATTTCACCGTAGGGAATGCTGCGGATCGCTCCGGCGAAAATTTCCACGGTGTAAGCGCAGGTGTTGAGGGTGAACGCCAACAAGGTGCAATTCATGGCGTCGCGGAAAAACGCTTCGAGCAAAGGCTGCGAACGTACCACGGCGATGCCGTAGATCCCGCTGTAGCAAATCAGCAACTGGATATACAACGGCGTGCCGCGAAAAATGTAGGTAAACAGCTGAACCGGCCAACGCAAAACACCCCAGCGCGAGACACGCAAGATCGCCAGGGGCAACGACAGGAAAAACCCCATGGCAATACTCGCCACCAACAACCACAGGGTCATCGCCAATCCGGTGAGGCTTTCACCGTCGCTGAACAGAAAGGGTTTCCAGTATTCGGCAATCAACTCGATCATCGCGCCATCCCCCGCACACCCTGGTTGTAGCGCCGTTCCAGCACGCGCAAAACGTAGTTCGAAGCACTGGTGATCAGCAGATAAAGCGCGGCGGCCAGCAGCAGGAAATCAAGCATGTTGAACGTACTTTTTCCGGCCTCCTGCGCGACTTTGACCAGGTCCGACAAACCGATGATCGACACCAGCGCCGTGGCCTTGAGCAGCACCAGCCAGTTGTTGCCAAGGCTCGGCAAGGCGAAACGCATCATTTGCGGGAACACCACGAAACGAAAGCGCTGCCAACGGTTCAGGCCAAAGCACGCCGCGGCTTCCTGCTGCCCACGCGGCACACTCAAAATTGCCCCGCGAAAGGTCTCGGTGAAATACGCCCCGTAGATAAAGCCGAGGGTGATGATGCCGGCCACAAACGGGTCGATTTCCATGTAGGGCCAGCCCATGGCCTCGGTCAGGGCGCTGAGCCAGCCTTGCAGGCTGTAGAAAATCAGCAACATCAACACCAGGTCGGGCACGCCACGGATCAGCGTTGTGTAAAAGGTTGCCGGTATATTCAGCAGTTTCAGGGGCGACAGTTTGGCCGCCGCGCCGAGCAGCCCCAGCGCCATGCTCACCAGCAGCGCGAGCGCTGAGAGTTTGAGGGTGACCCAGGTGCCATGCAGCAACAATGGGCCATAGCCTTGCAGGGCCGAAAGATCGACCCCGATCAGATTCAGGAAGGAGTTCACGCCAGTCACCTGTCTTGAGGCGCCCCGGTCGCTGCAATACATCGACCGGGGCGCGGGGATCAGTTGTTGTAGAGGTCCAGATCGCCGAAGTGTTTCTGCTGGATCTGCGCGTAGATGCCCTTGTCGTGCAGGGCCTTGATGGCGGCATTGAGCATGCCTTTGAGCTCTTCGTTGTCCTTGCGCACACCAATGGCGATTTCTGACGGCACCAACGGGTCACTGATGCCTTCGCTGTTTTGGAACTCGGCCCCTTGTGGCGAGGTCAGGAAGCTCATCTGTGCTTGCAGCTTGTCCTGGATCGACGCATCGAGACGGCCAAAAACCAGGTCGGCATAGACCTGATCCTGATTCTGATAGGCCCGCAGTTTCACCCCGCCCGGCGCCAGTTTGGCCTTGGCGTAGGTTTCCTGAATCGTGCCCTGCATGTAACCGATGGTTTTGCCGCGCAGCGATTCGGCGGTCGGCAGCAGTCCGGAGTCTTTGCGGGTGACTATGGCGGTCGGTCCGGCGTACAGGCGATCGGTAAAGTCGATCTGTTTTTTGCGCGCATCGGTAACGGTCATCGAAGATTCGATGGCATCGAACTTACCGGCCTTGAGCCCCGGAATCAGCCCGTCGAAGTCATTGCTGACCCACACACAGGTCAGTTTCAACTCGGTACATATCGCATTGCCCAGATCCACGCCAAAGCCCTGAACCCCGCCATCGGCCGTGGTGGATTCAAAAGGTGGGTAACTTGGGTTGACGCCAAATCGCAGCTCCTTCCATTCCTTGGCGCTGGCGCCCGTGGTGCAGCACAGCAAAGCGAGTGCCGGCAAAGTCAGCCATTTGATGTTCATCTTCTTGAGTCCCGGATTATTTGGATTTATCGCGATCCGGCGCCTGCGTCGGACCACACTTTTTGACAGGGGCAGAGAGTCGATGCGGTCTTCACCGCAGCCGTTTTTGTTGTTGTTTTCGACTGGAAGCAGCCAGTCGTCGGAGTTGCACCCCATCTCAGGCAGCGATCAACAAGCGCTTGAAATGGACCGCCAGAATGCCAATTGCCGGGATGGTGCTGGTGTCGTATCCCTACGCTCAAACAGCGTGCCTGTGCTGAACGACGGACTTTTACAGCCGATTCTGTCGTCTGCTCCAAGTCTCTGTTTCTCCACTTAATGGGAGCGGCACAGGAAATGCGATTGTCTTTGTGGCGTTCTTTATTTGCATAACGATGCTTCGTGAAGCACTTGGCGTTTCAGCCGGGCGAACGAGGTGCGAGTAGTAACTGTCACTTGGCCGATTCGGCTGTGCGTGATCTGTTTTTCGACTTCTCTCGCTGTGCCCAGGGTCAGTATTGGCCGAAATCTTCTCTCCATTGCCTCGACAATAGGTCCGTTGCAAACACATGGACCGCCTCCTGAGTCTCAGCCGCCAAAGCGCAAGGTCGTCCAGACCGGCACACAAAAAAAAGCCCAAAGGAACCCAATATGACCCGTTACATTGACGTCAATGATCTGAGCCGTCTCGTCCAGGAAAAAGGCTTGCCTCGGTGCCTGACCGAAATGGCCGAGTACATCCGTCAAGACTACGTACGCTGGCCGGATTTCGAAAAATGCGCGCGCCTGGCGAACCACTCGCCGGAGGGTGTCATCGAGCTGATGCCGGTGTCTGATGCCTCGCTCTACGCCTTCAAATATGTCAACGGACATCCGAAGAACACCCACAATGGCATGCTGACGGTCATGGCGTTTGGTGCACTGGGAGACGTCGATACCGGCAAGCCGGTTTTACTGAGTGAAATGACACTGACTACCGCCATTCGCACCGCCGCCACTTCTGCACTCGCCGCCCGCTACCTCGCCCGACCGGACAGTCGCCGAATGGCACTCATCGGCAACGGCTCACAGAGCGAATTCCAGGCCCTGGCATTTCATACACTGCTGGGCATTACTGAAATCAGTCTCTACGACATCGATCCTGCGGCAACGGCGAAGCTGGTAGCCAACCTGCGGGCCTATCCAGCGATACAGGTGAGCGTTGCCAAAAGCGTCGCCGAAGCGGTCCGTGGTGCCGATATCGTGACCACGGTCACGGCCGACAAGGCCTACGCAACGATTTTAACGCCTGAGATGATCGAGCCCGGGATGCACCTCAACGCAGTGGGCGGCGATTGTCCCGGCAAGACCGAATTGCACCGGGATATCGTGGAGCGTGCGCGAGTCATGGTTGAGTACGAGCCGCAAAGCCGAATTGAAGGGGAAATTCAGCAGATGCCCGCCGACTCTCCGGTTATCGAATTCTGGAAAGTCATCACTGGTCAGACCCCAGGTCGCCAGCATACCGAGGAAGTCACCTTGTTCGACTCGGTCGGCTTCGCCATCGAGGACTACTCCGCCTTGCGCTATGTGCTGGATGTTGCAAGAACACTCAACATTGGCAGCGATATCCAACTGGTGCCAGACCTGCAAGATCCCAAGAACCTGTTCTCGCTGCTACAGCCTTCAGCAAACGACGATGTAAGGCTTCGAGCTTAATACCACTCGCACTTCAAAGTGTTCACCTGGCGGCCCCTTCGGCTGCCAGGCGCAACCCTGAACTATCTCTCGTCGTTTGAGCCTTTTTACAGCGCCATCCGCTGCGCGAGCCATCTGGTTCCACTAATGCCAGTCTGTTAAGCAATTTCAGCCGCGACACCCTTTGTAGCAGCTGCCGAGCGCGCGAGGCTGCGTTCGGCTGCATAGCAGCCGAGAGTCCGGCTGATGCGGCCTGCCTGACGTACCGCAATTGCTGATTTTACGACTGCTTCGCAGCCGAACGCAGCCTCGCGCGCTCGGCAGCTGCTACAGATCG
>NZ_AKJM01000075.1 GCF_000282335.1 Pseudomonas sp. GM48
CCCGCTGCCGCGAAGCCTGCCGCCAAACCGCCAGTCTCCGCGCCGGCCACTCCAGTGGGAAGAGAATAATGGGCGGTGTAAAAGCATCCCGAAACGGCTGGATAGTCTGGCTGACGTTTGCCGTCGGCCTGCTGCTGAGCGTTTCACCATTGCCGCAATTCATGGAAATCCTGCGCCCGCTGTGGCTTGCCCTGTTGCTGGCGTTCTGGGCGTTGAACCTGCCGCAGACCGTCGGGATGGTGACGGCGTTCTGCCTGGGGCTGGCTGAAGACGTGCTCTACGGTACCTTGCTGGGTCAGAATGCCTTGATCCTGACCCTCATCACCTATCTGGTGCTGGCGCTGCAACAACGTCTGCGGATGTTTCCGATGTGGCAGCAGAGCCTGGTGATCCTGGTGATCTTCGGCCTCGCCCAACTGGTTCAGTTGTGGCTCAGTGCCCTGACCGGCAATCGTCAGCCAACCCTGGCGCTGGTGCTGCCGGCACTGGTCAGTGCATTGCTCTGGCCCTGGATCAGTTTCGGTTTGCGCGGGTTGCGTCGGCGCTACAAAATCAATTGATTCGGTCAGGCATTTGCCCGTACCTGGACAGGGAGATGTCTTGATGAAACAGCTTTATCTTGCCTCTGGTTCACCGCGTCGACGTGAATTGCTCACGCAGATCGGCGTACCGTTCTGCGCCGTCAGTGCAGAGATCGATGAAACCCCTTTAGCTCAAGAATCCCCGTCGGCCTATGTCGAGCGTCTGGCGCGCGGCAAGGCCGAGGCCGGGCGCGGCGGTGTCGTGTCTGACGAACCGTTCTGCGTGCTGGGTGCCGATACCGCGGTGGTGCAGGGCGGAAAAATTCTCGGCAAACCGGTTGATCAAGCGGATGCGTGCGCCATGCTGATGATGTTGTCAGGGTGTGAGCATGAGGTCCTGACCGCGATTGCGGTGCTCGATGGCGAACGTTGCGAGTCCCGGGTTGTCACCAGTCGGGTGCGTTTTCGTGATATCAGTCGTGATGAAGCGGCGGCCTACTGGGCCAGCGGCGAGCCAAAGGACAAGGCGGGTGGTTATGGCATTCAAGGACTGGGTGCGGTGTTTGTCGCCGGGCTCGATGGAAGTTATTCGGCGGTGGTGGGACTACCGCTTTGCGAAACCGCGGAACTGCTCGGCCATTTCGGCATACCCTGTTGGCAAACCCGGAACGCACACTAAGCAACGTTCTGAACAGATGCGGCCATTATCGTGAACATGCCTGAACGAGACCCTGCCATGAGTGAAGAGATCCTGATCAACATCACGCCGATGGAGTCGCGCGTGGCGGTGGTCGAAAACGGTGTCCTGCAAGAGGTCCATGTCGAGCGCACGCAAAAGCGCGGGATCGTCGGCAACATCTATAAAGGTAAAGTCGTGCGGGTATTGCCGGGGATGCAGGCAGCATTCGTCGACATCGGCCTTGATCGTGCCGCGTTCATTCATGCTTCGGAAATTTCCCTGCGCGAAGGCCCGGCGGTCGAGAGCATCAGTGCACTGGTGCACGAAGGCCAGAGCCTGGTGGTGCAGGTGACCAAGGACCCGATCGGTTCCAAAGGCGCGCGCCTGACCACCCAGTTGTCGATCCCTTCGCGTTATCTGGTGTACATGCCACGCACGGCCCATGTCGGCATTTCCCTGAAGATCGAAGACGAAGCCGAGCGCGAGCGCCTCAAGCAAGTGGTCACTGATTGCGTGGCCACAGAAGGAATCAAGGAAGCCGGCGGTTTTATTCTGCGCACGGCAGCCGAAGGCGCCGGCGCCGATGAAATCCTCATGGACATCCGCTACCTGCGCCGGCTCTGGGACCAGATCAGCGCCCAGATCAAAACCATCAGCGCGCCCAGCGTGATCTATGAAGACCTCGGTTTGGCGCTGCGCACCCTGCGTGACCTGGTGAGCCCGAAGATCGAGAAGATCCGCATCGACTCCCGGGAAACCTTCCAGAAAACCACGCAATTCGTCGCCGAATTGATGCCCGAGATTGCCGACCGCCTGGAACATTATCCGGGCGAGCGGCCGATTTTCGACCTGTATGGCGTCGAAGACGAAATCCAGAAGGCCCTCGAACGCAAGGTCCCGCTCAAGTCCGGCGGTTATCTGGTGGTCGACCCGGCGGAAGCCATGAGCACCATCGACGTCAACACCGGGGCGTTCGTCGGCCATCGCAACCTCGAAGAAACCATCTTCAAGACCAACCTCGAAGCCGCGACGGCCATCGCTCGCCAATTGCGCCTGCGCAACCTCGGCGGAATCATCATCATCGACTTCATCGACATGGAAGATGAGGAGCACCAGCGCCAGGTGCTGCGCACGCTCGAAAAGCAACTGGAGCGCGATCACGCCAAGACCAACATCATCGGTATCACCGAGCTGGGCCTGGTGCAAATGACCCGCAAGCGCACCCGTGAAAGCCTCGAGCAAGTGTTGTGCGAGCCATGCAATGCCTGTCAGGGCCGCGGCAAGCTCAAGACCCCGGAAACCGTTTGCTACGAAATCTTCCGTGAAATCCTGCGTGAGGCTCGCGCCTATCAGGCAGAAGGCTATCGTGTATTGGCAAACCAGAAAGTGGTGGACCGTCTGCTTGACGAAGAGTCGGGCAACGTCGCCGAGCTGGAAGGGTTTATCGGACGCACCATCCGCTTCCAGGTAGAAACCATGTATTCCCAGGAACAATACGACGTGGTGTTGCTCTGAAGCGTATCGTTTTGATTGTTCGAGAATGGCTGGCCTCAGCTTTTTGCAAATTTTTTGCCATGGGGGCCACCTGACATGGACCGTCTGACACGCATTTTGGCCGCACTGATCCGCTGGGGTCTGGGCCTGTGCGCGTTGGTTTTGGTGTTGATGGCGCTCTACGTCAGCCTTGGCCGGGAGCTGACGCCGCTGGTGGCCGAGTACCGTGCCGACGTCGAAACCAAAGCCAGCGATGCCTTGGGCATGCCGTTGCAGATCGGCGAGCTCGAAGGTAGCTGGAGTGGATTTGCCCCTATATTGATGGCTCACGACGTGACGGTCGGCGAGGGCGCCAATGCCTTGCATCTGGATCAGGTGCGCGCGGTGCCGGACCTTTGGGCCAGCCTGCTGGCACGTCAGGTACGCATCGCGCATCTGGAAGTCAGCGGCCTGAAGATCAGTGTCAAGGAGGGTGACGACGGTCAATGGGCTCTGGAAGGTTTGCCAGTACAGCAGGATCAACCCCCCGATCCGCAACAGTTGCTCAATCGTATGCAAATGATCCAGCAACTGTCGGTGCTCGACAGCCAGGTGACCTTGCAGCCGTTTGCAAAGTCGCCGCTGACGCTGACTTATGTCGGTCTGAATCTGAAAACCGGGGCGTCGCGGCAGCGGCTCGACGCGCGGCTGACCCTGCCTGACGGGCAACCAGTAGCCATGAGCCTGCGTACCCGCATTAGTGCCAGCCAATGGCAGGAAGGTGAAGCCGAAGTCTATCTAAGCCTGCCGCAAAGCGACTGGTCGAAGTGGTTGCCCGAGCGCGTCAGCCAGCAATGGAATTTCTCCGAGATCAAGGCCGGCGGCGAGCTGTGGGCGACCTGGGGCAAAGGCACCTTGCAAAGCGCGGCAGTGCGCTTGAATGCGCCACAACTCAAGGGCGCCTACGTCGACCGCCAGCCGATCCAGATCAACAACCTGGCGCTCAACGGTTACTTCCAGCGCAGTGCCGAAGGCATGCTGGTGACCCTGGATTCCCTGGCAATGAACCTCGGCGACACCCGCTGGGAAACGCATTTGCAGCTCAAGCAAAGCGCCGCCACCAACAAGACCGAAGAACTTTGGCATCTGCAGGCCGACCGCGTCGACCTGACCCCGCTCACGCCGCTGCTTAATGCCCTGGCGCCTTTGCCGGAAGGCTTTGCCAAGGTCGTCGAGCGGCTGAAAGTCACGGGTGGCCTGCGCAACGTGCTGGTCGACTTCCGCCCGAATGCCACCGATGACAGCAAGTTCGGCTTTGCCGCCAACCTCGACCAGGTGGGCTTCGACGCCTATCACGGTGCGCCGGCGGCGCGAAATGTCAGCGGCAGCATCAGCGGTGACCTGGGGCACGGTGAACTGCGCATGGACAGTAAGGATTTCATGCTGCACCTGGACCCGATTTTCGCCAAGCCGTGGCAGTACATTCAAGCCAACGCGCGGCTGACCTGGAAACTCGATAAAGAAGGTTTCACCCTGATCGCGCCGTACCTGAGGGTACTGGGCGAGGAAGGCAAGATTGCCGGCGACTTCCTGATTCGCCTGCATTTCGATCACACCCAGGAAGACTACATGGACTTGCGGGTTGGCCTGGTGGACGGTGACGGTCGCTATACCGCCAAGTACCTGCCGGCAGTCCTCAGCCCGGCGCTGGATGAATGGCTGCGCACGGCGATTCTCAAGGGCGCGGTGGATCAAGGGTTCTTCCAGTATCAAGGGTCGCTCAGCCACGGGGCCGCGGACGTCGATCGCAGCATCAGCCTGTACTTCAAGGTCCACGATGCCGAACTGGCCTTCCAGCCGGGATGGCCCCATGTCAGCAAGGTCAGCGGTGATGTGTTTGTCGAGGACAGCGGGGTGCGGATTCTGGCCAGCAAGGGCCAGTTGCTCGACACGCAGGTCAGCGATATCTACGTCGACATTCCCCATGTGCCTGCGGGGCAGAACGTTCATTTGTTCCTCGATGGAGGATTTGCCGGTGGTTTGGGCGATGGCCTGAAAATCCTTCAGGAAGCACCGATTGGCACCGCGGCTACCTTCGCCGGCTGGGAAGGCGAGGGTGACCTGCAAGGCAAGTTGAAGCTGGATATTCCGTTGGCAAAAGACGAGGAACCGAAGATCCTCGTCGACTTCAAGACCGCCAAGGCGCGCTTGAAGCTGGCGGAGCCTGTGCTGGAGTTGACTCAGCTTAAAGGTGATTTCCGTTTCGACAGTGCCAAAGGCCTGAGCGGGCAGAACATCAGCGCAAGGGCATTCGACAAGCCGGTTACCGCGCAGATTTTTGCCGATGGCGGTGCAGGCAAACTCAATACCCGGGTCAGCGCGTCGGGCCAGGTCGAGGTCAAGAAACTGGCCGACTGGCTGAAAGTGACCCAGCCTCTGCCGGTGAGTGGCGTGATCCCCTATCAACTGCAACTGACCCTGAACGGCGCCGACAGCCAATTGACGGTCAATTCCAATCTCAAGGGCGTGGCCGTCGATTTACCTGCACCGTTCGGCATGACCGCCGAGACCGGGCGCGACACGATGTTCCGCATGACCTTGCAGGGCGACGAACGGCGCTATTGGGCCAATTACGGGGACCTGGCGAGTTTCACGTTTGCGGCCCCGGCCAGCAATTTCGCCGACGGTCGCGGGGACTTGTTCCTCGGTGGCGGCGAGGCCGTGTTGCCTGGCACCAAAGGTCTGCGGATACGGGGAGTGCTGTCGGAGCTGGACGTTGGTCCGTGGAAGGATCTGGTGGATAAATACGCCGGGCAGGACCCCGGAGGCAGCGCCAGGCAATTGCTCAGTGGTGCGGATTTCAAGGTGGGCAAGCTCAGCGGTATCGGCACCACGCTCGATCAGGCCTCGATCCTGCTGGCGCGCAACCCTTCCGCCTGGGCGCTGCAACTCGACAGCCAGCAGATCAAGGGCAACGCCAGCCTTCCCGATGCGAAAGGGGCGCCGATCACGATCAATCTGCAAACTGTGCGTCTGCCGGCACCGGACCCGACCGTGCTGGCCGATGAAAACTCACCGGATCCGCTGGCCTCGGTGGACCCGACGAAAATCCCCGCAATGGACATCACCATCAATCAGCTATTCCAGGGCCAGGATCTGGTGGGGGGCTGGTCGCTGAAGATTCGTCCGACGCCCAAGGGCATCGTGTTCAACTCGCTGGACCTGGGTCTCAAGGGCATTCTGTTGGTGGGCAGCGGTGGTTGGGAAGGCGTGCCCGGCGCCAGTTCAAGCTGGTACAAGGGACGTATCAGCGGCAAGAACCTCGCCGATGTGCTCAAGAACTGGGGGTATGCACCGAGCGTCACCAGCAAGGACTTTTACATGGATGTCGATGGCCGTTGGCCCGGATCGCCGGCCTGGGTGGCGACAAAACGTTTCTCCGGCTCGCTTGATGCGACGCTCAATCAGGGCCAGTTCGTCGAGGTCGAAGGCAGTGCCCAGGCGCTACGGGTATTTGGTTTGCTCAACTTCAACTCCATCGGCCGGCGCCTGCGCCTGGACTTCTCCGACCTGTTCGGCAAAGGCCTGAGTTATGACCGGGTCAAGGGGCTGCTGGTTGGGACCAATGGCGTGTATGTCACCCGTGAACCGATCCGGCTGACGGGCCCTTCGAGCACCATTGAACTCGACGGCACCTTGAACCTGGTCGCCGATCAGATCGATGCGAAACTGTTGGTGACCTTGCCGGTGACCAATAACTTGCCGATTGCCGCGCTGATTGTCGGTGCACCGGCGGTCGGCGGGGCGCTGTTCCTGATCGACAAGCTGATCGGTGACCGTGTCGCCCGTTTCGCCAGTGTGAAGTACACCGTTCAGGGGTCGTGGAAAGAACCGAAAATCACCTTCGACAAGGCTTTTTGAAAAGCCATCCTTCGGGCCTATGGAGTAGCATGGCCATTGCGGCTCGCCCCCCTGTAGGAGCGAGCTTGCTCGCGATGAGTTTGAATGCGACGCGTTTTTTCAGACAGCCTGCGTCATCGTTCACGTCCATCGCGAGCAAGCTCGCTCCTACAAGGTCTGTGTTGATTTCAATAAGGAAAAGGCCATGTCTGTAGCGGTGATTCAAATGGTCAGCCAGAGCGATGTGCTGGCCAATCTGGCCCAGGCCCGTCGACTGCTCGAACAAGCGGCCGCCGGCGGCGCGAAACTGGCGGTACTGCCGGAAAACTTCGCCGCCATGGGCCGGCGCGACATTGCCGACATCGGGCGCGCCGAAGCGCTGGGCGACGGCCCGATCCTGCCCTGGTTGAAACAGACCGCACGCGACCTCAAGTTATGGATTGTGGCCGGCACATTGCCTTTGCCGCCGGTGGATCAACCGACGAAGAAAGCGCATGCCTGTTCGTTGCTGGTCGATGACCAGGGTGAAACGGTGGCGCGTTACGACAAGCTGCACCTGTTCGACGTAGACGTTGCGGACAATCGTGGCCGTTATCGTGAATCCGATGACTATGCTTATGGCAGCGAGGTGGTCGTGGCGGACACCCCCGTCGGCCGGGTTGGCCTGACGGTCTGCTATGACCTGCGCTTTCCCGAGCTGTACAGTGAACTGCGAGCTGCCGGCGCGGAACTGATTACCGCCCCCTCGGCGTTCACGGCGGTGACCGGCGCGGCGCATTGGGATGTGCTGATTCGTGCACGGGCCATCGAGACCCAATGTTACGTACTCGCAGCTGCCCAGGGCGGGACGCATCCGGGGCCAAGGGAAACCTTTGGGCATGCTGCCATCGTCGACCCGTGGGGGCGTGTGCTGGCGCAACAGGATCAAGGCGAGGCCGTGCTGCTGGCCGAACGCGACAGTAGCGAACAGGCGTCCATCCGGGCGCGGATGCCGGTGTCCAGTCACCGGCGCTTTTTCTCGCAGGGCGCCCAGCGACCTGCATCAGAACGACGAATTTAAGGCGTAAAGCATATGAGCGAGTTGTTGTCCTCAGTCAGTGAACACCTGCTGGCGCCCGGTGGCGTCACGATCGAGAGCCTGCAAGGCGTGCTCGGCGATCTGGCCGGCCCGGGCATCGATGCGGCCGACCTGTATTTCCAGGGGCAGATCTCCGAGTCCTGGGCGCTGGAAGACGGCATCGTCAAGGAAGGCAGCTTCAACCTTGACCAAGGCGTGGGCGTGCGTGCGCAATCGGGCGAAAAAACCGGTTTTGCCTACAGCAATGCCATCACCCTGGAAGCCCTGGGCGCGGCGGCACGTGCCGCCGGTTCGATTTCCCGGGCCGGGCAGCACGGCACCGTACAGGCATTTACCAGCCAGGATGTCGCGCAACTGTATGCGCCGGACAATCCGCTGGAAGTGCTGACCCGTGCCGAGAAAGTCGATTTGCTCAAGCGAGTCGACGCCGCAACCCGCGCCCTTGACCCACGTATCCAGCAGGTCACCGTGAGCATGGCCGGTGTCTGGGAGCGGATTCTGGTGGCTTCCACCGACGGCGGCCTGGCGGCGGATGTGCGGCCGCTGGTGCGTTTCAACGTCAGTGTGATCGTCGAGCAGAACGGTCGCCGCGAGCGCGGCGGTCATGGTGGTGGCGGTCGGACCGATTATCGCTATTTCCTCGGTGAAGACCGCGCCATGGGTTATGCCCGCGAAGCGTTGCGTCAGGCACTGGTCAACCTCGAAGCGATCCCGGCACCGGCCGGCACGTTGCCGGTGGTGCTCGGCTCCGGTTGGTCGGGCGTGCTGCTGCACGAAGCTGTCGGTCATGGTCTGGAAGGTGACTTCAACCGCAAGGGCAGCTCGGCTTATAGCGGGCGCATGGGCGAGATGGTTGCGTCCAGGCTGTGCACCATTGTCGATGATGGCACCCTGGCCGGCCGTCGTGGCTCGTTGAGCGTCGATGACGAAGGCACGCCAACCGAGTGCACCACGCTGATCGAAAACGGCGTACTCAAAGGCTACATGCAGGACAAACTCAACGCCCGCCTGATGGGCGTGGCGCGCACCGGTAACGGCCGTCGCGAATCCTACGCGCACCTGCCGATGCCGCGCATGACCAATACCTACATGCTCGCCGGTGAAAGCGATCCGGAAGAAATCATCGCTTCGGTGAAGCGCGGCATCTATTGCGCCAACCTCGGCGGCGGTCAGGTGGACATCACCAGCGGCAAGTTCGTGTTCTCCACCAGCGAGGCGTACCTGATCGAGGACGGCAAGATTACCGCTCCGGTCAAAGGCGCAACTCTGATCGGCAACGGACCGGAAGCCATGAGCAAAGTGTCGATGGTGGGTAATGATCTGTCGCTGGACAGCGGTGTGGGCACGTGTGGCAAGGATGGGCAGTCGGTGCCGGTGGGTGTCGGCCAGCCAACGCTGAAGATTGATGCGATCACCGTGGGTGGCACGGGCGCTTGATGGAACGAGCTTCGGGTGAGTCGCGTCGCGACTCACCCGATTCGAGATTTAACGCAGTCCGCGTTGAGTCTCGTCCAGCTCACGGATGTACTTGAAGATTTTACGGCTGGCAGCAGGAGGCTTGTTTTGCGCAACCTCATGCTGGGCCTGGCGGATCAGGGAGCGTAGTTGCTGGCGATCCGCGTCGGGATATTCGACGACGAATTTCTCCAGTACGGCGTCGTCGCCGGCAATCAGACGATCGCGCCAGCGTTCCAGGTTATGGAAGCGTTCGTTGTACTGGCGAGTGGAGGCATCGAGTTGATCGAGCAGAACCAGAATCGCGTCAGTGTCCTGATCGCGCATCAGTTTGCCGATGAACTGAAGGTGCCGTTTACGCGCGATGTTCGCGGTGTGCTTGGGCGCATCGGCCAGGGCCCGGCGCAATCCGTCGGTCAATGGCAGTTTGTTGAGCAAGTCAGGCTTGAGCGTTGTAAGGCGCTCGCCGAGGTCAACCAGAGCATGCAGCTCGCGTTTGACCTGGGATTTGCTTTTTTCTCCCGTATCGAGGGAGTCGTCGTAAGAATCAACCATGGTGGCAGTCCGCAAAGAAACGCCGCCATGATAACCAGTCGGGGGCCACTTGTCCGGCCCGGTCGCTCGATGACCGTTACCGAAAGCAGAATTTGAGTGGAGAACAGCATGAGTGCAGTTGAAAGCGTCGGCCCACAAGCGTTGCCGGCACTGCAGGAACAAGTCGAGCAGATCATCGCTGAGGCCAGGCGCCAGGGGGCCAGCGCCTGTGAAGTGGCGGTGTCACTGGAGCAGGGCTTGTCGACTACGGTGCGCCAGCGTGAAGTCGAAACAGTCGAATTCAACCGCGATCAGGGTTTTGGCATCACCTTGTACGTCGGCCAGCGTAAAGGCTCGGCCAGCACGTCGGCCAGCGGTCCGGAGGCGATTCGCGAAACAGTTGCCGCTGCACTGGCCATCGCCAAGCACACCTCGGAAGATGAGGCCTCGGGCCTGGCGGATGCCGCGTTGATGGCACGGGATATCCAGGATTTCGACCTGTTCCACGAATGGGACATCACTCCGGAGCAAGCCATCGAGCAGGCGCTGGCCTGTGAAGCCGCGGCGTTTGCCGCCGACAGCCGGATCAAGAACGCCGACGGCACCACCCTCAGCACCCATCAGGGCTGCCGCGTTTATGGCAACAGCCACGGCTTCATCGGCGGCTACGCATCGACTCGTCACAGCTTGAGCTGCGTGATGATCGCCGAAGCGGACGGCCAGATGCAGCGCGATTACTGGTACGACGTGAACCGCCAGGGCAATCTGCTGGCCGATCCGGTCAGCATTGGCCAGCGCGCTGCGCAACGGGCGGCGAGCCGTCTGGGCGCGCGTCCGGTGCCGACTTGCGAGGTGCCGGTGCTGTTTTCCGCAGAGTTGGCAGGGGGGCTGTTCGGCAGTTTCCTGTCGGCGATTTCCGGCGGCAGCCTGTACCGCAAGTCATCGTTCCTTGAAGGCACGCTGGGGCAGAAGCTGTTTCCGGAGTGGCTGACCATCGACGAGCGCCCACACTTGATGCGTGCCATGGGCAGTGCGGCGTTCGATGGTGATGGTTTGGCTACTTATGCCAAACCGTTCGTCGAAAAAGGCGAGTTGGTGTCGTACATCCTCGGCACTTACTCTGGCCGCAAGCTCGGAATGCCAAGCACGGCCAACGCCGGCGGCGTGCACAACTTGTTTGTCACCCATGGCGATGAAGACCAGGCGGCCTTGCTGCGGCGCATGGGGCGCGGGCTGTTGGTCACCGAGTTAATGGGCCAGGGGCTGAACATGGTCACCGGTGATTATTCCCGGGGGGCGGCGGGTTACTGGGTCGAGAACGGCGAAATCCAGTTCGCGGTCCAGGAAGTGACCATTGCCGGCAACATGCGCGACATGTTCAAGCAGATCGTCGCCGTGGGTAATGACCTGGAACTGCGTAGCAACATTCGCACCGGTTCGGTGCTGATCGAGCGGATGACGGTGGCGGGTAGCTAAGCTTTGCGCTAAACAAAAAAGGCGTGCTACCCATGGGGTGGCACGCCTTTTTTTGCGACTTGAATGGGGCCTGCAGGGGCACGGCTAGCCGTTACTGGACGACTTTTACTCGCCTTCGTCGAAGAAGTTGTTGATCAACGCCACCAGTGCATCCAGGGCTTCCTGTTCCTGCTCACCTTCTGTGCTCAAGTGGATCGTGGTGCCTTTGCCGGCGGCCAGCATCATCATCGCCATGATGCTTTTGCCATCGACCATGGACTCTGGTGTGCGCCCGGCCCGGATCTGGCACGGGAACTGACCCGCGACCCCAACGAATTTTGCAGAAGCGCGGGCGTGCAGGCCCAATTTATTGATGATTTCGATTTCCAGAGCAGGCATCGCGATGTGAATCCTTTAGCTGAGGTCGCGGTGGCGAACCTGGACGTTCTTCAGGGTTTTTTGCAGCGCCTGCCCCAAACGCTCGGTCAGGTAGACGGAGCGGTGATGTCCGCCTGTGCACCCAATGGCAATGGTGACGTAGGCGCGGTTGCTGGCGGCAAAACGAGGCAGCCACTTTAGCAGGTATGTGGAAATGTCCTGGAACATCTCTTCCACATCCGGCTGTGCCGCCAGGTATTCGGCAACCGGTTGATCGAGCCCGGACTGTTCGCGCAATTCCGGTTTCCAGTAAGGGTTGGGCAGGCAACGCACATCGAACACCAGGTCGGCGTCCACCGGCATGCCACGCTTGAATCCGAAGGACTCCACCAGGAACGCGGTGCCCGGCTCAGGCTGATTCAACAGGCGCAGTTTGATGGCGTCGCGCAGTTGATACAGGTTCAGGCTGGTGGTGTTGATCTTGAGGTCGGCGAGGTCGGCAATCGGCCCGAGCAGGACGCTCTCAACGCTGATGGCTTCGGCCAGCGAGCGGTTGGCGTTTGTCAGGGGGTGCCGTCGGCGGGTTTCCGAGAAGCGCTTGAGCAGGGTTTCTTCGTCAGCGTCCAGATACAGGACATCGCACTGGATGTGGCGGCTGCGGACTTCTTCGAGCAGCTCGGGGAAGCGTGACAGGTGGCTGGGCAGGTTGCGGGCGTCAATGGAAACGGCGACCAGCGGCTGTAACAGCTCGGTATGAATCAAGGCGCGTTCGGCCAGCTCCGGCAACAGACCGGCAGGCAGGTTGTCGATGCAGTAGTAGCCGTTGTCCTCAAGAACATTGAGGGCGGTACTTTTACCTGAGCCGGAACGGCCACTGACGATGATCAAGCGCATGATTACTGACCGTTTTGCTCGTCCAGGACTACCTGATACAGGGCTTCGTTGCTTGCAGCATGACGCAGCTTTTCGCGTACATCCTTGCGGTCGAGCATGCTGGCGATCTGTCGCAGCAGTTCAAGGTGCGCATCGGTAGCGGCTTCCGGGACCAGCAGTACGAACAGCAGGTCAACCGGTGCGCCATCGATGGCGTCGAAATCGATAGGGGCGTCCAGGTGCATCAATGCACTGATGGGCGAAACACAGCCCTTGAGACGGCAATGTGGAATAGCGATGCCGTTGCCAAAACCGGTGGAACCGAGTTTTTCACGGGCAATCAGTGCCTCGAAGACATCTTGCATCTCCAGGGCCGGCACTTCGCGGGCGATCAGATTGGCAATTTGTTCGAGAGCTTTCTTTTTACTGCCGCCCGGCACGTTCACCAGGGAACGGCCGGGGGTCAGGATACTTTCAAGTCGGATCATGGGTAGGGAGTGTTAACGACCGGTTGCGCCCTGAAGGAGGCTCTGGGTCTTTTCCTTATGCTTTTTGAGTTGTTTATCCAGCTTGTCGGTGAGTGCGTCGATCGCGGCGTACATATCGGTATGTTCCGCGTTTGCGACCACTTCATTCCCGGGAATATGCAGCGTGGCTTCGATTTTCTGCTTCAGTTTTTCGACGGTCATCGTGACCTGCACATTAGTGATCTTGTCGAAATGTCGCTCCAGTCGTTCGAGTTTTTCGCCGATGTAGGTGCGAAGAGGTTCGGTCACTTCCAGTTGGTGTCCACTGATGTTGACTTGCATACAGCTTCTCCTTCGTTGCCAGTGCATAAAGCGGTAGATCAGATGATCTACCACTGGAACGCTGTGGCGTGGCCCTACATCAACCGCTTGCGTTCACTCGAAGGCGCGATCCCGAGGGATTCGCGGTACTTGGCGACGGTACGGCGGGCCACCTGAATGCCTTGTGCCTCCAGTAAACCAGCGATCTTGCTGTCACTCAACGGCTTTTTCTGATTTTCCGCGGCAACCAGTTTTTTGATGATCGCGCGGATCGCCGTGGACGAGCATTCACCGCCTTCGGAGGTGCTTACATGACTGGAGAAAAAGTATTTCAGTTCATAAATGCCCCGGGGGGTGTGCATGAACTTCTGGGTGGTCACTCGTGAAATCGTCGACTCATGCATGCCGACCGCTTCGGCGATGTCATGCAAGACCAGCGGCTTCATGGCTTCGTCGCCATATTCGAGGAACCCGCGCTGGTGCTCGACGATCTGGGTGGCCACTTTCATCAGGGTTTCATTACGGCTTTGCAGGCTCTTGATGAACCAGCGGGCCTCCTGCAACTGATTACGCATGAAGGTGTTATCGGCGCTGGTGTCGGCGCGGCGCACAAAACCGGCGTACTGGGCGTTGACCCTTAGCCGTGGCACCGATTCCTGATTCAGCTCCACCAGCCAGCGCTCGTTGTCCTTGCGCACGATAACGTCAGGAACGACGTACTCGGCTTCGGTGGACTCGATCTGCGAGCCTGGGCGCGGGTTGAGGCTCTGGACCAGCTCGATGACCTGGCGCAGTTCATCTTCCTTGAGCTTCATGCGGCGCATCAACTGGCTGTAGTCGCGGCTGCCAAGCAGGTCGATGTAATCGGTGACCAGGCGCTTGGCCTCGGCCAGCCAAGGGGTTTTGGCAGGCAGCTGGCGCAATTGCAGCAGCAGGCATTCGCCCAGATTGCGGGCGCCGATGCCGGCGGGCTCGAATTGCTGGATGCGGTGCAGGACAGCTTCGATTTCGTCCAGTTCGATGTCCAGTTCCGGATCGAAGGCTTCGAGGATCTCCTCGAGGGTTTCATCCAGATAGCCCTGATTGTTGATGCAGTCGATCAGGGTCACGGCGATCAGGCGATCGGTGTCGGACATCGGGGCCAGGTTCAGTTGCCACAGCAAGTGGCTTTGCAGGCTTTCGCCGGCCGAGGTGCGGGTGGTGAAGTCCCACTCGTCATCATCATTGCTGGGCAGGCTGCTGGCGCTGGTCTGGTAAACGTCCTCCCACGCGGTGTCGACGGGGAGTTCGTTGGGGATGCGCTCGTTCCAGTCGCCCTCATCGAGGCTGTCAACCGTCGGGGCGCTTTCCTGGAAGGAGGGTTCCTGGATGTCAGTGTTGGGTTTTTGTTCGGTGTTGTCGGCCAAGGGGTCGGAATTGTCGAAGTCGTCGCCTTCTTCCTGGCGTTCGAGCATCGGATTGGACTCCAGGGCCTCCTGGATTTCCTGTTGCAGGTCCAGGGTCGACAATTGGAGCAGGCGGATGGCCTGTTGCAGCTGCGGTGTCATCGTCAGCTGCTGGCCCATTCTCAAGACTAGCGATGGTTTCATGGCAGGGGCTTAACACCTTATTCGCCGGCGCACATGCGCCATCCACTACAGGGCGCCGGGGCGCCAAACATAAGCAAATTATATGCCCGAAACTGAAGTGTTTGCCTAGAGCGCTGTAACAATAAAAACCTGTTGATTTTTATCGCTACAGCGGTCTGGCATTCGCCATGACTGCTTCAGCGCTTACAGGCGGAACTCATGGCCCAGGTACACTTCCTTGACCAGGTTGTTGGCCAGGATGGTTTCGGCGTCGCCTTCGGCGATCAGTTGACCGTCATTGACGATATAGGCGGTTTCACAGATATCCAGGGTTTCACGAACGTTGTGGTCCGTGATCAGCACGCCAATGCCTTTGGCCTTGAGGTGGTAAATGATCTGTTTGATGTCGCCGACCGAAATCGGGTCCACGCCGGCGAAAGGTTCGTCGAGGAGGATGAATTTCGGATTGGTGGCCAGGGCGCGGGCGATTTCCACGCGACGGCGCTCACCACCGGACAGGCTCATGCCGAGGTTGTCGCGGATGTGACTGATGTGGAATTCCTGCAGCAGGCTTTCCAGTTCCTTGCGACGACCGGCCTTGTCGAGTTCCTTGCGGGTCTCGAGGATGGCCATGATGTTGTCGGCCACCGACAGTTTGCGGAAGATCGATGCTTCTTGCGGCAAGTAGCCGATACCGGCCTTCGCGCGGCCGTGCATCGGTTGGTGGCTGACGTCGTGGTCATCGATCAGGACGCGACCCTGGTCAGCCTGTACCAGGCCGACGATCATGTAGAAGCAGGTGGTCTTGCCGGCGCCGTTCGGGCCAAGCAGGCCGACGATCTGGCCGCTGTCGATGGACAGGCTGACGTCGCGCACGACCTGACGGCTCTTGTAGCTCTTGGCCAGATGCTGAGCTTTCAGAGTTGCCATTACTGGGCCTTATTCTCGTCGGTTTTCTTCTTCGGCTGGATCACCATGTCGATACGCGGACGTGCCTCGGTGACCTTGCTGCCCGTGGCGCGACCAGCGCTGGCGAGCTTCTTGACCGTGTCGTAGACGATTTTCTCGCCTTGGGTGACGTTGTTGTCCTTGTCGACAACTTTGGCCTTGTCGATCAGTACGACGCGGTTTTGCGCGGCGTGATACTGGATGGTCACGCCCCAGCCCTGAACAGGCTTGGTATCGCCAGCCGTTTGCAATTGCTCGAAGTACGCCAGATTGCCCACCGAGGTCACTACGTCGATATCGCCAGTCGGAGTGCGGGTGATGGTCACGGTGTTGCCTGTCACCTTCATCGAGCCTTGGGTGATGATCACGTCACCCTTATACGTGGCGATACCTTGTTTGTCGTCCAGTTGGGCATCGTCGGCCTGAATGCGGATAGGCTGCTGTTGATCTTCCGGTAGAGCCCAGGCGCTCACGCTTCCCAGTGCTGCGCCCAGACTGAGCAAAATCGGGAGGGTTTTAACGAGCCTCATACTGTCCTCTTACGTTCGAAAGCAGGTGTATCCTGCTTTCTTTCAAATACGCTTTCATTCCCTTGCCAGTCGATACGCCGCCAGCGCCGTCGATTCTAACGTCTTGCTCGGTCTGCGCATATTGCTGCTGCGGGAACACGGTCATGCGGGTGCTGGTGATCAGGGTCTTGCGGTTTTTCTCGTCGAAGCGCGTGATACGCACGTCATCGATCAGTTCGACCTGTGTGCCGTCAGGGTTGACCTCGCCTTGCAGGCTCTGGACGTGCCACGGAAATTCAGTGCCGCGGAACACATTCAGGTCGGGGTTGGTCAACAATGTCACTTCGGTCGCTTTCAGGTGCTCGACCTTGTCGGACACCAGATCATATTGCAGCTTGCCGTCCGGCAGGTACTGCACGCTGTGGGCGTTGATGGCGTAATAGTCGATCGCGCTTTCATCGACCGGCGTTACCGGCTTGTCGAGAAAGCGTTCCGGGCTGATGTTCCAGTAGCCAACCGCGGCGAAAATCGCCGCGATGCAACTGAACAGTAGAGTGTTGCGAAACTTTTTGCTCAGCATAGTGGGCTCACAGGTACGCCGCATTGGCCGCATCGAGGCGGTCCTGGGCGCGCAGGATCAATTCGCAGAATTCGCGAGCGGCACCTTCGCCGCCACGGGCGAGGGTGATGCCGTGAGCGTGTTCACGCACGAAACTGGCGGCATTGGCCACTGCCATGCCCAGGCCGACGCGGCGAATCACCGGAAGGTCCGGCAGATCATCGCCGAGGTAGGCAACCTGTTCATAGCTCAGATTGAGTTGGGCCAATAGCTCATCGAGTACCACCAGTTTGTCTTCACGTCCCTGATACAGATGCGGGATACCGAGGTTCCTGGCTCGCCGTTCGACTACCGGGGTCTTGCGGCCACTGATGATGGCCGTCTGCACGCCGGCAGCCATCAGCATCTTGATGCCCTGGCCGTCGAGTGTGTTGAACGTCTTGAATTCGCTGCCGTCTTCGAGGAAATACAGGCGCCCGTCAGTCAGCACGCCATCGACATCGAACACCGCCAGCTTGATCTGTTTGCCGCGCTGCAGCAGGTCCGCACTCATTACATTACTCCTGCACGCAGCAAGTCGTGCATGTTCAAGGCGCCGACCGGGCGGTCTTCTCTGTCGACCACGACCAGTGCGTTGATTTTATGGTCTTCCATGATTTTCAGCGCTTCGGCGGCGAGCATTTCGGCGCGGGCTGTCTTGCCGTGTGCAGTCATGACCTGGTCGATAGTAGCGCTATGGATATCGATGCTACGGTCCAGCGTGCGACGCAAGTCACCGTCGGTAAAGATCCCGGCCAGCTTTCCATCGGCTTCCAGAATCACGGTCATGCCCAGGCCTTTGCGGGTCATTTCCATTAGCGCGTCTTTCAACAGGGTGCCGCGCTGTACTTGCGGCAGCTCTTGCCCGGCGTGCATGACATTTTCCACTTTCAGCAGCAGACGTCGGCCCAGGGCGCCGCCGGGATGGGAAAAGGCAAAGTCTTCGGCGGTAAAACCGCGGGCTTCCAGCAGCGCGACTGCCAGGGCGTCGCCCATGACCAGTGCGGCGGTGGTCGACGAGGTGGGTGCCAGGTTCAACGGGCAGGCTTCGTGCTCGACGTGAACATTCAGGTTGACCTCGGCGGCCTTGGCCAGCGCGGAGTCAGGGTTGCCGGTCACGCTGATCAACTGAATGCCCAGGCGCTTGATCAGTGGCAGCAGGGTAACGATTTCATTGGTGGAACCGGAGTTCGAGAGCGCCAGAATGATGTCGTCGCGGGTAATCATGCCCATGTCACCGTGGCTGGCTTCAGCCGGGTGCACAAAAAATGCCGTGGTGCCGGTGCTGGCCAGGGTCGCGGCAATCTTGTTGCCGATGTGCCCCGACTTGCCCATGCCGACCACGACCACGCGGCCTTTGCTGGCCAGAATCATCTCGCAAGCGCGTACGAAATCTGCGTCGATATGGGGTAACAGGCCTTGCACGGCTTCTACCTCGAGGCGGATGGTGCGTTGTGCTGATTGAATCAGGTCGCTGGATTGGCTCATGTCAGAAATCGTATAGCCTGATGAAAAGGCGGCGATTATAGCGGTTATGATCGAATCCCTCACGTAAGTTCGTCGCGCATTGTTATTTTCAGTTACCGGAAAGCTTCTAAATGGGGCTTTCAAGCTGACATGCAGTTGAACATGACCCGGCTTTGGCCTTGGGGACGCAGCCTTTGCAGTGGTATAGTTCGCCGCCAGTTCGGCCTGCCCGGGAGGTATGTGCTTTTGTCAGAAAGCCAGGCGTCCGAGTGAGAGGCTGCATCGCAAGGAGTTTAGATGAGTGCCGATAACGCCTACGCGGTCGAGCTGAAGGGACTGTCCTTCAAGCGCGGTGCGCGCAGCATTTTCAACAATGTCGATATCCGTATCCCACGCGGCAAGGTCACCGGCATCATGGGACCTTCCGGGTGTGGCAAGACCACGCTTTTGCGTCTGATGGGCGCCCAGCTGCGGCCCACCAAGGGCGAAGTCTGGGTCAATGGTCAGAACCTGCCAAAACTGTCGCGCAGCGATCTGTTCGATGCGCGCAAGCATATGGGCGTGCTGTTTCAGAGCGGTGCACTGTTTACCGACCTCGATGTCTTCGAAAACGTCGCCTTCCCATTGCGTGTCCATACGCAACTGCCGGATGAAATGATCCGCGACATCGTCCTGCTCAAGCTGCAGGCCGTGGGCTTGCGGGGTGCCATCGAACTGATGCCGGACGAGCTTTCCGGCGGCATGAAACGCCGTGTTGCGCTGGCGCGGGCGATTGCCCTCGACCCACAGATTCTCATGTACGACGAGCCCTTTGTCGGCCAGGACCCTATCGCAATGGGCGTTCTGGTGCGTCTGATTCGCCTGCTCAACGATGCGCTGGGCATCACCAGCATCGTGGTATCCCATGACCTGGCCGAGACCGCGAGCATTGCCGATTACATTTATGTGGTGGGCGATGGTCAGGTGTTGGGGCAGGGCACGCCGGACGAGTTGATGAACTCGGATGAGCCGCGCATTCGTCAGTTCATGACCGGCGAACCCGACGGCCCGGTCCCGTACCACTTTCCAGCGACGGATTACCGCGCAGATCTTCTGGGGAAGCGCTGATGCGCAGAATTTCATTGATAGAGCGCGTTCGCCGCTTCGGTCAGGCCGGCATCGATGCGTTGGCGGTGTTCGGGCGTTCGAGCTTGTTCCTGTTCCATGCCTTGCTCGGCCGGGGCGGTATCGGTGGCAGCTTCGGGCTGCTGGTCAAGCAACTGCATTCGGTGGGCGTGATGTCCCTGGTGATCATCGTGGTCTCCGGGGTGTTCATCGGCATGGTGCTGGCGCTGCAGGGCTTCAACATTCTTTCCAGCTATGGTTCAGAGCAGGCTGTCGGGCAGATGGTTGCCCTGACGCTGCTGCGTGAACTGGGGCCGGTGGTGACTGCTTTGCTGTTCGCCGGGCGCGCAGGTTCTGCGTTGACCGCCGAAATCGGCAATATGAAGTCCACCGAGCAGTTGTCCAGCCTGGAAATGATCGGGGTTGACCCGCTCAAGTACATCATCGCGCCACGCCTGTGGGCCGGTTTTATTTCCCTGCCGGTGCTGGCGATGATTTTCAGTGTCGTGGGTATCTGGGGCGGCTCGTGGGTAGCTGTCGACTGGCTGGGGGTCTATGAGGGCTCCTACTGGTCGAACATGCAGAACAGCGTGACGTTCACCGAAGATGTGCTCAACGGGATCATCAAAAGTATCGTCTTTGCCTTTGTCGTGACCTGGATCGCCGTATTCCAAGGCTATGATTGCGAACCCACTTCCGAGGGGATCAGTCGTGCCACTACCAAAACCGTTGTATATGCCTCGTTGGCAGTACTCGGCCTGGACTTTATTCTGACCGCCTTGATGTTTGGAGATTTCTGATGCAAAACCGCACCCTGGAAATCGGTGTCGGCCTTTTCTTGCTGGCTGGCATCCTGGCTTTGCTCTTGTTGGCGTTGCGGGTCAGCGGCCTGTCCCCGACTCCGAGCACCGACACCTATAAACTTTACGCCTACTTCGACAATATCGCCGGTTTGACTGTCAGAGCAAAGGTGACCATGGCCGGTGTGACCATCGGCAAGGTCACGGCCATCGATCTGGATCGCGACAGTTTCACCGGCCGGGTGACCATGCAGCTGGAAAAACGCATCGATAATCTTCCGGCGGACTCTACTGCATCTATCCTGACTGCTGGCCTGTTGGGCGAGAAGTACATCGGTATCAGCGTGGGTGGGGAAGACACCCTGCTCAAGGATGGTGGAACCATCCATGACACGCAGTCATCGCTGGTGCTCGAAGACCTGATCGGTAAATTTCTTCTCAATACCGTTAGCAAAGAAGCTAAATGAGGAACTGTTAAATGATCTCTATCTTGCGACGTGGCCTGTTGGTACTGCTCGCGGCGCTGCCACTGGTGGCCAATGCCGTGGCGTCACCTTCCGCGCACGATCTGGTACAGGACACCACTAACCGGATGCTGGCCGATCTGGCGGCCAACAAAGAAAAGTACAAGCAGGATCCGCAGGACTTCTATGCGGCGCTGAACGATATCGTCGGGCCAGTGGTGGATGCCGAGGGTATTTCCAAGAGCATCATGACGGTCAAATACTCGAAGAAAGCTACGCCTGCGCAGATGAAGACCTTTGAAGAAAACTTCAAGAAGGGTCTGTTCCAGTTCTATGGCAATGCCTTGCTGGAGTACAACAACCAGGGCATCACCGTTGAACCTGCCAAGGACGAGTCGGGCGACCGCACCAGCGTTGGCATGACCGTCAAGGGCAGCAGCGGCGCGATCTATCCAGTGTCCTACACGCTGGAAAAGATCAATGGCGAGTGGAAGCTGCGTAACGTCATCATCAACGGCATCAATATCGGCAAGCTGTTCCGCGATCAGTTCGCCGACGCGATGCAGCGCAATGGCAATGACCTGGACAAGACCATCAATGGTTGGGCCGGGGAAGTCGCCAAGGCCAAGGAAGCCACCGACAAGAAACCAGGGCAGTCGGCCCAATGAGTGAATCGGCAGTCCAGATGGATGAAACGGGCGAGTTGCGACTCAGCGGCGTGCTGGATTACCGCACCGGTCCTGGCCTGCGCGAGCAGGGCAAGGCGCTGATCAAGGCCAGCAAGGCCGTGGCGCTGGTGGTCGATTGCTCGGCGGTGACCAAGTCCAGCAGTGTCGGTTTGTCGTTGCTGCTGTGTTTCATCCGCGATGCGCAGGAGGCCGGCAAGGCCCTGAGCATCCGTGGGATGCCGGACGACATGCGTGAAATCGCTCAGGTCAGCGAAATGACCGAGCTGTTGGCGCATCCCTGAACCGCATCTATAAAGAAGCCCCCCGTCAGAGTCCTGTGAATCCGGGGTTCGCAGGCGCGGGGCTTTTTTGTATGATGTCCGACCCGCGCGCACAGGGCGCCGATTGAGGTTGAGCATGCAGGCCGTAGAAGTGAAGAGCTTCCTTGAAGGAAAGCTGCCAGGAATTCAGGTAGAAGTTGAAGGCGAAGGCTGCAACTTTCAGCTGAACGTGATTAGCGATGAACTGGCGGCATTGAGCCCGGTCAAGCGTCAGCAGCAGGTCTATGCCCATTTGAACCCGTGGATCGTCGATGGCAGCATCCATGCGGTCACTATGAAATTTTTCAGCAGCGCGGCCTGGGCCGAGCGCACCTGAGCCCAAGGGCGTCGAGATTCTTATGGATAAATTGATTATTACCGGTGGCGTTCGTCTTGATGGCGAAATCCGCATCTCCGGGGCAAAGAACTCTGCCCTGCCGATCCTGGCTGCCACTTTGCTGTGCGATGGCCCGGTGACCGTGGCCAACCTGCCGCACCTGCACGACATCACCACCATGATCGAGCTGTTCGGCCGCATGGGCATCGAGCCGGTGATCGACGAGAAACTCGCCGTCGAAATCGACCCGCGCACCATCAAGACCCTGGTCGCACCGTACGAACTGGTTAAAACCATGCGTGCGTCGATTCTGGTGCTGGGTCCGATGGTTGCCCGTTTCGGTGAAGCCGAAGTTGCCTTGCCTGGCGGTTGCGCCATTGGTTCGCGTCCAGTCGACCTGCACATCCGTGGCCTTGAAGCCATGGGCGCGGTCATTGACGTCGAAGGCGGCTACATCAAGGCCAAGGCGCCTGAAGGCGGCCTGCGCGGCGCGCACTTCTTCTTCGATACCGTCAGTGTGACCGGTACCGAGAACATCATGATGGCCGCCGCCCTGGCCAAGGGTCGCAGCGTACTGGCCAACGCCGCGCGCGAACCTGAAGTGGTCGACCTGGCGAACTTCCTGAACGCCATGGGTGCCAAGGTTTCCGGTGCTGGCACCGACACCATCACCATCGATGGCGTCGAGCGTCTGCACACCACCACTTATAAAGTGATGCCCGACCGTATCGAAACCGGCACCTATCTGGTGGCGGCGGCGGTAACCGGCGGCCGTGTGAAGGTCAAGGATACGGATCCGACCATCCTCGAAGCCGTTCTGGAAAAACTCCGGGAATCCGGTGCCGAAATCACCACCGGCGAAGACTGGATCGAGCTCAACATGCATGGCAAGCGGCCGAAAGCCGTCAACGTGCGGACCGCTCCGTACCCGGCGTTCCCGACCGACATGCAGGCGCAGTTCATCTCCCTCAACGCCATTGCCGAAGGCACTGGCGCTGTGATCGAGACGATCTTCGAAAACCGCTTCATGCACGTCTACGAGCTGCACCGCATGGGCGCCAAGATCCAGGTCGAGGGCAACACCGCGATCGTCACCGGCACCGAGAAGCTCAAGGGCGCGCCTGTCATGGCCACGGACCTGCGTGCTTCGGCCAGCCTGGTGATCTCGGCCCTGATCGCCGAGGGCGACACCCTGATCGACCGCATCTACCATATAGACCGTGGCTACGAGTGCATCGAAGAAAAACTGCAGATGCTGGGCGCCAAGATCCGTCGCGTTCCGGGCTAGTTTCTGCTGCATGGGCACAGGGAGGTGCCCGTTGGATTGTTGTAGGTCGAGCCGGTTTCCGGCTCGACGCGTGTCCGGCGCCGATTGCGACCGGGCATAAGATTCCTGATTAAGGGCTGACGTTTCCCATGCTGACTATCGCACTGTCCAAGGGCCGCATCCTTGACGACACCCTGCCGCTTCTGGCTGAAGCGGGCATCGTGCCGACCGAGAATCCGGACAAGAGCCGCAAGCTGATCATCCCCACGACCCAGGACGATGTCCGTCTGCTGATCGTGCGTGCCACCGATGTGCCGACCTATGTCGAACATGGTGCTGCCGACCTCGGCGTCGCCGGTAAAGATGTGCTGATGGAATACGGCGGCCAGGGCCTGTACGAGCCGCTGGACCTGCAAATCGCCCAGTGCAAGCTGATGACCGCCGGTAAAGTCGGCGCGGTCGAGCCCAAGGGCCGCCTGCGTATCGCTACCAAGTTCGTCAACGTCGCCAAGCGCTACTACGCCGAGCAGGGCCGTCAGGTCGACATCATCAAGCTCTACGGCTCGATGGAGCTGGCGCCGCTGATCGGTCTGGCAGACAAGATCATCGACGTGGTCGACACCGGTAACACGCTGCGGGCCAACGGCCTGGAGCCACAGGATTTCATCGCGGCCATCAGCTCCCGGCTGATCGTCAACAAGGCTTCGATGAAAATGCAGCACGCCCGTATCCAGGCGTTGATCGACACCCTGCGCAAGGCAGTGGAGTCTCGACACCGCGGCTGATTCACCTGCGCGACCGCAAGGCGCACCGTCTATCCGCCTCATAGCCAGAATTCTCAGGTGCCCAAGCGGATCGAATGTTAGCTTCGGGCGCCTGAGTTTTTGCCATTCCTATGAGGCTCTCGCTATGACCGCACTGACTGCAATTCGCCGACTCAACGCTGCTGACCCGGATTTCGCACATCATCTGGATCATCTGCTGAGCTGGGAAAGTGTGTCTGACGACTCGGTCAATCAGCGGGTGCTGGACATCATCAAGGCCGTGCGCGAGCGTGGCGACGCGGCACTAGTGGAATTCACCCGGCAGTTCGACGGCCTGGACGTGGCGTCCATGGCCGACCTGATCCTGCCGCGTGAGCGCCTGGAACTGGCGCTCACGCGCATCTCCGTGGCCCAGCGTGAAGCCCTGGAAGTCGCCGCGGCTCGTGTGCGCAGCTACCACGAAAAACAGAAGCAGGACTCCTGGAGCTACACCGAGGCCGACGGCACCGTACTGGGCCAGAAAGTCACGCCGCTGGACCGCGCGGGTCTGTACGTGCCGGGCGGCAAGGCGTCGTACCCGTCGTCGGTGTTGATGAACGCGATTCCGGCCAAGGTCGCCGGCGTCACCGAAGTGGTCATGGTCGTACCGACCCCGCGCGGTGAAATCAATGAGCTGGTGCTGGCCGCGGCCTGCATCGCCGGTGTCGACCGTGTGTTCACCATCGGTGGCGCCCAGGCCGTCGCGGCACTGGCTTACGGCACCGAAAGCGTGCCGAAGGTCGACAAGGTGGTCGGCCCGGGCAACATCTATGTGGCTACCGCCAAGCGCCACGTGTTTGGCCAGGTCGGTATCGACATGATCGCCGGCCCTTCGGAAATCCTCGTGGTGTGCGACGGCCAGACCGATCCGGACTGGATTGCCATGGACCTGTTCTCCCAGGCCGAGCACGACGAAGACGCCCAGGCCATTCTGGTCAGCCCCGATGCCGAGTTCCTCGACAAGGTCGCCGCCAGCATCGCCAAGTTGATGCCGACCATGGAGCGTGCCGCGATCATCGAAACCTCGATCAATGGCCGTGGTGCACTGATCAAGGTTCGCGACATGGAGCAAGCCATCGAAGTCGCCAACCGCATCGCGCCGGAGCACCTCGAGTTGTCCGTTGCCGATCCACAAGCCTGGTTGCCGCACATCCGCCACGCCGGTGCAATCTTCATGGGTCGTCACACATCCGAAGCCCTGGGTGATTACTGCGCCGGCCCGAACCACGTGTTGCCGACTTCCGGCACTGCACGGTTTTCTTCGCCGCTGGGCGTGTATGACTTCCAGAAACGTTCGTCGATCATCTTCTGCTCCGAGCAGGGCGCGTCCGTTCTGGGCAAGACCGCATCCGTGCTGGCCCGTGGCGAGTCGTTGACCGCCCACGCGCGTAGCGCTGAATACCGTATCGTTGACGACAAGCAGGTGAAATGAAGATGAGTAAATTCTGGAGCCCATTCGTCAAGGATCTGGTGCCTTACGTACCGGGCGAGCAGCCCAAGCTGACCAAACTGGTCAAGCTCAACACCAACGAAAACCCCTACGGCCCATCGCCGAAAGCCCTCGCGGCGATGCAAACCGAACTGAATGACAACCTGCGTCTGTACCCGGACCCGAACAGCGATGTGCTCAAGCAAGCCGTCGCCAGGTACTACGGCGTGCAAGGCAATCAGGTGTTTCTCGGCAACGGTTCCGATGAAGTGCTGGCGCACATCTTCCACGGTTTGCTGCAGCACGATCAGCCGCTGTTGTTCCCGGACATCAGCTACAGCTTCTATCCGGTTTACTGCGGGTTGTATGGCATCAAGTTCGATGCGGTGCCGCTGGACGAGCAGTTCCGGATCAACCCGGCGGACTACGCCAGACCGAATGGCGGGATCATTTTCCCTAACCCGAACGCACCGACCGGTTGCCTGTTGGCGCTGGAGGCGGTCGAGCAGATCCTCAAGGCCAGCCCGGATTCCGTGGTCGTGGTGGACGAGGCTTACATCGATTTCGGCGGAGAAACGGCGATTACGCTGGTGGACCGCTATCCAAACCTGCTGGTGACCCAGACCCTGTCCAAGTCCCGCTCCCTGGCCGGTCTACGGGTTGGCTTGGCGGTCGGGCATCCGGACCTGATCGAGGCGCTGGAGCGGATCAAGAACAGCTTCAACTCCTATCCGCTGGATCGTATGGCCAATGTCGGTGCAGCCGCCGCATTCGAAGATCGCGAGTACTTCGACAAGACCTGCCGTTTGGTTATCGAACACCGTGAATGGGTGATTGCGCAGCTGGAAGGGAAGGGCTTTGAAGTGCTGCCGTCGGCGGCGAATTTCATTTTCGCCCGTCACCCCCGGCACGATGCGGCAGGTATCGCGGCTAAATTGCGCGAACAGGGCGTGATTGTCCGGCACTTCAAGCAGGCGCGGATTGCCCAGTTCCTGCGGATCTCCATCGGCACGCCAGAGCAGAACCAGGCGCTGATCGACGGCCTAGGCGACCTCTAAACCACCGCCAACCCTGTGGGAGCGGGCTTGCTCGCGAAAGCGGTGTGTCAGTTAACTTCTGCGTCGACTGACACACCGCTTTCGCGAGCAAGCCCGCTCCCACAAGGGTTTGTGTGTTGGCCAGTTACTCTTCTTCTTTCTCTTGGACCGGTGCCGGTGGCGGACGCAAACCGATTTCCGCGGTCAGCTTGAGTTCGTTGCCGTTGCGCATCACCTGGATCGTGACCTTGTCCGTCGGCTTGATCCGCGCCACCTGATTCATCGAGCGACGGCCATCGCCGGCCGGTTCGCCGTCGATGGAAAGAATCACATCACCCAATTGCAGGCCGGCCTTCTGTGCCGGACCATCACGGAAAATCCCCGCCACGACAATGCCCGGACGCCCGGACAAGCCGAACGACTCGGCCAGTTCCTGGGTCAGCGGCTGCACTTCGATACCCAGCCAGCCACGAATCACCTGGCCGTGCTCGATGATCGACTTCATCACTTCCATCGCCAGCTTCACCGGGATCGCGAAACCGATGCCCTGGGAGCCGCCGGACTTGGAGAAGATCGCCGTGTTGATGCCGGTCAGGTTGCCAATGGCATCCACCAGCGCACCGCCGGAGTTGCCGGGGTTGATTGCGGCGTCGGTCTGGATGAAGTCTTCGTAGTTGTTCAGGCCCAGTTGATTACGCCCGGTGGCGCTGATAATGCCCATGGTTACGGTCTGGCCAACGCCGAACGGGTTGCCGATGGCCAGCGCCACGTCGCCGATGCGGATGTTGTCGGAGCGCCCCACGGTGATCGACGGCAGGTTCTTCAGGTCGATTTTCAGAACCGCGAGGTCAGTCTCCGGGTCGCTGCCGATCACCCGCGCCAGGGTTTCCCGGCCGTCCTTGAGCGCCACCACGATCTGGTCGGCGCCGCTGGTCACGTGGTTGTTGGTCAGGATGTAGCCTTCCGGGCTCATGATCACGCCGGAGCCGAGGCTCGACTCCATGCGCTTCTGCTTGGGCGAGTTGTCGCCAAAGAAGCGGCGGAACTGCGGATCTTCGAACAATGGATGGTTGGGTTTGTTGATGACTTTGGTGGTGTACAGGTTCACCACCGACGGTGCGGCGGTGGTTACCGCGTCGGCATAGGACACCGGGCCCTGCTGCATGCTGGTGGTTTGTGGAGCTTGCTGCAGATTGACGTCGAGGCTTGGAAGCCCGACCCACTGCGGGTAACGCTGGATGATTAACAGAGCGACAAGCACGCCAGCCAACAGCGGCCAGCCGGAAAAACGCAGCGCCTTGAGCATTAAGCACGTCCTGAGAGAGTTGCAGGCGGTCTAAGACCGCTCATAATGACGCGCATTATACGAGGCCGCGCGCGCCTCTGAACGGGATATTTAGGAGTCTTTTATGGCCGTCGCCCTGAGCACCCTGGTCGAAGAAGCCGACCGTTACCTCAGCAGTTCGAAAATTGCCGATTATTGCCCCAACGGCCTGCAAGTCGAAGGTCGGCCGCAGGTAATGCGCATCGTTAGTGGTGTGACTGCCAGCCAGGCCTTGCTCGACGCTGCCGTGGAGGCCAATGCCGACCTGGTGCTGGTGCATCACGGCTACTTCTGGAAGGGCGAGAACCCGTGCATCACCGGCATGAAACAACGCCGCCTGAAGACCTTGCTCAAGCACGATATCAGCCTGTTGTCCTATCACCTGCCGCTGGATCTGCACCCGGACGTCGGCAATAACGTGCAGCTCGCGCGGCAGCTCGATATCACCGTCGAAGGGCCGCTGGATCCGGACAATCTGAAGATTGTCGGCCTGGTCGGCTCGCTGAATGACCCGATGACGCCCCGGGATTTCGCCCGCCGTGTCCAGGAAGTGATGGGCCGTGA
The DNA here is from genome assembly GCF_000282335.1 of Pseudomonas sp. GM48. Taxonomy (GTDB): domain Bacteria; phylum Pseudomonadota; class Gammaproteobacteria; order Pseudomonadales; family Pseudomonadaceae; genus Aquipseudomonas. Next base: position 28,342 of record NZ_AKJM01000075.1, read on the forward strand.
GCCGCTGTTGATCGAAGGCAGTGCAATGATCCGCCGCGTCGGCTGGTGCACGGGTGGTGGCCAGGGTTACATCGATCAGGCCATTCTGGCAGGCGTCGATCTGTACCTCAGCGGCGAGGCTTCCGAGCAAACTTTCCACAGTGCCCGGGAAAACGACATCAGTTTTATCGCCGCCGGTCACCACGCGACCGAGCGCTACGGCGTTCAGGCGTTGGGGGATTACCTGGCGCGACGCTTTGCGCTGGAGCACATCTTCATCGATTGCCCGAATCCGATTTGAATCCGGGATCCCCTGTAGGAGCGAGCTTGCTCGCGATGAACCTGAGAACACCGCGGGGTGTCAGGCTGCCAGCGTTATCGTTGACGACCATCGCGAGCAAGCTCGCTCCTACAGGGGGGGCATCTGTGCCCAAACGGGCAGGCATATTCATATGCTCTTTCGATCTAGTTGGCGTCCTGATTAGAAGAGGTCGCTGTGCTAGGATCCCCGCTCGAACACGGCCCGCTGGCCGTTCATAAGAAAGCTTTCGTGAGTAGCCATGGTCGACAAACTGACGCATCTGAAACAGCTGGAGGCGGAAAGCATCCACATCATCCGCGAGGTGGCCGCCGAGTTCGACAACCCGGTGATGCTGTACTCCATCGGTAAAGACTCCGCCGTGATGCTGCATCTGGCACGCAAGGCGTTCTTCCCGGGCAAGCTGCCGTTTCCGGTGATGCACGTCGACACTCGCTGGAAATTCCAGGAGATGTACGCCTTCCGTGACAAGATGGTCGCCGAACTGGGCCTCGACCTGATCACCCACGTCAACCCGGATGGCGTGGCGCAGAACATCAACCCATTCACCCACGGCAGCGCCAAGCACACCGACATCATGAAGACCGAGGGCCTGAAGCAGGCACTCGACAAGTATGGTTTCGACGCAGCATTCGGCGGCGCCCGTCGCGATGAAGAGAAATCCCGCGCCAAGGAGCGCGTGTACTCGTTCCGCGACAGCAAGCACCGCTGGGACCCGAAAAACCAGCGTCCAGAGCTGTGGAACGTCTACAACGGCAAGGTCAACAAGGGCGAGTCGATCCGCGTCTTCCCGCTGTCGAACTGGACCGAGCTGGACATCTGGCAGTACATCTACCTTGAAGGCATCCCGATCGTTCCGTTGTATTTCGCTGCCGAGCGCGAAGTCATCGAGAAGAACGGCACGCTGATCATGATCGACGACGAACGCATCCTCGAGCACCTGAGCGACGAAGACAAAGCGCGCATCGTCAAAAAGAAAGTGCGTTTCCGTACCCTTGGTTGCTACCCGTTGACGGGCGCGGTGGAGTCCGAGGCCGAAAGCCTCACGGACATCATTCAGGAAATGCTCCTGACGCGAACTTCCGAGCGCCAGGGCCGTGTCATCGACCACGATGGCGCCGGCTCGATGGAAGACAAAAAACGTCAAGGTTATTTCTAAGGGGCTGTCATGTCGCATCAATCTGATTTGATCAGCGAGGACATCCTCGCCTACCTGGGCCAGCACGAACGTAAAGAGCTGCTGCGCTTCCTGACCTGCGGTAACGTCGACGACGGCAAGAGCACCCTGATCGGGCGCCTGCTGCACGACTCCAAGATGATCTACGAAGATCACCTGGAAGCGATTACCCGCGACTCGAAAAAAGTCGGCACCACCGGTGAAGACATCGACCTGGCGTTGCTGGTCGACGGCCTGCAGGCCGAGCGTGAACAAGGCATCACCATCGATGTCGCGTACCGCTATTTCTCCACCGCCAAGCGTAAATTCATCATCGCCGACACCCCCGGCCATGAGCAGTACACCCGCAACATGGCCACCGGTGCGTCCACCTGCGACCTGGCGATCATCCTGGTCGACGCCCGTTACGGCGTGCAGACCCAGACCCGTCGCCACAGCTTCATCGCCTCCCTGCTGGGCATCAAGCACATCGTTGTGGCCATCAACAAGATGGACCTCAAGGACTTCGATCAGGGCGTGTTCGAGTCGATCAAGGCCGACTACCTGCAGTTCGCCGAAGGCTTGAAGATGAAGCCGACCAGCATGCACTTCGTGCCGATGTCGGCACTGAAAGGCGACAACGTGGTGAACAAGTCCGAGCGCTCGCCGTGGTACACCGGTCAGTCGCTGATGGAAATCCTCGAGACCGTGGAAGTGGCGGGCGATCGCAACTTCACCGATCTGCGTTTCCCGGTGCAGTACGTCAACCGTCCGAACCTGAACTTCCGTGGCTTCGCCGGTACGCTGGCCAGCGGCATCGTCAAGAAAGGCGACGAAGTCGTGGTACTGCCGTCGGGCAAGAGCAGCCGCGTGAAATCCATCGTCACCTTCGAAGGTGAACTGGAGCACGCCGGTCCTGGCCAGGCGGTGACGCTGACCATGGAAGACGAAATCGACATCTCCCGTGGTGACCTGTTGGTGCATGCCGACAACGTGCCGCCGGTGACCGACAGCTTCGAAGCGATGCTGGTGTGGATGGCTGAAGAGCCGATGCTGCCGGGCAAGAAATACGACATCAAGCGTGCCACCAGTTATGTGCCAGGTTCCATCGCCAGCATCGTCAACAAGGTCGACGTGAACACCCTGGAGGAAGGCCCGGCCAGCGCGTTGCAGCTGAACGAAATCGGCAAGGTCAAGATCGCGCTCGATGCGCCGATTGCCCTCGACGGTTACGACAGCAACCGCACCACTGGCGCGTTCATCATCATCGACCGCCTGACCAACGGCACCGTCGGCGCCGGCATGATTGTCGCCCAACCGCTGGTACATGGCACGAGCACGCACCACGGCAAACTGGCTCACGTCGCCACGGAAGAACGCGCACAGCGTTTCGGCCAGCAACCGGCCACCGTGCTGTTCAGCGGCTTGTCGGGCGCGGGCAAGAGCACTCTGGCGTATGCGGTTGAACGCAAGCTGTTCGACCTGGGCCGTGCGGTGTTCGTGCTCGATGGCCAGAACCTGCGTCACGACCTGAACAAAGGTCTGCCACAGGATCGCGCCGGGCGTACCGAGAACTGGCGTCGTGCCGCGCACGTTGCACGTCAGTTCAACGAAGCCGGTCTGCTGACCCTGGCGGCGTTCGTTGCGCCGAGCGCCGAAGGTCGTGAGCAGGCCCGGGAACTGATCGGCAAGGAACGTCTGCTGACGGTCTACGTCCAGGCTTCGCCGACGGTTTGTGCCGAGCGTGATCCGCAAGGCCTGTACGCGGCTGCCGGGGATAACATCCCGGGCGAATCCTTCCCGTACGACGTGCCGCTGGATGCCGACCTGGTGATCGACACCCAGTCCGTGTCGTTGGAAGAAGGCGTCAAGCAAGTGCTGGCTCTACTGCGTGAGCGTGGGGCGATCTAAGCCTCAGTCGTAATGAAAAACCCGCCGATGAGTGATCATCGGCGGGTTTTTTTATTTGAGATCGACTCGATCAAATGTGGGAGCGGGCTTGCTCGCGAATGCGGTGTGCCATTCAACATTGAAGCTGGCTGATCCACCGCTTTCGCGAGCAAGCCCGCTCCCACAGGGGGATCAGTGTTTGCCTGGATATTCGCGATGCATCTGCGCCAGCAACGCATCCTTGTCCTGCCACAACTGATTGATCCAGCCCTGAAATTGCAGGCGGTATTCACCGTCCTGGTCGTAGTTCTTGCCGATGAACTGTGGCGGAATCCTCAGCTCCTCAAAGTGCACCACCACGTCCGCAACGTTCCCGCACAACAAATCCCAGAAACCAGGACGCCCGGCGGGGTAGTGGATGGTCACGTTGACCAGGGATTCAAGCTGCTCGCCCATGGCATCCAGCACAAAGGCAATGCCGCCGGCCTTGGGCTTGAGCAGGTACTTGAAGGGGGACTGCTGCTGGGCATGCTTGCCTTCGGTGAAGCGCGTGCCTTCGACGAAGTTGAAAATGCCCACCGGGTTGTCGCGGAACCTCGCACAGGTTTTGCGGGTGGTTTCCAGATCCTTGCCTTTCTTCTCCGGATGCTTCTCCAGATAGGCCTTGGAGTAGCGCTTCATGAACGGAAAGCCCAGCGCCCACCAGGCCAGACCGATCACCGGGACCCAGATCAGCTCCTGCTTGAGAAAGAACTTCAGCGGTTGAATGCGCCGGTTGAGCACGTATTGCAGCACCAGGATGTCGACCCAGCTCTGGTGGTTGCTGGTGATCAGGTACGAGTGCTGATAGTCGAGGCCCTGCAGGCCGCTGATGTGCCAGCGCGTGCGGCGCACCAGGTTCATCCAGCCCTTGTTGTTGCTGATCCAGGCTTCGTGGGTATGGCTCATCAGCCAGCCCGCGATGCGTTGGGTGAGGGCGAACGGCAATGCCTTGACGATTGCCACGCAGAACAGGAACGAGCAGAGCAATATCGTATTCAGTGCCAACAGCAGCGAGGCGGTCACGCCGCGCAAAGGGGCGGGTAGGAAGTCCAGCATTTACACATCCATAGGTCGATTGGCGGCTTGAATCGCGGTCAGGGCGATGGTGTAGACGATGTCATCGACCTGCGCGCCGCGCGGCAAATCGTTCACCGGTTTGCGCAGGCCTTGCAGCATCGGCCCGAGGCTGACGCAGTCGGCGCTGCGCTGTACGGCTTTGTGCGTGGTGTTGCCGGTGTTGAGGTCGGGGAACACGTACACCGTGGCACGCCCGGCCACCTGACTGTTCGGCGCCAATTGCCGGGCCACGCTTTCGTTGGCGGCGGCGTCGTACTGCAAGGGGCCGTCGATCAGCAGCGAGTGCTGTTGTTCGTGGGCGAGCAGGGTGGCCTCGCGGACCTTCTCGACTTCTTCGCCGCTGGCCGAGTCGCCACTGGAGTAGCTTATCATCGCCACCCGTGGCGTGATGCCGAACGCGGCGGCCGAGTCAGCGCTTTGCAGGGCGATCTCGGCCAGTTCGCTGGCGCTCGGGTGCGGGTTCATCACGCAGTCGCCGTAGACCAGCACCTCTTCCGGGAACAGCATGAAGAACACCGACGACACCAGGGTGCAGCCCGGCGCCGTTTTAATCAGCTGCAGGGCCGGGCGGATGGTGTTGGCGGTGGTGTTGATCACGCCCGACACGAGGCCGTCGACTTCATCCAGGGCCAGCATCATGGTGCCGATCACCACGGTGTCTTCCAGTTGTTGCTCGGCCATTGGTGCGTTGAGGCTTTTGCTTTTGCGCAGCGCGACCATCGGCTCGACGTAGCGTTCGCGGATCAAGTCCGGATCAATGATTTCCAGCCCCGGTGGCAACTCGATGCCCTGGGCGCGGGCGACGGCCTGCACGTCCTCGGGCTTGGCCAGCAACACACAGCGAGCGATGCCACGGGCCTGGCAGATCGCGGCGGCCTGCACGGTCAGCGGCTCGCTGCCTTCGGGCAGCACGATGCGCTTGTTGGCCGCCTGGGCGCGCTGGATCAATTGATAGCGGAAAACCGCTGGCGACAGGCGCATCTCCCGTGGTGTACCGCAGCGCTGATGCAACCAGTCGGCATCGAGATGGCCCGCGATGAAATCGGTGATGATTTCGGCGCGCTCGCGGTCGTCGATAGGGATTTCCTTGTTCAGGCCATTGAGCAGGTTGGCGGTGTCATAGGAGCCGGTACTCACCGACAGCACCGGCAACCCGGCCTGCAGGGCGCCCCGGCACAGGTCCATGATGCGTGGGTCGGGCAGGGTGTCGCTGGTCAGCAGCAGGCCGGCGAGCGGCACGCCGTTCAAGGCCGCGAGGCTGACGGCGAGGATGATGTCGTCGCGGTCGCCGGGGGTTACCACCAGCACGCCGGGCTTGAGCAGCTCCACGGTGTTGCGCATGGTGCGGGCGCAAATGATGATTTTGGTCATGCGCCGGGTTTCATAGTCACCGGCGTTGAGTACTTGCGCGCCCATCAGGTCGGCGACGTCGCGGGTGCGCGGGGCGTTCAGTTCCGGCTGGAACGGAATGCAGCCGAGCAAGCGGAAATCACCACTGCGCAGCAACGGCGAATGCTCTTTCAGGCGCGTGGCGAAGGCGTCCATGCTTTCGTCGGTCTTGACCTTGTTGAGGATCACACCGAGGACTTTCGGGTCTTTCGGGCCGCCGAACAATTGCGCCTGCAACTCGACGCGACCGGAAAGCTCGGTCAGCACTTCGTTTTCCGGTGCCGAGACCAGGATCACCTCGGCGTCGAGGCTCTTGGCCAGGTGCAGATTGACCCGCGCGGCATAACTGGCGCTACGGGTCGGCACCATGCCTTCGACGATCAGCACGTCCTTGCCGATGGCTGCTTGCTGATAAAGGGCGATGATTTCTTCGAGCAATTCATCGAGCTGGCCGTCGCCGAGCATGCGTTCGACATGGGCCAGGCCCAGTGGCTGAGGCGGTTTCAAGCCGTGGGTACGCGCCACCAGTTCGGTGGAACGTTCCGGGCCCGTGTCACCCGGATGCGGCTGGGCAATCGGTTTGAAAAAGCCGACCTTGAGCCCGGCGCGCTCAAGGGTGCGTACCAGCCCGAGGCTGATGGAGGTCAGGCCCACGCCAAAATCGGTGGGTGCGATAAAAAAAGTTTGCATGCGGATTCTCTGGAAGGTGCATGGCAATGGTCACGACCTATGGCTGGTCGATTACCGAAATTCAGTCGCCAAGGTTATCGCTAACCGAGCCTTGTGCGCACCAACCGCAGGCAAAGGGCTGGCCTATTTTTTCCTGGCGCTGCGCAGGGTCCATGACCCAGGCCCGGGATTGCCATGGTGGCTGGTGCCGCAGGTGTTGGGTGTGGCCGCAGGAAAGCTCGGCCACCCAGTGTCCGTCCTCGTCCTGATGGAAGCCTGTGACCGTCGAATCCCGTTTGTCCGGGTTGTGTTCGCTTTCAGTCGATTGCTTCGCTAAACTTGGCCTTTCAATCTTCTTATGCAAAAGGTCTCGCCCCATGCTGATCGCCGCCAATAAGGCTGTCTCCATCGACTATACCCTGACCAACGACGCTGGTGAGGTCATCGACAGCTCCGCCGGCGGCGCGCCGCTGGTCTACCTGCAAGGCGCAGGCAACATTATCCCGGGCCTGGAAAGGGCTCTGGAAGGCAAGGCCGTCGGCGATGAGCTGACTGTAGCCGTTGAACCGGAAGACGCTTACGGCGAATACGCGGCCGAACTGGTCAGCACCCTGAGCCGCAGCATGTTCGAAGGCGTCGACGAGCTGGAAGTGGGCATGCAGTTCCACGCTTCCGCTCCGGACGGCCAGATGCAGATCGTGACCATCCGTGATCTGGACGGCGACGACGTGACCGTTGACGGCAACCACCCGTTGGCCGGCCAGCGCCTGAATTTCCAGGTCAAGATCGTTGCCATCCGTGACGCCAGCCAGGAAGAAATCGCTCATGGCCACGTCCATGGCGAAGGTGGCCATCACCACTGATTTCTGCGCTAAGCTCAGATAACTGGAGAGGCGCCCCGAGGGCGCCTTTTTAGTCTGCGGCTGTCCCTGACGACACCGCCAAGTGGCTGTTTCGAGAAGAACACGGGAATCTGGAGTACGCCATGAGTGCTTTTCACGACCTTAAATTGACAGCCCTGGATGGACAGGAGCTACCTCTGGCGCCTTTCAAAGGCCAAGTCGTATTGGTGGTCAACGTTGCCTCCAAATGCGGCCTGACCCCGCAGTACGCGGCGCTGGAAAACCTCTACCAACAATACAAGGGCAAAGGCTTCAGCGTGTTGGGCCTGCCGTGCAACCAGTTTGCCGGACAGGAACCGGGGACCGAGCAGGAGATCAAGGATTTCTGCAGCCTCAACTATGGTGTGACCTTTCCGTTGTCCAGCAAGCTGGAAGTCAACGGGCATGACCGTCATCAGTTGTACCGCTTGCTGGCGGGCGAGGGCGCGGAGTTTCCTGGTGACATCACCTGGAACTTCGAGAAGTTCCTGCTGGGCAAGGACGGCCGCGTACTGGCGCGGTTCTCGCCACGCACGGCGCCGGATGATCCAACCATCGTTCACGCGATTGAAAAAGCGCTGAAATGATTCCCCCCTGTAGGAGCGAGCTTGCTCGCGATGGTCGTCAACGATAACGCTGCAAGTCTGATACCCCCGCAGCGTTCTCAAGCCCATCGCGAGCGATCGAGCGTCGACCGGCTGCTCCTACAGTACTCCCTGCCTTTTGACCCTTAATCACGCTGATCAATAATGCTGTTCAATGCGTCGGACTCTCCATATTATCACCGTCATAAAGTCATTCTTCCGTGGAGCGTCCCATGCCCGTAAAAGCCCTGTTCAAACCGTTCCACCTCGGCACCCTCGAACTGCCGACCCGCGTCGTCATGGCGCCGATGACCCGCTCCTTTTCACCGGGTGGCGTGCCGAACTCCAAAGTGATCGAGTACTACCGTCGTCGTGCCGCTGCGGGCGTCGGCCTGATCATCACCGAAGGCACCACCGTCGGTCACAAGGCTTCCAACGGCTACCCGAATGTTCCGCATTTCTATGGTGAAGCGGCACTGGCCGGCTGGAAAAAAGTCGTCGACGCCGTGCACGCTGAAGGCGGCAAGATCGTTCCGCAGTTGTGGCATGTGGGCAGCGTACGTCGTATCGGCACCGAGCCGGACGCCAGCGTGCCGGGCTATGGCCCGTCGGAAAAAGTGAAGGAAGGTCAGGTCGTGGTGCACGGCATGACCAAACAAGACATTCAGGATGTAATCGCCGCGTTCGCCCAAGCCGCCAGGGATGCCCGGAGCATTGGCATGGACGGCGTGGAAATCCACGGTGCCCACGGTTACCTGATTGACCAGTTCTTCTGGGAAGGCAGCAACCAGCGCACCGACGAATACGGCGGCAACCTGGCCAACCGTTCGCGGTTCGCCATTGAATTGATTCAAGCTGTGCGTGCCGCGGTCGGTGAAGGTTTCCCGATCATCTTCCGTTTCTCGCAGTGGAAGCAGCAGGATTACACCGCACGTCTGGTGCAAACCCCGGAGGCCCTGGGAGAGTTCCTCAAGCCGTTGGCCGATGCGGGCGTGGATATTTTCCACTGCTCGACCCGCCGCTTCTGGGAGCCGGAGTTCGACGGTTCCGAACTGAACCTGGCCGGCTGGACCCGCAAACTGACCGGCAAGCCGACCATCACCGTGGGCAGTGTCGGCCTGGATGGCGAATTCCTGCAATTCATGGTCAACACCGACAAGGTCGCACAACCGGCCAGTCTGGAAAAACTGCTGGAGCGCCTGAACAACGATGAGTTCGACCTGGTAGCGGTCGGTCGTGCGTTGCTGGTGGACCCTGACTGGGCACAGAAAGTGCGCGATGGTCGTGAAGAAGACATTCTGCCGTTCAGCCGTGAGGCGTTGATGACGCTGGTTTAAGCGGCGTCAGGACTTACGCTTTCGCGAGCAAGCCCGCTCCCACATTGGTTCTGTGTCGTACACAAATCCCCTGTGGGAGCGGGCTTGCTCGCGAAGACTGACTAAAGAGCACTACAAAATCAGGGAACAATCGGTGCATTCGGCACCACCATCTCCCCGGCACAAGCCCCCCGCAACTGTCCCTCGAACTGCTCGATGATCGTCGCCCAACCCTGGCGACTGGCATGCTGGCGCGCATTGAGGCGCACATTGCGCAAGGTTTCCCTGTCCTCCAGCAGCCATGCCGCTGCATCGCAGAACGCTTCTTCATCCCCCGGCATCGCCAATACACCGTTGTAGCCATGACGAATATGCTGGGCGGCTGCCGCCTGGTCGTAGGCCACCACGCCAAGCCCCGAGGCGAGTGCTTCAAGCACCACATTGCCGAACGTTTCGGTCAGGCTCGGAAACAGAAACACGTCTCCCGAGGCATAGTGACAAGCCAGGGTTTCACCTCGTTGGGTGCCGCAGAAAATCGCCTCGGGCATGTCGTTTTCCAGTTCATGACGCTGCGGGCCGTCGCCGACCACGATCAGTTTCAGCGTGCGCCGGGGATAACTCGCCTTGAGGGTATTGAAGGTGCGTTTGAGCAGGCCAAGGTTTTTTTCCGGGGCCAGACGCCCGACATGAATGACGGCGATGTCTTCTTCGGTCAATCCCCATTGCTCGCGCAGGGCATTCAAACGTTTGGCCGGGTGAAACAACTCACTGTCGACCCCTCGGGAGAGCAACGCCAGTCGTTCGAAATGCCGTCGTTCCAGTTCCATGCGCTGGCTGACGCTGGGCACCAGGGTCATGGTCGAGCGGTTGTGGAACCAGCGCAGGTAGTGAGTCAGCAGGCGCGTGAGCAAACCAAGCCCGTACTGGTTGGAGTACTGCTGGAAATTGGTGTGAAACCCGCTGACCACGGAAATCCCCAGTCGCCGTGCCGCACGCAAGGCCGACAAGCCCAGCGGACCCTCGGTGGCGATATAGAGCACGTCCGGGCGGTGACGCGTCCAGCGCCGCAGCAGCTTGTGCATCGACGACTGACCCCATTGCAAGCCGGGGTAACCCGGTAGCGGCCAGCCGCGGCACAGCAGCAACCCATCGTCGCTGCCCAGTTGCTGGTCGCAGCCTTGGCGCGGTCGCACCAATTCCACCTGATGCCCGCGCGCGCGCAAGCCGTCGCACAAGCGACCCAGGGTATTGGCCACGCCGTTGATTTCCGGTGGGAAGGTTTCGGTGATCAGGGTGATATGCAGAGCTGTCGTCATGACCCCAGTGTCGGCTGGGGCCATGTCGTCAGTGTGACGTCAGGATGATGGATTTGTGACGATGTGGCAGGAACCCGTGCGTGCCCTGCTACCAGGGCACAGGTGGTGCATGGGCAACGGCGCGCGCGATCAGCGATAGCGATTGATAGTTGCCAGCAGCATTCGGCGAATCCCAGGTTCGTTGGCCCAGTGGTAACAACCACGCTTTCAGATGTGCCCAGACCTCTTCCGGGGTGCGAAAGGCGGGTTCATCGGCCCAGACCTGAATCCCTGCGCCCGCCATTTTAGGACTATCTGCAGGAATTTCCGTTATTGCACTGCCTGCCTTGTCCATGAAATGGTTGGCTCGCCAGACATCATAGATACCGCGAGGCGAGTGTTTGGGGTCGATGAGATTGTTCCAGTTGTCACGAATGATGAAGTAGAAATCACCGTGGGCGTTTTTAACCGTATAGCCGGCCTTGACCAGTTCCTCCGCATTCATTTCACCGCGATCAGTACCCCAAAGACTCCAGCATTCGATTTCTGTACTTGTATCCAGATCGATGACTGCGTTTCGGTTTACGGCCCCGTCGTTCCAGACCCGCGCAATCTTGCCTCGCTTCCGGACGCACGTTGCCAGGTCATTGACGAAGTACCTCACGGCATCCTCGGAAGTAGCTGACTGTTGGTCTGTTGCTTCACGAGCGTACTTCGCCAGTTGCGGCGTGTTCTTCAGGTTGATGGGGCTGAGAAAGAATTCGTCGGCCCCCAGGTGAACATGGGGGCTGTCGGGGAACATATCGAGCAGATCCTCTACGAGCTCCTTGAGAAAATCGCGAGCGGCCGGGATGCTGAAATCGAGCGCTTTCGACACAATCTGGTCATCACTGAGCTTGAGTTGAAATTGCGGCCGGTCTCGCAGGATCCAGTCCATATGCCCGGGTGTTTCAATCTCGGGGATGACCGTAATGTGATAGGTGGCGGCGGTGTCGAGGATGTCCTTGAGTTCGGCAACACTCCAGGCATCGGGGCTGGCGGTATCCGGAGCGGAGGGGAAGATGATCCGTACCCCCTCATTGTCGGTGAGGTGCAAATGCAGGGTGTTGAGCTGGTGCCAGGCCATTTCGCGCAGCAACTCCTTCATCCATTCGGGGCTGTAGTATTTGCGCCCCACATCGATCATCACCGAGCGCTCGGCATAGGCGGGCGCATCGATCACAACACCGCAATCGAGTGTGGTGCAAACCCGGGCGGCTTTATGCAGTGTCGTCAAGGCGCGGGCCATGGCTCCCAGGTTCTCGGCGGTGACGCCAATAGTGCTCGAGATATCGATTCGGTAGGCTTCGTTTTCGCCTTTTGTGGGGACGGGAACGTCAGCGATGTCCGGAGCGGACAGCGACAGCACGACATCGCCCGGCAGGGGGGGGCCAATAGATAACAGTTCGATTGCGGGCGGCTTGCCGAGCCCGGCGGCATCAGCGAAGCCGAATGCCAGCCGTGTCGCCAGCGGGCGCAGGCTTTCGCTGCGAATGAGAATGCGCGAATTCTCGCTGATGACGTAGGTATCCCCCGTTTCATCTTTAGCTTCAGCGTGCAGTACTGCCGGGCTCATGCTGACCCAGGGAAAACGCAGGTTGTGGTGTGCTTGGCGCGGATTTTCGGCGGTAGGGACCGGGTTTTGGATTAGCGTTGTCATTGGGCTGGCTCTCCCTTGAGCTGAGGATATGGCCCATGCCTGCGATATGGATGAGCCTGCGAGCGATTGGATACCCAATTCCAACTTCCGGATACTGTAAGAAGTAACAGGTTTTCTGCTAAGCAAAAATCGCCAGGTAACTGAAGTAATGCTGTTTGGCGATAAAATGGCCATTTTTTATAGCTGTCATTTATGACAGCGGTTTTATCTTTGTTCCGGCGATAAAAATGGCGGCCGACAATGCTGCCTTGAGCGGGAGCATCGACATCATGAACGACCAAGCAGCCAAACCCGCAGTCCCGACAATCGACTTTCCGGCACAAGTCAGTGAACAGGCCATGGGGCGGGTACTTTTAGAGGGCAAGTGTTTAAACGGCGCTATCGTCAAAGTTCTGAACTGGGACGGCAGTGTCCTCGCAACGGCCCGGGTGGTGGGAGGAGCCGGGGTGGAGAGTGACGTTAGCGCCATGATCGAGTTTCAGGTCGTCTGAGTACCCGGGTTTGTTTTGTCGCCGTTTTTCGTCGCTTGCGCTGAGACGATAAATCGCTGGATGGACATCCGGGCTGTGACAGATGCGGCAAGGGTGACCTTGCCGCATTTTTTCCTGTGTCCGAGGTCCGTCATTGCGGTGTAATCAGTGCCTCGCTACCGCGTTCGCGCACCCAGAACAACGTCGCCCCGGCCACTGCCGCCGGCATCATCAGGATGTTGACCACCGGAATCAGCAACACCAGATAAACAATCCCGCCAAAACTCATGCTCTGCCAGCGCTTCTCGCGCAGCCAGCCAAGCATTTCGTTCCAGCCCAGCTTGTGGTTGTCCGCCGGGTAGTCGATGTACTGGATCGCCATCATCCACACCCCGAACAACAGCCACAGCGGCGCGGCGATGATGTTCACCACCGGGATGAACGAGAGGATGAACAGCCCGATCGCCCGGGGTAGAAAGTAGCCGAGCTTGCGCATTTCCCGGGCCAGGGTGCGCGGGATCATCGCAATCAGTTCGCCCCAGCTGAATGCCGGAAAGTCATCGGTGCCACGCACCACCACTTCGACTTTCTCCGCAAGAAAGCCGTTGAATGGCGCGGCAATGACGTTGGCGAGCATGGTGAAGGTGAAAAACACCATCAGCACGACGAGCACCACGAACAACGGCCAGAGGATGTAGCTGAGAAAACTCAGCCAGTCGGGCAGTGACGGCATCAGCGTATCGACCCACAGGCTGAATTGGTGGCCGGCCAGATAGATCAATCCGACGAACAGCACCAGGTTGATTGCCAACGGCAACAGCACAAACAAACGCAGACTGGGGCTCAATACCAGCTTGAGGCCTTCGCGCAGGTATTGCGGGCCGGACAGAACAGGGGCGGGCATAACGTGCTCCGGGTAGAGGGAAAACGCGCCGACCTTACCGGCTTTGCCTGACGGACGAAAGCGCGGTAGCAGCATCGACATTAACTGTAACAAAGGCGTCCTGATAATCACGGTTACGGGATAGAGACCACCTATGAGCTGGATTGTTAAACCGTATTTCCTTAATCTTCGCCCCCTCGATACGCTGCACCCAATCTTTTTACAGGACGGTCGGGTTCAAGCCTTCCCCAAGTGCTTTCAACCGTTCTTTTTTATTCCCGCCGGCAATCCGGCGTTCCGCGCCAGGTGTTCCGGGCCGGTCAACAGGAGCAGGTCATGTCTGAAGTCCGTCATTCGCGAGTGATTATTCTCGGTTCCGGCCCTGCCGGTTACAGCGCCGCGGTCTATGCCGCCCGTGCCAATCTCAAGCCTCTGCTGATCACCGGCATGCAGGCCGGCGGTCAACTGACCACCACCACCGAAGTCGACAACTGGCCGGGCGACGTCCACGGCCTGACCGGCCCGGCGCTGATGGAGCGGATGCGCGAGCACGCCGAGCGCTTTGAAACCGAGATCGTTTTCGATCACATCAATGCCGTCGACTTCGCTGCCAAGCCATACACCCTGACCGGTGACAGCGCGACTTACACTTGCGACGCCCTGATCATCGCCACCGGCGCCAGCGCCCGTTACCTGGGCCTGCCATCGGAGGAAGCGTTCATGGGCAAAGGCGTCTCCGCCTGTGCAACCTGCGACGGTTTCTTCTATCGCAACAAGCCAGTGGCTGTGGTTGGTGGCGGCAACACCGCTGTTGAAGAAGCCCTGTACCTGGCCAACATCGCCAGCAAAGTCACCCTGATCCACCGTCGCGAAACTTTCCGCGCCGAGAAGATTCTGATCGACAAGCTGAACGCCCGTGTAGCCGAAGGCAAGATCGAGCTGAAGCTGAACGCGACCCTGGACGAAGTACTGGGCGACAACATGGGCGTGACCGGTGCCCGCCTGAAGAACAACGACGGCAGCTTCGACGAAGTGAAAGTCGACGGCGTGTTCATCGCCATCGGCCACACCCCGAACACTTCGCTGTTCGAAGGTCAGCTGACGTTGAAAGACGGTTACCTGGTGGTGCAGGGCGGCCGTGACGGCAACGCCACTGCCACCAACCTCGAAGGTATCTTCGCCGCCGGTGACGTGGCTGACCATGTATACCGTCAGGCCATCACCTCGGCCGGCGCCGGTTGCATGGCGGCACTGGATGCCGAGCGTTACCTCGACAATCTGCAGAACGCTTGATTCTGCTTTCGTCGAAATAAAAAAACCGGCTTCGGCCGGTTTTTTTATGCCCACAATTTTATGCCTGAGCACATTCCAGTGTGGGAGCGGGCTTGCTCGCGAAGGCGGTGTGTCATGCAACATTAATGCTGGCTGATCCACCGCATTCGCGAGCAAGCCCGCTCCCACATTTAATTGATGTCGCACACAAATGTTGTGCTGGCCTCAATCTCTTTGTGGGACTTCGCTCTCACGCCAGTTTTGCCAGGCACGCTTCAAGAATATCCAGCCCCTCTTCCAGCACCGCAGCCTCGATGGTCAATGGTGCCAGCAAGCGAATGATGTGCCGCGATTTGCCACTGGGCATCAACAGCAGGCCTGCGTCCCGTGCCAGGGCCAGCAGTTGGGTCAATTGAGCCGGCGCAGGCGAGCCACCGGCATTGATCAGCTCGATACCGCGCATCGCGCCGACACCGGTCAGGCGGCCCAGGTACGGTGTCAGGTTGTTCGCACGCCAGGTTTCATAGCGGCCGACAATCGCTTCTTCCTGTTGTGAGCCCCAGGCATGCAGGTTGGCATCGGTCATTTCATCAAGGGTTGCCAGTGCCGCTGCGCAGGCGATGGGATTGCCGGAATAGGTGCCACCGAGTCCGCCCTTGGGCAGGTTGTCCAGCAGTGATTTGCGCCCGACCACCGCCCCCAGTGGAACGCCGCCGGCGATGCTTTTGCCGAGCAGGATCAGGTCCGGTTCGATGCCCAGCCGCGAGAACGCGAAGCGCTGGCCGGTACGGCCGAAGCCGGACTGGATTTCATCGGCGATCAGCACAATGCCCTTGTCGTCGCAGTACTTGCGCAGCGCCTGGGCGAATTCGACTTCCATGGCCAGGAAGCCCGCTTCGCCCTGCACCGGTTCAACGATAAAGCAGGCGACGTCTTCGACATCAATCTCGACACTGAACAGGCGTTCCATGGCTTTGAGGGCTTCGGTGCAGGTGACGCCGTTGTCCTGGCTGGGGAAGGGCAGGTGATACACCGGCCCCGGCAGCACGCCGATTTTCTGTTTGTAGGGCGCCACTTTGCCATTGAGGTTGAGCGTGGCCAGTGTGCGGCCGTGGAATGCGCCATCGAAGGCGATGACCGCGCTTCGGCCGGTGGCGCCACGGACGATCTTCAGGGCGTTTTCCGCCGCTTCCGCGCCGCTGTTGGTGAGCATGCCACTGACCGGGTAACCCACCGGTATGAACGCACTCAGGCGATCCATCAGTTCGAGGTAAGGCACATGGGGCGCGGCATTGAACGCGTAGTGGGTCAGTCGGGTGGCTTGTTCGCGAATGGCCTCGACGATACGCGGATGGCAATGGCCGAGGTTCAACACACCGATGCCGCCGACAAAGTCGATGTAGCGTTTGCCATCGGTGTCCCAGACCTCGGAGTTTTTGCCGTGGCTGAGCGTGACAGGGTGAACGATGTTGATCGACTGGCTGATGGTTTCGCTGCGCATGAATGACCGGCTCGGAAGAAGGAGGAGTTCTTTTTATCTAAGCCGGGAGCAGTGGTACGCGGCAAACGAAATAAAGTGGCCGGGTCAATCTTAAAAGTCGGAATGTGCTGTGGAACTCTTGTAGGAGCGAGCTTGCTCGCGATGGAGGCGAACGATAACGCGTAAAACCAGATACCCATCTGTGCTCTCGGGTTTTTCGCGAGCGAGCTCGCTCCTACAGTACAGCGGTCAGCGGCGGGTCAGTGGCTGTTGGCTGAATTTCACACCGGCCAGGCCATGGGCAATCAACGCGCGGATATTGCCGTGGTCGCTGCCCTCAGGCGTGGCAACAACCGAGCGGTAATGCTCGCCGAACGCCAACAGGGCTTCTTCATCGCTCAAACCTTCGAGCAGCGCCAGACCCAGGGTCTTGCACGAACCTTCGTTCTGCCCGGCCGCGTTTTCCACGCCGCCATTGTTGAAGGCCTGAGGCTGATAGTCGTAACCGGCGGCGATGAAAGCCAGGGTGTCGGCGAAGGCGTGTTCGCCGCTGTTGAGGCTGGCGCGCAGGGTGTTCAAATCACTCATTGGGTTTTCCTTTGGCGAACGCCGCTTGCTGTTCGGCGTTGGCTTCCTGCTGATATTGGGCTTTCCATTCGGCGTACGGCATGCCGTAAACCACTTCGCGGGCTTCATCGAGGCTGACCTCGATCTGGCGCTCGTCGGCCGCAGCCTTGTACCACTTGGACAGGCAGTTGCGGCAAAAACCCGAGAGGTTCATCAGGTCGATGTTCTGCACATCCTTGCGGCTGTCCAGGTGGGCCACCAGCCGGCGAAAGGCGGCGGCTTCGAGTTCCAGGCGTTGTTGATCGGTCATGGCGGTCTCTGCGAGACAGCTTCAAGCGGCAAGCTTCAAGCTGCAAGTTGGATTGCGGTGGCTGCAAGTTTACAGCTTGGCGCTTGTAGCTTGTAGCTAGCGACTCGCTGCAAGCGTAATCGACACCGACTCGGCAAATCGCAGCGCGTGGGGCTTGTCGACCTCGACCTCGGCATAGAGCACCGATGCGTTGGCCATCACCAGGTCGAGAATTTCCTGGGTCAGGCGTTCGAGCAGTGCAAAGCGGTTGCCTTCCACATGGGCGATGATCGCCTTGGTGATCGTGCGGTAGTTCAACGCGTGGTCGATGTCGTTGTCACGCACCGCTTCCTGGGCCGCGTACAGAATGGTCAGGTTGATCAACACATCCTGTTTGTTGAGGATTTCATCCTCATTGATACCGATGAAGGTACGCAGGCACAGGTCTTTGACCCGGATGCGTGCCATGCCTGGTTGAAGTTGTGGCATTGCTACTTGCTCCGTCCAATCAATTGCAGGAACTCCTGGCGGGTGTTGCTCGACTCGCGGAAGGCGCCGAGCATCACCGAGGTATTCATGGTCGAGTTCTGTTTCTCGACGCCGCGCATCATCATGCACATGTGCTGCGCCTCGATGACCACCGCGACGCCGGCCGCGCCGGTCACCTGTTGCACCGCTTCGGCGATTTGCCGGGTGAGGTTTTCCTGGATTTGCAGGCGTCGGGCGAACATGTCCACCAGCCGCGCAATCTTCGACAGGCCCAGCACCTTGCCGGTTGGAATATAAGCCACGTGCGCCTTGCCGATGAAGGGCAGGATGTGGTGTTCGCAAAGCGAGTACAGCTCGATGTTGTCGACGATCACCATTTCATCGTTGTCGGAGGCGAACAGCGCGCCATTGACGATCTCTTCGACACTTTGCTCGTAACCATGGCAAAGGTACTGCATGGCTTTGGCTGCGCGCACCGGGGTGTCGAGCAGGCCTTCGCGGTCTGGATTTTCACCGAGGCCGATGAGGATCTCTCGATAATTCTGGGGCAGGGATAACGTCATGGAAAATCCTCGCGGGACACTTATTTGATGTGCCTTCCGCCGTTGACGGTCAGGGTGGTGCCGGTGACATAAGGGTTGTCGAGCAGATAACGCAGGCTCTGGTAGATCACTTCGCAGCCGGGCTCGATGCCCAGTGCGGATTTGGCCAGTACCTTGGCGCGGTAGGCCGCGTCGTCTTCAGGGTTGAACAGTAGCAGGGCCGGCGCGATCCCGTTGACCTTGATGGCCGGCGCATACCTGGCGGCGAAGGACAGGGTCAGGCTGTCGAGCCCGGCTTTGCTGGCGCAATAGCCAATGTGCTTGCTGCTGCCCTTACGGGTCACGTCATCGCTGATGTGCACGATGTCTGCGGGGCTTGAGCGTTGCAGCAGGTCGGCGCAATGCAGATTGATCAGGTAGGGCGCCAGCATGTGCACGCTGAACATGCGGGTGAATGCTGCGGCGTCGGTGTCCGGTGTTTCGGCCAGCCATTCGGAGGCATTGTGGACAATCGCCCGTAAACAGTCGGTGTGGGTTTTCAGCTCGCTGATGAAGGCGAGGATTCCGGCCTCGCTGGAGAAGTCCGCGAACACCGCCGTTGCACCCAGATCGCGCAGGGTTTGTACCCCGGGTCGCTCGCTGCGGTAGCTGAAAATCACACGATGGCCATCTTCCAGCAATCGCCGGGCGCAGTGCAGGCCGACACGCTGGCCGGCGCCGGTAATGAGGATTGGGGCTGCGGAAGTGGTCATGAACGGCTCGCGTCGCGGTGAGAGCAAAACTATACCAGCGACGGCAGCGCTCTACCTATTATGCAAAACGGGCCTGTGTGGGAGCGGGCTTGCTCGCGAAAGCGTTGTGTCAGCCGGAACAAATGTTGACTGACACACCGTCTTCGCGAGCAAGTCGGATCGCCGCACCGCCGCTCCCACAAAGGTTATCAGTGGTTTTGGGGGGCGGGTTCGGTGGGCAAACGGCGTACCGGCGTGCTGTTCAGCCAATTGGCCAGCAGGCGGGTCGACAGGGGAATGAAGAAATAGACCATCAGCGGCGTCAGGCACAGGGTACTGATGAACACGCGGGGCAGCAGCGCCATCTCGCTGAGCAGCGGCTCCAGCACAAAGTTGAACAACAGTGATACCGGAAAGAACGCCAGCCAGATTGCCACGGCCTGTTTCCAGCGCGGCGGGCGTTGATCGACGGTGCCGAACCAGCCCTCGATGCCGCTGACCCGATGTTCCATCGGGTGGGCGAACAGATCGCTGCCGCGTCCGAGCCAGGCACTGCGTGAGGCGGAGTGCTCCCAAGCGTGCAGGGTCTGCTCGTCGGCGAAGCGGAAGATAATCTGGAACTCGTCATCGCCGGGCGGCGGAGCGAGTACGCCGGAGCCGAGGTAGCCGGGAAAGTCGGTGGCCAGTTGTTCGCCTTCGCGCAACCAGGCGATCAGATCCTGAAACCGGCCATTGGCAACACGACGCGCAACCATCAGCGTGACGGGAGAGGTAGACATTGTATATCTCCGTAAGACATTTGCGTCGCTCCGGGTAGGAACTTCGCCAGGCACAGCGCCGGGGTGTCGGGCTGCGGCTTGAAACAAGCAAGGATTATTCCTGATTCTGCCAGCTTCGTCTTTGAACGTTTTTTCTTCGATTATGAACTTGAATCACTATGGGGTGGCGGAGTTAGAATGAGGACCCATCTGCACATGGACGTACAACCTTAGATGCCTGTCCTTACTGACGTAGCTTCAGGTGTACCGCAGACAGTCTCCCTTGAACAGGAACAGCTCTTTCCGATTCGCGAGGTGGCGCGCCTGACAGGCGTCAACCCGGTCACGCTTCGAGCCTGGGAACGACGGTATGGCCTGATTGTTCCAATACGCACCGAAAGTGGGCATCGCCTGTACTCGATGTCCGATATCGAGCGTGTCCGCAGCATTCTCGGCTGGATCGAGCGTGGTGTTGCCGTCAGCAAGATCGGCAAGTTGCTGGCCAGGGCGGCGCCACTTCAAGTGCTGTCCCACATTATTCCCAGCGACATCGTGCTGGCCGACTATGCGCAATGGCAACGGCAGATCCGGGTAGCCGTCAGCGCGTTTGACGACGTTCAGCTGGAGCAGGTGTACGGACAGGTTTTTTCCAGCTACTCACTGTCGGTGGTGTTTCAAGACATTCTGCTTCCGGTATGGAGGCAATTGCTGCAACGCCAGGATCAATTCGGCGGGACCAGCGAATGGATATTCCTTGATGGATTCCTGCGTTCGCGGGTGTTGCAACGCCTGCTGCTGATGCGCGATACCCGGCCGCGGCGAGTGGTCATCAGTGCCCTGGTTGGCCATTGCCGGGAACTCGAATTACTGATCGCCGCCCTGTTTCTGGGCTACCCGCAAACGGGGATTCGGGTGCTGCCCATTGGTCAGCCGTTCGATGAGTTGACCCTGGTCTGTGAACAGATCAAACCCCAGGCGCTGGTGCTGTTTTCCAATCATGTACCGGCTGTCGAATTGCCCCGGCGTTTAAATCGCCTGGCCTTAAGCCTCAATTGTCAGTTGTTGCTGGCCGGTGATGCTTCTGATCTGGCACAGGAGAGTCTGGCCGGGTCGTCGATCGGATGCCTGGGTAACGAAGGGGATGTCATGAGCCAGCGTCTGAAGCAGTTCCTGGCGGGCAGTCTGGATACTTGAGGTTCAGAGGTGCAGTGCGGGATGCGTCAATCGATGCTGTTGCAGGATGAATTGGCGCAGGCGTTCGGTTTCGTCCGTATCGCTCTGGTTAAGCTGATAGGCGTAGAAACCCTGTTCGTTTTCTTTCTCGAAAGTGCCGCGCAAGGCAATCCGTTCATAGCCTGAGGGGCTGAACCACAAGGCGAAATGCTTCGGCGGCTTGGTCTTGTTGCGTACCTCCAGCAAGACCCCTTTGCACGATACTTCGTGCACCCACAGAGCGCCCGGTTGCCCCTTGGCGTTCTCCAGCGCTACCGGTTCGTCCAGGACCAGGCGCCAAGGCCGCACCATCGGCCCGTCCTCATAGATACTTGGCACGCCGAGACGCAAATGCAGCGCATGGAATTCGTCTTCCACCAGATGCAGCGGGAAAGTCAATTGCTGGTTTTCGAAACTGGCTTGAATGGTGACCTGCTCATGGGCCGCCAGGCGGGTGAGCAGGTCACGGATTTGCGACCCACCGTTGACGAGCAGGCTCGACGTTGCATCCCGCACATTGAGCTGCGGGTTGTGTTGCATGGTCTGGATGAAATCCAGCTCATCCTGGGTCAGGAGTGCGTCGCGTTGCATGGCCAGCTCGAAAGATATAGGTACAAAGTCATTGGTGATTGAAATTAATGACCATTAATTCAGCGTTTGGTTTATGCCGTTCGTCGCTTTGAGCGCAGCAAGCTCGG
The DNA here is from genome assembly GCF_000282335.1 of Pseudomonas sp. GM48. Taxonomy (GTDB): domain Bacteria; phylum Pseudomonadota; class Gammaproteobacteria; order Pseudomonadales; family Pseudomonadaceae; genus Aquipseudomonas. The sequence goes on from NZ_AKJM01000075.1 coordinate 50,029, forward strand.
ACTGGAGTTCAGCCAGCTGCACCTCAAGCTGTGCCACACGCTGTTGGGCCTTGACCTGCACGGTGACGTCTTTCTGCACACCGATAAAATAGGTTTGCCCATCCGTTGGATTTTTCACCGTTGAAAGGGACAGTTCATTCCAGAACGGTGTGCCGTCCTTGCGGTAGTTTCGCAATATTTCCCGGCAGGATCCTTCACTGTTCAAGGCATCGCGAATCAACGGCAGGGCTTCCTGGTCACGGTCCCCCGACTGCAGGAAGCGGCAATCCTGATAGAGGATTTCTTCGCTGGTGTAACCCGTCAGGCGTTCGAACGCGGGGTTGACGTAGATGAGGATTTTGTCTTGATCGCCTTCCTTTTCGGCAATCACGATGCCGTCGTTCGAGGCGTTGATCGCCATTTGCAGCAGTTGCGCATTAATCATCGGAGTATCCTTTCCTGATTGATTGTCGATTGCATACTAAAAGAACAATTACGACCGTGCTGTTAATATCCGGGTCTTTTACTCGGATTCAGGATCAGATTGATGAAAGTCGCCATCATTTCCGGCTCGGTGTACGGCACGGCCGAAGAAGTTGCCCGCCACGCCGCCAGCCTGTTGAAAGCCGCCGGTTTCGAAACCTGGCACAACCCGCGTGCGACCCTCGCCGACATCCAGGCGTTTGGCCCCGAAGCCTTTCTGGCGGTGACCTCGACCACCGGCATGGGCGAGTTGCCGGACAACCTGCAGCCGCTGTATTCGACCATTCGTGACCAATTGCCAGCGGCCTGGCGCGGTTTGCCAGGTGCGGTGATCGGTTTGGGCGATGCGAGTTATGGCGATACTTTTTGTGGTGGCGGCGAGCAGATGCGTGAATTGTTCGGTGAACTGGGCATTCGTGAAGTCCTGCCGATGCTGCGCCTGGATGCCAGCGAAACCGTGACCCCCGAGACGGACGCCGAGCCTTGGCTGGCGGACCTGATCAACGCGCTGCGCGCCTGACCGTTACCCCGCCATCCATGCCAGCCAGGGTTCTGTCAGTGCGGTAAAACCTGCCTTTCAGACCCTTGCCGGCGCCGGTCATTTGACATGGATCCAGAGTGGTAGGATGACTGACTCGCTGGGCCATCAAGCTGGCTGCCAATGCAACTACACGAACCTCAAGGGCTGACTAGACTCGGTAAGCGTTGGAAACACTCCATCATAAAAACACCGAGGTTCCTTGCCGTGACTGTCGCTTCCGTCCAATCGCCACACAGTGTCAAAGACCAGGTCAGTGCTGCCGAGTGGCAGACTCGCGTCGACCTGGCGGCCTGTTATCGCCTGGTCGCTCAACAGGGTTGGGATGACCTGATCTTCACCCATATCTCCGCCAAGGTACCCGGCACCGAAGATTTCCTGATCAACCCGTTCGGGTTGATGTTTCACGAAATGACCGCGTCGAGCCTGGTCAAGGTGGATCAGGCCGGCAACAAACTGATGGACAGCCCTTACGAGATCAATCCGGCGGGTTACACCATCCACAGTGCCGTGCATGAAGTCCGTCACGATGTCGTCTGCGTGCTCCACACCCACACGGCCTCGGGGGTTGCGGTGTCGGCGCAGAAGCAAGGTGTTTTGCCGATCAGCCAACAGTCGTTGTTTGTGCTTTCCAGCCTGGCCTACCACGCCTACGAAGGCGTGGCGCTCAACCATGATGAGAAAGTGCGGCTGCAAGCCGACCTCGGTGAAAACAATTTCCTGATGCTGCATAACCACGGTCTGCTGACTTGCGGCAGCACCATCGCCGATACGTTCCTGATGATGTTTACCTTTCAGCGTGCCTGCGACATTCAGGTCATGGCGCAGAACGGTGCCGCTGAGCTGATCGCCATCGAACCGCAGATTCTGGCCGGCGCCAAAGCCATGATCGCGGGTGTCACCCGAAGTGCTCAAGGAATGGGCGGAGCGCTGGCCTGGCCGGCGCTGCTGCGTAAACTCGATAAACTGGACCCGGGTTATACACTCTAAATGGTACTCGCCGAGATCCCTCTGTGTGTCTGGCGCAAACGCAGCCAGACGTTCGAATTCCACGGCCAGAGCATCCGTTACTGGACAGCCGGGCAGGGTGAGCCGCTGTTGCTCATTCACGGCTTTCCGTCCGCCAGTTGGGACTGGCATTACCTGTGGCAGCCATTGAGCCAGCGTTTTCGTGTGATCGCTTGCGACATGCTGGGCTTCGGCGATTCGGCCAAACCGGCAAGACATGAGTACAGCCTGCTGGAGCAGGCGGATCTGCAACAGGCATTGCTTGAACACCTGAATGTCGATCAGCCGGTGCATCTGTTTGCCCACGATTACGGCGACAGTGTGGCCCAGGAACTGCTGGCCCGGCACTACGAATCGCGGGTGGAGCTGGCCAGTTGCGTGTTTCTCAATGGCGGGTTGTTTCCGGAAACCCATCGCCCGGTACTGATGCAAAAACTCTTGCTCAGTCCTTTGGGCTGGATGATTGGCCGGGCCTTCAGTCGTGATGGCCTGGTGAGAAGCTTTCGGCGGATTTTCGGTCCGCAAACCCGTCCCAGTGAAAGCCAGATGGATGATTTCTGGAGCCTGATCGAAAGCCATCACGGGCCACGGATCATGCACAAATTGATCGCCTACATCCCGGAGCGACGAGTCTGGCGCAACCGCTGGGTGAGCGCGATGCAACGCGGTGAAGTGCCGCTGCGGGTGATCGATGGCGGGGTCGATCCGATCTCCGGCGTGCACATGGTCGAGCGTTACCGGGAGCTGATCCCGGAGGCGGACACGGTCGTGTTGCCCGATATCGGCCACTACCCGCAAATCGAGGCTCCCTGCGAGGTGCTCAAGCACTACCTGGCGTTTCGCGATCAGTTGCTTTCTCTGCCGCGCAAAGTCGCCTGCTCCTGATTCGCAGCATTGAACCTGTCCTGCTTTTGTGGCGAGGGAGCTTGCTCCCGTTGGGGCGCGAAGCGGCCCTGAGACGATCAATCCGGGATACAGGTTTTACGACTGCTTCGCAGCCGAGCGGGAGCAAGCTCCCTCGCCACGGGGATCGCGTCATCCTGTCCGACCCCATCATCATCCCCCAGCCTTATCGCGCACCATTCAGCCTCCCCCGTGTTCATTGTGACCCGCTGCGCCGTGCCTGAAACTCGGACTCATTGTCCCTTGGCCTGCTGGAGTCCCCCCCATGAATGAGTCTGTGCGCTTCGAAGATAAAGTCGTGATCATCACCGGTGCCGGTGGCGGCCTGGGACGGGCGCATGCACTGCTGTTCGCCAGACAGGGCGCGAAGGTGCTGGTCAACGATCTCGGCGGTTCGGCCCAGGGCGAAGGCGCCAACGCCTCGGCCGCCGACCGCGTGGTAGCGGAAATTCGCGAGGCCGGCGGTATCGCCGAAGCCAACCATGACTCGGTCACTGACGGTGACAAACTGGTCCAGCACGCCCTGGACGTCTTCGGTCGCGTCGACGTCGTGGTCAACAACGCCGGGATCCTGCGTGACAAGACCTTCCACAAAATGGATGACGCCGACTGGGACCTGGTTTACCGCGTCCATGTCGAAGGTGCCTACAAAGTCACTCGCGCCGCCTGGCCACACATGCGCGAACAGAACTACGGCCGGGTGATTTTCACCGCGTCGACCTCGGGTATCTATGGCAACTTCGGCCAGTCCAACTATGGCATGGCCAAGCTCGGCCTCTATGGCCTGACCCGTACCCTGGCCATCGAAGGCCGCAAGAACAACATCCTGGTCAACGCCATCGCCCCTACCGGCGGCACGCGCATGACCGAAGGCCTGATTCCGCCGCAAGTCTTCGAACAGCTCAAACCGGAGCTGGTCAGCCCGCTGGTGGTGTACCTGGCCAGCGAAAACTGCCAGGAAACCTCCGGCCTGTTCGAGGTCGGCGGCGGCTGGATGGGCAAGGTTCGCTGGGAGCGCAGCCTCGGCGCCGGGTTCGATCCACGGGCGGGTTTCTCCCCGGAAGACGTGGCCGCGCACTGGCAGCAGATTTGCGACTTCGAAGGCGCCGCGCATCCGAAGGACAACATCGAAGCGCTGAAGGAAATGATGGGCAATTTGCACAAGTATTCGCTTTGACGACGCGTCTTCGGCAGGGCCTGTCCAGGTGCTGTCATCTCCAGGCTTGTGCCTGCGCTTGAAAACCACCGCCCATAAAAAAGGCCGCTGCAAACGCAGCGGCCAAAGTAAGACGTTGGATCCAGGAGCTACAAATCAACGTCGGTGTACCCGGGGCGACGAACTGAAATGTTCAATTCATCTGAAGTCTGTCAGTCATGGCGTGGGCCGTTTCTGAGGGGCTTTCAGGCTTTTGCGTGAGAGCCAGACAAGAATAAGCCCTTGGTGTCGTAGGAAAAATACCAATTCCGGACATGCACTGTTGCAGCCCGGACAACAGTCAGCATGCGTCTGCTCGTCGTCTGGATGATGCCCCGGTGCCAGTCATCCTTTAGAGGTACACCACGAATACCTCCTTGGTGCGCTTATCGACCCCGATGCCGGGCAGTAGGGTGAGGCCTTCTGTCACTCACCGGGGAAGACGCATGACAAAAACAACAATGCGCGCCATCTTCATACCGCAGGCGCTGGCGGCTGCGGTCGCCTTGGGTTGCTGTGCCCAGGCGCAGGCCATTTCGTTCAATATCGGGGAAATCGAGGGGACGTTCGATTCCTCGTTGTCGGTCGGCGCGAGCTGGGGCATGCGTGATGCGGATAACGACCTGGTGGGCATCGTCAATGGTGGTTCCGGCCAGGCCTCAACCGGTGACGACGGGCGACTGAACTTCAAGAAGGGCGAAACCTTTTCGAAAATCTTCAAGGGGATTCATGACCTCGAACTGAAGTACGGCGACACCGGTGTGTTCGTGCGTGGCAAGTACTGGTACGACTTCGAGTTGAAGGATGAAGACCGCGAGTTCAAGCCCATCAGCGATCACAACCGCAAAGAGGGCGCCAAGTCCTCAGGCGGGCAAATCCTCGACGCCTTTGTCTATCACAACTACTCCATCGCCGATCTGCCCGGTACGGTCCGTGCGGGCAAGCAGGTGGTCAGTTGGGGGGAGAGTACCTTCATCGGCAACTCGATCAACAGCATCAACCCGGTGGACGTGTCCGCGTTCCGTCGTCCTGGCGCCGAGATCAAGGAAGGCCTGATTCCGGTCAACATGCTGTTTGCCTCCCAGGGCCTGACAGACAAGCTGACCGTGGAGGGCTTCTATCAGCTGGAATGGGACCAGACGGTCGTCGATAACTGCGGCACTTTCTTTGGTGTCGATGTGGTGGCGGACGGCTGCAACAAGGGTTACACCGTCGCCAGTCCGGCCATTGCACCGTTGCAGCCGATCGCTGCTGCATTTGGCCAGGGCTTCGAAGTCGGCAAGGAGGGCGTGATCGTTCCCCGTGGCGGTGACCGCGATGCCCGGGATTCCGGGCAGTGGGGTACGGCGTTGCGCTGGCTGGGGGACGACACCGAGTACGGCCTGTATTTCTTGAATTACCACAGCCGCACCCCGAACGTCGGGACCACCACCGCCAGCCTCAGTACACTGGCGAGCATTCCAGGGATCGTCGCCGCCGCCAACCGCATCGTCCCCGGCAGCGGTTCAGGCCTCGCCCAGAGTGTGATGCTCGGTCGCGGCCAGTATTACCTCGAATACCCGGAGGACATCCGCCTCTACGGCGCAAGTTTCTCCACCACGTTGTCCACCGGCACCGCGTGGACCGGCGAAATCAGCTACCGTCCCAACGCGCCGGTGCAGGTCAACACCAACGACCTGACACTGGCCATGCTCAACCCGATCGCCGGAGGCGCGGCATCGCCGATTGCGACATCGCCCGGGGCCGACAACAAAGGCTATCGCCGCAAGGAAGTGACGCAGGTGCAGAGCACCCTGACGCACTTCATCGATCAGGTCGCGGGTGCGGACCGCCTGACCCTGGTGGGCGAGGCGGCGGTGGTCCGGGTTGGCGGTCTGGAGTCGCGTACCAAACTGCGCTACGGCCGTGACTCGGTGTATGGCCAGTATGGTTTCGGCGGTAATACCGATGGTTTCGTGACCTCGACTTCATGGGGTTATCGCGCCAGGGCCATCCTCGATTACAACAACCTGATCGCCGGGATCAATTTCAGACCCAACCTCTCGTGGTCCCACGATGTCTCCGGCTTTGGCCCCAACGGTCTGTTCAACGAAGGCGCCAAGGCGATCAGCCTCGGTGTCGATGCGGACTATCGCAACACCTATACCGCGAGCCTCAGTTACACCGATTTTTTCGGTGGGGACTTCAACGTCCTCACCGACCGTGACTTCGTGGCGTTGAGTTTTGGCGTGAATTTCTGATCTGGCTGAAAAGGATGATTTCAATGCGCAAGATGATTCTGCAATTGGGTGCTCTGACCCTGGGGTTGCTGGCCGCCAATGTGATGGCGGCGGTGTCGCCGGAGGAAGCCGGCAAACTCGGCACCAGCCTTACCCCGCTCGGTGCCGAAAAGGCCGGCAACGCCGATGGCTCGATTCCGGCCTGGACCGGTGGCATCCCGAAAAACGCGGGTGCGGTGGACAGCAAAGGTTTCCTCGCCGACCCGTTTGCCAAGGAAAAGCCGCTGTTCGTAATCACCGCAGCGACCGTCGACCAGTACAAGGACAAGCTCTCCGACGGCCAGATCGCGATGTTCAAGCGCTACCCCGAGACCTACAGGATTCCGGTCTACCCGAGCCACCGCACCGTGGCGTTACCGGCCGAGATATATGAGTCGGCCAAACGCAGCGCACTGAACGTAACACCGATCAACGACGGTAACGGTCTGGTCAACTTCACCGGCAATCGCTACTACGCGTTCCCGATTCCGAAGAATGGCGTGGAAGTGATCTGGAACCACATCACTCGTTACCACGGCGGCAATCTGCGCCGCACCATCACCCAGGCAACCCCGCAGTCCAATGGCGATTTCACTGTGATCCGCTTCAAGGACGAAGTCGCCGTACCGTCGTTGCTCGGTGATCTGAAACCGGGCAGCGACGATAACGTCCTCAACTACTTCAAGCAGGAAGTGACTGCGCCGGCGCGGCTGGCGGGCAACGTGTTGCTGGTTCACGAGACGCTCGACCAGGTCAGGGAACCGCGCAAGGCCTGGATCTACAACGCTGGCCAGCGCCGGGTACGGCGTGCGCCACAGGTGGCTTATGACGGTGTAGGCACCTCGTCCGACGGCCTGCGCACCACCGACAACTTCGACATGTTTTCCGGCGCACCGGATCGCTACGACTGGAAACTGGTCGGCAAGAAGGAGATGTACATTCCCTACAACAGCTACAAGCTCGATTCACCAGAACTCAAGTACACCGATGTGATCAAGGCCGGGCACATCAATCAGGACCTGACTCGCTATGAGTTGCACCGGGTTTGGGAAGTCGTCGCCACGGTCAAGCCGAACGAGCGGCACGTGTACGCCAGGCGCCACATGTACATCGATGAAGACAGCTGGCAAGTGGCGCTGGCCGACCACTACGACGGGCGTGGTCAGCTCTGGCGCGTCGCCGAGGGGCATGCCCAGTTTTACTACGATCACCAGGTGCCGGCCTACACCGTCGAAGCACTGTATGACCTGATCGCCGGTCGTTATATCGCCCTTGGAATGAAGAACGAAGAGAAGCGCAGCTTCGAATTCAACATCGATGCAAAAGCGGGGGACTACACGCCGGCAGCCTTGCGTAGCACGGGGGTGCGGTAGGTTTCCTACAGGCTCCTACACAAAAGGGTGACTTTACGGTCACCTTTTTTATAGCGGTCGATCAGTGTGTTGAATACTTCTTCAACAAGCGCTCGGGAGGGGTCTAGGGTGGCGCCAGAATTATAAAAAAGGCGCACAACAATGACTGCAATGACGCACTGTCCGGACCGCCCCGGCTTCCTGCCCCGACTGTCGTCCCATCATCTGTCCCGCGAGCGGCTGATTGAGCCCATGCTGGTCTCGACTGCGCGGGTGAAGTTGCTTTGCGCCCCGGCCGGTAGTGGCAAGAGCGCGTTGCTCACCGAATGCCTGCTGCGAGCGCCGGAGCAGTATCGGGTCTGTTGGCTGCCGCTGGCGGGGGAGTCATTGAGTGCGGCCGATTTTCTGTTGCTCCTGGCGCAGGCGCTGGGCCTGCCCTCGGCGGATGAGCCCGGGTTGCTGGCGCATCTGGCCCGATTGCAGACGCCGACCTGGCTGTTTCTTGATGACTATTGCCGCGCACCCAACCCGGAGCTCGATCGGATGCTCGATCGCCTGTTGGCCGTTGCCAGTCCGGCGCTGACCTGGTGGCTGGGCTCCCGTCGACGACCACCCTGCAACTGGCCACGGCTGCTGCTGGATGATGAGTTGTACGAGTGCGAAGGCCGGGCACTGGCGTTCACCGAGGCTGAAGTCGTGCAGTTGCTCGCTCACGTCGACCCGACCCTGGCTGCACAAACCGCCACAAGGGTGGTTGAGCGCAGCGGTGGCTGGTGCGCTGGCGTGCGGATCGCGTTACTCAATGGTTGTCCGTGGTCGGGTGAGCAGGGCCGTTCGGCGACGCTGCTCGATTATCTGCAACACGAGTTGTTCAACACCCTGCCGCCGGAGTTGGTTGAGGTCTGGCAGGTGTTGGTTCATCTGCCACGCTTCAACGCCAGCTTGTGCGAGCATCTTTTCGGTACGGGTGAGGGCGCGCAGTGGCTGCAAGCGTTGCAGGAAATGGGCTGCTTCATTGAACCCTGGGAAGACTCCGTCGAATGGTTGCGGGTCTTCGAGCCACTGGCCCGGGCGATGCGTGAAGAACCGACGACGACCGGGCTATCCTGGCATCGCCGCGCCTGCCAATGGTTCAGCGCCAAAGAGGACTGGCAGGGGGCGTTCGAGCAGGCGTTGCTGGCACAGGAGCACGAGGTCGCGGTCAGCCTGTTGCAGCACTTCAGCTTTGAGCATTTGTTCAAGCGTCAGAATGTCAGCCTGTTACTCAAGCTGCATGAGCGCCTGGGTGAGCAATTGACCCTGGGGACACCGCAGCGGGTGGGGTTGATCACCGCCGCCCTGCTATTTGCCGGGCGCTTCGAGCAGGCGGCTGCGTGCATTGGGCAATTGGCGCGATTCACCCCGCAGCCGACAGCGCCCTTGCAGCGGCAACTGCTGGCGCGCTGGCAGGCGCAACAAGGCTGGTTGCTGCATTTGCAGGGACGCATGCCGGCCGCACGGGCACATTTTATCGAGGCGCTGGACGAACTGGCGGCCGAGGCGTGGCCTGCGCGGTTGTTGTGCCTGTCCGGGTTGACCCAGCAGGCATTGCTCAATGCCGACCTCGACGGCGCCCAGGCCTACAATCGTGACGCACTGTGCCTGGCGCGGGCACAAGGTTCGTTGTTGTTTGAAGGTTTGCTGGAACTCGATCATGCACAGTTGCTGGAACAGCGTGGTGCACCCCGGCGAGCCGGGCAGTTGTTGGCCGATATCAATGAAATGCTCAGTCGGCAAGCGGATCGACCGACGCCACTGCTGGGGCGAATCGCATTGCGGCGTGGGCGGTTGGCCCTGTGCATGGGGCAAGACGAACTGGCCGGTGAGTGTTTCCAGGCTGGCCTTGATGATTGCCTGCACAGCCAGGACAAGCACGTTTTGTACGGCTTTCTCGGGCAAGCGCAGATGGCGGCCAATCAACGCGACTATGCCCTTGCGTTTGATCGTCTGCGTGAGGCCGAGCGGTTGATGCAGCAACGACAGATCCCCGACACGGTTTATCGCGGCGTGCTGCTGCAAATCAGCAGTCATTTCTGGTTGCAACAAGGGCGCCCGGAGTTGGCACAGGAGGCGCTGACCCGGGTCTTGCGGCATTACCGTGGACCCCGTGCGCGCCAGGCACCCCCGGCCACGCTGCAACTGATTGCCCGAATCGAATACCAACTGGTGCTGGCGCAGACTTATCTGCATCAAGCGCAAGACCCGCTGGATCGACTCAAGGAATTGCTCGAAGACGCGCAACGGCATGCCATGCTGGCGTTGGAAACGGAGTTGCAATTGGTGATCTGCGAAGTGGCCGACCTGATTGGCGAGCCCGTGTTGGCCAGGACGGCACTCGAGGCGGGCCTGGCGCAGGTGAATCGCTGTAACGGGCAGCAGGCATTGCGCGAGTTATGTTTGCGCCAGCCGGATTTGCTCAGTCGTGTGCGCGAAGAAGTACCGCAGGCCATACTGGCGGCCGATGCAGGTTTGCTGAGCTCTCGAGAACTTGAAGTACTCGGTCTTATTGCACAAGGTAACTCCAATCAACAAATCGCCGAACAATTGTTCATTTCATTGCATACGGTTAAAACGCATGCCCGAAGAATTCACAGCAAGTTGGGTGTAGAGCGACGTACGCAAGCGGTAGCCAAGGCCAAGGCAATAGGAATTGTCGGTTGATTAAATATCCTGAATCTTTGCTTAACGATTGCATACATGTGCGTTGTGTTGTTGGGTGGGCTGTCTGCTGTAGATTTGCGCTCAGTGAGTGACGTAAGTCAGATGCAAGTAACCAGCGGGTCGACAGGAAGTTCGATCCGAATAACATGACAGGAGGTTTTTATGAGTAAAAGTCTTTATTCTTATAGCGATCCACGAATTCTTGCCTTGAAGAAAACTCGCCCGGGTTTTGCAGTAGAGGTGCTTTTGACCGAGCAGCTTCAAAAATTTGGTGTCAACCCTTTCAACACCTACCTGAATACGCTGGTCGACGTACGGTATGACGATGTGGAGTCCTCCAGGACATTGTTCGATGAGACCCTGGAGTGGGTTGAAAAAGAACAACTGCCCAATTACGTACAAGGCATCAATGGCGTTTTCAAACGACAGTTTTCATTCGCATCGAAAGATCGGGTTGCGGGACTGGACTTGTTGAGTTTTGAAGATCTTGTCGTGCAGATCGTCAGGGTGTTAACCAGCACACCTTCGGTCAATCTTTCCAAACGCTCGGTAAAATCATTGAGCTTTGAAGAGGTTCATAGGGCGGTAAAGTATGGAATGCCCGAGGTTGATATTAATGCAGTGTATATAACCAGTTTCATTGAAGACTCCGGTGAGCGCAAAGTTCTGCACTCCCGAAGTCTGGCCGAAGATCTATACGGCTACCTGCAGCACAATGAAATTCCGTTTTACCATGGCGAGCATATCGGCGTTTTCTCGGTCGCCTACAGTGCAAAAGATGAACATATGCATACACAGGTTACAACTCAAGATATCAGCAGGCTAGTGATCGATATTGTTCCTGACTTCCTGATTTGATTGGGGGCGATGTTCATATCCCATCCGCCAACTGATGGCCCGGGTCGCGGCAAGCAATCGCTGCGCCGCCGGGCCATTTTCGTCGGCATGAAACAGCGACGTCGGCCCCACCACCGTCAGCACTGCCGCAATCTTGCCCATCGCGTTGAACACCGGCGCCGACAAGGCATCCACACCGGGCATCAACAATCCATGCACATGATGCAGGCCCCGTTGGCGGATCTGTTCGCACATCGTCGTGTATGCCTGCTGGTCGGCCAAGGCGTGGGCGGCGCTGTTCTGCAATTCCTGATCGCGCAGGTCCACGGTTTCACGCGCAGGCAGGTAAGCGCCGAAGACCAGTCCGGTGGAGGAGCTGAGCAGCGGCAACACCGAGCCCAGTTGTGTCACCACCGTCACCGCACGCACCGCCGGTTCGATATGCACCACGGTCGCGCCCTGATTGCCCCACACCGCCAGAAAACAGGTTTCGTTCAAGTCATCGCGCAATTCAGCCAGGGGCAGGGTGGCGACTTTCAGCACGTCCATACTGTTGAGTGCCGCCAACCCTACGCGCAAGGCTTCGCGGCCAAGGCCGTAGTGGTTGGTGGCGGCGTTCTGTTCGGCGAATCCACTGGCGATCAAGGCCTGCAAATAACGGTGAACCTTGCTCGCCGGCATCTGCACGTGTTCGGCCAGGCGCGACAGCGAAGTCGAGGGCGACAATTCGGCCAGAGCCTTGAGGATGTCGGTGCCAACCTCGGCCGAGCGGACTTTCTGTTTACCGTTGTTGTCGCTGGTTTTTTCCATGGTGGCTGGGATCCCGGGACGAATGGGCGTCTTTATAGCTTGACGGTCAATACCAATCAAATTACGTTATGCGTAATTGAATTACGATAAAAATAACCCAGGCATGCCACGAACTCTGCAACAGAGCGACCGGCCATTGCCGACTCCCTGTTCAGGAGGCTCCATGAACTCCGATTCAACGACGGCAGCGCTGGCTTACCTGTCAGGCTTCGGTAACGAATTCAGCAGTGAAGCGTTGCCCGGCGCACTGCCTGTCGGCCAGAACTCCCCGCAAAAAGCCCCGTACGGTCTTTACACAGAACTGTTCTCCGGCACGGCATTCACCATGCCGCGCAGCGAAGCGCGTCGCACCTGGATGTATCGCATTCAGCCATCGGCCAATCATCCGGCGTTCGTCAAACTTGATCGGCAACTGGCTGGCGGTCCATTGGGTGACGTGACTCCCAATCGCCTGCGTTGGAACCCGCTGGAGATTCCCGCCGAGCCGACCGACTTCATCGACGGTCTGGTAAGCATGGCCGCCAACTCGGGCGCAGAAAAACCGGCCGGGATCAGCATCTACAACTACCGCGCCAACCGCTCCATGGAGCGTGTGTTCTTCAATGCTGACGGCGAGATGTTGCTGGTGCCTGAACTGGGGCGCCTGCGCATTGCTACCGAACTCGGCGTGCTTGAGCTGCAACCGCTGGAAATTGCCGTACTGCCACGCGGTCTTAAATTCCGCATCGAACTGCTCGACCCGCAAGCCCGTGGTTACGTCGCTGAAAACCATGGCGCGCCGCTGCGTCTGCCGGACCTGGGGCCGATTGGCAGCAATGGCCTGGCCAACCCGCGGGACTTCCTGACCCCGGTGGCTGCCTACGAAAACCTGCAACAACCCACCACGCTGGTGCAGAAGTTCCTCGGCCAGTTGTGGGCGTGCGAGCTCAATCATTCGCCGCTCAACGTGGTCGCCTGGCACGGTAATAATGTGCCGTACAAATATGACCTGCGCCGTTTCAACACCATCGGCACCGTCAGTTTCGATCACCCTGATCCGTCGATCTTCACGGTGTTGACCTCGCCGACCAGCGTCCACGGCCTGGCCAACCTCGACTTCGTGATCTTCCCGCCGCGCTGGATGGTGGCCGAGAATACCTTCCGTCCACCGTGGTTCCACCGCAACCTGATGAACGAATTCATGGGCTTGATCCAGGGCGAATACGACGCCAAGGCTGAAGGCTTTGTGCCTGGCGGTGCATCGTTGCACAGCTGCATGAGCGCCCACGGTCCGGACGGTGAAACTTGCACCAAAGCGATCAACACTGACCTCAAGCCGGCGAAAATCGACAACACCATGGCATTCATGTTCGAAACCAGCCAGGTGTTGCGCCCAAGCCGCTTCGCCCTCGATTGCCCGCAACTGCAAAACACTTACGATGCCTGCTGGGCTACGCTGCCCGCCACTTTCGACCCAACCCGGAGATAACCCATGACGCAGACTTCCATCACTCGCAGCTGGGTTGAATCCGCCAACGGCCATGCTGATTTCCCGCTGCAAAACCTGCCACTGGGCGTGTTCAGCCTCAACGGCTCGGCACCGCGCAGTGGCGTGGCCATTGGCGAGCATATCTTTGATTTGCAAGCGGCCCTGGAGGCCGGGTTGTTCGAGGGCGCCGCGAAGGCTGCCGTCGAGGCCACCCGTGGCGGCCAGTTGAATGCTTTCTTCGAACTGGGCCGCGAGGCGCGTGTGGCCCTGCGCGAACGCTTGCTGGAACTGTTCACCGAAGGCAGCCCCCTGCACGGCAAGATTGAAGCCCAGGGGGCGAAACTGTTGCCACTGGCGGCGGATTGCGAGATGCACCTGCCGGCGAAAATCAACGATTACACCGACTTCTACGTCGGCATTGAGCACGCGCAGAACGTCGGCAAACTGTTCCGTCCCGACAACCCGTTGCTGCCGAACTACAAGTACGTGCCAATCGGCTACCACGGTCGTGCGTCGACCATTCGCCCGTCCGGTACCGATGTACGCCGTCCGAAAGGCCAGACATTGCCGGCCGGTCAAACCGAGCCGACCTTTGGTCCTTGTGCACGCCTGGACTACGAACTGGAACTGGGCATCTGGATCGGCCAGGGCAACGACATGGGCGACTCGATTGCCATTGGCGACGCCGCTGATCACATCGCCGGCTTCTGCCTGCTCAACGACTGGTCGGCACGGGACATCCAGGCCTGGGAATACCAGCCGCTGGGACCATTCCTGTCGAAAAGCTTCATCACCAGCATCTCGCCGTGGGTTGTTACCGCCGAAGCGCTGGAGCCATTCCGTCGCGCCCAGCCTGCGCGTCCGCAAGGCGATCCGCAGCCGCTACCGTACCTGCTCGACAAGCGCGATCAGGCCGCTGGCGGGTTCGACATCGAACTGGAAGTGTTGCTGCTCACCGAGGCCATGCGCGAACAGAACCTGCCGGCCCATCGCCTGACCCTGAGCAACACACAGCATATGTACTGGACCGTGGCGCAAATGGTCGCGCACCACAGCGTCAATGGTTGCCAATTGCAGGCCGGTGATCTGTTCGGCTCGGGTACGTTGTCGGGCCCTGAGAACGGTCAGTTCGGCAGCCTGCTGGAAATTACCGAGGGTGGTAAAAAACCGATCGAGCTGGCGTCGGGCGAAGTGCGTAAATTCCTTGAGGACGGTGACGAGATCATCCTGCGCGGCCGTTGCCGCCGTGACGGTTTCGCTTCCATCGGTTTCGGTGAGTGCCGCGGCAAAGTGCTGCCGGCGCGTTAACAGGAGAGGGGCATGGAACTCTATACCTACTACCGATCGACTTCGTCGTACCGGGTGCGTATCGCGTTGGCGCTCAAGGGCCTGGATTATCAGTCTTTGCCAGTCAACCTGATCGCACCGCAGGGCGGCGAGCATCGGCAGCCGGCTTATCTGGGTATCAACCCGCAAGGCCGGGTGCCGGCCTTGCGCACCGATGCAGGCGAATTACTGATCCAGTCTCCTGCGATCATCGAGTACCTGGAAGAACGTTATCCACAGGTACCACTGCTGTCCAGGGACCTCGCCACCCGCGCCCATGAACGCGGTGTGGCGGCAGTCATCGGCTGCGATGTGCACCCGTTGCATAACGTCAGCGTGCTCAATCGGCTGCGCCAGTTGGGCCACGACGAACCGCAAGTGGTGGAGTGGATCGGTCACTGGGTCGGCCAGGGGTTGGCCACGGTGGAGCAGTTGATCGGTGATGACGGTTACTGTTTCGGTTCCGAGCCGGGGTTGGCGGACGTCTATCTGATCCCGCAGTTGTATGCGGCCGAGCGCTTCAATGTTTCCCTTGAGGCTTATCCGCGCATCCGGCGAGTGGCGGCATTGGCGGCAACGCACCCGGCGTTCATCAAGGCGCATCCGGCGAACCAGCCAGACACGCCATAACCCAATGTGGGAGCGGGCTTGCTCGCGAAGAGGGCGTGTCAGCCAATAATAATGTGGCTGACACACCGCTTTCGCGAGCAAGCCCGCTCCCACAGGTGTTTTGTGATCAATGAACGATGGCGTTCGGCGGCAAATGCCCCAGCCGTTCCGTCAGGCGAATCCGCTGGATCGGGTCGTCGCTGAGCAGCAGCGCATGCTCAAGGTCAAATCGCTCGGCATTCGGGCAGTCCAGCCGTTGATACAGGCTGGCCCGGGCCAGGTAGTCGGCGGCAGTGGCATTGCCCAGTTCCAGGACGCGCTCGGCGTCGATCAAGGCATTGATGAAATCGTCGTGGGACAGGTACAACTGGCGCAGGTTGCGCGACAGCCGTTGCAGCATCTGCACCGGCTCGGCGGTCTCAAGGTGCTCGGCGCTGAGCTTTATGTTCGGGCCGTACTGGCGGTGCAGTAATTCCCGGCAATCGTTCGGATAAAGCCGACGGCCGCCGCAGGGGTCGAGCAAATGATCGGCGCCCGGCACCCGCAGCAGGAAATGTCCGGGGAAGTTGACCCCGACCAAGGGAATCTCCAGGCCCCGGGCCAACTCCAGTGCAATCAGCCCCAGCGTCAAGGGTTGCCCTCGTCTGCGTTCCAGTACTTTGTCGAGCAGTGCCACTTGCGGGCGCAATGGCGTGAAATCGTCCTGGGCAAAACCAAGATCGTTCATGCGCCGCAGCAGCGGCTGGGCCAGTTCACTGACCGGCAGCATCGGCAATCCGCCACTGACCCGTTGTTGCAACGCCTGGAAATCGGCCAGCAGCGCTTGCGGGTTCACCTCGCTATCGTGCTCGGCCGCAATCCACAGTGCCGCCTCGAACAGCGCGGGCGGTGAACGTTGCAAACAGGCGAAAAACGATTGGCGCGGGGTCATCAGAATCTCCGGGCAATGCCTCGTTTTAGCCCCCTCTCCGGCATTCGTCCAGTGCCGCACAAGGGCCAATACAGGTTATTTCCGAAAGCCAGCATCGTGGCCGTGCTTATTCCTGTGCGCTTCTGCAAATTTTGGGCGCAAGCCTATACTGGCGACTACAAGAAGTG
This sequence comes from Pseudomonas sp. GM48, assembly GCF_000282335.1. Lineage (GTDB taxonomy): Bacteria > Pseudomonadota > Gammaproteobacteria > Pseudomonadales > Pseudomonadaceae > Aquipseudomonas. The sequence continues at coordinate 66,593 of NZ_AKJM01000075.1, forward strand.
ATTCGGGAGCCTTACGATGTTCGCTCTCATGCAAAGCACTCGCCTTGAATCGCTGCATCTTAGCGTTGACTCGGTCACCGGGTTGAAGGCGGTCATTGCCATTCATAACAGCCGCCTGGGGCCTGCCCTGGGTGGTTGTCGTTACCTTGCCTACCCCAGCGACGAGTCCGCGGTCGAGGACGCTGTGCGCCTGGCCCAGGGCATGAGCTACAAGGCTGCGCTGGCTGGCCTGGCCCAGGGCGGCGGCGTGGCGGTGATCATTCGCCCCGTTCACGTGGCCAATCGCGCCGCGCTGTTCGAAGCCTTCGGGCGCTGTATCAATCAGCTCGACGGACGCTACATCACGGCCATCGACAGTGGCACCTCAGTGGCGGACATGGATTGCATCGCCCAACAGACCCAACACGTCACCAGCACCACCTCGGCGGGCGACCCCGCGCCGCACGCGGCGATGGGCGTATTCACCGGCATTCGCGCCACGGCGATGGCGCGACTGGGCAGCGATAACCTCGAAGGCCTGCGCGTCGCCATTCAAGGCCTGGGCAACGTCGGCTATGCCCTGGCAGAACAGTTGCACGCCGCCGGGGCCGAATTGCTGGTCAGCGATATCGATCACGGCAAGGTGCAACTGGCGATGGAGCAACTCGGGGCTCACCCCATCGCCAACGACGCACTGCTCAGCACGCCTTGCGATATTCTTGCTCCGTGCGGTTTGGGCGGGGTGCTGAGCAGCCACAGCGTGACGCAACTGCGCTGCTCGGCGGTGGCCGGTTCGGCGAATAATCAGTTGACGCATCTGGATGTCGCCGACCAACTGGAGCGGCGGGGCATCCTGTACGCACCGGATTATGTGATCAACGCCGGTGGGCTGATTTACGTTTCGCTCAAGCACCGCGGCGAAGAGCTGTCGACCATCACCGCACACTTGTCGAAAATCAGCTCGCGCCTGACCGAAGTGTTCGCCCACGCCCAGGCGGAAAAACGCTCCCCCGCACGGGTGGCCGACGAGTTGGCGGAGAAAGTGTTGTACCGGTGAATCAGCCATGAGTTTTCCACAGGCATGAAAAAGGCCCTGAGCCATTCGACTCAGGGCCTATTCAATTTGGGCTTTGCTTACTTGGCGGCTTTGGGGGCCTTGGCAGGCTTGGCCGGGGTGATCGGCTCAGCGGCTTCAACGGCCTCAACGGCCTCAACCGCTGCAACAGGTTCTGCGACTTCAACCGGTGCGCTGAGCAGTTCGGACAGGGCGTCCGGCTGGCTCTTGAACGCCTTGGCGAACACATCGCGATTCTTCGCCATGTAGATCCCGGCTTCTTCCACTTGCTGCTCGGTCAGGGACGGAACGGCTTTTTGCAACACTTCAGCCAGCAATTCGGCCAGTTCGAGCATTTTGTCATGACGGTCAGCTTCGGCTTTATCCATGAACAAGCGCTCCAGATCTCGGCTGCTGCGGTATACCACTTCGACGGCCATTCACCACCTCACATGCCTTCACATTGGTTGTCGGTTTCGACTACTGTATCTATATACAGCGAAAGGATAAGCGAAACCCTGTCTTTTGGGTAGTGGCTTTTTAATGTAGTCCGGATTCGACATTTGTCAGGCGAGGCGCTGCACAGGTGCGACCAAACGCCACGGCGCGCAATCCAGAGCAGCTCGCCATCATGGGCTGGCCTTTTTTCTGCATACAGAAAAACGTCACGTCCAACCCGCATCATCCGGTCGAGCCGACCTAAGGAAGCATCATCGTGAAAATCAACTGGGCCGAAAAATTGCGGCAGAGCGTGCATGACCTGGCCGAGTCCCTGGGCAATCTGTTCGTCGAAACCTTTCACTACCTGGCGCTGTTCGCAATTGGTGCGGTGACCGCGTGGGCGGCGGTGATGGAATTTCTCGGGATGATCGAAGAGGGGCACATCAAGATCGATGACATCTTGCTGCTGTTCATCTACCTGGAACTGGGGGCGATGGTCGGGATTTACTTCAAGACCAACCACATGCCCGTGCGTTTCCTGATCTACGTGGCGATCACCGCGCTGACGCGGTTGCTGATTTCCAACGTTTCGCATCACAACCCGCCGGACCTGGGGATCATTTACCTGTGTGGCGGGATCTTGCTGCTGGCGTTTGCGATTCTGGTGGTGCGTTACGCTTCGTCGCAATTTCCATCGGTGAAGATCGAAAACCCGCAACGCAAGATCGGTGCGGGCTCCAGTGAACATCCAGAGATCGAGAAGGGCGAAATCTAGAATCCGAGCGTGGGGCGCAGCCGCCCTTTGACGGCGGGTGGCGGTAAGGTCCGACCGCCGCCGGTGGTCATGGCTTGGAGAATGGTCACGGCGCTGTGGCCTTGTTCGATGGCAATGCCGAATTGAATGCTTTGAACCAGGCGCTTGAGACGTTGGGGGTCATTGCGTTGCTCGGCGCTGATCATGCGTTTGGCCACCACGCGGCCATTGTCGGAAAGGGTCAGCATGATGCTGCCGTCCAGGCCCTGAATGCTCAGGTTGATCTGATAATCCGCTGCGAAGGCATCGGTAATGAGCTGGAAAGGGTTGTCCATGATGCGTCACCGCTTGATTGAACCTGCAGTTGTTGACCGGCCGTGATCGGGTTGGTTCGCAATGCCAGACCACCGGCCATCTCGCCATCATTGTTCCACCAGGGAACTAGCAAGGCCCATGCCGGAAAATTGTCGGACAAAAAACACGTTCTGTAGGAGCGAGCTTGCTCGCGATGGTCGTCAACGATAACGCGTAAACCCAGACACCCCACGGTGCCTTTTGGTTTTTCGCGAGCAAGCTCGCTCCTACAGGGGGCCGCGTTTTCTGCACGTTTCAGGGCAATAATGGCTGGCGTGCAACCAAAACGGTCAACATTCCACCCAGTTCACCGCCAGTCCGCCACGTGACGTCTCTTTGTACTTGTCGTGCATGTCCGCCCCGGTGTCACGCATGGTACGGATCACCCGGTCCAGGGAAATGAAGTGTTTGCCGTCGCCGCGCAGGGCCATTTGCGTGGCGTTGATTGCCTTCACGGCGGCGATTGCATTGCGCTCGATACACGGCACTTGCACCAGTCCGCCAACCGGGTCGCAGGTGAGGCCGAGGTTGTGCTCCAGGCCGATTTCGGCGGCGTTTTCCAGCTGTTCCGGGGTGGCGCCAAGCACCTCTGCCAAACCCGCGGCGGCCATGGCGCAGGCGGAGCCGACTTCGCCCTGGCAACCGACTTCGGCTCCGGAGATCGAAGCGTTTTTCTTGCACAGGATGCCGACGGCAGCTGCGCCCAGGAAGAACGCGAGCACATCGTCGTCAGACGCCTCGGCATTGAATTTCATGTAGTAGTGCAGCACCGCCGGAATGATCCCCGCCGCGCCGTTGGTCGGGGCCGTGACCATGCGCCCGCCGGCGGCGTTTTCTTCATTGACCGCCAAGGCGTACAGGTTGACCCATTCCATCGCTGACAACGTGGAGGTGATGACATTCGGCTTGCCGATTTCCTGCAGGCTGCGATGCAGTTTCGCCGCTCGACGCGGAACATTCAGGCCGCCGGGCAGAATGCCTTCGTGGCGTAAACCCTGCTCGACGCATTCGCGCATTACCGACCAGATCTGCAACAGGCCCTGGCGGATCTGCGCGTCAGTGCGCCATGCCCGCTCGTTGGCCATCATCAGTTCGCTCACCCGCAGCCCGTGCTCGTTGCAGAGCTTGAGCAGTTCGGCGGCACTGGAAAAGTCGTAAGGCAGCACCACATCGCCAGTCGGTGCGATCCCGGATTCGGCCTCGGCCGCTTCGATGATGAAGCCGCCGCCCACCGAGTAATAGGTTTGCTCGAACAGTTCGCCGGATTCGCCGAAGGCTGTCAGGGACATGGCATTGGGGTGGTAGGGCAGGCTCTCGTCGAGCAACAGGAGATCGCGTTGCCAGTCGAAGGCAATTTCCGCAACGCCTGCCAGGCACAATCTGCCAGTTTCGCGCAGGGTGTGAATGCGGCTGTCGATGGTGCCGGGATCGATGCTGTCGGGCCATTCGCCCATCAGGCCCATGACGCAGGCGCGGTCCGTTGCGTGGCCGACGCCGGTGGCGGAGAGTGAACCGTAAAGGCGAATTTCCACTCGTCGCACGTCACCCAGCAAACCCTGTTCGACCAGTTGCCGGGCAAAGGTCGCGGTGGCGCGCATCGGACCGACGGTATGGGAGCTGGACGGGCCGATGCCGACTTTGAAGAGATCGAAAACACTGATAGCCATGCTAAAGCCTATACAAGCAATGGAAGAGGAATCGCCGCCATTTTTGTAGGACAAGCGCAATGTCGGCGATACTGCCCGTCAAGGTCCTACGTGACCAACGAAAATTCCTAAGACATCCTTTAGCAGGACTAAACGATGAGCCGTCAATTACACGCCCAGACATATGTCTGGCTGAACGTGTTTGCCTGTGCCGCGCGGCACCTGTCGTTCACCCGATGCGCCGAAGAACTGCACATCACACCGGGGGCGGTCAGCCAGCAGATTCGCCAGCTGGAAGAACGCCTGGGTTTTCGCCTGTTTCACCGTCGTGCCCGTGGCGTGGAACTGAGCGCCGAGGGCCAGCGCCTGGCCATTACCGTCAACGAGGCCTTTGGCAGCATCGACGCGGAATTGCGGCGACTGGACGCGGGCATGATCAGCGGAATTCTGCGGGTGCGCTCGATTCCATCGTTCCTGAGCAAATGGCTGACGCCGCGCCTGCCGCGTTTGCAGCAGCGTTTTCCGGACATTCAGTTGCGCCTGGTGGCCGAGGACAGCAGCGTGCCGTTGCATGAAGGCGACTTCGACCTGGCGATCGACCTGAACGACGGCAGCTATCCGGGCCTGTTATCCACAGCCTTGCTTGATGAACAGATTTTTCCGGTGTGCGCGCCGGGCCTGTTGCGTGGTCGTCCGCCGCTGCATGGTCCGGCAGACCTGATGCACTTTCCCTTGCTGCACGACATCACCGCCTGGCGCGGCAGCTACGAGTACGCGGAATGGGAGTTTTACCTCAATGCCATCGGCTTTGAGGGGGCGGATGTGCGACGCGGGCATACCTTCAATCGTAATCACCTGACCATCGAGGCGGCCATCGCCGGGATGGGCGTGGCAATTGCCCGACGAACGCTGCTTAACGACGAACTGGAGCGTGGGGCGTTGATCGTGCCTTTTGGCTTGGCGGTGCCTAATCACAAACGCTACATGTTGCTCTATGCACCGGGTGCGCTGAGCCATCCCGGCGTGCGTGCGGTGCATGACTGGCTGGTGGAAGAGGCGGGAATTTTTCGCAGCTTGCACCCGTTAGGGGAGCGGCAAATGTGAGCAATTATTACGTAAGAGCAGGGCGACCCAACTCCCGACCTTAACAGCGCTTTTACCGGTTGTCCGGCTTTTTTTGCGATTGAAAATTTATCTTTTTTAGGGGGTTGAATTGTTCAGCGTACAGACCGATTGTGTAACCAAGAGGTCACGGTGACGACGCCCAAGGGCTTAGCTGACCGGCCTCTCGCGAGCTAGCTGAAATAAGGGATGAACTATGCAAATCCAAGTCAATAGCGATAACCATATTCAAGGCAGTAAACGACTGGAGGAGTGGGTACGTACGACCATTGAGAGCACGCTCGAACGCTACGAAGAGGACCTGACACGCGTCGAGGTTCACCTGCGGGACGAGAACGGCGACAAGCCGGGTCCCCATGACATGCGCTGCCAACTGGAGGCGCGGCCAAAAGGCCATCAACCGGTTTCCGTCACCCATAAAGCCTCCACCATGGAGCAGGCGATCGACGGAGCGGCCACCAAACTTGAACATGCGCTGGAGCATATGTTCGGCAAATTACGCGGCAAACGAGCCAATGTGGTGCCCATCGAGAGTGGTGCCCATGCCGACCATCTGCTGGAAGAAGAGTTTCTGGAGAACGAACAGGCGGCGCTTAACGGCTGACACCTGATTCACTTTTTACCTTCCCATGAAAACGGGCCTGCATTGCAGGCCCGTTTTGTTTTCGCTGGCTTTTGGATTCCGTGGCCATTGGCATGGCTGTGGTGCAACCAATGGGCGTTATAGAGGGCTGCACCCGATCCTTTTGCGTATGAGAATATTTATCATTAATATTGCGACCTTGCCGGCCCCCTGACGCTGTCGTGGCCTCACCGGTTTTCAGGTCGAAACATGAATGATGATCACTCTCCCACCCGACCCCCACGATATCGAGCGCGACGAACAACGCTGCGATCGTGCGCATTTTCTCCAGGTCTTTCTTTCCCAGCGCTCGCAAATGGAGGCGTTGGTGAACCGTCGCGTCGGTTGCCGGGCGACGGCGGCTGACCTGGTACAGGATTTGTTCCTGCGTTTCTGGCGGCGGCCGCTGGTGCAGGTCGAGGAGCTCAGCACTTATCTGCTGCGCTGCGCCGGCAACATCGCCATCGACCATTTGCGCAGTGAAGGCACGCGAGTCCGGGCCAGTGAAGGCTTGCTGGTCGAACCGCCGGACAGCCACGGCAGCGGACCGCAGGCGGCATTGGAGGCGGGCAGCGATTTGCGTCATGTCGAAGCGGCGTTGCGCGCCTTGCCGGAGCGTACACGGCAGATTTTTTTGCTCAATCGTATTCATGGCCGTAAGTACGCGGAGATCGCCAAGGCTATGGGTTTGTCCCAAAGTGCCGTGGAAAAACATATGATGCGCGCCCTCGAAGCCTGCAAGGCCAGCCTTCGGGAACCCGAAACGCGTATGCCAGGGAAAGCACCGTGAACCACTTTGACCGCGTCATTCCGACGCCCGCGCAGGAGCAGGCCGCGCTGGCCTGGCTGAGCCTGTTGCATGACCAGCCAAGCAGCGGTGACCAGGCTACGTTCAGCCAATGGTTGCAAGCCGACCCTGCCCATGCCGAGGCGTATGCCCAGGCGCAAGTGCTGTGGGAGTTGAGCGAAGTGCCGGCGCGCACCCTCGCCCATGAAGACGCTTTTGCCTTGCAGGGGTACCTCAAGGCGATGAATCGCTCGCGGCGCAACACCGTCGGGCGCTGGTCCGGTGCCTTGGCCATGGCCGCTTGCCTGCTGCTAATGATCAGCTTCGGCACGGGTTGGCAGCCGATGCGCTGGATCGATGACCTGGGGGCGGATTACGTCTCGGCGCCAGGGGAAATTCGCACGGTGACCCTGGCCGATCAATCGCAAGTCACCCTGGACGCCGACAGTGCCATCGCGGTGGATTTCAGCCGTGGCGAGCGCCATGTGCAGTTGCGCCGCGGCGCCGGCTTTTTCAGCGTCACCCATACCGGCGAGCCGTTTGTGGTGGAGGCCGAGAAAGGCCAGACGCGGGTCCTGGGCACGCAATTCGAAGTCCGTTTACAGCCCCATGGCGCGCAGGTCACGGTGTTGTCGGGGCGGGTTGGCGTGTCGGCGGACAAGAACGCCGAACAGCAAATTCTCACCGCCGGCCAGCAAGTGGCCTACGGCGAAAGTTCGGCGCAAAAGCTCCACTCAGTGGACAGCGAAGCGCAGTTGGCATGGCGTCAGGGCTGGCTCAATTACTACAAGGCGACGCTGGCCGATGTGGTGCAGGATTTGGGGCGCTATTACCCCGGACGAATCGTGTTGCTCAACGATGAGCTGGCGACACGGCGGGTCAGTGGCAGCTTCCCGAGCAGGAACCCGCAGGCGGTGTTGAGTTCGTTGCAGGGGGTGATGGGGTTTGAGCAGCATCAGGTGTTGGGGCATCTGATTATTTTGCGTTGAAGCTGCCGGCCTCTTCGCGGGCAAGCCCGCTCCCACAGGTTTTGAGTCGGTCACCAAATTGGGGGACAACATAGAACCCTGTGGGAGCGGGCTTGCCCGCGAAGGGGCCAGTTCAAACACCACATCACCCTGAATAAAAATATTTTCAAATTTTTGCTGAGGTAAACCCGATTGCCATCCGTGTAGTGACTGAAACTGCGAGTCATTCGCATCCGTTGCGGTTCTACACAGGTCATGAGTCATGAAGTCCAGGGCAAAATCGGGTTCGGTCAAACAATGGTTGAGTGTGTCTGCGTTGAGCTATTCGGCATTGGCGTTGTTACCGCTGAGCGTGGCGCTGGCCGCTGAAGCCGGCAACAGCCAGCAACGTGCGCAGTTCAGTTTTTCCCTGGCCGCCAAACCGCTGCCCCAGGCCTTGAGTGATTTCAGCCGGGTGACCGGCATCAGCGTCGTCTACACCGATGAAGCGCCATACGGTCTCAATGCGCCGGCAATCAATGGCCAGATGAGCGCCGAACAGGCCTTGCAACGTCTGCTCAGCGGTTCGGGCTTGACGTTCCGTCGCACTGACGGCCACACCATGGCCCTGGAGCCGAAGCCTACCGAAGGCGCATTGAACCTGGGTGCGACCACCATCACTTCGGTGATGGACGATTCCATGAGCTACCAGCCGCCACCGATTTCTTCGGTGATGCGCTCCTCGGCGCCGATTCAGGACATCCCGCAGACCATCAACGTGGTCCCGGCCCAAGTCATCCGCGACCAGGCTCCGCGCAATCTCGATGACGCCCTGGCGAATGTCAGCGGCATTACTCAGGCCAACACCTTGGGCAGCACTCAGGATTCGGTGATGGTCCGCGGCTTTGGCGACAACCGTAACGGCTCGATCATGCGTGACGGCATGCCGATCGTGCAGGGTCGTGGTCTCAATGCCAGCGTCGACCGGGTTGAAGTGCTCAAGGGGCCGGCCTCGTTGCTCTACGGCATTCAGGATCCGGGCGGCGTGGTCAACATGGTCAGCAAGAAGCCCGAGCTTGAGCAGTACAACGCCTTGAACTTGCGCGGCTCGACCTATGGCGACAGCAAGAATGGCAGCGGCGGCGGTCTCGACAGTACCGGCGCCCTCGGCGATTCCGGGCTGGCCTACCGCATGGTGCTGGACTACGAAGACGAAGATTACTGGCGCAATTTTGGCGTGCATCGCGAGAGCCTGGTTGCACCGTCGCTGGCCTGGTACGGCGAAAGCACCAAGCTGCTGTTCGCCTATGAGCACCGCGAATTTCTCACGCCGTTCGACCGTGGCACGCTGATCGATCCGCGGACCAACCATCCGCTGGACATCTCGCGCAATGAGCGTCTCGACGAGCCGTTCAACAACATGGAAGGGCGTTCGGACCTCTATCACTTCGAAGCCGATCACGAACTCAACGACAACTGGAAAGCCCATTTCGGCTACAGCTGGAACCGTGAAACCTACGACGCCAGCCAGGTGCGCGTGACCGCCATCGACACCCAAAAGGGCACCCTGACCCGCAGCATGGACGGCACCCGGAATGCGATCAGCACTGATCGTTTCACCACCGCCAGCCTCGAAGGCAACGTGAACGTGCTTGGCATGCAGCACGACCTGCTGTTCGGAATCGACGACGAATACCGCAAGATCTTCCGCGAAGACCTGATCCGCCAGAAAAGCCTGACCACGTTCAGTTACGTTAATCCGGTCTATGGTCGGGAAGTGGCGGGCACCACCGTCAGTGCGGCCGACAGCGCGCAGACCGATGAGCTGCGCAGCGATTCGGTGTTCCTGCAAGACTCCATCCACCTCACCGAGCAGTGGATTCTGGTGGCCGGCGCGCGCTTTCAGGCGTATGACCAATATGCTGGCAAAGGCGTGCCGTTCCACGCCAACACCGACAGCAACGGGCAGAAATGGGTGCCGCGCGCGGGCCTTGTGTACAAGTACACCGATGCCTTGTCGTTCTACGGCAGCTACACCGAGTCGTTCAAACCCAACTCGACCATCGCGCCGCTGAGCGGTAGCAGTACCGTGCTTGACGGTGGCATCGCGCCGGAAGAAGCCAAGTCCTGGGAGCTGGGTGCCAAGCTGGATCTGCCGGGTCGCGTCACCGGCAACATCGCACTGTTCGACATCAAGAAACGCAACGTGCTGGTGGCCAACGCCGAAGGCCCGACCACGATTTACAGTGCCGCCGGCGAAGTGCGTTCCCGTGGCCTGGAAGTGGACTTGAGCGGTCAGCTCAGCGATCGCTGGAGCATGATCGGCAGCTACGCCTACACCGACGCCGAAGTCACCGAGGACCCGGTTTACAAAGGTAATCAACTGCAAAATGTGGCGAAGAACAGCGGCTCGTTGTCGGCCGTCTATGACTTCGGCACCGTCATTGGCGGTGATCAGCTGCGGGTCGGCGCCGGGGCGCGCTATGTGGGTGAGCGCGCGGGCAACGCGGTTAACGATTTCGACCTGCCGGGCTACACCGTGGCCGATGCGTTCGCCACCTACGACACCAAGGTCGAAGGGCAGAGGGTCAAGTTCCAGCTCAACGTGAAGAACCTGTTCGACCGCACTTACTACACTTCGGCGGCGAGCCGCTTCTTTGTGTCGATGGGCGATTCGCGGCAGATTTCGCTGTCCAGCACCTTGGAGTTCTGACGACAGACCGCGTCATCGTTCTTCGCGGGCAAGCCCGCTCCCACAGGGGAAGAGGGTGATTACAAAACAGCTGAGCACCACCAAACCTTGTGGGAGCGGGCTTGCCCGCGAAGGCGCTCATACAGGCCACGAAAAAGCTCGGGATTAGCGTAAAAACGCCTGCCGATACTCGCCAGGCGTTCCACCCAGGGCCTGGCGAAATCGGTTGGTAAAGTGGCTGGCACTGGAAAAGCCGCAAGCCAGTGCAATTTCCCCCAGAGGTTGCGAGGTCGTGCGCAGCAACTCCCGCGCCCGGTTCAGGCGCCGCGCCAGCACGTATTGGTGGGGCGGCAAGCCGAAGCTTTCGCGGAACATCCGCGCGAAGTGGTATTCCGACAATGCACACAACGCCGCCAGTTGACCCAGGCTGATGGCGTCGTCCAGATGGCTGTCGATGAACTCCACCAGATGCCGGCGCTGATGTGCGGCCAATCCGCCTTTTAGGCGCAAGCCCTGACGCACGTTGACCTGGCTGAGCAGGGCATGGCTGAGCAATTCGTGGGCCAGGCTGCTGGTGAGCAGGCGCTCGCCCGGCTCGTCCCAATTCAAAGTGATCAACTGCCGAAAGCGCAGCGCCTGCTGCGGATCATCGAGAAAGGTCTGCTCGCGCAGCTGCATTTCCCGTGGTTCGCGATCGAGCAGGGTGACGCAGCCGAGGGCAAATTGTTCGGGGCTGAAATACAGGTGCGCCAGGCGAATGTCGCCGTTGATCACCCAGCCTGACTGGTGATCGGCCGGCAGGACGCAAAGTTTGTCCGGGCCGCCCTTGTTGCCGGGCCGGTCGCGACGGAAGGTGCCGGTGCCGCCGGCTATGTAACAGGACAACGTGTGGTGGCTGGGCGCTTCGTATTCCTGGGCATCGTGGTGATTGCTCCACAAGGCAGCAGACAAGCCGTCACCGAGCTCGGCGCTGTGCTCGAGGCGAGCATTCGGCGAACGGTTAAGAGCTTGAAAGACTTGTAGGGTATCCAGTGCAGCCATGATCGTTGCTCTCTAACACCTGCATCCAACGCCCTGCATCCTACTCCGTAGACGTGTGCCTGCCAGCCTGTCGCCAGACAAAAGCGCAAGTTTATGCAAGTGCGCCCAGGCGTTGCGTCGGACACTGGGCACCTATCGAGGAGCCTTAGTCATGAACCTTTCGTTGTACTTGCTGACCGTGCTGATCTGGGGCACCACCTGGATTGCCTTGAAGTGGCAACTGGGCGTGGTGGCCATTCCCGTGTCGATCGTCTATCGCTTCGGCCTCGCTGCGCTGGTGCTGTTCGTGATCCTGCTGCTCAGCCGACGCCTGCAAGTGATGAACCGTCGCGGGCACCTGATCTGCCTGGCTCAGGGCTTGTGCCTGTTCTGCGTCAACTTCATGTGCTTCCTCACGGCGAGCCAGTGGATCCCCAGCGGTCTGGTGGCCGTGGTGTTTTCCACCGCGACCTTGTGGAACGCCCTCAACGCGCGGGTGTTCTTCGCTCAGAAAATCGCCCGCAATGTGCTGATGGGGGGGGCGCTGGGCCTGCTTGGGCTGGGGCTGCTGTTCTGGCCGGAATTGGCCGGGCATACCGCCAGCCCGGAAACCTTGCTCGGTCTCGGTCTGGCCCTGTGCGGCACCTTGTGTTTCTCGGCGGGCAACATGCTCTCAAGCCTGCAACAGAAGGCCGCTCTCAAGCCGCTGACCACCAATGCCTGGGGCATGGCGTACGGTGCAGCGATGCTCTCGGTGTGGTGTCTGGTCAAAGGCATTCCTTTCGAGATGGAAATGAGCGCGCGTTACATCGGGTCGCTGCTGTACCTGGTGATTCCGGGATCGGTGATCGGTTTCACCGCCTACCTGACCCTGGTCGGACGCATGGGGCCTGAGCGTGCTGCGTATTGCACGGTGCTATTCCCGGTGGTGGCGCTCAACGTGTCAGCGTTTGCCGAGGGTTATCAATGGACCGTGCCGGCATTGTTGGGGCTGGTGTTGGTGATGTCGGGGAACGTACTGGTGTTTCGCAAACCAAAAGCACCCCAGGTACTGGGTGGCGGCAAACTGGCCTGAGGTAGTGGCATCGAGCGTCGAGGGGCTCAGCGCTCGATTTTCATCGCGATGAATATTAATAACAAAAAGATGAAATCAACAATCTGCCGGGCCCAGTCCTTGTAGTTCCAGTTTTGCGATTCATCCATGTTGAACCATTCGACTCCAATCACTTGAAAGCCAACGTAATAGAGGGCGAGGGCGATCAGCAGTCCTATCAGTGCAGGTTTTTTGGCTTCGTGAAACTCTCCCGGGCCGGTGTTGATGTTTTTATAAAGGTAATAGGTTCCGAGTGCGCAAAATATGGTGTAGACCACCTCAAGTGTAATGATCAGCCAGTAGATGCGGTGATGCAGCATCGCTGAGGTAATAGCCCTGTAGCTGTATTTCTGGCTATCACTGGTGGTGTCCATGCTCAGGATGTGGGCGAGGTATTCATAGTTGGTCGCGTAATCCGTGAAGTTGCTGTAAAGCATCAGCAATCCAAAGAAACTGATAAACAACATCAGTGTGGCTTTGCTGAATCGAATGACTTGACTTGTTGTGAGTTGGCTCAAGATTGTTAATCTCCATTATTGTTCCCGTTATGCCTGGGTAAGTAAGGAGAGTCTATCGTGTGGTTTTATTGTTTGGTTGTTGACTGGATTGCAGGGTGTGTATTCAGAATACTTGCTTGATAAGTTGAGATTTATTTGTTTTTTGTTCTTTGAATTAACGGGCAGGCGCTTGTAACGCCTGCCCGTTTTTTCAACCCTTCCAGACTTGCGGGTTGACCAGGTCCTGCGGTCGCTCGCCCAGCAAGGCGCTGCGCAAGTTGGCCAGGGCGCGGTTGGCCATGGCATTGCGGGTTTCATGGGTGGCCGAACCGATGTGGGGCAAGGTCACGGCGTTTTTCAGCTGAAACAGTGGCGACTCGGCCAACGGCTCTTTTTCGTACACGTCCAGCCCGGCACCGCGAATGCGGTTGTTTTGCAGCGCTTCAATCAGCGCCGGTTCATCCACCACCGGGCCACGGGCGATGTTCACCAGGATGGCGCCTGGCTTCATCAGCGCCAGTTCGCGATGACTGATCAGGTGCCTGGTTTTTTCGCTGAGCGGCACCACCAGGCAGACGAAGTCGGCTTCGGCCAGCAATTCATCCAGGCTACGGAACTGCGCACCGAGCTCCTGTTCCAGCGCAGTCTTGCGGCTGTTGCCGCTGTAGATAACCGGCATGTTGAAACCCAGGCGACCACGGCGGGCAATGGCCGCGCCGATATTACCCATACCGACGATACCCAGGGTCTTGCCGTGGACATCGCAACCGAACAACGGTGCACCGACGGTCGCTTGCCATTGCCCTGCCTTGGTCCAGGCATCCAGTTCGGCTACGCGGCGGGCACTGCTCATCAACAAGGCGAAGGCCAGGTCGGCGGTGCTTTCGGTGAGCACATCCGGGGTATTGGTGAGCATGATCCCGCGTTCATTGAAGTAGGCCACGTCGTAGTTGTCGTAGCCCACCGAAACGCTGGACACCACTTCCAGTTTGGCGGCGTTCTCCAGTTGCGCACGACCGAGTTTACGGCCGACGCCGATCAAGCCGTGGGCATGGGGCAGGGCTTCGTTGAACTGGGCGTTGATGTCGCCGTTTTTCGGATTCGGCACGATGACGTCGAAGTCCTGTTGCAGGCGTTCGACCATTTCAGGCGTGACGCGACTGAAGGCGAGGACGGTTTTTTTCATGGAGGCGGCTCGTCGGGCGGTGAGGAATGCTTAGCAAGCTACAAGTTTCAACCGGCAAGCCGCAAGTCCAAAAGCCATCGCCACTGCTTTTGACTTGAAGCTTGCCGCTTGAAGCTCGCCGCTGCTAATCCGCTATACTGGCGGCCTTTCGCGGCTCGCTGACCGGGCCCGACACATTACGCATCACCCGGAGCTTTCATGACTTCCCCGAAACAACCGCCAGTCGCCGACGCCATGCGCGACGAGCCGGCCGCGCTGCCAGACAGTCTCGAGTCCAGTGCCGAAGGCGAAACCAAAGCCGGGATTCCGGCTTTCAAGTTCCCGTTCAAGCCGGGCGAACTGGCGTCGGCCAAGGGCTCTAATCAGCCGTGGTACAAGAATGGCGCCAAGAACGGCCACACCAAAACTCCAGGCATGGCGCCGCCGGGGACTCGTCGTTCGATGGGCAAGCGCTGACCCTCCGAGATTGCTGGCGGTTTTTTTCTCTCATTCATCAAGATATTTCCCACAAGAGTTGGCGATTACGCTGCTGGGAAATGCAGTGGCCATTCATTGAGCATTCCAGGTTCATGAATTCCTGATGAAGGCCGTCAATATGTCTCTGGTGAAATCTTTTTCGTTACTGTCGCTACTGGTCATGACCGCTGGTTGCGTGTCGTCCGCACCAGAGCCACAGATTCGTTTCGGTATCGAAGCCATTGTTCCACCGTTTGAAAGCCGTGATGACAAGGGTGAGTTGGTGGGGTTGAACATTGAGTTGGGTCATGCGCTCTGCGCCGAACTCAACACCCGCTGTGTCTGGATAGATCAGGACTACGCCTCCAATATTCACGCCCTTGAAGCTGGCCGCTTTGATGTGATCCTGCCGATGACCGCCACATCGGCGCGTAAAGAGCGGGTTGATTTCACCAACGATCTCTACCCCCTGAGCAGCCGCCTTGTGGCGCGCAAAGGGGCGAATCTGCAAGCGGATGCGCAATCGCTCAAAGGCAAAACAGTCGGCGTCCTCACGGGTACCAGCCGCGAAGCGTTCGCCAAGGCCCGTTGGGCTCCGGCCGGGGTAACGGTGCGCAGTTTCGATTTCAACCAGCAATTGATCGAGAGCCTGCTTGCGGGGGGAGTCGATGCCACCCTGCAAGACTCCATCGAAATCACTTACGCATTGCTCAGCCAGCCCCAAGGCCAGGCGTTCGATTTTTCCGGTCCGGCCCTCGAGGACCCCATGCTGGGCAGCGGCGTGGCCATGGCCTTGCGCAAAACCGATACTCAATTGCGCGACAACCTGAATCTGGCCCTTGAGCGGCTGAAGCAAGATGGCCGGTATCAGGCGATTACCCAGCGTTACTTGCCAGCAGCAGCCCCCGATTTTCCTCGGTACTTCCCAGGTGGAGAAGGCCTGCCGTTTGCCGATGCGGTACAGGTCGGCGAGATGATCCATCTGTCAGGTGTGATTGGCGTCAGCGCCGGTGACGAACTCGTCAAGGGTGGCTTCGGCCCGCAAATGGTCCAAACCATGGAGAATCTGAGCAGCGCCCTGCAACGCAGTGGTTCGTCTTTGGAGAACGTTGCAAAATGCACGGTCATTCTTGCGGACATGAAGGACTTTGGTGCGATGAACGAAGTCTACAAGCGTTACTTCCCGACAGATCGATTGCCTGCCCGGACAACGTTCGGTGCGAAAAAACTGGTAATGAATGCGCGGGTGGAAGTCGAATGCATGGCGGTTGCTACCCGCTGACCTAACGCTGCAATCGCTCTGACGCAAATCGAGTTTGCGTCAGAGTCAGGCGTTCAGGCCGTGCGCAATGAAATAAACGCATAGTTCGCCGGCGCATCCGTCGCCACTTGCGCACCGGCCGCAAGTACCTGCCCGGCGACATCCTCACCCGAGACATGGAACAGCCATTCGCTGCTCCATTGCGGCAAGGCCTGCCTGGTCAATTCATCGACGACCGTGGCGAACTCGTTCATGTCCGGCAGATAAGCGGTGAAGCCATCGCCCTTCAGCGCGGTTGTCCGAATCCCCAGCAACGCGCAAATCGCATCCTTGATCTGAATGTCATTGCGATCGGCCTGACGGGAACGCTGGATCAACTCCGATAGCTCCCGGTCTACCAGCTCACCGCCGACAATCAGATCCGGTCCTTTTTCCCACGACTCGGGCGGACATTCCTTCAGGGTGATGTTCAGGGGAATGTGCGGATTGATTTCCATCGGGTAGATGCGGCACACCAGCGGCCGGCGTTCGTAGATGCGACAGAGGTTGTCTTCGTCAAGATTCCGGCAGGGGCCGACATTGTAGGCGGCGAACGTGATGGCCACGTACGCATCGGATTCGCCGCTGCGCACCGCTGCCGAACGGCGTTCGGCATGTTCGCGTTGTTGCGCCGGCAGACCCAGGCCATTACCCAGAAACGCTTCGACTAGCACGATCAACTGACCGCCATCGGCTGCCCACATCCGGGCCTCGCTCAAGGTCAGGGGCACATGGTGGTCGTTGCAACATTTACCGCAGCCTACACAGGAAAACGTCGTACTCATTGAGCGTTTGTTCGTATCTCAGGACATGAAACGGCGACAGAATGCCGCCATAAAAGCCGCTTTCAAAGCAAGTTATGCGCCAATCAGTTTGCCTTGCCGGCCGGGCGGATAGAGTCCCATTCGGTGACGTACGCGGTTTTGCTCTTTTTGTTGTAGAGGCACAGTTCAGTGCCTTGTGCGCCTTTCATGTGTTTTTGCGGGTACTGGCCCTGGAGCAGGAGCGCGGTATAGCCAACCCGGTCATCGAACTGTGCGGCATTGCCCACGGGTTTGGCGTCTTTCAGGCCGCTGGCCTTGGTGCAACTGGCAAGTACGGCTTTGTCGTAGGTGGCCCAGGCGTCGGGGCTTGAGGCGTGGGCCTGAGAGGTGAGGGCGGTGAGGCAGAGGAAGATTAGGGTTGCGGGTTTCATGGGGCAGTCATCCTTGGATGTGCAATGGCCAAGGCTAGAGTATGCCTGAAGGATTTGGGTCGGTTGTGCCGGCCCCTTCGCGGGCAAGCCCGCTCCCACAGTGACCGAGTACGACCACAAACTCTGTGCACGACACATAACCTGTGGGAGCGGGCTCGCCCGCGAAGGCGGCGTATCAGTCCGGAACCGGCTCCCGGCGGACTGCGCGCATCCCGACACTTTCATACAATCGCCGCGCCCGGTGGTTGTCTTCCAGCACCTTCAAATCCACAAATCCTTCGCGCCGTTGCTGGAACACCTTGAACGCCTGCAACAACAAGGCGCGCCCCAATCCGCGGCCCTGAAACCGTGGATGCACCACCAGATTCTTGATGTAGGCGCTGGTCCAGCACTGGCACACGCCAACGATGCCTTCGGCATCCTGTGTGATGAAACACAGCGCCGGGTCATATTCCGGGTCGGTTTCGAACTGCCATTGCCACATGTCCAGCGCTGCTACGCGGCCGCCACCTTCGAGGTAACCGAACTCCATCAAACGGTGCACGGCTGCGCCGATTTCGGGGCGGTACTCGCTCAGTTGCAGGCCGGCTGGCCAATCGGGTGGCGGCACGACTACAGAGAGGTCGCGCCGCATCAGCCAGCAAAATTCCTCGGCCAAGACTCAGTAACCTTGCTCGGCGACAGCCTTTGCCGCCGTGATCAGGCATTGGGTCAATTCCGGCGAAGAGAACTTGGTCAGCACTGCATTGGCCCCGGCCAGACGCGCTTTCTCTGCGTTCATCGCACTGTCCAGTGACGTGTGCAGCAGCACATAAAGATGCGCGAAGTCCGGAGTTTCCCGCAGGGTGCGGGTGAAGGCGTAGCCGTCCATCTCCGACATCTCGATGTCCGAGACGATCAGGTTGATCTGCTGCGCAGTGCCTTGCAGGTCCAGCAGGCAGTCAATGGCTTCCTTGGCGCTGCGGGCTGTGTGGCATTGCAGGCCGAGGTTACGCAGGGTGTGTACCGATTGCTGCAAGGCGACCTGGCTGTCATCGACCACCAGAATGCGCGCGTTGCCGAGCAATTCGGCGTCTTCCATGCTCAGTTCGGTCGGCGCCATTTCGATTTGTGCCGGGGCGATGCCGTGGATGACTTTTTCGATGTCCAGCACTTGCACCAGGGTGCCGTCGACCGAGGTCACGCCGGTGATGTAGGCGCGCAAACCACCGGAGCCGAAGGGCGGCGGGCGGATGTCGGTGGTCAGGCAATGGACGATCTTGCTCACCGCCTGCACGTGCAGGCCCTGCTTGGAACGGCTGACATCGGTGACGATCAGGCAGCCGCCGTTCGGATCTTCCAGCGGACGCTCGCCGATGGCACGACTGAGGTCGATCACCGACAGCGACGCCCCGCGCAGGGTAGCGATGCCTTTAACGTGAGGGTGTGACTCCGGCAGCCGGGTCAGCGGCGGGCAGGGAATGATTTCACTGACTTTGAGCAGGTTGATCGCCATCAGCTTGCCGCTGCGCAAGGTAAACAGCAGAAGCGAAAGTGAGTCTGCGCGGGCTTTGTTGGAGGACATATGAACCTTCTCAGGAAAAAGGTGACGGGCAATCTCGGGATCGCCGATAACTTCGATGCCGGGTTATCGACTTGTCGAGGGCAGGCTTTAGGGGGAATGCCCATCTCGAACCAAACGGTGGACCTTTGTGGCGAGGGAGCTTGCTCCCGCTGGAGTGCGAAGCGCTCCCCAGCATTCCTTCAACCATATCTCGACTGCAGGTTGTACGACTGCTGCGCAGCCGAGCGGGAGCAAGCTCCCTCGCCACAGAAAACCCTTTTGCCAAATGTGCTGATTATTTCATCCCCAACCGCTTGGCCATCCGTCCCAGGTTCGCCCGATCCAGGCCTAGCTCACGCGCCGCGCTGGCCCAGTTGTTGTTATGCCGTTCCAGGCAGGCGCCGATCAGTTGGCGTTGATAACGCTCGGTAGCCTCGCGCAAGTCGCCGGTCACTGCTTGCGTTACGAGGGCGGCGGGTTGCTCGGCAGCGGCTTCAACATTGGCGTTGGGCAGATCCAGATCAGCCGCGCTCAGGCTGAGAATCTTCGGCCGTTCCTTGCAGTTGCCCAGCGCTTTCAAGGCGCTGCGGCCGATCAAGTGTTCAAGCTCGCGTACATTGCCGGGCCAGTCGTAGGCCAATAGCGCGGCCTGGGCGTCGCTGTTCAGGCGCAGGCTGTTGAGGCCCATGCGCGAGCGGTTCTGCTCCAGGAAGTAACCGCTGAGCAGCAACACATCACGCCCGCGATCGCGCAAGGCCGGGACCAGCAGCGGGTAAACACTGAGACGGTGATAGAAGTCGGCGCGATAGCGGCCGCTGCGCACTTCTTCGGCGAGGTCGCGGTTGGTCGCCGCGATCAGGCGCACATCGACCTGATGCTCCTTGTCCGAGCCCAGTCGTTGTAATTGACCGCTCTGCAAAACCCGCAGCAATTTGGCCTGCACCGTCAACGACAACTCACCGACTTCATCGAGGAACAGCGTGCCGCCATTGGCCAGTTCGAACTTGCCACGGCGGTCGTTCATCGCCCCGGTGAAGGCGCCGCGAACATGACCGAACAACTCGCTTTCCACCAAGGTATCGGGCAATGCGGCGCAGTTGAGACTGATGATCGGTTTGTCGGCACGGGGCGAGGCGGCGTGAATGGCCTGGGCCACCAATTCCTTGCCGACCCCGGTTTCGCCGGTGATCAACACGGTCAGGTCACTGCCGCCCACCAGATTGATTTCTTCCATCAGCCTTTTATGGGCTTTGCTTTGGCCAATCATCTCGCGGTGCTGCTGGCCGCTGGCCTGGCGGTAGACCTCGGCGCGCTGATGTTCATCTTCGACCCGGTTGTTCAACCGCTCGATGCGTTCGGCGGCGTTGACGGTGGCGGCGGCGAGGCTGGCGAAGGCTTCCAGCGCGCCCAGTTCAATCGGTTCGAATTGCTCCGGATTGAGGGCATCGAGGGTCAGCAGGCCCCACGGACGCTCGTCGATGAATAACGGGCAACCCATGCAGTCGTGGACTTCCAGATGATCATCCAGGCCATCGACCAGGCCGTCATAAGGGTCGGGCAAGTTGCAGTCGGCAGCGAAGCGGGTCGGGCCGGGGCTGCTAAGCAGCGCTTCGAAACGCGGGTGCTCGCTGACCTTGAAGCGTCGGCCGAGGGTGTCGGTACTCAAGCCGTCGACGGCCAGTGGCACCAGCCATTCGTCATCGAGGCGCAGCAGCGCGGCGGCGTCACACGGGAGCAGGGCGCGCATGGCTTCCAGCAGGCGTCGATAACGCTCGCCTTCGGGCAGTTCGCGGGACAGGTCGGCGACCAGGGGCAGCAGGGCGGTGAGCAAGGGTTTTGCAGTCATAGTGACTCCGTGTAGTCGGTATGACTATAAATCAGGCAGTGTCTAAATGACTATGTAGTTATTAACCTACTGATTTATAACGATTAAATAGTTGGCATGGAAACTGATAAGCAAAGGGTAACCCGTTAGCAACCCAAGAACTCCAGGAGTCACCTTATGCTGAGCGTTCAAGACCGTGCCATCGTCAAATCCACCGTGCCGCTGCTCGAAAGCGGTGGTGAAGCGCTGATCACGCACTTCTACCGCATGATGCTCTCCGAATACCCGGAAGTCCGCCCGCTGTTCAACCAGGCCCACCAGGCCAGCGGTGACCAGCCGCGTGCCCTGGCCAACGGCGTATTGATGTATGCGCGCCATATCGACCAACTCGACCAGTTGGGCGACCTGGTGGCGAAGATCATCAACAAGCACGTGGCCCTGCAGATCTTGCCGGAACATTACCCGATTGTTGGCAGCTGCCTGCTGCGAGCCATCGCCGAAGTGTTGGGCGAAGAGATCGCCACCCCTGAAGTGATCGCGGCCTGGGGCGCGGCCTACGGGCAGCTGGCGGACATCCTGATCGGTGCCGAAGCCAGCGTCTACGACCAAAAAGAACAGGCCCACGGCGGCTGGCGCGGAGCGCGGGAATTCATCCTGGCAAGCAAGGTCGAGGAGAGCACCGAGATCACTTCGTTCTACTTCGAACCCGCCGACAAAGGCCCGATCCTGGCGGCAGAGCCGGGCCAGTACATCGGCATGAAACTGATCCTCGACGGTGAAGAGATTCGCCGTAACTACTCGCTGTCGGCGCTGGCGAACAAAGGCCAGTACCGCATCAGCGTCAAGCGTGAAGCCGGTGGCCGCGCTTCCAACTACCTGCATGACCAGATGCATGTCGGAGCCAGCATCCAGTTGTTCCCGCCATCGGGCGAGTTCATCCTGACCGCCAGCGATAAACCGCTGGTGCTGATCAGCGGCGGTGTCGGCATCACCCCGACCCTGGCGATGCTCGAAGCGGCACTGGAAACCCGTCGGCCGGTGCATTTCATCCACTGCGCGCGTAATGGCAGCGTTCACGCGTTCCGCGACTGGATCGATGGCCTGGCCGAGCGTCATCCGCAGCTCAAGCGTTTTTATTGCTATTCCGAGGACGACGGCGTGAGCCCGGCGGCGCACAAGGTCGGGTTGCTGAGCCAACAGCAGTTGCATGCATGGCTGCCGGAACAGCGTGACCTGGATGTTTACTTCCTGGGGCCGAAAGGTTTCATGGCGTCCATCAAGCGTCACCTCAAGGCACTGGGCGTGCCGGAGAAGCAAAGCCGCTACGAGTTCTTCGGGCCGGCAGCGGCGCTGGAGTAAGCGGTTGCGGCGACTCGGGGGACCGAGTCGCCTGCCTCGCGAGCAAGCCCGCTCCCACATTTGATCTGTGAGCGACACGGACCAATGTGGGAGCGGGCTTGCTCGCGAATGCCGCACTGCAGTCCTGAATTGAAAAAATCGCTCGAAAGTTAATCCCTTCTTAACCGCCTTATCGTCTATTCCCCCCGAATCCCCCCGACATGCTCCAGACTCTCAAAGGTCCGGGCCAGCGTGTAGACTGGCGGGCAATCGAAATTTTCAAGGGAAACGCGATGAGCGAGGAAACCATGCGGTTGGGGCGTGAACGGCGCTATCTGGTGTTGTTGGGCATCATTTGCCTGGCACTGATCGGCGGCGCGCTGTACATGCAAATTGTTCTGGGCGAGGCACCTTGCCCGCTGTGCATCCTGCAACGTTATGCGTTGCTGCTGATCGCGATCTTTGCCTTCATTGGCGCCGCCATGCGCACCCGTCGCAGCATCACGGTGTTTGAAACCCTGGTGGTGATCTGCGCGCTGGCAGGCGTCGGCGTTGCCGGGCATCACGTCTATACGCAGTTCTATCCGGCTGTCAGCTGCGGCATCGATGTGTTGCAACCGATTGTCGATGGTCTGCCGCTGGCGAAGATTTTCCCGTTGGGCTTCCAGGTCGATGGTTTCTGCTCCACGCCGTATCCGCCGATCCTCGGTCTGTCGCTGGCGCAGTGGGCGCTGGTTGCCTTCGTGCTGATCGTGGTGCTGGTGCCGCTGCTGACTTCGCGCAACCGCAAGGCGCTGCGCTGAGATCCTCTGTCGATACGCATTGTCGGACAAAAAATGCCCCGGTCCTCGATGAGAGGTCCGGAGCATTTTGCTCTTGAAGAACGCACTTCAGAGGCCGGGTAAAAAGTCCCTGATGTGTGGCAGCCAAGGGTGCGACACATGTGCGACATGTTGTCACAGAGCGCGTGTCGCAGGGCATTCGCCGGAGACGGATTGACGCGTGGATGCGTAACGAAATTGGCCAATATTCAGCGTTGCCGATGTTCGCCGGATCGAGCTGAAGCAGGCAGTTTTAACAGGCATCGGCGAATTGCCAGAGCCCTTGTCATATCGGGGTTTGGGCGACGTCGATAGAGGCGTGCAAGCCTTCGATACTGTCTGAACTGCGGGTGGTAGGCCTACTTATTTTGGTGTTTTTGTTGAGAATCAATTTCGATAAGATGCGCCACTTTTGCGGAATTGGTTAATGATTGTTGCCGCATCGGATAAAAATTATTTCGGGATGAGACATGGTTTATGAAACGCTACATAACTACAATCGCCCGCACTGAATACCCGGCACTGCTCAATCCTTAACCAGGAGTCAGGCAGAAAGGGTGTCGAGAGGTCCAGTGGCTTCATGCGACGCCCTGGTGTCGGAGCCTCCAACTACCCGCACCAAATGGAATTGGTCTGTAACAAGGCCTTTGACCACGAATTCGAATAAGAACTCGCCGCAGGCCCAGGATTTGTCGAAACGCGTCTGACGCACG
The DNA here is from genome assembly GCF_000282335.1 of Pseudomonas sp. GM48. Classification (GTDB taxonomy): domain Bacteria; phylum Pseudomonadota; class Gammaproteobacteria; order Pseudomonadales; family Pseudomonadaceae; genus Aquipseudomonas. Next base: position 89,978 of record NZ_AKJM01000075.1, read on the forward strand.
ACGGGCATGCCCTTATTCAATCCAAGAAAATGCCAACCCTTGGCAGGGTGAAGTGTTGGCGATCAAAACCCAACTGCATTGCGCAAGCTGCTTTAGAGGTCGTGAGATGAGTAAAAACAGGTACCCCAGACTACTAGGCTTATTGCCGCTGATCGGCACATTGCTGCTGTCAGGCTGCAACATGACCTTGCTCAATCCCAAGGGCCAGGTTGGTCTGGACGAGCGAAACCTGATCATCACCGCAACGCTGCTGATGCTGTTGGTCGTGGTTCCGGTCATCATCATGACCTTTCTGTTCGCCTGGAAATACCGCGCGTCCAACACCAATGCTACCTACACCCCGAAATGGAACCACTCCACCAAGATCGAGATCGCGGTGTGGGCTGTTCCAGTACTGATCATCATTGCCCTGGGTTACGTCACCTACAAGTCGACCCACGCCCTGGACCCGTACAAGCCGCTGGAATCCGACGTGAAGCCGGTGACCATCGAAGTGGTCGCGCTGGACTGGAAGTGGCTGTTCATCTACCCGGAACAAGGCATCGCCACGGTCAACAAGATCGTGTTCCCGGCGCACACTCCGGTCAACTTCAAGATCACTTCCGACGCCGTGATGAACTCGTTCTTCATCCCTGCTCTGGGTGGCCAGATCTACGCGATGGCGGGCATGCAGACCAAGCTGCACCTGATCGCCAACGAAAACGCTGAAATGGACGGTATCTCCGCCAACTACAGCGGCGCTGGTTTCACCGGTATGAAATTCAAAGCGATCGCAACTACTCAGGAAGATTTCGACGCCTGGGTAAGTGAAGTCAAAACGGCACCTAAACAGCTTGAACAAGCTGAATACGCAGCCCTTTCCAAGCCAAGCCAGAACAACCCAGTCGAGCTCTACTCCTCGGTGACGCCGAACCTGTTCCAGACCATCGTCGACAAGTACGAAGGCATGAAACCGGGTCCTAAGGTGCACCACGAGAAGAAAGAGAAAGAAGTGGCCGCTACGGACATGAACTCGCATTCAGCTGCCGGGGCAGAGGAGTAAACGATGTTTGGTAAATTAAGTTGGGAAGCGATCCCGTTCCACGAGCCGATCGTCATGGTGACCATCTCCATGATCGCGCTCGGTGGTCTGGCGTTGTTCGCTGCAATCACCTACTTCAAGAAGTGGACCTACCTGTGGACCGAGTGGCTGACGTCGGTCGACCACAAGAAAATCGGCGTGATGTACATCATCGTCGCCATGGTCATGCTGCTGCGCGGTTTTGCCGACGCCATCATGATGCGTACCCAGTTGGCCATGGCCACCGAGGGTTCGCCTGGCTACCTGCCACCTGAACACTATGACCAGATCTTCACCGCCCACGGTGTGATCATGATCATCTTCATGGCGATGCCATTCTTCACCGGCCTGATGAACCTTGCAGTGCCGCTGCAGATCGGCGCGCGTGACGTTGCCTACCCGTTCCTGAACTCCCTGAGCTTCTGGCTGCTGGTTTCCGGCGTGGTGCTGATCAACCTGTCCCTGGGCGTCGGCGAATTCGCCAAGACCGGCTGGGTTGCCTATCCGCCGCTGTCGGGTCTGCAATACAGCCCTGGCGTGGGGATGGATTACTACATCTGGGCGCTACAGCTATCGGGTCTGGGGACAACGCTGACGGGGGTCAACTTCCTGGCCACCGTGCTGAAAATGCGTACCCCTGGCATGAAGCTGATGGACATGCCGATCTTCACCTGGACTTGCACCTGGGCCAACGTCCTGATCGTGGCTTCGTTCCCGATCCTGACCGCTACCCTGGCGCTGCTGACGCTTGACCGTTACATGGATTTCCACATTTTCACCAATGAACTTGGTGGCAATCCGATGATGTACGTCAACCTGTTCTGGGCTTGGGGTCACCCCGAGGTTTACATCCTGATTCTGCCGGCGTTCGGTATCTTCTCCGAGGTCATCTCGACTTTCACCGGCAAGAAACTGTTCGGCCACCACTCGATGGTCTACGCATCGGGCGCGATCTCGATCCTGGGCTTCATGGTTTGGCTGCACCACTTCTTCACCATGGGTTCGGGTGCCAGCGTCAACGCCTTCTTCGGTCTGGCGACGATGCTGATTTCCATCCCTACGGGTGTGAAGCTATTCAACTGGCTGTTCACCATCTACCAGGGCCGTCTGCGCTTCACCAGCCAGGTGCTGTGGACCCTGGGCTTCATGGTGACCTTCGCCATCGGCGGCATGACCGGCGTATTGCTGGCCATCCCGGGTGCCGACTTCGTTCTGCACAACAGCCTGTTCGTGATCGCGCACTTCCATAACGTGATCATCGGCGGTGCGGTATTCGGTTACATCGCCGGTTTCGGTTTCTACTTCCCTAAAGCGTTCGGCTTCAAGCTGCACGAAGGTTGGGGCAAGGCAGCATTCTGGTTCTGGATCTCCGGCTTCTTCGTCGCGTTCATGCCGCTCTACGCTCTGGGCTTCATGGGCATGACCCGTCGTCTGAACGCCACCACCAACCCTGAGTGGGTGCCGTACCTGTACGTCGCCATGTTCGGTGCGGTGATGATCGCTGTGGGTATCGCTTGCCAGCTGATCCAGCTCTACGTGAGTGTGCGTGACCGCAACAAGCCGGAAAACATGTGCGAACACGGCGACCCGTGGAATGCACACACTCTGGAATGGTCGACCTCGTCGCCACCACCGTTCTACAACTTCGCTGTTCTGCCAAAAGCCGACGTGGTCGATCCGTTCACCGAAGCCAAGGAAAACGGCACCGCATACAAGGCTCCGGCCAAGTACGAACCGATCCACATGCCAAACAACACCGCGACCGGTGTGGTCATGGGCGCACTGTTGACCGTGTTCGGTTTCGCGATGATCTGGCACATCTGGTGGCTGGCAATCGCGGGTCTCGCCGGTACCGTGATCTACTTCGTGATCCACGCGGCCCGTGATGATCAAGGCTACTACGTGCCGGTCGACGTGATCGAGCGCATCGAAGCCGAGCAGCACAAGCGTCTGGTAGCAGCCGGGAAAGTCCCAGCCACTGCCACCCGTGTTGAAACCTCGTTGGAACAGGCTTAAACCATGTCGAACTTAGTGACCAATGCTGGACACACCCATGTCGATGGACATGGGCATGATGACCATCACCACGACTCGGGCGAGATGACCGTATTCGGTTTCTGGCTCTACCTGATGACCGACTGCATTCTGTTTGCATCGATCTTCGCAGCGTACGCGGTACTGGTTAACAACGTAGCGGGTGGCCCGTCGGGCCACGACATCTTCGAGCTGCCATACGTGCTGGGCGAAACTGCTCTGCTGTTGTTCAGTTCGATCACCTACGGCTTCGCCATGCTGGCGTTCTTCCGTGGCAACAAGAAGCAGGTCCTGGGCTGGCTGGCCCTGACCTTCCTGTTCGGTGCCGGCTTCATCGGCATGGAGATCAACGAGTTCCACATGTTGATCTCCGAAGGCTACGGCCCTAGCCGCAGTGGCTTCCTGTCCGGGTTCTTCACCCTGGTCGGCACCCACGGTCTGCACGTGACCAGCGGTCTGATCTGGATGGCGATCATGATGTATCAGGTGCAGAAAAACGGCCTGACGGCGACCAACAAGACCCGTCTGAGCTGCCTGAGCCTGTTCTGGCACTTCCTGGACGTTGTGTGGATCTGTGTATTCACGGTTGTTTATCTGATGGGGACTATGTAAATGGCTAACGCTCATTCCCACCATGGCCACGACGACGCCGGTCACGGCAGCGTCAAGTCCTACGTCATTGGCTTCGTCCTGTCGGTAATCCTGACCCTGGTTCCATTCGGTCTGGTGATGTACCCGTCGCTGCCGAAGTCGATCACTCTGTTGATCGTCCTGGCATTCGCGGTCATTCAGGTGCTGGTGCACCTGGTGTACTTCCTCCACCTGGACCGTTCGGCCGCGCAGCGTAACAACGTGATTGCGTTTGTCTTTGCCGCGATCGTGATTGTCCTGCTGGTTGGCTTGTCGCTGTGGATCATGTTCAGCATCCACACGTTCATGATGGCGAAGTGAGGTAGATCCGCATGTCCCTTAAGCACTTTATCCAAATCACCAAACCGGGGATCATTTTCGGTAACGTGCTTTCTGTGGCAGGCGGATTTTTCCTGGCCTCCAAAGGGCATGTCGATCTGGCCATTTTCCTGGCCGCCATGATCGGCACGTCCCTGGTGGTTGCCTCCGGTTGCGTGTTCAACAACTGCATCGACCGCGACATCGACCTGAAGATGGAACGCACCAAGAACCGGGTGCTGGTCCAGGGCTTGATCTCCCTGAAACTGGCCCTGATCTATGCGACCGTCCTGGGTGTCGCCGGCGTTGCCCTGTTGTACAAGGTGGCCAACCCGTTGGCCGCGCTGTTCGCGGTGATCGGCTTCGTCATCTACGTCGGCTTCTACAGCCTGTACCTCAAGCGCAAGTCGGTTCACGGCACGCTGGTGGGCAGTCTGTCGGGCGCCATGCCGCCGGTGATTGGCTACGTCGCAGTGAGCAACACCTTCGACATGGCCGCACTGACCCTGCTGGTGATGTTCAGCCTGTGGCAGATGCCGCATTCCTACGCCATTGCGATCTTCCGCTTCAACGATTACCTGGCTGCATCGATTCCGGTGCTGCCAGTGAAGCGCGGGATCCAGGTGGCCAAGAAGCACATCCTGATCTACATCCTGGCCTTCCTCGTGGCGACCTTGATGCTGACCTTCAGCGGCTACGCCGGCATGAGCTACCTCGCCGTCGCCGCGGCCATGGGCATGTACTGGCTGTACATGGCCTGGACCGGCTACAAGGCAGTGGATGACACGGTCTGGGCACGCAAGCTGTTCGTGTTCTCGATCTTCACCATTACCGCGTTGAGCGTGATGATGTCCCTGGACTTCAAAGTGCCGACGGAGTTGCTGCTGACGTACGCGCCGTAAGCGTCGGATGCTGAATTGAAAAGCCCCGCCTTCGAGAGAAGAGCGGGGCTTTTTGTTGGTGTTCTCAAATGAATCGAGTTGCCGCCATCGCGAGCAAGCTCGCTCCCACATTGGACTGGCGTCATCGCTGATATCGAGCACGACGCTGACCTCCTGTGGGAGCGGGCTTGCTCGCGATGGCGGCGCAGCGGAATACCTGGCTCATCGAAATTACAGCCCATCTCAAAGAGCACTCTTGGTTTGCTTAGCTATAAGCAAGTTGCCTATAGTTACAAGTCGATACCACGAGGTACCCCATGAAAAAACGCGACCTGTTTGCAGAATTGATGCAGGGCGTTGATGAGATGGCGGCTCAACGCGAAGGCAAGATTACATTGCGCAATACGGTTGTGGAGGACATCCCTGCGCCTGAGGTGGGGGCGCAAGAGATCGTTGCGCTACGGGAAAAGCTACACATGTCTCAGGCCGTTTTTGCCAAGCGAATTCGCACCAGTCCCAGCACTCTGAGAAACTGGGAGCAGGAAAAATCGAAGCCCAATGCTCAGGCCGCCTTGCTGATCAGGTTGGTGGAGAAATTCCCGGATATGGTTGATCGACTGGCAGTCGTTTGATCACATCGTCGAATATCTGAAAAGCCCCGCGTTTCAAACTAAACGCGGGGCTTTTTCATTTATGCGCGGTTGTTACACGGTGCATCGAGCACCTTCACCACGTCATCGATGATTGCCTTGCTCATGTCCTGCAAAAAGTGCGAGGCCCAGGCGTGCCGGTCGGAGTCGCGAACCATGGCGGCGTCTGATGCGAGCAGTATGGCGAAGTTAGCCGGCAAGGATGAGGTCCGATCTGGTGGCCGGGGATGGCCGGGACACCGCAATCCCTGTGGGATCGGTGGTGCCGCCAGTTTTAAGTACGACGCTGAACCCTTGTGGGAGCGGGCTTGCTCGCGAAGGCGGTGTGTCAGGCAATATTGATGCTGGATTTGACGGCCTCTTCGCGAGCAAGCCCGCTCCCACAGGGTTGAGGGCAGTCAGTTACTTAAGTGGTTTATCGAGCAAGCGGAAAAACCGCTCGCGCACCTGCAGGCTGTCGCTGTGGGCTACGTTGAAGCGCAGGAACTGACTGGCATTCGGGGCTTTGCTCAGCAAGGTGCCCGGCGCCAATACCATATTGTTCTCCAGGCCTTGTCGAGCCAGGTTCTCGGCGTGCAGGCCCTCCGGCAATCGCGCCCAGATAAACACGCCCTCGCCGGGTAACGAGGAAAGCGAACACCCGGCTTCCGCCAACCAACTCGCCACGCGGCTGTTGGATTCATACAAGCGGTCCACCGTGCGCCGCGCATGTTTGGCATAGCTGCCGTCGCTGAGCATGGTGCAGGTGATCTGCTCTGCCAGCTCCGAGGTCACCCCGCCGCAGGCCATTTTCAACGCGATCATCCGCGCCGCCAGTTGTGGTGACAGCACGGTGTAGCTGACGCGGCTGTTGGCGGTCAGGGTCTTGGAGAAACCCGACACATAACTCACGTTATCCAGCCCGCTGGCCGCCAGGCGCGGGGTGCGGCGTTGCTGGATGTCGCAGTACAGATCGTCTTCGACAATGTGCAAGCTATGGCGGTGGCTCAGTTCCAGCAAGCGGTAAACCTGGGACGGGGTGAACGAGTGGCCGGTGGGGTTATGCAGCGTGCTGTTGGTCATGTACAGCACGGGTTTGTGGGCGATCAGCAGTTGCTCGAAAGCGTCGAGGTCCGTGCCGTCGCAATCCCGGGCGATGGTGATGACCTTGGCCCCGTGCAACGCCAGGTTGGCGTGCATGTTGAAATAGCAGGGGTCGTCGAGTAGCACGGTGTCGCCGGGTTTGACCAGCAGGCGCATCAGCAGGTCGATGGCCTGCATGGTGTTGGCGGTGGTGATGATCTGATCCACCGGCGCTTCGATGCCGAAAGTCGCCAGCTTGACCCGCAAGGCCTGGCGCAACGGCAAGTAACCGCCGGCCACGCCGTACTCGCCCATGCGCAACGACGTCGCTCGCAGGGTGCCGCGCACGGCTTTCTGCAATTCTTCGGCCGGCAGCCAGGAGGTCGGCAGAAACCCGCAGCCGGGGCGCAACGCGCCGTTGTCCAGCAACAGGGCGCGGCGTACCACGCTGAGGGTGTCCTGGGGTTGCAGGTCCGGGCCGGTGCCACTTTTCAGCGCCGCTTCGGAGCGATGCACGTAATGCCCCGAACCCTGGCGCGACACTACCAGCCCCTTGGCTCGCAAGCGGTCCAGCGCATCGACCACTGTGGATTTGCCCACGTTCATCAAGTCGGAGAGTTCACGAATCGGCGGCAGTTTGGCGCCGTGGGGCAGGCCGCCCGTGCTGATGGCCTGGGTCAGCTGATCGACGATCTGCTGCACCAGCGGCACGCCGGGCTGGAATTCAATGGCGGCAATGACTGCACGTTGAACCTGCATTTTACTGGTCTCTCCGGCAGTAAAGTTCGTTGGATTCTATACGAACTTGCTCTGATCAGGACAAGCCTCTGTCTCTACCATGCCCTTACAGACTTTTCTGATGGTCGACCTTTGCTGGGCGGCAATCGTGTGGTTCATGAGGTGTTGCATGAGTGTCGAAACAACGATCGCGGTCGCCAAACCGGTCATCAACCTGCGTTTGTTCACGATCCGGATCATCACCGCCGTGTCGCTGTTCGCGGTGCTGGGCAAGGCCAACGTCTGGCTCGACACTGCCACCAACAGCATCCTGGCCCTTGGATATCGCGCCTTGTTGCTGCTGTTGCCCCTGACATTACTGGTGCTTGGCCGTCGCTCCCTGAGCGTTACGCTGCTGTGTGCCGGGCTCGGCCTGGTATTGCTGGCACTGACCAGCAATCAAGGCATGGTGATGTTTGCTGCCGCACTGTTTGCCTACGGCATTGCCATTGCCGGTTACCTGATCAAGAGCGAAGCGGCCCAGACCAAGGAAGGTGCAGCCTACAACCGCGTGGCCATGAACATGGGCAGCCTGGTGGCCGGTTTGATCCTGTTGTCGCCGCTACTCACCCCGACCATGTTTTTCCTCGGCGCGGCGGCCTTCGTGTTGCTGTGCCTGCCGATCGCCCTCGGTGCGACCTTCACCAGCGAACCGGTGGTAGCCCGCCCAACCAATCAGGTCGGTAGCAACTGGGGCAACAAGCTGCCGTGGGTGATCGCCGGGATCATCATGGGCATCAAGCTGTTCGGGGTGTTCTCGATCCTGCCGCAAGCGATTCTGCTCAAGACCGGTGAATTGCCAGCCTGGTACGGCTTGATGCTGATCCTCAACAGCGCCGTGGTGGTGTTTGCCCAGGTGCCGGTGATGAAACTGATCGAGCGCACCGGGCGCTTCAAGGTCGTGGCGGTGATCGGGATCATCGTCGGCGGTTTTGCCGTGCTGTCTTCACCCGCCGCGTTCCATGTCGAAACCCTCGCCGGTGCACTGATCTGGGTGGCGCTGCTGTCCATCGCCGAATGTGCCTTCAGCTACCTCGATTACTTCTCGGTCAAGCAGAACAACATGTTCGTCAAGGAAGTGTCCCTGGGTGTCGGGGCCGGGTTGACGGTGTTGATCATGCGGGTGGTGCCTGCGCCATACAACGCGCTGGTGCTGGCCGTTATCGGGGCCGGAGGGATCCTGGCCTGGTACTGGCTCAACCGTAAATCCAATGCGTCGTTGCATGACTGAGTCATCGCTGTTGCGATTTTCACTTTGCAAGTCGGGGGGCATCATGAATACGACTTCATGCGTAGTAGTGGTCGGTTACAACGGCAATCGGGTTCACGATATCCAGAAACTGCGCGAGCTGTGCAAGTCGCTCTACAACGCCAGGCTCATCCTGCTGGTCGAGAAAATTCAGCCCCATGACGACCAGGTGGCCGATCACGTCTGCAGCACTTCACTGGCCGAGAAGGATGTGACGACATCCCTTGAACTGGTGGTGGGGTGCCTGAATGCCGACAGCTGGAAGCTGATCGGCGTATTGCCGTTCTCCGATCGCGGCGTGCTGCTGGGTGCTGCGCTGGCGAGCCACTTCGGCCTGCCGGGCATTACTCCCGACGAGGCGCGGGCGGGGCTGGACAAGCAGATCTTTCGCCGGCTTGAAGCGGCGGCCTGCACCTCACCCGAAGAGTATCGACCAGTGTTTTCCGTGCGGGTCGGAAGTCTACCGGAACTGCGCCAAAGGGTCGTCGAACTGGGCGGCAGGGCCTTCATAAAACCGGCCTGCGAAGGCGCCAGCCGAGGCTGTCGCGTCATCCATCACCCTTCGGAATGCGATGACGCCTGGCTCGCCCTGAAGCCTTATCGCGAAGGCGGCATCGTCCTTGAAGAGCTGGTGCAGAACGCCCGCGAATACAGCTGGGACTGCGTGGCCGGCAGCACTTGGGTCACTGAAAAAACCACCACCGAAGGCGCCTACCGCGCGGAGATCCAGCAAGTCGTACCGGCACCGCTTCCGGCTGAGGTACAGGCGCGTTTGTTGGCAGCCGGCCGGCATATGTCCGGTTTGGTGTCCGGGGACAATGGTGCCTGGCACAACGAAGTGTTCCTGCGCAGCGACAACCTGACCTCCGCCGTGGAAACCAACATGCGTCCCGGCGGCATGCACATCTGGGACCTGGCCAAACGAGCCTTCGTCAATTTCGATCCGTGGGAACGCTGGGTGCGCTGGGCGGTTGAGGGCACGACCGAACAATATGAGCCAGTGGCTCGCGGCTACTGCGGCATTCGCCTGCTCAGGGCACCGACCGACGGCATCCTGCGTGCAACGCCTGACATCGAGGCCCTGGCCCGCGCACTGCGTATCGACCTGGTGGAAGGGCAGTACGCCAAACGTATCGGCGACTCGGTCAGCGCGTTGGTCAAAGACAACTTCTCATTCATCGGCCACATCGTGTTGTTCAACGAGAACTACGGGCAACTGAGCAACGACCTGTTGCGCCTGGCCGAGGCGATTGAGTCCCGTATTGACGTCACTTGCCAGGCACCGGCCACCCGCGCCGTGTGTTGAGCCCGCAAGGACCAGGATTTTTGCATTACTGATTAAGAGGGTTCGATCAATGATCCAGCACATGACCTGCGATGAACGCTTCATCGCCCTGGCCAAAGAGTTTGGTTATGACATCTACGGCGAAAACACCGCAGGCGGGCATTACGCGCCGCTGATCCGCCATCACGATGAGCTGTACATCAGCGGCCTGGTGCCGCGCATGAACGGCAAGATCCATTACCCTGGCCGGGTCGGGCTGGACCTCAACATGGCCGATGCGCAAGCGGCGGCCAGCATCAGTGCGATGCGCGGCCTGGCGCTGATCGTCGATGCCATTGGTTCGCTGGACAAGATCAAGTCATTGATCCGGGTAACGGTCTATGTGAAGTCCACGGCAGACTTTGTCGATTTAAGCGAAGTAGCTAACGGCGCCTCGGATGTGTTCAGCCATGTACTGGGCGATGCCGGTAAACATACACGAACCACGATAGGTGTGTATCAGTTACCCAAGAATGCCGCGATAGAAGTGGACATGATCGCCGCCTTGCGTCCATCGGTTTTATAAATTATTCCCCCGGCTTTACAGCGCTGAACCGTTAACTTAAGGTTTAGCGCTAAAGTATGGGGAATAAAAAGAAAGGGCGTGCGAATGGATAACTTTCAAGGTGCGTTTTTTTCATATAAGGATTTTCGTCAGAGCCTGCATCATCGACCGTCAAGTCCCAAGGTATGGAAAGGCACCGAACTAGCGGATTTGCGTCAATCCCTTGAAGCCAGCGACGTTGATATTGTCGCGTTGGCTCACGACAAGAGCATTGAGGGCTGTGAAGTGACGCCTGGGATGGCGATCGCCATGCAATGGCTGAACCCAGGCGTAACGCTCAATGGCCATGCCCATTCCTGGTGGCATCTGTTTGTCATCCAGTGCGGCAGCGGCGTGCTGACCCTCGGCGATGCCGATGAGGTCAACGTCAGCAGCGGCGACGTGCTGCTGGTGCCGGCCTGGACCCGGCATGGCTTCGTCAACACCAGCAAACACGAGCCTCTGGCGATGCTGAATATGAGCAACATGCCACAAATGGCACTGCTTTCGAACTTCGCCGACAGCCATGGCCTGATCACCACCCAGCCGTAATTTCCCGCCGAATCAGCTCAGGGAGCCAACCTTCGTTGGCTCCCTTTTTTGTTTTACAGGCCTGACCCCATATCCCCGGTTGCAGCGGTTTTGGCTGCGTGTCTGCCGGTAAAAAACAACTTTCTGTATCGATTGAAACGGGCAAATTCTGTATCTATTCAGCCTTCGTTCAACTAACTACGATCACTTCAAATGCACGTTAATCCCTGCAGTCGGTGAATGGAGTGTTCTATGGAAAACAGGAAGCTAAAACTGTACGTTGGCGCTGATTATGTCAGCGCTTTTGCAATGTCGGCTTTTGTCGCGCTCAAGGAAAAGCAACTTTCATTTGAACTTGTTACGGTTGATCTAAAGGCTCGTGAGAACTATCTGGCGAGTTATCGCGATCTTTCGCTGACATGCAAGATTCCCACGTTAGTTCACGACGATTTTGCCTTGTCGGAATCATCGGCGATTGCCGAATACCTCGATGAACTTTCCCCGGGGCATAAAAAACTTTATCCACAGGACCTCCAGCAGCGCGCCCGTGCCCGTCAATTGCAGGCCTGGTTGCGCAGTGACTTGCTGGTGGTGCGCAAGGAGCGTCCGTTTGACCTGGTGTATTTCGGCAAGAAAAACACCGCGCTGTCCGACGAGGCCCAAGCCGCCGTCGAGCGCTTGTTGTTCGTCGCCGACCATTTGCTGGAAGAGGGTGCCGAGCATCTGTTCGGTGACTGGAGCATTGCCGACACCGACCTGGCAATCATGCTCAACCGACTGGTTGCCAACGGCGATCCGGTACCGGCACGACTCGAAGCCTATGTGCGTCGCCAGTGGGACCGCGACAGCGTCCGGGCATGGATGGACATAGAGCGCAAAGCGCCGGCCATCGCCTAACAACACTCGGGGCAATCACCAGGAGCGCGGCCATGCAAGGACTGTCGGAGCACGAACGCTACAAACCCTATAACTCACGCACCATCCGCGACACACCTTACTGGCACAAGCTGACGCCGGCGTTGCAGGAGGCCATGACCGTCGTGGCCCGGGTCATGCCGTTTCGTACCAATGAATACGTGTTGGGTACGCTGATCGACTGGAACAACATTCCGGACGATCCGGTTTTCCGCATGACCTTTCCCCACAAGGACATGTTGCTGGCGGAGGAATATGCCTCGCTCAAACAACTGATCGAGCTGGATGACAGCGCGGCGATCAAGCGCCGGATCGAGGCGATCTGGCTGCGCATGAATCCTCATCCGGCCGGGCAGTTGACCCACAACGTCGCCACCCTCAACGGAAAAGTACTGCCAGGCATCCAGCACAAGTACCGCGAGACCGTACTGTTTTTCCCCGGCGCCGGTCAGACCTGTCACGCCTACTGCACCTTCTGCTTCCGCTGGGCGCAGTTCATCGGCGATGAAGAACTCAAGTTCAATGCCCGTGAATCCCAGGAGCTGGTGAGTTACCTGAAGGTGCACAGCGAAGTGACGGACGTGCTGATTACCGGTGGCGACCCGATGATCATGAACACCCGCTCGCTGGCCAGTTACATCGAACCGCTGCTGGATTTGCCACACCTGAAGAGTATCCGCATCGGCACCAAATCCGTGGCGTACTGGCCGCAGCGTTTTGTCAGCGACAAGGATGCGCCCGAGCTGCTGGAGCTGTTCCAGCGTATCGTCGCGGCAGGTAAAAACCTGTCGATCATGGGCCACTACAACCACCCGGTGGAGATCCGCCAGGTCATTGCCCGCCAGGCTATCGAGCGCATTCGCTCGACGGGCGCGACGCTGCGCATGCAGGCGCCGGTGATCCGTCACATCAACGAAAACCCCGCCGACTGGGCCGCGCTGTGGACCGAAGGCGTGCGGCTCGGGGCCGTGCCTTATTACATGTTCGTCGAGCGTGACACCGGCCCCAGCCACTACTTCGCGATGCCACTGGCCCGGGCCTTCGAGATCTTCCAGGCCGCATACCGCACGGTATCCGGGCTGGCGCGCACAGTGCGCGGGCCGTCCATGAGCACCTTCTACGGCAAGGTGTTGATCAACGGCATCGAGACCGTCGCCGGCGAAAAGGTCTTTGTCTTGCAGTTCCTCCAGGCACGCAACCCGCAATGGGTGTTGCGCACGTTCTATGCGCGCTTCGATCCGCAAGTGACCTGGTTCGACGACTTGCAACCGGCTTTCGGCGAGCGTTTGTTCTTCTTTCAGACCGAGCTCGCCGCCGAGCTGGAATTGATACCTGTGTTGCTGGAAACGGCGTAGGAAAAATCAACAGCAATGGGGAGATATGGAAATGAGCAGTATCCCGTTTGATCAACGCGAGGGCGTTATATGGCTCGACGGTGAGTTCGTCGAGTGGTCCCGGGCGCAGTTGCATGTGTTGACCCATGGCCTGCATTACGCGAGCACCGTGTATGAAGGTGAACGGGTCTACAACGGCAGGATTTTCAAGCTGCGCGAGCACAGCGAGCGGTTGTATCGCTCGGCGCAAATGATGGACTTTGCCATCCCCTATGAGCTGGCTGAACTGGAAGCGGCGAGCCATGAACTGCTGCAACGCAACCAGGTGGTCGAGGGTTATCTGCGCCCGGTGGCCTGGCGCGGCAGTGAAATGATCTCCACCTCGGCGCGTTTCAATCGTGTGCACGTGGCCATCGCCTGCTGGCAGTGGCCGAGTTATTTCGACCCGGCGGCGCGCATGGCCGGCATCCGCTTGAAAACCGCGAGCTGGCGCCGCCCGCCACCGAACAGTAGCCCGTTCGAAGCCAAGGCATCCGGGCATTACCAGATCGCCACGCTGAGCAAGCACGACGCCGAGAACAGCGGTTATCACGATGCCTTGATGCTCGACTGGCGCGGCCATGTCGCCGAAGCCACCAGCGCCAATGTGTTCTTCGTCAAAGACCGGACTCTGCACACGCCGCTGCCGGATTGTTTTCTCAACGGCATTACTCGGCAGACCGTCATAGAGCTGGCCAAGGTTCTGGACTACCAGGTCGTCGAGCGCACGATTTTGCCTACAGAGCTTGGCGACTTCGACGAATGTTTTCTCACCGGCACCGCCGCCGAAATCACCCCGGTGCAGAGCATCGATGAGCAGCGCTACCGACCGGGCGATGCCTGTAGCGACTTCATTGCCGCTTACACCTCAACCGTAAACGCCTGATCACTTGCCAGGAATTTCACCATGTCAGATCAAGGGATTGTTGCGTCGCAACCTTACATTTCGCTCGGCCATCGTCATGAAGAGCTGTCGACGTTGGGCTGGACGGTGCTGACCCCGGACGAATTCGCCGATGATGTCGTAGGCACCTTGCATGAGTTCGGTCCGATCATTCCGCAGTTCAACGGCCAGATGGCCTTTCCCATTACCCGCAAACCGGGTTACGAAGACTTGCCGTATTCCCAGAGCATGAACGGCATCGGCCCGCACACCGAGGCGCCAGTGTACGGGCCGCCGCCGCGCTACCTGGCATTGCATTGCCATAAACAGGCGACCTGTGGCGGCGGGCACACCGGCCTGGTGGACGGCTATGAATTTCTCCGCGTCCTCGAACGCAGCGAACCGCAGCTGCGCAAATGGCTGGATGACACGCCGGTAGAGTTTGTCGCCACCGCCAAACCGGGCGAACCGGGACAACGCCGGGTCCAGGAATACATCCTGACGCCTACGGAGGACGGGGATATTTTCCGCTTCAGCTACAACCAGTTTCACTACGGCGATGTGAATCCGTCCAGGGAGGCGTTGCAGCAATCCCTGGTCGCCAACAGCACCTCGCCACTGGCCAGGTTTGCCGTGCTCGGCGAAGCGTACTTTGTCGAGCATAACGTTCCGGTGCTGATTCCCGACGGATGCCTGCTGATTTGGGATAACTGGCGAATGATCCACGCCCGCAGTCGTTACACTGACCCGGCGCGCCACCTGACCCGCTATTGGCTGGCCTGATTTTTCCGTCGCCCTTCATTCTTTTGGCGTACCCCTTGGCGGGTACGCGTCTTACAGGTATCGCGTCATGCAAACAGCAATCGAGATCGCCCAGGTCGATCATCAACTGATCGTGCGGCTCAATCAGGCCTGGACCAGGCGCGCCTCCGTTTGTGCGCCGGACAGGGCTCAGGTCATTGAGGCGTTCGACCCGGCGCGCCCGGATTACCCGGAGTGCATGGTGCCGTTTTTCCATCACCCGAAATTCCAGGCCTTGGGCGACGAGCTCAAAAGCAGCGTGGTGACCTGGGGCTGGATCGGCTACAACCTGCGCACCGTCACCGCCGAGGAGCATGTGGTCAACCCGGCACTCAGCGTCATCGCCAATCAGTACCTGGGCAAGGATGACTGGCATTTTCGCGAGGCCATGCAACAGACCCTGATCGACGAGCATTACCACACGCTGATGCACCTGCGCGCCATTGAGCGGACCAAGCTGGAGCGGGCACTGGATCAGGATCTGGACTTGCCGCCGTCCGTCACCTACTTGCGCCTGAAGGCCTTGCATGCAGAGCTGCCCGAGCAATGGCAGCGGGATCTGGTGGCGATCACTTTTGCGGTGGTGGCCGAGATCAGCGTCAACGCTTATCTGGACCTGCTGGCAGACGACCAGACCATCCAGCCACAGAACCGCCGGGTGGCTGAACTGCACAACCGTGACGAATATGCCCACAGCAAGGTGCTGGCCGAAGTGGCAAAGGTCATGTACGCGAACATGCAGCCGACCCAGCGGGAATTTTTCGCACGCAACCTGTCGGTGGCGCTGAGTGCTTTTATCGCTCAGGACTACTCGATGTGGGAGGCGATTCTGACGCAACTCGGGGTCGAGGATGCGGCGCTGATCATTGCCGACACCCGCGAAAGCAACAAGAACGCGACCATCATGCGCGACTACAGCGGCCTGCATAAGCTGGCACAGGACTTGGGCATCAGCGAGCAGATCGATTTCGATTTCCGCCCGACCCTCAAAACCACGGCGGCAGCCTGAACCCGGAGGTGTCTATGTCCGTTCCCGAGTACGAAGTGTTCGCTATCCGTGTCGGCGCAAACGCCCAGCGCACCGCCAGGGAGAACTTTCTCTACGACGCCTGCTGCGGTGATCCGAATGCGCCGATGCCGCTGGACTACTACTTCTGGGTCATCCGCAACGCGCAGCAGGTGATTGTGGTCGACACCTGTTTTCAACCGGCCACGGCGGACCGGCGCAATCGTCAGATGTACCGCCTGCCGGAGGAATCCTTGCGACAACTGGACATCGATCCGGCACAGGTCGAACACCTGATCCTTACCCATTTGCATTGGGATCATGCCGGAAACCTCGGGCTGTTTCCGAAGGCGACCATGCATTTGCAGGAAGCGGAGCTGCGTTTCTGCACCGGGCCGAAAATGGCTCATCGCGTGGTGAACAAAACCTACGAAGTCGAGGACGTGATGTCGGCGCTGCCGCCGCTGTTCGAAGGGCGGATGCGTTTGCACAGCGGCACGGTCGAGGTGCTGCCGGGTGTGACCCTGCACCCCGTGGGCGGACACACACCGGGCAGCCAGGTGGTGCGGGTGAGCACCGGGCGCGGCTGGATTGTGCTGGCCTCGGATGCCGCGCACCTGTGGGTCAACATTCGTGAGCGCAGCCCGTTCCCGATTCTCGATGACCTGGCGCAAACCCTTGAAGCCTTCAGCGAAATCGACCGCCTGGCCGACAGCCAGGACCACGTCATCCCCGGCCACGACCCGCTGATCGCCGAGCGTTTCCCGCACTGGAATGACGACCCACATATCATTTGCCTGCACCAACCCCCGATCTGAACCCCACCCCAAAAACCTGTGGGAGCGGGCTTGCTCGCGAAGGCGCCAGCACATCCAACATTGATGTGTCTGACACAGCGCTTTCGCGAGCAAGCCCGCTCCCACAGTTGATTGTTGTCGTTCATCGATTTTGTATTTGCCAAAGGCCCCCTTGTGGGAGCGGGCTTG
>NZ_AKJM01000076.1 GCF_000282335.1 Pseudomonas sp. GM48
CCGCTCCCACAGGGGGGATGTGGTGGGATCAGAAATGGATGTCCCTGGCCGGTATCACATCGATCCGCGCCACGGAACCGGTCAGGCGCTTCAGGTCCTTGTTGTGCTCGGCAATGATGTCTTCGGCGCTGAGGTTGCCGTTGTCAACGGTGGAATGTGCGTCGCCCGCCAGGACCACGTCGTAGCCCAGTTTCAGGGCCTGGCGCACGGTGGCGTTGACGCAATAATCGGTTTGCAGGCCGCAAATGACCAGACGCTCGAAGTCCTGCACCGGCAACAGTTTTTGCAGGTTGGTCTGGTAGAACGAATCCTGTGTGGTCTTGCGCACGCGATGATCCTTGGGCGAGGTTTGCAGCCCTTCGGCCAGTTGCCAGCCGGCAGCCTCATGCGCCAGCGGACTGTCCGCCTCTTCGTGCTGGATCAGCACCACGGGAACTCCGGCCTTGCGCGCCCGGGCAGAAAGGTCATTGATGGTGTTGATGACGCGCCCGATCTCGAAGCACGCGTACTCACCGGAACACAAAGCCTGCTGGACGTCGATGATTAACAGTGCAGTGTTCATGATTTCCTTCCTTGAACGGTCGATGGATCAGGGGACGAACATAAGCCCGTCCCCTAGCGGACACAACCCTCAATAACCCAGCGACAACCCGGTGTTACGCCGTGGGTCGTTCGCCCCGTAGAAACGGTTCTTGCCCACCGGCTTGCCACCCAGGGACGGCGCGCCGACCAGGATCGCCGCCAGGTGGTTGGGGTCCTGGGGACCTGCGAACTTGTGGCCCCAGCCTTCGAGGATTTTCACCGTGTCCGGGCTGGTGGTGAAGGCTTCCAGGTTGGTTTCCTCCGGCAGCCACTGCTGGTGGAAACGCGGCGCATCCACCGCTTCCTGGATGTTCATGCCGTAGTCGATCACGTTGAGCATGGTCAACAAGGTCGCGGTGATGATACGGCTGCCACCCGGAGTACCGACCACCATCACCACTTTGCCGTCCTTGGTGACAATGGTCGGGCTCATGGACGACAGCGGCGCCTTGCCGGGTGCGATGGCGTTCGCCTCGCCCTGCACCAGGCCGTACATGTTCGGCACGCCGATTTTCGAGGTGAAGTCGTCCATTTCATCGTTGAGGATGACCCCGGTCTTGCTCGCCATCACGCCGGCACCAAACCAGTCGTTGAGGGTGTAGGTCACCGACACCGCGTTGCCCCATTTGTCGACGATGGAGTAATGCGTGGTGTTGTTGCCTTCATGGGGCGCTACGCCCGGCTTGAGTTCACTGGATACCGCGGCTTTTTGTGGTTTGATCGCTTCGCGAAGCTTGGTCGCGTAGTTTTTATCCAGCAGATGAGCAATCGGGTTTTTCACGAAATCCGGATCGCCCAGGTAGCTGTTTCGGTCCACATAGGCGTGGCGCATCGCCTCGATCTGATAGTGCATGCCCTGGGCCGAGTGATAGCCCAGATCCTTCATCGGATAGCCTTCGAGGATGTTCATGATCTCGCAGATCACCACGCCGCCGGAGCTCGGTGGCGGTGCGGAAACCACGTGATAGCCACGGTAGTCGCACTCGATGGGCGCCAGTTCGCGGGTCTTGTATTTGTCGAGATCGGCCTGGGTGATGATGCCCTTGTTGGCCTGGCTGGAGGTGACGATGGCGTCGGCGACCCAGCCTTTATAGAAACCATCGGAGCCTTTCTCGGAGATTTCCCGCAGGGTCTTGCCGAGATCTTTTTGCACCAGTTTCTGGCCAACCTGCATCGGCTCGCCCTTGCTGAGGAAGATTGAGCCGGAATCCTTCATGTCCTTCTTGAACATGTCGGTGGCGTAGTCCAGCAGATCGACGTCACCCTGCTCCAGTTCAAACCCCTCTTCAGCAAGCTTGATGGCCGGGGCGATGATTTCCTTGCGCGGCTTGGTGCCGTACTTGGACAGCGCCAGTTCCATGCCCGAAACGGTGCCCGGCACACCTACGGCCAGATGGCCACGGGTACTCAAATCGGGGACGACGTTGCCCTCCTTGTCCAGGTACATGTTGGCGGTAGCGGCCAGCGGGGCTTTTTCACGGAAGTCGAGGAAGGTCTTGCGCCCGTCCGCCAATTGAATGGTCATGAAACCGCCGCCGCCGAGGTTACCTGCCGCGGGATACACCACCGCCAGCGCATAGCCGACCGCGACCGCCGCATCCACGGCGTTGCCGCCTTTCTTGAGCACATCCACGCCCACATGGCTGGCCAGATGCTGGGCCGTGACCACCATGCCGTTTTCCCCCGTAGCCGGGGCCACGGAGGCGGCGTGAGCAGTCAGACAGCTGAGTGCCAATGAGGTCGCAATCAGCGATTTGGCAAAAGGTTCATACTTCATGAGTCGGTCTCTTCTTGTTATTACGTAGGAAAACGCTTCAAAAGCCGTAGCCAAGTATGGTCGGGATTACGTATTGCGCCTCCCCGTCGAGACAGTATCCTTAACGCCTGTTCAGCCATTTCCCGCGAGCCCCGGTATGACCTACACCTGCATCACCATGGCTTCGCCCGTGGGCGAGTTGAAGCTGGTCGCGAACGGTTCACGACTGGCGGCCATCCTCTGGGAAAACGACAAACCCGGTCGGGTGCGCCTCGGACCGATGAGCGAAGCGCCGGACAACCCGATCCTGGTGCGCACGGCTGCGCAACTTGACGAATATTTTTCCGGCACCCGCGATCGCTTCGAACTGGAACTGGATTTTGCCGGCACGGAATTTCAGAAAAAGGTCTGGGCGGCCCTGCTGACCATCCCGTTCGGTGAGACCCGCAGCTACAGCCAGATCGCCGAGCAGATCGGCAACCCGGCGGCAGTCAGGGCGGTGGGTGCGGCGAATGGCAAGAACCCGATATCGATCGTGGCGCCGTGTCACCGGGTGATTGGCGCATCGGGCAAGCTGACCGGGTTTGCCGGGGGGCTGGAGGCGAAGGAGCTGTTGCTCACACTTGAAGGTTGCGAGTGGTCTGGCGCCAGTCGCATGGATGATTTGTTTTAGGGACGCACGGCACTTGTGGCGAGGGAGCTTGCTCCCGTTCCAGTGCGAAGCACTGGCCAATCTTCTTCAAACACTCAAGATACCTGGGGCTGCTGCGCAGCCCAACGCGAGCAAGCTCGCTCGCCACAGCAAGCGCATACGTTAGCGGGCGAAGAGATTCTTCATCGCCGCATACTGCAACAGCATGATGGTCTTGGCGTCGCAGATTTCGCCGCGATAAAACGCTTCGAGCGCATCGTCGAAACGCCATTCCAGCACTTCCAGTTCCTCGGTTTCCGCCTCCAGCCCACCACCGTCGCTGACTTTCGAGGTCGCATCGTACTCGGCGATGAAGAAGTGCAATTTTTCCGTCACCGAACCGGGGCTCATGTACGCCTCGAACACTTTCTGCACATGGTGCACGCGGTAACCGGTCTCCTCCTCCGCCTCATCGCGGATGCGGTCTTCGGGTGCCGCGCCCTCCAGCAGCCCCGCTGCCACTTCGATCAACAGCCCATCGTGGCCATTGACGAACACCGGCAGGCGAAACTGCCGAGTCAGTACCACGGTTCGCTTTTCGCGGTTGTACAACAGAATCGCCGCGCCGTTGCCACGGTCGTAGACCTCTCGTGTCTGGCGTTGCCACTCGCCGTTGTTGCGACGGTAATCGAAGGTGATTTTCCTTAGCAGGTACCAGTCGTGGGACAACACTTGAGACTCAAAGATATTGACCCGCTCGGCTGTGTTCGACATGACAACGCGTCCTGTTAATTGTCTGAGGGTCCACATGTTAAATGAAAACGAACAGCGCTTGCCCCCTCAAGCAAGCTGCGCGTTGACGACGGTTCAACTTTCCCGGGGATGGATCAATCGTCGAGACCGGGATAGGCTGCGGTTTCAATGCCATATGGATATAGCCATGAACCTGCGTATCGAACTGTCGCAAAACCCCACGGAAGAACAACGCCAGGCGATCCTCAAGCCATTGCGCGCGTACAACGGCTCGAAGGCCGAAGGTAATGTGCCTGAGCACATCGCCTTGCTGGTGCGCGACGACAACGACGAAATCCTCGGCGGCCTGCATGGCCGATTTTTTTACCAGTGGCTGTACATCGACTTGCTGGTGGTGCCCGAACAGGCGCGGGGACAAGGCATGGGTTCGAAACTGATGCAGATGGCCGAGGACCTGGCGCGGGAACGGCGCTGCGTCGGGCTGTGGCTCGACACCTTTGAATTCCAGGCACCGGAGTTCTACAAGAAATGCGGCTACAGCGAGATCGGGCACATTGCCGACTATCCGCCGGGCCACAAGCACTTCTTCTTCCAGAAGCGCCTGAGCTACTGACTCGCGACAAATCCCTGTAGGAGCGAGCTTGCTCGCGAAAAAAATCGGAACGCCGCGGGGTGTCAGGCCCCCAGCGTTTTCGTTGACGACCATCGCGAGCAAGCTCGCTCCTACAGGGGGTACAGTGTCAGATCACAGACAAGTCGCCAGCGCCGCCAACCGGCGCTTGGCCACGAAATCATCCTTCTGCGCGTAGTAGCTCAAAACCGTTCCCGAGGCATCGGTGGTCACGTCGACGAAAGACTCTGCCGAACGCGTGTAAACCGTAGTGCCGCCCTTCTCGCCTGCCTGCAAATACGCCGCGGCATCGACACCGAACACGGCCTCGTCCTGCCAGGAAAACTGCACGCACTGGGCGACGTCTTTTGCCGGTTTTTCCGAGTTCAGGGTCTTGTACGGGGCCTTGGTGCGGGCATCATTCATCGCCGAGCCCGCGCATCCCGCCAGCAACGTCACGGCCAGCGCCACCATCAGAAATCGCATTGCATTCACTCATCAGGAAAAAGCGGACTTTATCACCCCGGCAGCCCGTATCGTTCTGCTTTACTGCATTTATACCGCGACACCGCGCAACGATTCGCGCACCCTGTCGCGCCAATACCGCAGCATCGCACCTATCACTGGAATTCTGATGACACCCAATGCCGAGTTTTACAAACCGACCGCAGAATATGCCGACAAGCTGATCAGCCAGATCGGTCAGACGCCTTCATGGATCGCCAAGCGAATCGGTGTCACCGACAAGCGGATTCGCTACATCCTCAACGGCGAAAGAACCGTCAAAGGCGAAACCACACCGATCCAGATGACCTACACCGAACAGTTTGCCCTCGAATGCCTGGCAGCAGCGGCCAAGGCCAGCAAGAAGCAGTCTGCGTAATCCCCACTCAAGGAGCGACCATGGCGGCAACCGAACAGCAACATGAACAGGCACTGAAGCGGTTTCTCGACGAACGCCCCGAGTTGCGCCACGACCTCGACAACCTCAACCCGCTGCTGGCGCAGGCCAAGGGAGAAACCCCGGCGCAATACCGCGAGGAACGCCTGCATGAAGCTTTTGAAGCCGAAGCCGAACGCCTTGGCCTGTTTGCCTGGGAACTGACCTTGCAACTGACGGCCGCCACGCCGCAGGACTATGAAGCCCAACGCCGTGAAGTGCATCGGGAAGTGGCGGAGATGGCCGGGATGGATTGGCTGGAATATTGTGACTTGTATGGGATAGAACCATAGGGTTTGCTGTCAGTCCGCCTTCGCGAGCAAGCCCGCTCCCACATTAAACCGCGCTCTTCAGATAGAACCCGGTCGAATGTCGGAGCGGGCTTGCTCGCGAAGGGGCCAGAACAGCCAACATCACTTTAGCCGCCCCGCCGATAAAGCATTATCATGGCCGCAGTTTCGCTGATCGAGTGCACCATGAAGTTCGCCATCGCCGTGTTTTCCGCCGCCCATGCGCCCTCCTCGCGCCGCGCCTTGCTGTTCGCCCAAGCGGCGCTGGCCGGCGGGCATGAGATTGTCCGGTTGTTTTTCTACCAGGATGGCGTCTACAACGCGTCCGGCAGCGTGGTCACGCCCCAGGATGAACCGGACTTGCCCAAGCAATGGCGCACATTCGTCAGCGACCATCAACTTGATGGCGTGGTGTGCATCGCCGCCGCCCTGCGTCGTGGTGTCTTGGATGCAGAAGAAGCCAAGCGCTATCAGCGCGAAGCTGTAGCCGTCGGCGCGCCGTGGGAATTGTCCGGCCTCGGCCAATTGCATGACGCGGCGCAGGATGCCGACCGTCTGATCTGTTTCGGAGGCGCATGACATGGCCAAGTCCTTGTTGATCATCAGCCGTCAGTCGCCATGGTCCGGCCCTGGCGCGCGGGAAGCGCTGGATATCGTGCTGGCCGGCGGCGCCTTTGATCTGCCGATTGGCCTGTTGTTTCTCGATGACGGCGTGTTCCAGCTCGCCGCCAGTCAGAACGCCAAGGCCTTGCAACAGAAAGACCTGAGCGCCAATCTGCAGGCCCTGCCGATGTTCGGTGTCGAGGAACTGTTTGCCTGTGGCGACAGCATCACCCAACGCGGCCTCGACCCGAGCGGCTTGTCGCTGGAAGAAGCCCAGGTGTTGGCCGCCCACGAAATCACCGCCCTTATTGACCGTTACGACCAGGTGATCACCCTCTGATGTCGACTTTGCATGTGTTGTCTCATTCCCCGTTCGGCGACGAACGCCTGACCAGTTGCCTGCGCGTGATCGGCGCCAACGATGGGTTGCTGTTGTCCGGTGATGCGGCCTATGCGTTGCAACCGGGCACCGCGCCGTTCACTGCGCTCAGCGCTCGTGGTCTGAAACTGTTCGTCCTGGCCGAAGATGCCCAGGCCCGTGCGCTTGCGGTTCCAGACTGGGCCTTGGCCATCGATTACCCGGCCTTCGTCGAACTGTCGATTCACTACGACAAGGTCAACAGTTGGCTATGAATGCATTGACGGTTGGCGCCCGCGCCATCGAGCTGGACAAGGACGGTTTCCTGGTCGAACTGAGTGACTGGTCTACCGATGTAGCCAGTGCCCTGGCGGCTGCCGAAGACATCGAGTTGACGCCCGAACACTGGGAAGTCCTCGAACTGCTGCGCAGTTTCTACGCTGAATTCCAGCTGTCACCGGCCACCCGTCCACTGATCAAATACACCGCACTGAAACTCGGCCCGGAAAAAGGCAACAGCCTGCACCTGAACCGCCTGTTCAAAGGCACCCCCGCCAAACTCGCCGCGAAACTGGCGGGCCTGCCCAAACCGACGAATTGCTTATGACTGACTATCCTGCACTGACCCTCGAAACGCCCGCCGAGCACCCGTTCGCCCAATTCGTGCGGATCCTCGGCAAGGGCAAGCGCGGTGCCCGCGATCTGACCCGGGTCGAAGCCCGCGAAGCCATGGGCATGGTGTTCGATGAAAAGGTCGAGGAGACCCAGCTCGGCGCGTTCCTGATGTTGTTACGGCACAAGGAAGAAAGCGCCGAGGAAATGGCCGGGTTCACCGAAGCCTTGCGTGAGCGCCTGAATCCGCCGGCACTGGCGGTGGATCTGGACTGGCCGACGTATGCCGGCAAGAAGCGTCATTTGCCGTGGTTTCTGCTGGCGGCCAAGTGCCTGGCGCAGAATGGCTTGCGGATTTTCATGCATGGCGGCGGTGCCCACACGGCTGGCCGGTTGTACACCGAGCAACTGCTGGGCGAATTGAACATCCCGCTGTGCCGCAACTGGCAACAGGTCGGCACGGCGCTGGATAACGGCGGCCTGGCGTTCATGCCGCTGGTTGACTGGGCGCCACAGCTGCAACGGATGATCGACCTGCGCAATACCCTGGGCCTGCGCTCGCCGATCCACTCGCTGGCGCGGATTCTCAATCCGCTGGGGGCGCGTTGCGGCCTGCAAAGCATTTTCCACCCTGGCTATCAGGCCGTGCATCGCGATGCCAGCGGACTGCTGGGTGATACCGCGATCGTGATCAAGGGCGATGGCGGCGAGATCGAAATCAACCCGGACGCCGACAGCCACCTGTACGGCACCACTGGCGGAGTCAGCTGGGATGAGGAATGGCCGCAGTTGTCGAGCCAGCGCCATGTCAAACCGGCCAGCCTCGATCCGGAGCACCTCAAGGCCGTATGGCGTGGCGACGTGGTCGACAGCTATCCGCAAATGGCCCTGATCTCGACCATGGCCCTGGCCCTGCGCGGCCTCGGCCAGAGCCGCGAACAGGCCTTCGAAACCGCCGAAAAATACTGGGCTGCGCGGGACAAATCGATTTAACCGATCATTCACGCCCGATCTTTGCGCTTTTTGTTCGAACCCATCGGAATAGACTCAACTGCAACGCATATGGGTTTCGGGAGTCTTGAACATGGGTTTGTTAGTCGATGGCCGCTGGCAGGACAAGTGGTATGAAAGCAGCAAGGACGGCGCGTTCCAGCGCGAACAGGCGCAACGCCGCCACTGGCTGACCGCTGACGGCAAACCGGGACCGACCGGTGTCGGTGGATTTGCGGCCGAACCCGGGCGCTATCACCTGTACGTGTCCCTGGCCTGTCCGTGGGCTCATCGCACGCTGATCCTGCGCAAACTCAAAGGCCTCGAAAAGCTGATCGACGTCTCGGTGGTCAGTTGGTTGATGCTGGAAAACGGCTGGACCTTCGACCAGCACCTGGGCTCGACCGGCGACAAGCTCGATCATTTCGACTTCATGCACCAGCGCTACACCGCCGATGCCGCCGACTACACCGGCCGCGTCACCGTACCGGTGCTATGGGACAAACAGCAAAAGCGCATCGTCAACAATGAATCATCGGAAATCATCCGCATGTTCAATAGTGCCTTCGATGATTTGACCGGCAATGACCTGGATTTCTACCCGGCGCCACTACAGGGTGAAATTGATGCGCTGAACGAGCGGATCTACCCGGCGGTGAACAACGGCGTATATCGCGCCGGGTTTGCCACGTCGCAACAGGCTTATGAAGAAGCCTTCGACGATGTGTTTGCCGAGCTGGATCGACTGGAGCTGCTGCTCGGCGCCAACCGTTACCTGGCTGGCGAGTACCTGACCGAAGCGGACATCCGTCTGTTCACCACGCTGATTCGCTTCGATGCGGTGTACTACGGGCACTTCAAGTGCAATCTGCGGCGGATTGCAGATTATCCGAACCTGTCGAACTGGCTGCGCGAGATTTATCAGTGGCCGGGGATTGCCGAGACGGTGGATCTCACCCACATCAAGAACCACTACTATGCCAGTCACCGCACCATCAACCCGACGGGTGTGGTGCCGAAAGGCCCGGCACAGGACTTCACCGCGCCCCATGATCGGGAGCGGTTGAGCGGCAAAGGGGTTTGGTGCAAGGCCTGAGTTTGATCTGGACTTTGCGGTGAATGTGCGGGCCTCTTCGCGAGCAAGCCCGCTCCCACAGGGGATTTGTGTCGTTCACGAATCCAATGTGGGAGCGGGCTTGCTCGCGAATGGGGGCGACGCGGTCTCTAGACCTGCCCCTGAGCCCCTTCAAACCACGCCAGTTTCTCGCGCAGTTGCACCACTTCACCGACGATCACCAATGTCGGCGCATGCACTTCATGCTCCGCCACCAATCGCGGCAGGTCCGCCAGGGTGCCGGTGAACACACGCTGATTGACCGTGGTGCCCTGCTGGATCAACGCCGCCGGGGTATCAGAGCCGCGACCGTGCTTGATCAACTGCTCGCAGATGACCGGCAAGCCCACCAACCCCATGTAGAACACCAGGGTTTGTGCCGGCGCGACCAGATCGGCCCACGGCAAATCGGTTGAGCCGTCCTTCAGGTGCCCGGTGACAAAGCGTACCGATTGCGCGTAATCGCGATGGGTCAGCGGAATCCCGGCATAAGCCGCGCAACCGCTGGCCGCCGTGATCCCCGGCACGACCTGGAACGGGATGCCATTGGCCGCCAGCTCTTCGATCTCTTCACCGCCACGACCGAAGATGAACGGATCACCGCCCTTCAATCGCACCACACGCTTGCCCTGTTTGGCCAGATCCACCAATTGCTGGTTGATCTGATCCTGCGGCACCGCGTGATCGGCACGGCGCTTGCCGACATAAACCCGCTCGGCGTCGCGACGGCACAGTTCGAGAATCGCCGGCGCTACCAGGCGGTCGTACAGCACCACGTCGGCTTGCTGCATCAGACGCAATGCCTTGAACGTCAGCAGGTCGGGATCGCCCGGCCCTGCGCCCACCAGATAGACTTCACCGGTTGCAACCGGCGCTTCACCATCGATCTTCGCTTGCAACAACCGCTCGGCTTCACCGCCCTGCCCGGCCAGTTGCCGATCGGCAATCGGGCCCTGGAAAACATCTTCCCAGAACGCCCGACGCTGCTGCACATCCGGAAACAGGCCTTTGACCTGATGACGAAAACGCGCCGCCAGTCCGGCCAGCTGACCGAAGGTGGAAGGAATCCAGGTTTCGATCCTGGCGCGGATCAAACGCGCCAGCACCGGCGCATCGCCGCCGCTGGACACCGCGATAATCAATGGGGAACGGTCGACGATGGCCGGGAAGATCACGCTGCACAGGGCCGGCGCGTCCACCACGTTGACCGGTACGCAACGCCGATGGGCATCGGCGGAGACTTGTGCGTTCAACGCTTCGTCGTCGGTGGCGGCAATGATCAGCCCGCAACCGTCCAGATCCGCCTCGGCATAACCACGCGACAGGCACTCGCCACCGCTGCCGGCAACCAGTTCGCGCAATTGCGCTTCGATTTCAGGTGCAACCACCCGCAGCAGCGCACCGGCATCGGCCAGCAGGCGGGATTTGCGCAAGGCAATTTCCCCCCCACCGACGACCAACACACGACTGCCGCGAAGGTTGTGGAACAGCGGCAGATAATTCATTTAGCCAATGACCTCAAGGCCACCCATGTACGGCTTGAGAACTTCAGGCACACGGATCGAACCGTCGGCCTGCTGATAGTTCTCCAGCACCGCCACCAGTGTACGACCCACCGCCAGGCCGGAGCCATTCAGGGTGTGCACCAGTTCCGGCTTGCCGGTTTCCGGGTTGCGGAAACGCGCTTGCATGCGACGGGCCTGGAAGTCGCCGCAGTTGGAGCACGACGAGATTTCGCGGTACTTGTCCTGGCTCGGGATCCACACTTCCAGGTCGTAAGTCTTCACCGCGCTGAAGCCCATGTCGCCGGTGCACAGCGCCAGGGTGCGATAAGGCAATTCCAGCAGTTGCAGGACTTTCTCGGCGTTGGCGGTCAGGCCTTCCAGCGCTTCCATCGACTTCGACGGCTCGACGATCTGCACCATCTCGACCTTGTCGAACTGGTGTTGGCGGATCATGCCGCGGGTATCACGACCCGATGCGCCGGCTTCACTGCGGAAGCACGGGGTGTGGGCGACGAACTTGATCGGCAGCAGTTTCGAGTCGACGATTTCGCCGGCGACGATGTTGGTCAGCGACACTTCAGCGGTCGGGATCAGGTACAGGTCGGCCTCGCCTTCGCGCCCGATCTTGAACAGGTCTTCTTCAAACTTCGGTAGTTGACCGGTGCCTTGCAGCGCCGGGGCCTGAACCAGATAAGGCGTGTAGGCCTCTTCGTAGCCGTGCTCGGTGACGTGCAGGTTGATCATGAACTGCGCGAGGGCGCGATGCAGACGAGCGATTGGCCCGCGCAGCAAGGCGAAACGGGCGCCGGACAGCTTGGCGGCAGTTTCGAAGTCCAGCCAGCCGAACTTCTCGCCCAGGGCCACGTGGTCCTGAACCGGGAAATCGAAGGCCGTCGGGGTGCCCCAGCGGCGCACTTCGACGTTGCCGTCTTCATCGTCGCCAACCGGTACCGATTCGTGCGGCAAGTTGGGGATACCGAGCAGGATCGAGTCCAGTTCGGTCTGGATCGCGTCGAGTTCGACTTTGCCGGCGCTCAATTCGCCCGCCATGCGCTCGACGTCCGCCATCAGCGGCGCGATGTCTTCGCCGCGCTGCTTGGCCTGACCGATGGATTTGGAGCGCGCATTACGTTCAGCCTGCAGTGCTTCGGTGCGGGTCTGGACGGTCTTGCGCTGTTCTTCCAGCGCTTCGATGCGCGCAACATCCAGCACAAAGCCACGGGATGCCAGGCGGTCCGCTACGTCCTGAAGGTTGCTACGTAACAGTTTGGAATCGAGCATGTCGGTTTCTCGTTTATCAAAGTTTGGCCAAGGACAGGCCGGCCCAGGTGGCAAGCAGCCCGCCGAATACGCTGAGCGCCGCATAGCCCAGGGCCAGCGGCACCTGCCCGCTTTCCAGCAGGCGCACCGTATCCAGTGAAAAGGATGAAAAGGTTGTCAGCCCCCCGAGGAAGCCGACTATCAACCCGGCGCGCACCTCGATGGGCACCTCCGGGCGTATCAAAAACAGACCGTAAAGAACACCGATCAGCAAACAGCCCACGATATTAACGGCCAGCGTCGCGGTATAGAAGTGCCGCGGCCAATTCGCGTTGATCCAGTTGCCCGTGGCGAAGCGCAACAACGTGCCGGCAATCCCGCCGACGGAAACCGCAACGATCAATGCAAGCACTACTTTCTCCGCTGCCTTGGGCTTAAACGATCGAGTTTCGCCAGGTGATTGAGCTTTTCGCCGATTTTCAACTCAAGGCCACGGGGGACCGGTTGATAGAACGGGATCGGGTCGAGTTCTTCCGGGAAATAGTCTTCGCCAGCGGCATAGGCATCCGGCTCATCGTGGGCGTAACGGTATTCATCGCCGTAGCCCAACTGCTTCATAAGCTTGGTCGGCGCATTGCGCAGGTGCAGCGGCACTTCCAGCGAGCCATGTTCGGCGGCGGCGCGCAGTGCGGTCTTGAAGCCCATGTACACCGCGTTGCTTTTCGGTGCGCAGGCCAGATAGGTGATGGCCTGGGCCACCGCCAGTTCACCTTCGGGGCTGCCGAGGCGCTCCTGCACTTCCCACGCCGCCAGGCACAGGCTCAGGGCACGCGGGTCGGCGTTGCCGATGTCTTCGCTGGCCATGCGCACCACGCGCCGGGCCAGGTACAAGGGGTCGCAACCGCCATCGATCATCCGCGCAAACCAGTACAGCGCGCCGTCCGGGTTGGAACCACGCACCGATTTATGCAGCGCGGAAATCTGGTCGTAGAACGCTTCGCCGCCCTTATCGAACCGGCGACGGGTGTCGCCGAGCAGGCTTTGCAGGAGTTCGGTGCCGATTTCACTGTTGTCCTCGGCCAGGTCCGAGGCGTTTTCCAGCAGGTTGAGCAGGCGCCGGCCATCGCCATCGGCGGCCGACAGCAGCATCTGGAAGCCTTCATCGCTGAGGCTAAGGTTGCGCTTGCCCAGGCCCCGCTCTTCGGTCAGCGCGCGCTGCACCAGTTTGCGCAACGCCGTTTCATCAAGACTTTTGAGCACATAGACACGCGCCCGCGACAGCAAGGCGTTATTGAGCTCAAACGAAGGATTTTCCGTGGTCGCGCCAATGAAAATCAGCGTGCCGTCCTCGACATAGGGCAGGAACGCATCCTGCTGGGACTTGTTGAAGCGATGCACTTCGTCGACGAACAGAATGGTGCGGCGGCCGTACTGGGCGGCCTGCTGCTTGGCGATTTCCACCGCCTGACGGATCTCCTTGACCCCGGCCAGCACCGCCGAGACCGTTTCGAAGTGTGCATCCGAGACTTCCGCGAGCAATCGCGCCAGCGTGGTTTTACCCACACCGGGCGGCCCCCAGAAAATCATCGAATGCAGGGCACCCTGCTCCAGCGCTTCGCGCAGGGGCTTGCCGCGAGCGAGCACGTGTTCCTGACCGACGTACTCGTCCAGATTGGCCGCACGCAAGCGGGCGGCCAAGGGCTGGGCGATCGGGGTGCTGCGAAACAGATCCATGACTACCTGTGAAACCTCACTGGGCTTATATGCCACACCGTCCAGAGATTGGACAAAGATCCTGTGGGAGCGGGCTTGCTCGCGAAGAGGCCGTATCAGTCAACATTTTGATTGAATGACACACCGCCTTCGCGAGCAAGCCCGCTCCCACAGATCCGGCGTTTTACTCTTGAATCACATCGGCACCCTTGGGGATGTCGAACTTGAATTTGGACGCCGGGATCGGCTCATTGGCCTTCACCCCGGTGAACAGGATATTGGTACGCTGACCAACGCTGTCGATCAGTTGCATGTCGTTGACCAGACCATTGCGGAACGACAGGCGCAGGCTGTCGAACAGCGTGTCCTTGGTCTTCGGCTTGAGGGTGAAGTCGATCACGCCGCCGGCTTCCTTGGCGCTGATGTCGAAGCTCTGGCTGATCTTGGACACGTCACCGGACAGCAGCAAGGCCGGCGTCTGGGTCAGGCGCTGGTCGAGCTTCTTGATGGTGGCCTGCTCCAGGTCCGGGTCCCACAGGGTGACTTTCTTGCCATCGGAGATCATGGTCTGTTCGGCCGGTGCATCGGTGTGCCAGTAGAACAGGCCTGGACGCTGCAGCGACATCTCGCCGGCAGTTTCCTGCAACTGGGTGCCGGTGCCATCAAGGGTCAGTTGCGAGAAACGTGCGGTCAGGGTCTGGGATTTTTCCAGCAATTGGGTCAGGCGCGCCACGTCCTTGTCATCGGCGTGAGCCGAGAGCGTGGTCAAAGCCAGTGCCGGCAGCAACAGCATGCGGATCAGACGCATGGGAGTCCTCATAACATTCGTGGGAGTGCGGGTGGCGCCAAAAGGCGCCGCCCTTTCATACTTGGGTCAGTCGCGCACCGGGCCCGGGGCCAGGACTTCACGCGAACCGTTGGTGTTCATGGACGTCACGACCCCGGCCATTTCCATGGCTTCGATCATGCGCGCGGCGCGGTTATAGCCGATTTTCAACTTGCGCTGAACGGCGGAAATGGAGGCGCGACGGCTTTCCAGGACAAACTGCACTGCTTCGTCGTACAGCGCGTCGGCCTCGGGATCGTCGCCGTCGCCGCCACCGCTGCTGCCTTCAAAGCCACTGCCCGCCTCTTCGACACCGTTGAGAATGTCGTCGTTGTATTCCGGCGCGCCACGCAGCTTCCAGGCTTCCACCACGCGGTGAACCTCATCGTCGGACACGAAGGCACCGTGAACACGAATCGGCAGACTGGTGCCCGGCGGCATGTACAGCATGTCACCGTGGCCCAGCAATTGCTCGGCACCGCCCTGGTCGATGATGGTCCGGGAGTCGATTTTGCTCGATACCTGGAACGCCATGCGGGTCGGGATGTTGGCCTTGATCAGGCCGGTGATCACGTCCACCGACGGACGCTGGGTCGCGAGGATCAAGTGGATACCCGCCGCACGCGCTTTCTGCGCAATACGGGCGATCAGTTCTTCGACCTTCTTGCCGACGATCATCATCATGTCGGCGAATTCGTCGACCACCACCACGATGGTCGGCAGCTTTTGCAGGAGCGGCGCTTCGTCGTGGATGCTTTCGCGCTTGTACAGCGGATCGCTCAACGGCTCGCCGGCGTCCTGGGCTTCCTTGACCTTGGCGTTGAAGCCCGACAGGTTCCGTACGCCCATCTTGGCCATCAGCTTGTAGCGTCGCTCCATCTCGGCAACGCTCCAGCGCAAGGCGTTGGCGGCGTCCTTCATGTCGGTGACCACCGGGCACAACAGGTGCGGGATGCCTTCGTAGATCGACAGTTCAAGCATTTTTGGGTCGATCATGATCAGCTTGGCGTCTTCCGGGCCAGACTTGAACAGGATCGACAGGATCATCGCGTTCACACCCACCGACTTACCGGAACCGGTGGTACCGGCCACCAGCAGGTGCGGCATTTTCGCCAGGTCGGTGATGACCGGTTTGCCGCCGATATCATGGCCCAGGGCCAGGGTCACCGGCGACTTGAAGTTGTCGTACTCGGGGGTCGACAGCACCTCGGAGAAACGCACGATCTGCCGGTCTTCGTTGGGAATCTCGATACCGACCGTGGTCTTGCCCGGAATCACTTCCACCACGCGCACGCTGGTCACAGCCAGGGAACGGGCCAGGTCTTTGGCCAGGTTGGAGATGCGGCTGACTTTTACCCCGGCAGCCGGCTGGATTTCGTAACGGGTAATCACCGGGCCCGGGTGAATCGAATCCACTGCGACTTCAACGCCGAATTCCTTGAGCTTGATTTCCAGCAAGTGGCCAACCGCAGCCAGGGATTCAGGCGAGTAATTGAGCTGTTTCTTTTCCGCCGGATCAAGAATCGAGATCGGCGGCAAGGTGCCTTCCACGGCGCTGTCGACGAACAGCGGCGCCTGTTTCTCTTTTTCGACGCGTTTGCTCGGTGCGGCAGGCTTTGGCGGCGCGGGCGCAATCACTGGCGGCACCTGCTTCTCGCGCTCGGACATGTGCTTGCTCAGGGCTTGCTCACGCTCGATCAGGCGCTCCTTGACCTTGGCTTGCTCGCGCTTGTCGGTGACGGTCGGCGCGACCACTTCATCCATACGGTCGTCGACCTCACGCAACTGGGCAACCAGTTGTTTGCGCTCGGTACGGGCCGCCCACCAGCGATTGGCCGCGCCCTGGAACAGTTCGAACAGGTCGAGGGTGATCTTGCCGGTGATGTCCATCACCTTGAACCACGACAGGTCGGTAAACACGGTCAGGCCGAACAGGAACAACGCAATGAATAACAGCGTGCTGCCCTGGATATTCAGGGCATTCCTGGCCAGATCGCCGAGGCTTTCGCCCAGCGCACCGCCCGCACCGGCCGGCAGACCGGTCGCGGCATGAAAATGGATATGGGCCAGCGCAGCGCCGGACAGCACCAGGAATACCAGGCCGATCAGGCGCCAGGAGAACAGCCAACCGCTCCACTGCCACGGCTCGTGACGCTGACGGAATATCTGGTAAGCCTTGATCGCCAACAGCAACGGGAAGATGTAGGCGAAGTAACCCAGCACCATGAACAGGATATCGGCGCTGTAGGAGCCCGCGGGCCCGCCGAAGTTCTGCACATCGTCGATCTTGCTGTTATGACTCCAGCCCGGATCATCCTTGCCATAGGTCAACAAGGCCATCATCAGGAACAGGCACAAGGCACCGATGGCGATCAGTGCACCTTCCTTGAGTCGGTAGTGCAAGTGCTGGCGCCAGAGCGGAACGACGGCTGGTTTAGGTGCTGCGGTGGATTTCTTCAAAACGCTTCTTTTCCTGCGCCATGGGCGCGTCCATCTGGTGAATGTCTATAAAAACTGCCAAAAACTGCTCAATCCAGGCAGGTAAAAAAGTTAACGCACGTAACCGGGACTACTTTTAACACTGCACCTCGGTCTTTATAAACACGGCGCGCACTGAGTATATGTAACACGCAAGGCATTGTACGGGTTTGTACGCCCGACGCCATGCTTGAGCCCCTTGGGTGTAGCATAGTCAACAGCACATAACATGCAGTTCAATTTGAGCATGCATTCTCTTTTGTGACAAAGGCTTATGAGGTGTTTTTATGAGCGAAGCGAAGCATTCCCGCCTGATTATCCTGGGCTCCGGTCCTGCCGGTTACAGCGCAGCCGTTTATGCCGCCCGCGCCAACCTCAAGCCCGTTGTCATTACCGGCATACAGGCAGGTGGCCAGCTCACCACCACCGTCGAAGTCGATAACTGGCCAGGCGACGTCGAAGGCCTGACCGGACCGGTCCTGATGGACCGCATGCAAAAACACGCCGAGCGCTTTGCCACCGAGATCGTTTACGACCACATCCATACTGCCAAGTTGCAACAACGGCCGTTCGAGCTGATCGGCGATAGCGGAACCTACACCTGCGATGCACTGATCATTGCCACCGGCGCGAGCGCGCAATACCTGGGCCTGCCGTCGGAAGAATCATTTGCCGGCAAAGGGGTTTCGGCCTGCGCGACCTGTGACGGATTCTTTTATCGCAACCAGGTGGTCGCGGTGGTCGGCGGCGGTAACACGGCGGTCGAAGAAGCGTTGTACCTGTCGAACATCGCCAAAGAAGTGCACCTGATCCATCGGCGCGACAAGCTGCGCTCGGAGAAAATCCTCCAGGACAAACTCTTCGAAAAGGCCGCCAACGGCAACATCCGCCTGCACTGGAACCAGAACCTGGACGAAGTACTCGGCGATGCCAGCGGCGTGACCGGCGCCCGCCTGCGCGACAGCCACACAGGTGAAACCACCGAGTTGCGACTGGCCGGCGTATTTATCGCCATCGGCCACAAACCCAACACCGACCTGTTCACGGGCCAACTGGAAATGCGTGACGGGTACCTGCTGGTCAAGGGAGGCAGCGAAGGCGATGCCACCGCCACGGCGATTGCGGGTGTGTTTGCCGCCGGCGACGTGGCCGACCACGTTTATCGCCAGGCCGTTACGTCTGCCGGGGCCGGTTGCATGGCGGCACTGGACGCCGAAAAATACCTCGACGACACTCCTGTCGTTTGAAGGCAAACTTTACGACGGGTCAACACCCGCCACCGCCCTCCCCTTCTGCAAGCCCGGACGCCATGCTGACTTGGTTACAACGCAACTCCCTGACCTTTCCACCGCTGGAAAAGGCCATGCGCGACCCCAACGGGTTGCTGGCTGCCGGTGGTGACCTGTCCGCTGATCGGTTGATCAACGCCTATCGCCACGGGTGTTTTCCATGGTTTTCCGAGGGCCAGCCGATCCTCTGGTGGTCTCCGGACCCGCGCACGGTTTTGTTTCCCGACGAATTGCACGTCTCGCGCAGCCTGAACAAACTGCTGCGCCAGCAACGCTATCAAGTGACCTTCGACGAGGACTTCGCCGCCGTCATCCGCGCCTGTGCGGCTCCCCGGGATCACGCCGACGGCACCTGGATCACCGACGCGATGCAGGACGCCTACATAGAACTGCACCGGCGTGGTCACGCCCACTCGGTGGAAGTGTGGGACAACAACGAATTGGTCGGCGGATTGTATGGCCTGGCGATGGGCCGGTTGTTTTTCGGCGAATCCATGTTCAGCCGCGCTGACAACGCCTCGAAATTCGGCTTTGCGACACTGGTTCGACATCTGAAAGACTCAGGTTTTGTGCTGATCGATTGCCAGATGCCCACCGATCACCTGCACAGCCTGGGAGCCCGGGCAATTCCTCGCCGCGACTTTGCCAACTATCTGGCACAACACCTGGATCAGCCCAATCGCGCTACCTGGGTTTGCTGAGCGACTTTTGCGCAGGTGGCTTACACTTAATCAAAAGCATTATCCCGAGGGTTGATCATGACCGAGTTGGCGCGTTTGAAGTTTTATGCCACTCAGCCGCACTCTTGCAGTTATCTGCCCGAGGAACAGGCCACGACCCTGTTCCTCGACCCTAGCCAGCCCATGGATGTGCATGTCTATGCAGACCTGTCAGAGATGGGTTTTCGTCGCAGTGGCGATCATCTCTACCGGCCGCACTGCCAGAATTGCAATGCGTGTGTTCCGGCGCGCATTCCGGTAGCGCAATTCACCCCCAACCGCCAGCAGAAGCGCATCTTCAAGCGCAATGCCGACTTGCAGGTACGCCCCGCCAAGCCGGGTTTCAACGAAGAGTATTTCGATCTTTATCAGCGTTACATCGAACAACGCCATGCCGACGGCGACATGTACCCGCCCAGCCGCGATCAGTTTTCCACGTTCCTGGTGCGCGACCTGCCGTTTTCCCGGTTCTATGAATTCCGTCTCGACGGCCGCTTGCTGGCGATCGCCGTCACCGATCTTCTGCCGAACGGTCTGTCGGCGGTGTACACCTTCTATGAACCCGCTGAAGAGCGTCGCAGCCTGGGACGCTACGCCATCCTCTGGCAGATCGCCGAAGCCCGGCGCCTGGGGCTGGATGCGGTCTATCTGGGTTACTGGATCAAAAACTGCAAAAAAATGAACTACAAGACCCAGTATCGCCCCATTGAACTGCTGGTTAACCAGCGCTGGGTCGTCCTGAACTAGAGCGCACCCTAAACCCCTTGGCTTGAACCCCACTTTTCGGGCACAATGCACGCCGCTTTTGCCTGGCGCAGTTGCACCGGGCCATTCACTGGACACCGAGGGCTTTACTGCATGTCGAAAGAAGACAGCTTCGAAATGGAAGGCACTGTCGTCGACACCCTGCCCAACACCATGTTTCGCGTGGAGTTGGAAAATGGGCACGTCGTAACCGCGCACATCTCCGGCAAGATGCGCAAGAACTACATCCGTATTCTTACCGGCGACAAAGTGCGCGTCGAGCTGACGCCCTATGACTTGAGCAAAGGGCGCATCACTTACCGCGCTCGCTAATCAAGTCAAT
This sequence comes from Pseudomonas sp. GM48, assembly GCF_000282335.1. GTDB lineage: Bacteria > Pseudomonadota > Gammaproteobacteria > Pseudomonadales > Pseudomonadaceae > Aquipseudomonas. The sequence goes on from NZ_AKJM01000076.1 coordinate 20,117, forward strand.
ACAAGACGCCCGGCTTATGCCGGGCGTTTTTGTTTGTGCGGGAGCGGGCTTGCTCGCGAATGCGGTGTGACAATCGACATCTTCTTCTCTGACCCACCGCTTTCGCGAGCAAGCCCGCTCCCACATTTGAATTGCGTACGACCGAGACAACAAAAAGGCGCCTCTCGGCGCCTTTCTGTTTTGCTTTTGAACGTCAGGCCATCTCGGCCGTGGTCTCGAACTCGAAGGTCAGCTCCCCGTCCTTGATGTCGATGTGCACCACACCGCCATGTTCGGCCAGTTCGCCAAAGAGAATCTCCTCAGCCAGCGGACGCTTGATCTTGTCCTGGATCAGGCGAGCCATTGGACGAGCCCCCATTGCCGCGTCGTAACCACCTTCGGCCAGCCAGTTGCGGGCTGCATCGGTAACCTCCAGCAACACACGCTTGTCTTCCAGTTGCGCCTGAAGCTCGGTAAGGAACTTGTCCACCACGCTCTTGATGACCTCATGGCTGAGGCGACCAAACTGGATAATGGTGTCCAGACGGTTGCGGAATTCCGGCGTGAAGCTCTTCTTGATCACTTCCATCGCATCGGACGAGTGATCCTGATAGGTGAAACCGATCGAAGCGCGAGCTGCGGTCTCGGCACCGGCGTTGGTCGTCATGATGACGATCACGTTACGGAAATCCGCCTTGCGCCCGTTGTTATCGGTCAACGTACCGTGATCCATGACCTGCAGCAGCAGGTTGAAGACTTCCGGATGCGCTTTCTCGATTTCATCGAGCAACAACACGCAGTGTGGCTGCTTGGTGATGGCTTCGGTGAGCAGACCGCCCTGATCGAACCCGACATAACCCGGAGGCGCACCGATCAGACGCGATACGGTGTGGCGCTCCATGTACTCGGACATGTCGAAACGAATCAGCTCGACGCCCAACGCCTTGGCCAACTGACGTGCCGCCTCGGTTTTACCGACACCGGTAGGCCCTGCGAACAGGAACGAACCAACAGGCTTGTCAGGGGATTTGAGCCCGGCACGGGACAGCTTGATCGCGGTGGCCAGCGAGTCGATCGCGGCATCCTGACCGAACACGGTCAACTTCAGGTCACGCTCAAGGTTACGCAACAGCTCCTTGTCGGAACTGGTGACGTGTTTAGGCGGAATCCGCGCGATTTTCGCGACGATGTCCTCGACCTGAGGCACTTCGATGCGTTTAACGCGCATTTCGATCGGTTGCAGGCGCTGGTAGGCACCCGCCTCGTCGATCACATCGATGGCCTTGTCCGGCATGTGCCGGTCATTGATATAACGCGAAGCTAGTTCGGCAGCCGCGCGCAGGGCTTCATCACTGTATTCGATATTGTGATGGCTTTCGAAACGCCCCTTCAGGCCGCGCAGAATGCCAATGGTGTCCTCCACCGAAGGTTCCGACACATCGACCTTCTGGAAGCGCCGGGCCAAGGCACGGTCCTTCTCGAAGATGCCGCGAAATTCCTGGAAGGTGGTCGAACCGATGCAACGGATATCACCGGACGACAGCAGCGGCTTGAGCAGGTTCGAGGCATCCATGACGCCACCGGACGCGGCACCCGCACCAATGATGGTGTGGATCTCGTCGATGAACAGGATCGCCTGCGGACGTTTTTTCAGTTCATTGAGCAACGCCTTGAAGCGCTTCTCGAAATCGCCACGGTATTTGGTACCGGCCAGCAAGGCCCCCAGATCAAGGGAGTAAACCACGCTGTTGGCCAGCAGGTCTGGCACCTGGTTGTCGACAATGCGCTTGGCCAGGCCTTCGGCAATCGCGGTTTTACCCACGCCTGCCTCGCCCACCAGCAGCGGGTTGTTTTTGCGACGACGCGCCAGGATCTGCGCGACACGCTCGACTTCCAGCTCACGACCTACCAACGGATCAATACGACCCTGACGCGCAAGCTCATTGAGATTGCTGGCATAAGCATCCAGGGGATTGCCTGAGGAAGAAGACTCACCGCCCTCGTCGTCCTGCATATCTTGCTCACCTTCAGAGTGATCGCCATGCCCCGGCACCTTGGAAATGCCATGGGCGATGTAGTTGACGACATCTATACGGGCAACGCTCTGCTGTTTCAGCAGGAACACTGCCTGACTCTCTTGCTCACTGAAGATCGCGACCAGCACGTTGGCACCAGTCACTTCGCGTTTGCCCGAGCTCTGTACGTGAAACACAGCACGCTGCAGTACACGCTGGAAGCCCAGGGTTGGCTGGGTTTCGCGATCCTCGTCATGTACCGGGATCAATGGCGTGGTGGAGTCGATGAACTCCTGCAGGTCATGCTTGAGTTTGTCGAGGTTTGCGCCGCACGCACGCAAAACGGTGGCGGCAGCCTCATTGTCCAATAGGGCCAGCAAGAGGTGTTCGACGGTCATGAACTCATGACGCTTCGAACGGGCCTCCTTGAAGGCAAGATTGAGGGTGACTTCGAGCTCGCGGTTTAACATAGCTTCACCTCATACCCAAGTGGTCGGCGATTAACCGTCCTTCTCGATTTCACAGAGTAGCGGATGCTGGCTTTCCCTGGCGTACTGGTTGACCTGCATGGCCTTGGTCTCGGCGATGTCACGGGTAAACACTCCACATACTGCCCGCCCTTCTGTATGGACGGCCAGCATGACCTTGGTCGCCAGCTCGCGATTCAGGTTAAAAAACACCTCGAGCACTTCGACGACGAAATCCATCGGTGTGTAGTCATCGTTGAACAAAACCACCTTGTACATCGGCGGCGCCTGAAGTGCAGGCTTTGCCTCCTGAACAGCAATGCCTGCGGAATCGTCGTCGTGTAAATCAGGGCGATCCTGATTGAATGTTAGTCGAATCTGGCTGATTGCATGCATGGAAAGAAAGGTTCGTCAGTTGTTCAAATACAGTGGTGGGGGCGGCTATCAGCGTTTTCAACTCCGACTGCCCGGTCAGCTTGACTATCGGCAAAACGGTGTTACAACCAATAGAGCCCACAGTGGGTAAAAAAGGTCCGCGGAGTCAATCTTATTTACAGATTCGACTGCGGATGTACTGGATGATACTCCAGTGATGGAGTCTGTTGCAGAGGGAGTTGGTATGGCTGTCGGCAAGGTCAAATGGTTCAACAATGCCAAGGGTTACGGTTTCATCAACGAGGAAGGCAAGACAGAAGATCTGTTTGCCCACTACTCGGCCATTAAAATGGAAGGTTATAAAACCCTGAAAGCCGGACAATCTGTCGTATTCGATATCATCCAGGGCCCCAAAGGCCTGCACGCGGTCAACATCAGCAACCCGGTGGACACCGCGAAAATCACGACACAGACACCTGTACAGACCGTTTCGGTTTAACACCGCCGCGTCATCCAGTCATAAAAAAACCGCCTGACTCAACTTCTTGAATCAGGCGGTTTTCATGTGCCTGCGTATTCTTACATGTGCGAGATCAGCGCGTCACCGAAGCCGGAAGACGAAACCAGCTTCGCACCCTCCATCAGACGCTCGAAGTCATAGGTCACGGTCTTGGCGGAAATCGCGCCGTTGGTGCCCTTGATGATCAGGTCGGCCGCTTCGGTCCAGCCCATGTGGCGCAGCATCATTTCAGCGGAAAGGATCAGCGAACCCGGGTTGACCTGGTCCTTGCCGGCGTACTTCGGTGCAGTACCGTGGGTAGCTTCAAACATGGCCACGGTGTCAGACAGGTTGGCCCCTGGCGCGATACCGATACCGCCCACTTCTGCCGCCAGGGCGTCAGAGAGGTAGTCGCCGTTCAGGTTCAGGGTTGCAATCACATCGTACTCGGCCGGGCGCAGCAGGATCTGCTGGAGCATGGCGTCGGCGATGGCGTCCTTGACGATGACGTTCTTGCCGGTTTTCGGGTTCTTGAACTGCATCCACGGACCGCCGTCGAGCAGGGTCGCGCCGAACTCTTCCGCCGCCACTTCGTAGGCCCATTCCTTGAAGGCACCCTCGGTGAACTTCATGATGTTGCCTTTGTGCACGATGGTCAGCGAATCACGATCGTTGTCGACCACATATTGCAGGGCCTTGCGCGCCAGACGCTTGGTGCCCTGCAGGGACACCGGCTTGACGCCGATACCGCAGTTCTCGTCGAAACGGATCTTGGTAACACCCATTTCTTCCTTGAGGAACTTGATGACCTTGGTGGCTTCCGGCGTACCGGCCTTCCACTCGATGCCGGCGTAGATGTCTTCGGAGTTCTCGCGGAAGATGGTCATGTCGACATCGCCTGGCTTCTTGACCGGGCTAGGCACGCCTTCGAACCAGCGCACCGGACGCAGGCAGACGTACAGGTCGAGTTGCTGACGCAGGGCCACGTTGAGGGAACGGATGCCGCCACCGACCGGGGTGGTCAGCGGGCCCTTGATGGAAACCACGTAATCCTTGACTGCGTCCAGGGTTTCCTGAGGCAGCCAGGTGTCCTGATCGTAAACCTGAGTCGCTTTCTCCCCGGCGTACACTTCCATCCAGGAAATCTTGCGCTCGCCACCATAGGCCTTCTTAACAGCAGCATCGACAACCTTGATCATGACCGGACTGATGTCGACACCAATGCCGTCGCCTTCGATGAAGGGGATGATCGGGTTATTAGGAACATTGAGAGAATGGTCTGCATTGACGGTGATTTTGTCGCCGACGGCTGGAACCTGAATCTTCTTGTAACCCATGCTGAACTCCATTGATTGGATTGAACATCTGGCTTGGTTCGAGCGTAACCCAGTTGAATCGGCGCGCAAACCCTATGTTCCATCCATCTGCCGCAAAGCCTTGCAACTCGTGAGCTACAAGCCTGAAAGCAAAGGGAAAAGCGCCAAACTCAAGCACGACGAATGACCTTACGCCCTGATCGTCCCTGCGACCTTTAGACCAATGGACGACATTCGTTGCGTATGAACCATCGGCAGATTGCCAGCTACCTATGTATAATGCCGCCGCTGACTAAAGGGTCACGACGGGCGAAACAGCTCTACGATGAGTGTTTACGCCTGATAAGCCGGTCTGTTACCGCAGCCCGACTGCTTGACGCCCTACTGATGCACCCAACATCACAGCAACGAAACCTCGATATTCGGCTCATGGATGACTTTGAACGAACGCGCTTACCCGGCGCCCTCGAGTTTCTGCGCACGCTTTAGCAAAGAAGAGAGAGTTAATCCGAATATGCCCACCCGCTCGAAGATCATCTATACCTTCACCGACGAAGCTCCTGCCCTCGCCACCTATTCACTGTTGCCTATCGTAGAGGCGTTCACCGCCTCGGCTGATATCGCCGTTGAAACCCGCGATATCTCTCTTGCAGGGCGCATCCTGGCCAGCTTCCCCGAGCAACTGGGTGACAAAGCCGTAGCCGACCACCTCGCCGAACTGGGCGCCCTGGCCGTTACGCCTGAAGCCAACATCATCAAGCTGCCGAACATCAGCGCCTCGGTTCCGCAACTGCAAGCCGCAATCAAAGAACTGCAAGCCCAGGGCTACAACCTGCCGGACTACCCGGAAACCGTGACCTGCGACGCCGACAAAGAAGCCAAGGCGCGCTATGACAAGGTCAAGGGCAGTGCCGTGAACCCGGTTCTGCGCGAAGGCAACTCCGATCGCCGCGCTCCGCTGTCGGTCAAGAACTATGCGCGCAAGCACCCGCACAAAATGGGCGCCTGGGCCAAGGACTCCAAGTCCCACGTCGCGCACATGAGCACCGGCGATTTCTACGGCAGCGAAAAAGCCGCCCTGATCGACGCCGCTGACGCCGTGAAAATCGAACTGATCGCTCAAGACGGCACCACCACCGTCCTGAAAGAAAAGACCAGCGTACAAGCCGGTGAGATCCTCGATTGCGCGGTCATGAGCAAAAACGCCCTGCGCAGCTTCATCGCCGCCGAAATCGAAGACGCCAAGGCACAAGGCGTGCTGTTGTCGGTTCACTTGAAAGCCACCATGATGAAGGTCTCCGACCCGATCATGTTCGGCCAGATCGTTGCCGAGTTCTATAAAGACGCACTGGCCAAACACGCTGACGTGCTGGCACAGATCGGCTTCAACCTGAACAACGGCATCGGCGACCTGTACGCTCGCATCAAGGCATTGCCTGCCGAGCAGCAAGCTCTGATCGAAGCTGACATGCAGGCGGTCTACGCCGCTCGCCCTTCCCTGGCGATGGTCAACTCCGACAAAGGCATCACCAACCTGCACGTGCCGAGCGACGTTATCGTCGACGCCTCGATGCCGGCCATGATCCGTGACTCCGGCAAGATGTGGGGCACCGACGGCCAGCTGCACGACACCAAGGCCGTGATCCCGGATCGCTGCTACGCGACCATCTACCAGGCAGTGATCGAAGACTGCAAGGCCAACGGCGCGTTCGATCCGACCACCATGGGCAGCGTGCCAAACGTTGGCCTGATGGCGAAGAAAGCCGAAGAGTACGGCTCCCACGACAAGACTTTCCAGATCAAGGCTGACGGCGTTGTTCGCGTCACCGACAGCAAGGGCAACCTGCTGCTGGAGCAGTCGGTTGAAGCCGGCGACATCTTCCGCATGTGCCAGACCAAAGACGCGCCGATCCAGGACTGGGTCAAACTGGCCGTCAACCGTGCTCGCGCCAGCGGCACCCCGGCGATTTTCTGGCTGGACCCAATGCGCGCCCACGACGGCGTGGTGATCGAGAAAGTTCAGGCCTACCTGAAGGATCACGACACTGCTGGCCTGGACATCCAGATCATGTCGCCAGTCGACGCCATGAAGTACACCCTGCAACGCACCCGCGAAGGCAAGGACACTATCTCGGTGACCGGCAACGTACTGCGCGACTACCTGACCGACCTGTTCCCGATCATGGAACTGGGCACCAGCGCCAAGATGCTGTCGATCGTTCCGCTGATGAACGGCGGTGGTCTGTTCGAAACCGGCGCCGGCGGTTCGGCTCCGAAGCACGTTCAGCAGTTGCTGGAAGAGAACTTCCTGCGCTGGGATTCGCTGGGTGAATTCCTGGCCCTGGCCGCGTCCCTGGAACACCTGGGCGTGACCTACAACAATCCAAAGGCGCTGGTTCTGGCCAAGACCCTGGACCAGGCCACCGGCCAGTTCCTGGACAACAACAAGTCGCCATCGCGCAAAGTCGGCAACATCGACAACCGCGGCAGCCACTTCTACCTGGCGCTGTACTGGGCTCAAGCCCTGACTGCCCAGACCGAAGACACTGCACTGCAAGCGCAGTTCGCGACCCTGGCCAAAACCCTGACCGAGAACGAGGCGACCATCGTTGCCGAACTCAACGCTGTCCAGGGCAAGCCAGTGGACATCGGCGGTTACTACCACGCCGACGCCGAGCTGATCAGCAAGGCCATGCGCCCGAGCGCAACCTTCAACGCGGCTGTCGCTGCGCTGGTGTAAGGTTGTAAGGAAGCACCACAAACCCCGGCCATGTGCCGGGGTTTGTGTTTTCTGGCCTTCACACAATTTGCCGGTGAAATACGGACCAATGTGGGAGCGGGCTTGCTCGCGAAAGCGGTTTATCATTCAACACCTTCATTGACTGACCCACCGCCTTCGCGAGCAAGCCCGCTCCCACAGGGACAGCATTTCAACTTCGAGGAGATCTCATGGACTGGAA
>NZ_AKJM01000077.1 GCF_000282335.1 Pseudomonas sp. GM48
GCAGCCTCGCAGGCTCGGCAGCTGCTACAGATCGCATTACTGCTTAACTGACTGGCATTAGCCCCTAAAGCCCCAGCCCCTGTTGCACCACAACAAGCAGATCGGTTTCCGTCAGCGCCACCGCGTCCAGTTGCGCTGTGGCCTGCTCGATCGTTTGTAGCCACCAGTGTGTTTCACCATGTTCGTCCACGGTGCGCAACAGGGCGAACTCGTTGCCCGGGGAGTGAATCGCTACGCGCCCCTCGCCATCTGCCGTGAAGCGTGCAACCGGGTCAAAGGTAATGCTGTGCTCGTTGCCGGCGATCACCAACTGGTCAATGGCGTAATTGAAAGAATCACCATTGGGGTGACTCTCGATCACGTGGGTGGGGTTGCGCCGCAGGACCAGGCCGGCTTCGGTCAAGGGCTGCAGCCAGGTCTCTATCCGTTGATACAGTTCGTAGACCTGGCCCGGCCAGGCATCGATCGCCTGATCCGCGCTGGCAAGCCGTGTTTGTTTCAATTTTGCCGCGAGCTCGTCTGCCTTGCTCATGTCGATTCCCTGTATTGATGTCAGTCTAATCGTAGCTCGTTGGCGCGCAGGCAGCGCTGCCCTGGGTCAAGTTTGCAGCGCCACCGGGCAAGTGTGACCACTGGGCAAGTGATCGCCCATTTATCCTGGATAACCCCGTAAACTACGCCCCAAAAAGACTGAGGGCTTTGGCTCGTTGCCCATGCCTTGCCCCCCGACAGGATGAACTTTTGCCCACACGCTTGAACGACCCGGACCATGCCCCAGGCGTCGCATTGAAACGCATACCGCTGCGTAAGGTCGCGGCATTGTTCATTGCCACGGTGTGTCTGTGCCTGTGCGGTTTGCTCTACCTGCAACTGGAACAGTCCCGTCGCCATGATCTGAGCCAGGCGCAAGTGGCGTCTTCGAACCTTACGCGGGCCATGGCGCAGCAAGCCGAAGACACCTTCATGAAGGCCGACCTGGTGCTGACCAGTCTGGTGGACTGGATTCAGGCCGACGGTTTCGGCCCGGATCAACGACCACGCTTGCAGCAGACCTTCGCCCGGCGGGTGCTGGCGCTGGATCAATTGCACGGCATCCTGCTGTTCGACCAGAAGGGCCAGTGGGTGGTGACCTCGTTTGAAAACCTGCCCCGGGGTGCCGGGGTGGCGGATCGTGAGTACTTCAAGTATCACCAGCAGAACGTATCGTCGGTGGCGCATATCGGCCCGGCCATCCGCAGCCGGGAAAACGGCGAGTGGATCATTCCGATTTCCAAACGGGTCAATGACAAGAACGGGCATTTCCAGGGCGTGTTGCTGGCCGGCATCAAGATGTCGTACTTCGACCAGTTCTTCAAAAGTTTCAGTCTCGACGACAATGGCTCGATGTTTCTCGGCCTGACCGATGGCACATTGTTGGCGCGTCGACCTTTTGTAGAGGCGCAGATCGGCGTGTCGCTGGCCCAGGGCGAGATTTTCCAGAAGTTCCTGCCACTGGCCACCACCGGTAATGCGATGTTCACGTCCATCATCGATGGTGTGACACGCATGTACGGTTACCGCCAGCTGGAGGCGTATCCGCTGGTGGTCGCAGCTGCGTCGTCCACGGAGACCATTCTCGCGGACTGGTACGACACGGCGTTTCGCTCCAGTCTCATCGTTGCCCTGGTGTTGCTGGTCGTGGGCTTGTTCGGGTGGGTGTTCCTGCATCAGGTGCGTGTTGGCGAGCGGGTCGAGTCGGATTTGCGCAGGGCCCAGCAAGCACTGGAGCTGATTGCCACCCACGACAGCCTGACCGGGCTGGCCAACCGCCGGTTGTTCGAGCGGGCGCTGGGCATCGAGTTCGGGCGCGGCGCCCGGCAGGCGAGCCCCTTGAGTCTGATCATGCTCGATATCGATTACTTCAAGCGCTACAACGACACCTACGGCCACGTGATGGGAGACCATTGCCTGGCCGAAGTAGCCCGTGCGCTGAAGAGTTGCTGCCACCGCAAGGCCGATCTGGCGGTGCGTTACGGCGGTGAAGAGTTTGCGGTGCTGCTGCCGGACACCGACATCCACGGCGCCATGACGATTGCCGAGCAGATCCGCCGTAGCGTCATCGACAAGCACATCAGTCACACCGGCTCGCCCAACGGTTACGTGACGGTCAGTCTGGGTTGCTATTCGTTTGTGCCGTCGGGACGTGACAGCATGGACGTGTTCGTTGAGCGGGCGGATGCGGCGCTGTATCAGGCCAAGCATTCGGGGCGAAACCGCGTGGCAACGTTGTCGATGGCCGGTGGAGTCGAAGCGTTGATGCGTTCCGATCGTTGAAGTGCTTTTCCTGCCGGTGGTCCGTCTCTCGGCCCCGGCTGAATTGATCGTCTAGAGTTCCGTTAGCTCTGCCGAACCAGGCAGGCTTCCCTTTGCACGGACGATCGCCAACATGTTGATACCTCCAACGTTGACAGCCGTTGCTCTGACCGTTGCAGCCATTGTCGTTTTGCCGCTGACCAGCCAGGCACAATCGAAAATCACTGCCGAAGAAGCTCACGCGATCGGTGTGGATGCCGATCTCTATTTTTACCCACTGCCGAGCATGGATCTCACTCGCAAGCAATTCACCGGTAGCGAGCCGGGCAAGGAATTCGGCAAAGACCCGATGAACATGTTTGTGAGTGTGCCGCAGTACCCGCCCGCCGATTTCAATGGGGCAGTGCGCTCCAATTCCGACACGTTGTATTCGATTGCCTGGCTTGATTTGACCAAGGAGCCGCTGGTGATCACCGCGCCGGATACAAAAGGGCGTTTCTACCTGTTACCGATGCTCGATATGTGGACTGACGTGTACGCTTCGCCGGGCTGGCTCACCACGGACACCGAGGCCGGACAATTCCTGGTGACGCCGCCGGGGTGGACCGGCACGGTGCCTGCCGGGATGGGGCACCTGCCGGCGTCAACCCCCTTTGTCTGGGTCATCGGCCAAACCCGGACTGACGGCGCGGCGGATTACGCGGCGGTGCACAAGATCCAGGCCGGTTACACGGTGACGCCGCTGTCCCGGTCGGGCAAGGAACCTGAAGCCGTCACCGTGAACGTCGACGCGGCAGTGGACAGGCAAATACCGCCGAAGATTCAGGTCGATTCCATGTCGGCTGCCACGGGCGTCTACGGCAACTACCACCTCAAGCGCGCCATCGTTACGCAGGTGGGGCACGGTACCAACCTGCCCAATGACGCGATTTATCCGTTGAACATCGGCGACAGCAACGGCAAGCCACTCGGCAGCACGCACTAATACGTGCTGCATTTCGGCAAGGGCAATGCCGATAGTTCGCTGTGCCTCTACCCCAAGTGACAAAAAGCAGCCACTGACAGCCCGTCATCGGCTGCTTTTGCCTGTCCAGCTGCCCGTCCCGCCGCCAGCGCCCCCGGTTCCACCTCCGGGGGCGCCGGTCCCGCCACCCGCGCCACTGCCCGGACCATTGACGCCGGTGCTGCCGATTGACGAACCGGGGCCACGACCGCGGCCGATGTCGCTCGAGGGGGCGCTGGGCCTGTTGTTGTCTGGCAGCACGGTTGAGTTGCGGCTTGCGCCCGATGTCGTACCCGTTGCGTCAGCGCCATCGCCGGACGCCGCAAGCGTGACCAGGGGCATCGCCGACAACAATCCCGTCAGGAGCAGCGAAGTCATTCTGATGTTCATCATGGTCGTCTCCCGGGATGAGTCGTTACCTGATGTGGGTGTGAAGGTGCGCGCGGTGGGTGCCGGACGATTGAACAGTGGCACGGATTTGACCGTTACCGGCACTGGGCCGCAGAGGATCACCAATCCATGGTCAAGCGAGAACCCTGTGGGAGCAACTGTTTTCACTATGCCACTCGTCACCGCCACTCGGTGCCATCGCGCAACATGGCATTCAGCTTGATCAGCAGGGCGCGCACAGGGCGATTGGCGAAATCAATTGTCGGCCGTACCGGTTCATCCCTTATACATAAAGCCCATCGGCGGAGTGATCCGCAGCGAACGTGCAAAAGGATTGAGCGATGAGCGAGCCACGCCTGACTGACCGTGCTTTGTACCTGCAACGCCTGGGCTTCGATGCACCTCCGGCGCCAACCCTGGAAACCCTGCGCCAACTGCAATTGCGCCACACTGGCGTTTTTCCATTTGAAAACCTCACCACGTTATCCGGCGAACCGGTGTTGATCGATTTGCCGTCCATCGAGCAGAAAGTCTTGCACAGTGGTCGTGGCGGTTACTGCTACGAACTCAACAACCTGTTTCTGGCCCTGCTTCAAGAGTTGGGTTTCGACGCCCGTGCCATCAGCGGCCGGGTGGTAATGGGCCAGCCGGAGGGCGCCTGGACTGCCCGGACCCATCGCCTGAGCCTGGTCATCATCGACGACGTGCGCTACATCACCGACGTCGGCTTCGGCGGCATGGTGCCGACCGCGCCACTGTTGCTCGATTCGCGCGCCGAACAACTCACCCCGCACGAGTTGTATCGCATCGACCTGCACGTCGACGGTTTTACCCTGCGCGCCAACGTTGCGGGCGAGTGGCGAGCGATGTACATCTTCGACCTGCAACGCCAGGAAGATATCGATTTCGCTGTGGGTAACTGGTACGTCTCGACTCACCCCGAGTCGTCTTTCGTCAGGCAATTGATGGTGGCGCGCACCGGGGAGGGGTGGCGTCGTACGCTCAACAATGGCAGCTTCGCGATTCACCGGATTGGCCACGACAGCGAGCGGCGGCAGGTGTCTGATGTTCAGGAGTTGATTGGCTTGCTGGACAGCGAGTTCGGCATTCACGTACCGGAACATCCGCAATTGGCGCGGACTCTGGAGCGATTGATCGCAGCGCCGCAATAACTGGCGGATCGAAAACATCACAAAGGGCTGGTCTGATTGATCCGCCCTTTGTGTTTCAGGGCCGAACACCCGGCTCCATTACCCGTTGGATTTCGCGCAAGGCCTCCGCCAGTTTTTGCTCCAGGCCCTTGAGTTCGGCAGGGGTGAGTGTTGGTTTCAGTTGTGCGCTCTTGCCTTCGTTGAGCAGGGCCCGGCGCAACGTATTGTTGATCGCTGTCTGGTAGCCATACCCCTCGCTTTCTGCCAGTGCCCGAGCGGCTTCGATGACGGCGTCATCGAGCATGATGGTGATGCGGGTCTTGCCTTTGGCGGGTGCCACGGCCCCGCGCCTGGCGTTACTGAAGTCGTATTCGTCTTTCATCGGTCATGCCTCCAGATACTGACGGCGTTCGCTTTTGGTTGCGATGCGCGCGGAAATGATTCGAACGAAATTCGGATCGCGGTGGGTGTACACGACGACCAGCAAACGGCCTTTGCCATCCAGCCCCAAGGTGACCCAGCGTTGTTCATCATGGTGGTTGTCCTCGATGGTCAGCGCTCGTTCGTCATGAAACACCGGTTCGGTCTCTGCGAGGCTGATGCCTTGGTGCTTGAGTTTGTTGGCTGCGTTCTTTGCCTTGTGAAACTGAATTTCGAATGGCTTCATTATGCATACTTTATATGTATAAAAAAGGGGCTGACCGTACCGATGGTCGCCAGGAATTCAAAAGACTAGTCAGCACGAGAGGTTGGACAGGGAGGGATGTATTTCAAGGTTTTTGGTGAGGCCAGGAGGGTGAGTGGCAGGCGGAAATGGACAGGTATCCATTTTGTGACTGACAAGTTGTATACAACTCTATAGACATTTGTCCTGAGTCTTGCATACAGTGTGCGCATAACAAAAACCAGGGAACCCCCTAACATGAAAACGCCCCATGTTTCACACCAACGGCCCGAGGACGAAAACCTAGGGATCGGCGCGAATATGGCTTATGGCCTGCAACATGTTCTGACCATGTATGGCGGTATCGTCGCGGTACCATTGATCATCGGCCAGGCTGCCGGGCTCTCGCCGGCGGACATCGGTTTGTTGATTGCTGCTTCATTGTTTGCGGGGGGGCTGGCAACGCTGCTGCAAACCCTGGGTTTACCGTTTTTTGGTTGTCAATTGCCGCTGGTACAGGGCGTGTCCTTCTCCGGCGTCGCGACCATGGTGGCGATTGTCAGCAGTGGTGGGGAGGGCGGGTTTCAGTCGGTGCTGGGCGCGGTAATAGCCGCGTCCCTGATCGGTCTGCTGATAACCCCGGTGTTCTCGCGTATCACCAGGTTCTTCCCGCCACTGGTGACTGGCATCGTGATTACCACCATCGGCCTGACGCTGATGCCGGTAGCCGCGCGCTGGGCCATGGGCGGCAACAGCCATGCGCCGGACTTCGGCAGCATGGCGAACATCGGCCTGGCGGCGGTGACGCTGGTACTGGTTTTACTGCTGAGTAAAATCGGCAGTGCGACCATCTCCCGCCTGTCGATTCTGCTGGCCATGGTCATCGGTACGATCATTGCGGTGTTCCTCGGCATGGCGGATTTTTCGTCCGTCACCCAGGGCCCGATGTTCGGCTTCCCGACGCCGTTCCACTTCGGCATGCCGACCTTCCACTTCGCGGCGATCCTGTCGATGTGCATCGTGGTGATGGTGACGCTGGTGGAGACTTCGGCGGACATTCTTGCCGTCGGTGAGATCATCGGCACCAAGGTTGATTCCAGGCGCCTGGGCAACGGTCTGCGTGCCGACATGTTGTCGAGCATGTTCGCACCGATCTTCGGTTCCTTCACCCAAAGCGCCTTCGCCCAGAACGTCGGGCTGGTGGCGGTCACCGGCATCAAGAGTCGCTACGTGGTGGCCACCGGCGGTCTGTTCCTGGTGATCCTCGGCCTGCTGCCATTCATGGGCCGGGTCATCGCCGCCGTGCCGACCTCGGTTCTCGGCGGGGCCGGTATCGTGCTGTTCGGCACTGTCGCGGCCAGCGGCATTCGTACCTTGTCCAAGGTCGACTACCGCAACAACGTCAATCTGATCATCGTCGCTACCTCGATTGGCTTCGGCATGATCCCGATCGCTGCGCCGAGCTTCTACGACCACTTCCCAAGCTGGTTCGCGACCATTTTCCATTCGGGCATCAGTTCTTCGGCGATCATGGCTATCGTGCTGAACCTGACGTTCAACCATCTCACTGCCGGTAACTCCGATCAGCAATCGGTCTTTGCGGCCGGTACCGAGCGGGTACTGCGTTATCAGGATCTGGCGGCATTGCGCGAAGGGGATTATTTCAGCGACGGCAAACTGCATGATTGCGACGGCAAAGAGATTCCGGTGCTGGAATCGGAACATGGCACGGTGGACCCGCGGCCGGTGCTGGCCAAGAGCAGCGAGCATGTCTGATTAGTAAAGGCATCCTTCGGGATACTGTAGGAGCGAGCTTGCTCGCGATGGACTTAAGAACGCCGCGTTTACCAAGTAGTACGCGCTTTCGTTAACGATCATCGCGAGCAAGCTCGCTCCTACATTCCGGCCACAAAAAAGCCCCTGATCTTTCGATTCAGGGGCTTTTCGATGTTGCTTGTCTGGCTCCACGACCTGGACTCGAACCAGGGACCCAGTGATTAACAGTCACTTGCTCTACCAACTGAGCTATCGCGGAATGGCGCGTATCTTACTGATTCAAAAAGAGAAGTCAAGCATCGAATAACAATTGGAGCGAATTATCGGGACGGGCGGTGGTTTAGCGGCGATTGGCGGTTACCAGGATCACCCCAGAGGTCTACCATGGCCGCCCGGAAGTGGTGACACGCGCTGCCGGCCATTCGCCGAAAAGGTACGCGCCATGAATCATTTGACCCTCACACCTCGACACCACGGGGTGCGCCCATGAGCATCTCTCAGATCAGCCTGCCGAAAGGTGTCGGCCCCCACGCCGAAAAATTGTTCGACGCCATCACTCAGGCCGGCACCGCTGAAGCATTGAACCGCGCGGGTGGCAAGGCCGAAGGTTTCGTCCTGGGGCTGGAAAGCACCAAGGCAATCAAGAGCCAGGTCGCCGAATCGCTGTATGTCGCCTACGACGACGCTGCCAGCCAGCGTGCGACCGAACTGGCTTAGCCGCCGAAGGTAATCGTGGCAACCATCAGTTTGGCGTAGAGCGCTGTGGCACCCAACTGCACCAGCCACAGGGCCAGGCCGCCGAGGAATACACCCGCAGCGACTTGCATTACCAGGTTGTTGCCGCGTTTGGCCGGGGCGCGGGGGATGAAGTGATCCAGGTCATCCAGGTCATCGCGGTCGGCGCGCAGGTCATCGTTTTTCATGTGGGTTCTCATCGGAATTACAGAGTGTACGCATAACCTGTGGGAGCGGGCTTGCTCGCGAAAGCGGTGGCACATTTGGCATCAATGTCACAGACAGATTGCCTTCGCGAGCAAGCCCGCTCCCACATTTGTATTTGTGTGCAGTTTAGAGGGCTCAGTCGGCCCATCGGGAAATATCTGAGACAAATAAAAACGGGAAGCCCGAAGGCTTCCCGTTCTTCGTGTCAGTCCGCGATTCAGATCACTTGGACAATCGCGTCCGTCACCACCTTGATGTTGCTCTGGTTCAGCGCGGCCACGCAGATGCGGCCAGTGTCCAGGGCATAGATGCCGAACTCGTTACGCAGACGGTGAACCTGCTCAACGCTCAGACCGGAGTACGAGAACATGCCGCACTGACGACCGACGAAGCTGAAATCGCGCTGCGGCGCTTTTTGAGCCAGCAGGTCGACCATCTGGGTCCGCATGCCACGAATGCGCAGACGCATTTCGGCCAGTTCGGCTTCCCACTGGGCGCGCAGTTCCGGGCTGTTCAGCACTGCAGCGACAACGCTGGCACCGTGGGTCGGCGGGTTGGAGTAGTTGGTACGGATCACGCGTTTGACTTGCGACAACACGCGTGCGCTTTCTTCTTTCGATTCGCTGACGATCGACAGGGCACCCACGCGCTCGCCGTACAGCGAGAACGACTTGGAGAACGAGCTGGAGGCGAAGAAAGTCAGGCCCGATTCAGCGAACAGGCGCACGGCTGCGGCGTCTTCATCGATGCCATCGCCGAAACCTTGATATGCCATGTCGAGGAATGGCACGTGGCCTTTGGCTTTAACGACTTCCAGGACGTTTTTCCAGTCCGCCGGGCTCAGGTCCACGCCGGTCGGGTTGTGGCAGCAGGCGTGCAGCACAATGATCGAGCCGTTCGGCAGCGCGTTCAGGTCTTCCAGCATGCCGGTACGGTTCACGTCGTGGGTCGCGGCGTCGTAGTAACGGTAGTTCTGCACCGGGAAACCGGCGGTTTCGAACAGGGCGCGGTGGTTTTCCCAGCTCGGGTCGCTGATCGCCACAACGGCGTTCGGCAGCAGTTGCTTGAGGAAGTCGGCACCGATTTTCAGTGCGCCAGTACCGCCAACGGCCTGGGTGGTGATTACACGGCCGGCAGCGATCAGCGGCGAATCATTGCCAAACAGCAATTTCTGCACAGCCTGGTCGTAGGCGGCGATACCGTCGATTGGCAGGTAGCCACGGGAAACGTGTTGAGCGGCGCGAATGGTTTCGGCTTCGACAACGGCGCGCAGGAGTGGAATTCGCCCCTCCTCGTTGCAGTAAACACCGACCCCCAGGTTGACTTTGTTGGTCCGGGTATCGGCGTTGAATGCTTCGTTGAGGCCCAGGATTGGATCGCGTGGTGCCATTTCGACAGCGGAGAACAGGCTCATTATTGCGGCGGCTCTGAATGGAGAGTGGAGGGACGTGTCGCGCTCCAGCCGAATGCACTAGAGCGGTGCACAAACGGGGAGCTAGTATAGAGGCCATCGGCGATTGCTGGCGACAGGCGAATCAGTATTTCGGGCAAGTTTTTCCGATTATTTCTCGACCGGTAGTCGAATGGCGTCGGCAAAGGTTTTGCGCGATGTAGGACGTTTGCCTTGAAAGCGCTGGCAATCGGCTCCACATTGAGCACAATCCAGTTTTTTCCTCGGGCGACATCGGTCGTTTGCGGTCTTTCTCGTTCGTGTCGGTTTTTCCGGCAAGAGTGATCCAGAGGTATTTCATGTCTGAATTCCAGCTAGTCACCCGTTTCGAGCCCGCCGGCGATCAGCCGGAAGCCATCCGCCTGATGGTCGAGGGTATCGAAGCCGGGCTGGCGCACCAGACGCTGCTTGGTGTGACCGGCTCGGGCAAGACGTTCAGCATCGCCAACGTGATCGCCCAGGTGCAGCGCCCGACGCTGGTGCTGGCACCGAACAAGACCCTGGCGGCGCAGTTGTACGGCGAGTTCAAAGCGTTTTTCCCGAACAACGCGGTGGAATATTTCGTTTCCTACTACGACTACTACCAGCCTGAAGCCTACGTGCCGTCCTCGGACACCTTCATCGAGAAAGACGCCTCGATCAACGATCACATCGAACAGATGCGATTGTCCGCGACCAAGGCGTTGCTCGAGCGCAAGGACGCGATCATCGTCACCACGGTGTCGTGCATCTACGGTCTGGGCAGCCCGGAAACCTATTTGAAGATGGTGTTGCACGTGGATCGCGGCGACCGGCTCGATCAGCGTGAATTGCTGCGACGCCTGGCCGACCTGCAATACACCCGCAACGACATGGATTTTGCCCGGGCGACCTTCCGCGTGCGTGGCGATGTGATCGATATCCACCCGGCGGAATCCGATTTTGAAGCGATCCGCATCGAGCTTTTCGACGATGAAGTGGAAAGCCTGTCGGCGTTCGATCCTCTGACCGGCGAAGTCATTCGCAAACTGCCGCGCTTCACCTTCTACCCGAAGAGCCACTACGTGACGCCGCGGGAAACCCTGATGGGCGCGGTCGAAGGCATCAAGGTCGAGTTGCAGGAGCGCCTGGAGTACCTGCGCTCCAACAACAAACTGGTGGAAGCCCAGCGTCTTGAGCAGCGCACCCGTTTCGACCTGGAAATGATCCTCGAACTGGGTTACTGCAACGGCATCGAAAACTACTCACGCTATCTGTCCGGTCGCGAAGCCGGCGCGCCGCCGCCGACGCTTTATGACTATCTGCCGCCGGATGCCTTGCTGGTTATTGACGAATCCCACGTCAGCGTTCCTCAGGTTGGTGCCATGTACAAGGGCGACCGCTCGCGCAAGGAAACCCTGGTCGAATACGGTTTCCGTCTGCCCTCGGCCCTGGACAACCGGCCGATGCGTTTCGACGAATGGGAAAGCATCAGCCCGCAGACGATTTTTGTCTCGGCGACACCGGGCAACTATGAAGCCGAGCACGCCGGGCGCGTCATTGACATGGTGGTGCGCCCGACCGGGTTGGTGGACCCGCAAATCGAGATCCGCCCGGCACTGACCCAGGTCGACGACTTGCTGTCGGAAATCACCAAGCGTGTCGCTCTGGAAGAGCGTGTGCTGGTCACCACGTTGACCAAGCGCATGGCCGAGGATTTGACCGATTACCTGGCCGACCACGGCGTACGCGTACGATATCTGCACTCGGACATCGACACCGTGGAGCGGGTCGAAATCATCCGCGATCTGCGCCTCGGTACCTTCGATGTGCTGGTGGGGATCAACCTGTTGCGTGAAGGTCTGGACATGCCGGAAGTTTCGCTGGTAGCGATCCTCGATGCCGACAAGGAAGGCTTCCTGCGTTCCGAGCGTTCGCTGATCCAGACCATCGGCCGCGCGGCACGTAACCTCAATGGCCGGGCGATTCTGTACGCCGACCGCATCACAGGCTCCATGGAGCGCGCGATCGGTGAAACCGAGCGTCGTCGTGACAAGCAAATCGCGTTCAACCTGGCCAATGGCATCACGCCCAAAGGCGTGTTCAAGGACGTTGCTGACATCATGGAAGGCGCCACGGTGCCCGGTTCGCGCAGCAAGAAACGCAAAGGCATGGCCAAGGCGGCCGAAGAGAACGCCAGATACGAAGCCGAATTGCGCTCGCCGGGTGAGATCGCCAAGCGTATCAAGGCCCTGGAAGAGAAGATGTATGCGTTGGCGCGTGATCTGGAGTTTGAAGCAGCGGCGCAGATGCGCGATGAGATTGGCAAATTGCGCGAGCGGTTGATCACTGTTTGAGATTTGCGGTGAGTGTGCGGGCCTCTTCGCGAGCAAGCCCGCTCCCACAGTTGATCGGGTTGTCCTGACGGGTGCGGTCCGATGTGGGAGCTTTGATTTGCAGTGTCTGAACTGGCCTCTTCGCGAGCAAGCCCGCTCCCACAGTTGATCGGGTTGTCCTGGCGGACGCGGTCCGATGTGGGAGCTTGGATTTGCAGTGTCTGAACTGGCCTCTTCGCGAGCAAGCCCGCTCCCACAGTTGATCGGGTTGTCCTGGCGGACGCGGTCCTATGTGGGAGTTTTGATTTGCAGTGTCTGAACTGGCCTCTTCGCGAGCAAGCCCGCTCCCACAGTTGATCGGGTTGTCCTGACGGACGCGGTCCAATGTGGGAGCGGGCTTGCTCGCGAAGGGGGCGGTCCTAGCGCCACAATACTTAACTAGTGTGCTTCCCCAGCCTTCAACCCCGCCGGCAACTTCTTGGTCAGCAACACCGCCAGCATGCTGATCCCCAGCGCAATCCCGACAAAATGAAACGCATCGTTGAAGGCCATGATTGACGCCTGTTGGTGGGCAATTTCGCTGAGTTTGCCCAGTGCCGCCGTTTCGTTGCCCAGTCGATCGGTCAGCGAGGCCATCCGCTCGGCCACCTGTGGATTACTCGGCACGATGGATTCACGCAAGTAATCAAAATAAACCTTGGTCCGCGCATCCAGCAGCGTGGCGAGCAGGGCAATGCCGATCGCGCCGC
Source organism: Pseudomonas sp. GM48 (assembly GCF_000282335.1). GTDB lineage: Bacteria > Pseudomonadota > Gammaproteobacteria > Pseudomonadales > Pseudomonadaceae > Aquipseudomonas. The sequence continues at coordinate 12,712 of NZ_AKJM01000077.1, forward strand.
CGAGGTTGCGCAGGATGTTGAACAGGCTCGATGCCGATCCCGCATCCTGGGGCAGGATATAAGCGGTAGCGATCAGCGAGATGGTCACCATGATCAGTGGCTGCCCCAAGGCGCGGATGATCTGGATCTGATTGAACTGCGGCCCGGCAAAATCCGGGTTCAGCGCACCCGAAGAGAAACTCGCCAACCCGAACAACCCGAAGCCCAGCGTACACAGCCATTTCGGCGAGACGAACTTCATCAACTTGGGCACCAGCGGAATCAGAAACAGCTGCGGCACGCCCATCCACATGATCACTTCGCCAATCTGCAGGGCGTTGTAGTTCTGGATCTGCGCCAGGTACAGCGGCAACAAGTAGATCGAACCATACAACCCGACCCCCATTCCAACGCTGGAAATACTGGATAAGCCAAAGTTGCGGTTGCCGAGGATGCCGAGATTGATCAGTGGATTGGGTTTGGAAAACTGCACGATCACAAAGGTGATCAGGCTGACCAGCGCGATGCTGCCCAGGGTTACGATCAGGTTCGACTCCAGCCAATCCTTGCGATGGCCTTCCTCCAGGAACACCTGCAAACAACCGAGCCCGACGCCAAGGGTGAGAATACCGGCGTAGTCGGTGCTTTTCAGCAATTCCCAGTGGGCTTCTTTCTTCTCCAGGCCGTACATCAGGCCGGCGATCATGATCAGGCCGGGCGGGATGTTGATGTAGAAAATGTATTCCCAGCCCCAGTTTTCCGTCAGCCAGCCGCCAAGGGTGGGGCCGATGGAAGGCGCGAAGGTGGCAGTCATGGCGAACATGGCCATGCCTTTGGCACGGTGATGTTCCGGGAGTTTGATCAGGGTCAGGGTGAACGCCAGCGGAATCAGCGCGCCACCGGTAAACCCCTGCAAGGCGCGGAACACGATCATGCTTTCCAGGCTCCAGGCCATGGAGCAGAGCAGGGATGCGAACAGGAATCCGAGGGACACCCACACCGCCAGGCGCCGGGCTGACAACAACTGCACGAGCCAGGCGGTGAGCGGGATCATGATGATTTCCGCCACCAGGTACGAGGTGGAAATCCACGAACCTTCTTCCAGCGTGGCTGACAGCGCGCCTTGGATATCCTTGAGCGATGAGTTGGTGATCTGGATGTCCAGCACGGCCATGAACGCACCGAGCATCACGCTCATCACTGCAATCCAGTCCCGCCGGGTCGGTTCGCCGGCCGGGCGGATCAGTTGATCACCGGCCATCGTCAGGGGTGTCTTTGTTGCTCACTTTGGGGGTGACATCTTCAGGGGCGTCCTTGATGTTCACCTTGGCGGTGACCGACATGCCCGGACGAATCTTGCCGCGCAACGGGTTGTCCGCAGCGAAAGTCAGTTTTACCGGGATCCGTTGTACGACTTTGGTGAAGTTGCCCGTGGCATTGTCCGGTGGTAACAGGCTGAACTGCGCGCCCGAGGCGGCGAACAGGCTGTCGACCCGGGCCTTGATCGGGGTGTCGCTATAGGCGTCGAAGGTCAGTTCGGCTTCCTGGCCGGGCTGCATATGGCCAATCTGGGTTTCCTTGAAATTGGCCTGAATCCAGATGTCTTCGTCCGGCACGATCGACAACAGGTAAGCGCCGGCCTGCACGTATTGGCCTTCGCGGGCGGCACGCTGGCCGATCAGGCCGCTGATGGGGGCGTGGATTGCGCTGCGGGTCAGGTTCAGTTCGGCCTGGGCGAGATCGGTCCTGGCGTTGGCGATTTGCGCGTCAAGGCGTTTGATCTCTGCGGTGAGTGCATTGACTTGCTGGCGCTGACTTTGCGCGTCGGCCTGGGCCTTGGCCACTTGCGAACGGGCAATGTGGTTGTCGGCGGAAAGGGTGGTCACCCGTTCTTCCGACACGTAACCGGGTTTACGCAAGGTTTCGGCGCGGGTCAGGTCGATCTGCGAGCGACCCAGGCTCGCCTGGCTGGACGCGACTTGTGCCTCGCTGGCGGCAATCAGGCTGGCTTGCTGGGTCAGTTTGCTCTGGGCTTGCAGGCGCTCGGCCTGGCGGGTGGCCAAAACAGCATTGGCGCGGTCGACAGCGAGGCGGAAGTCGTCGCCTTCGAGTTTGATCAGCAACTGGCCTTTCTCGACATGCTGGTTGTCCTGCACCAACACTTGATCGATGCGCGCCCCCAGCTGGCTCGACACGCGGGTGATCTCGCCCTGGACATAGGCGTTGTCGGTGCTTTCATAAAAGCGCCCCTTGAAGAACCAATGGGCAAGCAGGCCCCCGGCGATCAATAGGACAACCAGCAGGAATGTGAAGAGGCGACGCTTGATTTGGGCAGGCATGAGGCAAACTGTAGTCGAGAAATTGTAAGGGAAGTTATCAGCAGGCAAATCTGGCATACACCCGATAAACGGTAAATGCCATCGGCTGATATTCGGCCATTCGCCGCACCATACGGGTGTTACAGACGCAACCTTGGCTTAAATGCCCTGTTCACTGGAGCGTGGCCTGTGTCGCCTGTTACCATTCGGCTCTTGTTTGAAGTTCGCTTTGAACTTCGCTTTTTATCTTTTCGAGACATGCCATGACCACCGTCCGCACTCGCATCGCGCCATCGCCTACCGGGGATCCCCACGTAGGTACCGCCTACATCGCCTTGTTCAACTACTGCTTTGCCAAGCAGCACGGCGGTGAGTTCATCCTGCGGATCGAAGACACCGACCAACTGCGTTCGACCCGCGAGTCCGAACAGCAGATTTTCGACGCCTTGCGCTGGCTGGGGATCGACTGGAGCGAAGGCCCGGACGTCGGCGGCCCGCACGGTCCGTATCGTCAGAGCGAGCGCGGCGATATTTATCAGAAGTACTGCCAGCAACTGGTCGACATGGGCCATGCCTTCCCATGCTTCTGCACCGCCGAAGAGCTGGACCAGATGCGCGCCGAGCAGATGGCCCGTGGCGAAACCCCGCGCTACGACGGCCGTGCGCTGCTGCTGTCCAAGGAAGAAGTTGCCCGTCGTCTGGCGGCCGGCGAGCCCCATGTTATCCGCATGAAAGTACCGAGCGAAGGCGTCTGCGTGGTGCCGGACATGCTGCGTGGCGACGTTGAGATCCCGTGGGACCGCATGGACATGCAAGTCCTGATGAAGACTGACGGCCTGCCGACATACTTCCTGGCCAACGTGGTCGACGATCACCTGATGGGCATCACCCACGTGCTGCGTGGCGAAGAATGGCTGCCATCGGCACCGAAGCTGATCTTGCTTTACGAGTACTTCGGCTGGGAACAACCGGAGCTGTGCTACATGCCGCTGCTGCGTAACCCGGACAAGAGCAAGCTGTCCAAGCGCAAGAACCCGACTTCGGTAACGTTCTACGAGCGCATGGGCTTCATGCCGGAAGCGATGCTCAACTACCTGGGGCGCATGGGCTGGTCGATGCCGGACGAGCGCGAGAAGTTCTCGTTGCAGGAAATGGTCGACAACTTCGATCTGAAGCGCGTGTCCCTCGGCGGGCCGATCTTCGACATCGAGAAACTGTCGTGGCTCAACGGCCAATGGCTGCGTGACCTGCCGGTGGAAGAGTTCGCCGCGCGCGTGCAGAAGTGGGCGTTCAATTCCGAATACATGATGAAGATCGCTCCGCATGTGCAGGGCCGGGTCGAGACCTTCAGCCAGGTTGCACCGCTGGCCGGGTTCTTCTTTGCCGGTGGCGTGAATCCGGATGCCAAACTGTTCGAATCCAAGAAGCTCTCGGGCGATCAGGTCCGGCAGTTGATGCAGTTGATCCTGTGGAAGCTCGAAAGCCTGCGTCAGTGGGAGAAAGACAGCATTACCGCCACCATCCAGGCCGTGGTCGAATCCCTGGAACTGAAGCTGCGTGATGCCATGCCGCTGATGTTCGCCGCGATTACTGGCCAGGCCAGCTCGGTGTCGGTGCTCGACGCGATGGAAATTCTCGGTCCGGACCTGACCCGTTTCCGTCTGCGCCAGGCCATCGACCTGTTGGGCGGTGTGTCGAAGAAAGAAAACAAAGAGTGGGAAAAGCTGTTGGGTGCTATCGCCTGATTCCCACCGTTACCCTGTAGCAGCTGCCGCAGGCTGCGTTGGGCTGCGAAGCGGCCCCGATGGCCTTGACGCAATCTGTCTGAAACGACGGAGTGTCCGAATCACGAGCGCTGCGCCCTCGAACGCAGTCTGCGGCAGTTGCTACAGGGGCGGATATGCCCCGGATTTCCGGGGGGAGGGTGGTAAGTGATTGTTATGTCGGCAAAAAATTTTAAATTTTTTGAAAAATAAGTTTGACAGGCTTTCGATACACCCTTAAGATTCGCCCCGTCCTCAGCGATGACATCAACGATGAGGGGCTATAGCTCAGCTGGGAGAGCGCTTGCATGGCATGCAAGAGGTCGACGGTTCGATCCCGTCTAGCTCCACCAATTTACACTTCAAGGCCTGGCCACACCGGCCTTGAAGCGATCAACACTCAGCGTTGATCAGTTGTATAGAAGGGTTTGCGTCCCCTTCGTCTAGTGGCCTAGGACACCGCCCTTTCACGGCGGTAACAGGGGTTCGAGTCCCCTAGGGGACGCCAGTTTTACAGAAGCGATGTTGCAAGATGTCGCTCCGCCGCGAGGCGAAAAATACGGGGCCATAGCTCAGCTGGGAGAGCGCCTGCCTTGCACGCAGGAGGTCAACGGTTCGATCCCGTTTGGCTCCACCAATTTTACAGTTCAAGGTCTGGCCACACCGGCCTTGAATCGATCAGCTCTCAGCACTGATCAGTTGTATAGAAGGGTTTGTGTCCCCTTCGTCTAGTGGCCTAGGACACCGCCCTTTCACGGCGGTAACAGGGGTTCGAGTCCCCTAGGGGACGCCACGATTACCCGCTCTGCGGGATTTTATAAGGGTCATTCAATTATTGAATGGCCCTTTTGTTTGTCTGGCGTTTGGCCAAATTCCTCCATTTCCAAAAAAACTGTTCTTCAGACCAGCGGTCACACTCATGACTTGCTAAAATTTATTATGAGAATAATATTTCAATCGTAATATTCGGAGGCAACGATGAACGATAAAAAAGCTCAAACCCGCGAACGCATCCTCAAGGCTGCCAGCGCAGCGCTGATTCAGCGTGGCCCGGCCGAGCCAAGCGTGGGCGAAGTGATGGGGGCGGCAGGCCTGACGGTCGGCGGCTTCTACGCACACTTCGAAAGCAAGGACGCGATGATGCTCGAGGCGTTCAAGCAATTGCTCAGTCATCGCCGCGACCTGATTGCCGACATGGACGCGGAGTTGACCGGCGAAGAGCGTCGCGCGTTGGTGGCAGCGTTTTACCTGTCGCGCAAGCATCGTGACTCCTCCGAATCGGCATGTCCGATCCCGGCATCGGTTGGCGAACTGGGGCGGCTGCCGGAAGCGTTTCGTGTCGCTCTGAATGAACATGTGGAAATGATGGTCGCGCAGTTGGCGGCCAGTCCTGAAGAAACCGAAAAAGCCCTGGCCGATATGGCCTTGATGGTGGGTGGGCTGGCTCTGGCGCGGGCGCTGGGGCCGGGAGAGTTATCCGATCGATTACTGCGCGCCGCCAAATCGGCAGTGCGTTGACCTGAAGGCTGCGGCCTGAGGAGAATGCGATGAGCGCGTTAAAGTGGGTTCGTGGCGTTAATGGCACCTTGGGCTGGTTTGCCCCGAAACTGGTCGCAAGCAAAATGCGACTGGCCTTCATGACACCGCGGGATCTGCCGCCCCGTGACTGGGAGCTGCCGCTGTTGGCGAGGTCCGAGCGCATTACCCTGCGGTTTGGTCTTTCGGCCCTGCGCTGGGGGCAAGGCCCGGCAGTGATGCTGATGCATGGCTGGGAAGGTCGGCCGACACAGTTTGCCAGTCTCATCACCGCGCTGGTTGATAGCGGTTACTCCGTCATCGCCCTGGATGGTCCGGCTCACGGTCGCTCACCGGGCAGCGAGGCCAATGTGGTGTTGTTTGCTCGTGCCATGCTTGAAGCTGCTGCCGAATTGCCACCTTTGCAAGCGGTCATCGGACACTCCATGGGCGGTGCCAGTGCCATGCTCGCGGTCCAGTTGGGCCTGCGTACAGAGACCCTGGTCAGCATTGCCGCGCCGGCGCGGATTCTCGGCGTACTGCGTGGTTTCGCCCGTTATGTGGGGCTACCGCCGAAGGCTCGCTCGGCGTTCATTCGCCAGGTGGAGGAGGATGTCGGCATGCGTGCCGCAATGCTGGATGTTGCGCACTATCAACTCGACATGCCAGGCCTGATCGTTCACGCCGAAGATGACAACTTTGTCCCCGTCAGCGAGTCGGAATTGATCCACGAAGCGTGGTTCGACAGCCGCTTGTTGCGCTTGAAGGACGGCGGCCATCAGCGAGTACTGGCTGACCCTCGGATGATTGATGGCGTGTTATCACTGCTGGCCGGGCGCAGTCTGCAATCACGCCAATCCGCCTGAGCTTCCGTTACACTGCCCCGGTCGAAATTATCTGACCGGGGAGTCGGGCATGGGCTGGGATCGGGAAACGCCATTTATCATTGATCTGCAAGTGGGCGCCGAGGACATTGACGGGTTGGGGCACGCGAACAACGCAGTCTACGTGACCTGGCTCGAACGCTGCGCCTGGCGCCACTCCCAGCGCCTTGGCCTGGACCTGGTCGAGTATCGGCGGCTGGACCGGGCGATGGCGGTGGTGCGGCATGAGATCGATTACCTGGCGGCAGCCTATGAGGATGATGAGTTGCAATTGGCGACCTGGATCGTTGATTGGGACCAGCGCCTGAAAATGACCCGGCACTTCCAGTTGAAGCGCCCCAGCGATAATTCGACGTTGCTGCGGGCGCAGACCACTTTCGTCTGCATCGAGCTGTCCACCGGCAAGCCCAAGCGCATGCCGGCAGAATTCATCGAGGGCTATGGCCCGGCGATCCGGGTGCAGGAGTTGGTGCAACCCTGATTCCATGTGGGAGCGGGCTTGCTCGCGAATGCATTGTGTCAGCAAATTAGATGTTGGCTGACACGACGCTTTCGCGAGTAAGCCCGCTCCCACAATGGATTTGCGATGTTCTGCAGATTTTCCCTGAAACCCAGTAAACTGCCGCACGTTTTTCCTTGAGTGTGTTTTCCATGCAAATTGCTTTGGCGCCCATGGAGGGGTTGGTCGACGACATCCTGCGCGATGTGCTGACCCGCGTGGGTGGTATTGACTGGTGCGTGACCGAGTTCATTCGGGTCAACGACCAGTTGCTGACACCTGCCTATTTCCACAAGTTCGGCCCGGAGTTGCTCAACGGTGCCAGGACTGCCTCCGGTGTGCCGCTGCGTGTGCAACTGCTCGGTTCCGATCCGGTGTGCCTGGCAGAAAATGCCGCGCTGGCTTGCGAGCTGGGTTCCGAAGTAATCGACCTGAACTTCGGCTGTCCGGCCAAGACCGTCAACAAGTCCCGTGGGGGCGCGGTACTGCTCAAGGAGCCCGAGCTGCTCAACCAGATCGTCGAGCATGTCCGTCGCGCCGTCCCCGCGCACATTCCGGTCACCGCCAAGATGCGCCTGGGCTTCGACAGCCCGGACGGTTCGCTGGTGTGTGCCACGGCCCTGGCCGAAGGCGGTGCGGAACACATCGTGGTGCATGCGCGGACCAAGGTCGACGGCTACAAGCCGCCGGCGCACTGGGAGTGGATCCCGCGCGTGCAGGACGTGGTCAAGGTGCCGGTGTTCGCCAACGGTGATATCTGGAGCGTCGAAGACTGGCGCCGTTGCCGCGAGATCAGCGGCGTGGAAGACATCATGCTCGGTCGTGGCCTGGTTTCGCGTCCGGATCTGGCCCGGCAAATTGCCGCGGCGCGGGCCGGCGAAGAGGTCGTCGAGATGACCTGGGCCGAGTTGCTGCCACTGATCCAGGACTTCTGGTTGCAGGCCAAGGCACAGATGACAGCTCGTCAATCGCCGGGTCGCCTGAAGCAATGGCTGGCAATGCTGACGCGTAATTATCCCGAGGCGGTGGAGCTGTTCACCATGCTGCGTCGTGAGACCGAGCTGGATAGCGTCTCGCGTTTGCTGGGTCTGCCGGTGGCGGAAGCGGCCTGAAACTCTTTTTAAAAAACAGCAAATAATCTCTTGAAATGTAATCAGCGGTCCCTATCTAAGGAATACGCGATGCCGAATTCGGGTCGCGGAGACAAAAAACCTTGCTGATTGTTTTCAGGAGATTTGAATCATGGCTACTACATTTTCCCTGGCCCCACTGTTCCGTTCCTCGGTAGGTTTCGACCGTTTCAACGATTTGTTCGAGACCGCCCTGCGCAACGAGCCAGGCAGCAGCTATCCACCCTATAACGTGGAAAAACACGGCGACGACCAGTACCGTATTGTCATCGCAGCGGCTGGTTTCCAGGAAGAAGACCTGGAGCTCGAAGTCGAGAAGGGTGTGCTGACCATCAGTGGCGGTAAGCGCGACGCGAACGAAGACGTCACTTATCTGTATCAGGGCATTGCGCAACGTGCCTTCAAACTGTCCTTCCGTCTGGCGGACCACATCGAAATCAAGGCTGCCGGCCTGAGCAACGGTCTGTTGAGTATCGACCTGCTGCGGGTGATTCCGGAAGAGGCGAAAGCCAAGCGCATCCCGATCAACGGGACGCAAAAACCGGCTCTGCAGCACTAAGCCAGAGCAATGAAAAGGGCGCCCTTGCGGCGCCCTTTTTTATTTTACGCATACCCTGTAGCAGCTGGCGAAGACTGCGTTCGGCTGCGAAGCAGTCGTAAAACTTGTGTGCCAAATGCTCCTGAAACACCGCGGAGTCTGGCTTGACGACTGCTTCGCAGCCGAACGCAGGCTTCGCCAGCTGCTACAGGGATGGGTTATTTCAGGAGTTTTTGAAACTCCTCAACCGGCAACGGCTGGCTGTGCAGATAGCCCTGATAAAAATGGCAATCCAGCCCCTGCAAGAACTCAAGCTGCTCCGCTGTTTCCACCCCTTCGGCAATCACCTTCAAGTCCAGGCTGTGGGCCATGGCGACAATGGCGCGGATGATCTCGGCGTCGTTCGGGTCGCTGGTGGCGTCGCGGATGAACGACTTGTCGATTTTCAGGGTATCGACCGGCAAGCGCTTGAGGTAGGTCAGCGAGGAATAGCCGGTGCCGAAGTCGTCCATGGCGAAGCTCACACCGAGTTTTTTCAGGCGGCGCATTTTGCCGATGGTGTCTTCCAGGTTCTGGATCACGATGCCTTCGGTGATTTCCAGCTTCAACAGAGAGCAGGGCAGGCCATAGCTGGACAGGCTGTTTTCGACGCGCTCGACGAAATCGTTCTGGCGGAACTGGCGCGGGCTGATGTTCACGCACAGGCTGAATTTGTACGGGTTCACCAGGCCTCGGTCGATCAATTGCTTGAACGCCTGACAGGCTTCGTCGAGGATCCAGGTGCCGACCTCCAGAATCAATCCGCTGTCTTCCAGCACCTTGATGAACTCGGTGGGGGACTGCGCACCCAGCTCCGGATGATTCCAGCGCACCAGTGCCTCGGCTCCGACGATGCGATCGCCGCGGGCGTCGACCTGGGGTTGGTAATGCACGCGAAACTCGCCCCGGGACAGAGCCAGGCGCAAGTCGGTTTCCATGCGCAGACGTTCGCTCGCGGCCTTCTGCATGGTGTTGTGGTACATCTGCGCGGTATTGCGACCCGAGTCCTTGGCGCGATAGAGCGCGATGTCGGCACGCTTGAGCAGGTCGGTCGGGGTCGAGCCGTGATCGGGGATCAGTGCAATGCCGATACTTGGTGTCACTTGCAGGCGCTGGCCGTCGAGGAACATCGGTTCGGACAGCAGCTCGCGGATGGTGTCGGCCAGTTCGCGCACCTGATTGCTGACCTCGCTGCGTGAACCTTCGAGGCCGCTGAGCAACACCACGAACTCGTCGCCGCCCAGACGCGCGACAGTGTCCTCCATGCGCACGCTGGCCTCCAGGCGCGCGGTGATGATTTTCAGCACGGTATCGCCCACCGGGTGCCCGAGGGAGTCGTTGATGTGCTTGAAGTGGTCGAGGTCGAGGAACATTAGCGCACCACGTAAATTGTGGCGTTTGAGCAGGGCAATTTGCTGGCTCAGGCGGTCCATCAGCAGGGCGCGGTTGGGCAGGTTGGTCAGTGGGTCGTGGTAGGCCAGGTGGCGGATCTGTGCTTCGGCGTTTTTCAGCAGGCTGACGTCTCGCGCGGTCAGCAGCAGGCAGGCGGTTTCGTTAAGGGTAATCGGCTCCACCGAGACTTCGACGGTGAGCAGTTCGCCGCGCTTGTTGCGCCCGAGCATTTCCTGGTGATGAACCCGACCCTTGATCTGCAATTCGGCGAGCAGCGCCGAGCGTTGTTTTTCTTCAGCCCATATCCCGACCTGATACACCGTGCGGCCTACCACTTCCTCGGCGCGATAACCGGTCAGGCGGCAGAAACCGTCGTTGACCTCCAGATAGCGTCCGGTATCGCGCTCGGTGATGGTGATGGCGTCGGGGCTGGAGTGAAAGGCCTTGGCGAATTTTTCTTCACTGGCCTTGAGTGCCGCTTCCGAGCGCTGTTGCTGGGTGATATCGCGTAGCGTGGTGACGATGCAGGGCTGGTCGCCGACGCTGATCTGGCGGCTGGAAATCACGCAAGTCAGGACCTGTCCGTCCTTGTGCTGGACGAGAATGGCCACGTTGTTCAGGCCTTGTTCGCGGATGACTTGTTCGATCCGTCGCAGGCTTTTCGCCGAAGCGTCCCACAGGCCGATTTCGTCGGCGCTGCGGCCGATCACATCGGCGGTGCTCCAGCCGAAGGTCTGGGTGAAGCTGGAGTTGATTTCAATGAACTGGCCGCTGTCCTGATGGGTGACACAGATCGGATCGGGGCTGACCTGGAACAGCGTGGCGAATTTTTCTTCGGAGGCCACCAGTTGTTGTTCGCGCTCCACCTGGTCAGTGATGTCGAGCAGGGTGCCGGCCATGCGCACCGGCACGCCGTTTTCATCGCGGTAGAGGCGGGCGCGGCTTTCCAGGTAACGCGAGCTGCCGTCGGGCAGTTGCACGCGGTAGGTCAATTGATAGTTGCCGGCCGGGCCTTCACGCAGGCTGCGGTAAGCGTCGCGCATGGTGTCGCGTTCTTCACCGGGCACGCCTTCGAAAAACTCGTCGAAGGACTCGTGAAAGGGTTTGGCTTCCAGGCCGTGCAATTGAGCGGCCCGTGCCGACCCGTAGAGCATACCGCTGGGAATGTGCCAGTCCCAGGTGCCGAGTTGCGCCGAGTCCAGGGCCAGGTCGAGGCGTTCCTGGCTGTCCTTGAGGGCATGTTCGGCGACTTTGCGTTCGGTGGTGTCGAGGAAGGTGCTCAATAGATAGGGCTGGCCTTCGAGCTCGACTTTTTGCGCACTGAGGATGCCGTCGTGGATCTGGCCATTGCTGGCGCGAAACTGCACTTCCATGCTGACCAGTTCGCCTTTGGCTTTGGTGGCCTTGACCAGTTCAGCCCGCTGCTCGGGGTGCACCCACAGGCCCAGTTCCAGGGTGGTGCGGCCGATGGCGTTTTGCACCGGCCAGCCGAACAGGCTTTCGAAGTACTGGTTGGCTTCGCTAATCAGGCCGTCCTCCTGGCGTGTCAGCAGGACCATGTTCGGGCACAGGTGAAACAGGGTGGCGAAGCGTTTTTCCGAGCTGCTCAACGCCTGTTCGCGTTGGCGCTGGTGGGTAATCTCGCGGATTACGCCGATCATCCGTGGCCTGCCGTGCTTGTCCGGCAACAGGCTGCCGTTGATTTCCAGCCAGTGCAGGCTGCCATCGGGCCAGCGGATGCGGTGATGCATCGCTTGTTCCAGTGGCGCGCCAGCGATGACCGCATGAAACGCGCGAAGGGTTTTCGCGCGATCTTCCGGGGGCAGCAGGTCGAGGTACTCCAGATCCGACGGCAAGGGTTTCCGGGGATCGAAGCCGAACAGCGCCTGCGTGCCTCGGGACCAACTGATCTGCCCGCGCTCGATGTCCCAATACCAGGCGCCCAGGCGCGCGCCGTTGAGCGCGGCCAACAATTGCGGGGCACTTTCCCAGCTCTGTTCGGAGCTTTTCGGGTCAAGTGCCTGTATGCGCGGCATTGGTGGAATACGGTCAACAGATTTGGGCATTGGCAAGCCTTAGGCTGAATGGGCGTTTGGTACAGGTATTCGCGGCTCTATAGGAGTAGCACAAGTTAGCCTCGATTCCCTGGCAGATCGAGTTGAGCATCCAGCAAGGCCATGAAGGCTCGTGCAGCATTCGACAGTGTCCTTTCTGTGTGCAGGATATAGCCTAGCTGGCGAGTGAGTTGTATGCCCGGCAAAGGTATGCGCGCCACTTGGTCATCGAGCATGGTGCGCGGCAAAACACTCCAGGCCAGGCCGATCGAGACCATCATCTTGATGGTTTCCAGGTAGTTGGTGCTCATGGCGATATTTGGCGTCAGGCCCTGGGCTTCGAACAGCCGCTGCACGATATGGTGAGTAAAAGTATTACCGCCGGGGAATACTGCCGGGTGTCGGGCGATGTCCGACAGGCTGACTTTGCCATTGTTGAGCAGTGAATGTTCCGGGGCGACCACGAAATCCAGCGGATCGTCCCAAACCGGGGTGGCCTTGACCAGTGCATGGGGTTCCGGCGCGAGGGTGATGACCGCCAGTTCGGCACGGCCATGGAGAATTTCCTCGTAGGCCACTTCTGAATCGAGGAACTGAATGTCCAGCGCCACTTGTGGGTAGCGTCGGGTGAATTCCCTTAATAAGGGCGGCAAACGGTGCAGGCCGATATGGTGACTGGTAGCCAGGGTCAGACGGCCGGTCACTTCACCTGTGAGGTTGGTCAGGGCGCGGCGCGTATCATCAAGCACATTCAGAATCTGATAGGCGCGCGGCAGCAGGGCGCGGCCAGCCTCGGTCAGGCTGACTTCCCGGCCCAGACGATCAAACAACCGCACCTTCAATTGCTGCTCAAGCCCGGCGATGCGTTTGCTGATCGCCGGTTGGGTCAGGTGCAGCTGTTCGCCCGCGCCAGAGAAGCTCCCGGTCTCGGCGATGGCTATAAAGGCATTGAGGTTGGCGAGATCCATGGTTGTATTCCAGTCGGTTATCCAAAGCATAAAAAATATGAATTTGAGTTATTTAATGTAACCCCATAGGATCGACCTCACAAGCCAAGGGGTTATTGAGTCATTCAAGGCCCGGGGCATAGAAACAAGCTGATGAGGAAACCGTCTGATGGCCGGCAAAACGCTCTACGACAAGCTCTGGGATTCGCATTTGGTCAAGCAGCGCGACGATGGCTCTGCGCTGATCTACATCGATCGTCACATCATCCACGAAGTGACCTCGCCGCAAGCCTTCGAAGGCCTGCGTCTGGCCGGGCGCAAGCCATGGCGCATCGATGCCAACATCGCGACCCCGGATCACAACGTACCGACCACGCCGGAGCGCAAGGGCGGCATCGACGCCATCGTTGACCAGGTCTCGCGTCTGCAAGTCCAGACTCTCGATGACAACTGCGATGAATACGGCATCGTCGAGTTCAAGATGAACGACGTTCGCCAGGGCATCGTCCACGTCATCGGCCCGGAGCAGGGCGCCACCTTGCCCGGCATGACCGTGGTCTGCGGCGACTCCCATACCTCGACCCACGGCGCATTCGGCGCGTTGGCGCACGGTATCGGCACTTCCGAGGTCGAGCATGTGCTCGCCACCCAGTGCCTGGTCGCCAAGAAAATGAAAAACATGCTGGTACGCGTCGAAGGCCAATTGCCGTTCGGCGTGACCGCCAAGGACATCGTCCTCGCCGTGATCGGCAAGATCGGCACCGCCGGCGGTAACGGCCACGCCATCGAATTCGCCGGTAGCGCGATTCGCGACCTGTCCGTCGAAGGCCGCATGACCATCTGCAACATGTCCATCGAGGCCGGCGCTCGCGTAGGCCTGGTAGCGGCTGACGAAAAGACCGTGGCCTACGTGAAGGGCCGTCCATTTGCTCCGAAAGGCGCGGAATGGGATCTGGCTGTCGAAGCCTGGAAAGACCTGGTGTCCGACGCTGATGCCGTGTTCGATACGGTTGTCGAGCTGGACGCGACCCAAATCAAGCCGCAAGTCAGCTGGGGCACCTCGCCGGAAATGGTGTTGGCGGTCGATCAGAATGTGCCGGATCCTGCGAAGGAAATGGATCTGGTCAAGCGTGATTCCATCGTCCGAGCCTTGAAATACATGGGTTTGACCGCTAATCAGGCGATTACCGACATTCAGCTCGACCGTGTGTTCATCGGCTCCTGCACCAACTCGCGGATCGAAGACCTGCGTGCTGCGGCCGTGATCGCCAAGGGCCGCAAAGTGGCCTCGACCATCAAGCAGGCCATCGTGGTGCCGGGCTCGGGTCTAGTGAAGGCGCAGGCCGAATCGGAAGGCCTGGACAAGATTTTCCTCGAAGCCGGTTTCGAGTGGCGTGAGCCGGGCTGCTCGATGTGCCTGGCGATGAACCCGGACCGTTTGGAGTCCGGTGAGCATTGCGCATCGACCTCCAACCGTAACTTCGAAGGCCGTCAGGGCGCCGGTGGCCGTACTCACCTCGTCAGCCCGGCCATGGCCGCGGCCGCCGCCGTAAACGGTCGTTTCGTCGACGTTCGTGAAATGATCCAGGGAGCGCAGTAATCATGAGAGCTTTTACCCGGCACACTGGACTTGTCGCACCTTTGGATCGTGCCAATGTCGACACCGACCAGATCATTCCCAAGCAATTTTTGAAGTCGATCAAGCGCACGGGTTTCGGCCCGAACCTGTTCGATGAATGGCGTTACCTGGATGTGGGGCAACCTTATCAGGACAACTCCAAGCGTCCGCTGAACAAGGACTTCGTCCTCAACGCCGAACGTTACCAAGGCGCCAGCGTTTTGCTGGCCCGCGAAAACTTCGGTTGCGGCTCCAGCCGTGAACACGCGCCGTGGGCACTGGAAGAGTACGGTTTCCGCAGCATCATCGCGCCGAGCTACGCCGACATCTTCTTCAACAACAGCTTCAAGAACGGCTTGCTGCCGATCATCTTGAGCGATGCCGAAGTCGATGAGCTGTTCCAGCAGGTCGAGGCCAATCCGGGCTACCAGTTGCAGGTTGATCTGCAAGCCCAGACCGTGACCCGTCCTGACGGCAAGGTTTTGAGCTTCGAAATCGATGCCTTCCGTAAGCACTGCCTGCTTAACGGCCTGGACGATATCGGCCTGACCTTGCAGGACGGCGATGCGATTGCGACGTTTGAGGCCAAACACCGTGCCAGCCAGCCCTGGTTGTTTCGCGACGCTTGATTGATCCGAGATTGATGTAGTCAGGGCCGGCCTCTTCGCGAGCAAGCCCGCTCCCGCATTGGCTTTGTGGCGTATACAAAACCCCTGTGGGAGCGGGCTTGCTCGCGAAGACGGCAGTTCAGACGACACCAGCCTAAACCCCAAAAGGAAGTCCCCATGACCAGCACCGCCCAGCACACCCAGGTAGTCCAGAAGCAATTCGGTGAACAGGCCGCGGCCTACCTGAGCAGCGCCGTCCACGCTCAAGGCACTGAATTCGCACTGCTACAAGCTGAACTGGCGGGGCAGGGCGAGGCGCGGGTTCTGGATCTGGGTTGCGGCGCCGGTCACGTGAGCTTTCATGTGGCGCCCCTGGTGAAAGAAGTGGTGGCCTACGACCTGTCGCAGCAGATGCTCGACGTGGTGGCCGCCGCTGCTGCCGAGCGTGGTTTGGCTAACGTGTCCACGGTCAACGGTGCCGCCGAGCGCCTGCCGTTCGCCGATGGCGAGTTCGATTTCGTCTTCAGCCGCTATTCGGCGCACCATTGGAGCGATCTCGGGGTGGCCCTGCGGGAAGTGCGCCGGGTACTGAAGCCGGGCGGTGTGGCGGCGTTCATCGACGTGTTGTCACCGGGCAGCCCGTTGTTCGACACTTACCTGCAAAGCGTCGAAGTGCTGCGCGACACCAGCCATGTGCGCGATTATTCCGCCGGCGAGTGGTTGCGCCAGGTCAGCGAGGCGGGTCTGCATACACGCAGTACCACCCGTCAGCGTTTGCGCCTGGAGTACAACAGTTGGGTCGAGCGCATGCGCACACCTGAAGTGATGCGCGCGGCGATCCGCGAGTTGCAGCAGTCGATGGGCAACGAAGTACGCGAATATTTTGAGATTGAGGCCGATGGTTCGTTCAGTACAGATGTGCTGGTGCTGATGGCAGAACGATAAGCATTTTTCCGGGCGCGCCGTCTGATGGCGCACCGACTGAATACATGAGGAAAGCATGAGCAAGCAGATTCTGATTCTCCCAGGTGACGGTATTGGCCCGGAAATCATGGCCGAAGCGGTCAAGGTTCTGGAATTGGCCAGCGACAAGTTCGACCTGGGCTTCGAGCTGAGCCACGACGTGATCGGCGGCGCGGCCATCGACAAGCACGGCGTGCCGCTGGCCGACGAGACTCTGGAACGTGCCCGTGCGGCCGACGCCGTACTGCTGGGCGCCGTTGGCGGCCCGAAATGGGATGCCATCGAACGTGACATCCGCCCTGAGCGCGGCCTGCTGAAAATCCGTGCGCAACTGGGCCTGTTCGGCAACCTGCGTCCGGCGATCCTGTACCCGCAACTGGCCGAGGCTTCCAGCCTGAAGCCGGAAATCGTTGCCGGGCTGGACATCCTGATCGTTCGCGAACTGACCGGCGGTATCTACTTCGGCGCACCACGCGGTACCCGTACCCTGGAAAACGGCGAGCGTCAGTCCTACGACACCCTGCCGTACAGCGAAAGCGAAATCCGCCGCATCGCCCGTGTCGGCTTCGATATGGCCATGGTGCGCGGCAAGAAGCTGTGCTCGGTGGACAAAGCCAACGTATTGGCTTCCAGCCAGTTGTGGCGCGAAGTGGTCGAGCAGGTGGCCAAGGATTATCCTGAAGTCGAACTGAGCCACATGTACGTCGACAACGCCGCCATGCAGCTGGTGCGCGCACCAAAACAGTTCGACGTGATCGTCACCGACAACATGTTCGGCGACATCCTGTCCGACCAGGCCTCGATGCTCACCGGCTCCATCGGCATGCTGCCGTCGGCGTCCCTGGACACCAACAACAAGGGCATGTACGAGCCGTGCCACGGCTCGGCGCCGGACATCGCGGGCAAAGGCATTGCTAACCCGTTGGCGACCATTTTGTCGGTGTCGATGATGCTGCGTTACAGCTTCAACCAGCAGGCCGCGGCCGATGCCATCGAGAAAGCCGTCAGCCTGGTGCTGGATCAGGGCTTGCGTACCGGTGACATCTGGTCGGCCGGTTGCACTAAAGTCGGTACGCAGGAAATGGGTGACGCAGTAGTCGCCGCGCTGCGGAATCTGTAATCTCTCGGGCCCGCTGCCAAATTCAAGACAAGGTAGCGGCCCACATTTCAAGAAGGTGTAGTTGCGATGAAACGTGTAGGTCTGATCGGTTGGCGCGGTATGGTCGGTTCCGTGCTCATGCAGCGGATGCTGGAAGAGCAGGATTTCGATCTTATCGAGCCGGTGTTTTTCACCACTTCCAATGTCGGTGGCCAAGGCCCGTCCGTGGGCAAGGACATTGCTCCGCTCAAGGACGCTTACAGCATTGAAGAGCTGAAAACCCTCGACGTGATTCTGACCTGTCAGGGCGGCGACTACACCAGCGAAGTGTTCCCCAAGCTGCGCGAAGCCGGCTGGCAGGGTTACTGGATCGACGCCGCTTCCAGCCTGCGCATGCAGGATGACGCGGTGATCGTTCTGGACCCGGTGAACCGCAAGGTCATCGACCAGCAACTGGATGCGGGCACCAAGAACTACATCGGCGGCAACTGCACCGTCAGCCTGATGCTGATGGGCCTCGGTGGCCTGTTCGAAGCTGGCCTGGTGGAGTGGATGAGCGCCATGACCTATCAGGCGGCGTCCGGTGCCGGCGCGCAGAACATGCGTGAACTGATCAAGCAGATGGGCGCGACCCACGCCTCTGTCGCCGATCAACTGGCCGATCCGGCCAGCGCGATCCTCGACATCGACCGTCGTGTTGCCGAAGCCATGCGCAGCGACGCGTACCCGACCGAAAACTTCGGCGTACCGCTGGCCGGCAGCCTGATCCCGTGGATCGACAAGGAACTGCCAAACGGCCAGAGCCGCGAAGAGTGGAAGGCCCAAGCCGAGACCAACAAGATCCTCGGTCGTTTCAAGAGCCCGATCCCGGTGGATGGCATCTGCGTGCGCATCGGCGCCATGCGCTGCCACAGCCAGGCGCTGACCATCAAGCTGAACAAAGACGTGCCGATCGCCGATATCGAAGGGCTGATCAGCCAGCACAACCCTTGGGTCAAGCTGGTACCGAACAACCGTGAGACCAGCATTCAGGAACTGAGCCCGAACAAGGTCACCGGCACCCTGAACATCCCGGTTGGCCGTCTGCGCAAACTGAACATGGGTTCGCAATTTGTCGGTGCGTTTACCGTCGGCGACCAACTGCTGTGGGGCGCGGCCGAACCGCTGCGTCGCATGCTGCGGATCCTGCTCGAGCGTTGATTGGCTGAAGCAATGAAAGAACCCGCGCCTTGAAAGAGGTGCGGGTTTTTTTATGCGCGTCGATAATTTCTGTAGCAGCTGGCGAAGCCTGCGTTCGGCTGCGCAGCAGCCGTATTTCCTGAATGCGTGGTCTTCCTGAATGATAGGGGATCCCCCAAGGCGAGGACTTCGTCCTCGAACGCAGCCTTCGGCAGCTGCTACAAGGTTTCGCCGATCAATTGCCTCACCATGAACCACCCGGTAAAGTGCCGCTCCCCCCGTTTCGCCAGAGGTAGAACCATGAGCCAGTCCTTTGATATTGCCGTGATCGGCGCCACCGGTACTGTCGGCGAAACGCTCGTGCAGATTCTTGAAGAGCGCGACTTCCCGGTCGGCAATCTGCACCTGTTGGCCAGCAGCGAGTCGGCCGGCAGTTCCGTACCGTTTCGCGGCAAGAATGTGCGGGTACGGGAAGTCGATGAGTTCGACTTCAGCAAGGTGCAGTTGGCATTTTTTGCCGCCGGCCCCGCTGTTTCCTTGAGTTTTGCTTCCCGTGCGACCGATGCCGGTTGCTCGGTGATCGATCTGTCCGGTGCTTTGCCAGCCGAAAAGGCGCCGCAGGTCGTGCCTGAGGCCAACGCTCAGGTGTTGGCCAGTTTGAAAAAACCGTTTCAGGTCAGCAGCCCAAGTCCGTCGGCCACCACGCTGGCAGTGGTGCTTGCGCCGCTGATGGAGTTACTCGATTTGCAACGCGTCAGCCTGACCGCCAGCCTGGCGGTATCGGCCCAGGGCCGCGAAGCCGTGAGTGAGCTGGCCCGGCAAACCGCCGAACTGCTGAATGTGCGGCCGCTGGAGCCGAAATTCTTTGATCGGCAGATGGCCTTCAACCTGTTGGCTCAGGTCGGAAAACCGGATGAGCAAGGTCATACGCTGCTGGAAAAACGCCTGGTCCGTGAGCTGCGCCAGGTCATGGCGCGACCTTCATTGAAGATTTCCGTCACTTGCATTCAAGCCCCGGTGTTTTTTGGCGATAGCTTTAGCGTGACTCTGCAGTCCGCGAGTGAAATTGACCTGGCGAAAATCAATGCTGCCCTGGAAGACGCACCCGGTATCGAACTGGTGGAAGCCGGCGATTACCCGACCCCGGTGGGCGATGCGGTAGGGCAGGATGTGGTCTACGTTGGTCGGGTGCGCCATGGTATCGACGACCTGTCGGAACTTAATTTGTGGCTAACGTCAGATAACGTACGCAAAGGCGCAGCGCTCAACGCCGTGCAGTTGGCCGAGTTGTTGATAAAAGACCTGCTGTAAAAGATACTTTGCAACAATTTGTCGAATGATTCCGGGCGAGCCTATGCTTGCCGGAGTGCTGAAGGCGAGCCACTCTGCGGGGCTTTCCGGGGCATCAACGAAATGACCGCGCGCGACGACCCTCGCCGTTGCGCGCAATGCCTTACGGCAGCGACTATCAATACCTTCTCGCTGGCCGAGGAATGTTCAAACTAAGGATGAGCTAATGGTTCAAGTTCGCAAACTGGTGTTAGCAATAGCGGCCGCCTCGGCGCTGTCCTCCGGTATGGCGCATGCCCTCGGGCTCGGGGAGCTGACCCTGAAATCGACGCTCAACCAGCCGCTGGTGGCGGAAATCGAGCTGCTCGATGTCAAGGATCTCACCGCCGCCGAAGTGGTGCCGAGCCTGGCTTCACCAGACGATTTCGCCAAGGCCGGTGTCGACCGCCAGGCGTTTCTCAATGACTTGACCTTCACCCCGGTGCTTAACGCCAGCGGCAAAAGCATCCTGCGCGTGACCTCCAGCAAGCCACTCTCCGAACCCATGGTGAAGTTCCTGGTTCAGGTCATGTGGCCGAACGGCCGTTTGCTGCGCGACTACAGTGTGCTGCTCGATCCATCGAAATTTTCCCCGCAAACCGCCGAGGCGGCTGCCCAGCCTGTACCGACTCAATCCGTCGCCGCGCCGGTTACCGGTGCGACCAAAGCGTCCCAATACACCACCACGCCGCGCGATACCCTGTGGGAAATCGCCGCGAAGGCGCGTAACGGCGGTTCGATCCAGCAAACCATGCTGGCCATCCAGGCGCTGAACCCGGACGCCTTCATCGACGGCAACATCAACCGCTTGAAAACCGGCCAGGTGCTGCGCCTGCCCGACTCGGCGCAGAGCACCAGCCTGCCGCAGCCCAAGGCTATTGCCGAAGTGGCCGCACAGAACACGGCCTGGCGCCAGGGTCGTCGTTATGTGGCGAAACCCGGGGCAGGGCAGCAGCAACTCGACGCCACCAAGCGTCCGCGGGCTGAAGGGGGGGCGACGCAAGCCGCGACTGACAAGCTGAGCCTGGTTTCTGCCGAGTCCGGCAAGAACCGTGGCAAAGGGGCTGCCGGAGATGCCAAGGCCCTCAGCAACAAGTTGGCATTGACCCAGGAAAGCCTCGACACCAGTCGTCGTGATAACGCCGAACTGCAAAGCCGCATGGCCGATCTGCAAAGCCAGGTGGACAAGCTGCAGCGCCTGATCGAGCTGAAGAACAATCAACTGGCCAAGTTGCAGGCCGAGGGCGGTGCGCCAGCGGCTGCGACGGCTCCGGCGATGTCGGCCGAGCTGGCTCCCAACCCGGCGGCGGCACCTGCTCCGGCAGACACTGCAGCGGTTGCTCCTGCGCCAGCTCCCGAGGCAACTCCGGCGCCGACCGAGAAGCCCGCCGAGGCGACAACGGCGGCAGCCGACGATCAGAAATTCAATGAGTTGCTGACCAACCCGGTGCTGCTGGGCCTGGTGGGTGGCGGTGCGGTGGTGTTGTTGCTTCTGCTGCTGTTGCTGGCACGCCGACGCAAGGCCCAGCAAGAAGCCGAGAAGCATATGCGCATGGCGCGTGCCCTGGCCGAAGAGCAGCAATTCTCAGCCGATCTCGACCTGCCGGAAAGCAGCTTTGAAGGTCTGGAAATTCCGTCGCCGAGTGTGAAGCTGGCGACTGCACCGACGCCTGCTCCTGCGCCAGCGCCGGTCGTTGCGCCAGTCGTGATGACCACGCCGATCGCCGCGCCTTTGGTGGCTCCAGCTGGCGAGCGTTCCGACGACGTGCTGGGCCAGGCTCAGTCGCACATCAATGCCGGTCGTCTGAACCAGGCTGCCGCGTTGCTGGAGGACGGCGTCAAGCAAGAGCCTCAGCGTAGCGACTTGCGCTTGAAGTTGATGGAAGTCTACGGCCAGCAAGGCGACCGCGATGCGTTCGTCGGCCAGGAGCGTCAGTTGGTGGCCAATGGCGACAACTTCGCCAAGGTTGAAAAGCTCAAAAGCCGCTTCCCTGCGATGGCGCTGGTTGCTGCCGGTGGCATCGCCGCAGCCGCCGTTGCTGCCGAACTGGACGCGCAATACGTCAAGGATCTGTTGCTCGATGAGCCGCAAGCACCGGCGCCAGAGCCTGCGCCGCTCGAGGATGACCTCGACAGCGCCTTCGACCTGAGCCTGGATGATCTGGACGCGATTACGCCTGTGGCGCCTGCACCTGCTCCGGAGCCCGAAGTGGCGGCGCTGGCAGATCTGGACGAATTCCCGCTGGACGACGATCTGAGTTTTGAGTCGGTGTTGCAGCAACAGACTGAAATCAAGGAAAGCCTCGACGACCTGTCGGACTTCGACCTGGACCTGGATCTCGGCGCGCAACCGTCGCCAGCGATGCTTGCAGAAGACGATTTCCTGCTGGACCTGGACGAAGGCGTGAAAGATTTCCCGGTTGCCGAGACCCCGACTGTTCCTGAGGTTGCACTGGACGATCTGGAATTGCCGGCCGATTTCGATCTGTCGCTGGCCGACGAAATGGACGTGCCGGATGCGTTCGCAGCCGAGCTGGATGATGTCAACGCCGAGCTGGAGAGCTTGTCCAGCAGCATCGGCGAGCCGACGTTTACCGAAGCTGATGCTGCGCTGGGTGGCGATGATGACTTCGACTTCCTCTCGGGTACTGACGAAGCCGCGACCAAGCTCGATCTGGCTCAGGCCTATATCGACATGGGAGACAGCGACGGTGCGCGCGACATCCTCAATGAGGTGGTAAGCGAAGGCAGTGCCGAGCAGAAGAGCGAAGCCAGGGAGATGCTTTCGCGTCTGGCTTGAGTGTTCGCTACGTTGCAAGCAGAGCGGCAGCCCATTGAGGCTGCCGTTTTTGTTTGGCCGATGAATTGATGTCGTTTGCTGTGGCCTCTTCGCGGGCAAGCCCGCTCCCACAAGGTTCTGTGGCGTTCACAAAACCTGTGGGAGCGGGCTTGCCCGCGAAGAGGCCATTACATTCACTACAGCATCATCGGTTGTACTGGCATCCCCTCCAGTCAGCCTTATAATGCCCGCCTTTGCGTACATCAGCAGGCTGTCCCTCCTTGGCAAATATAGATAACCCGGCCGCCGAAATGGCAGCCGACGGCTTTTTCCGGATCGCGCTGGGCGTTGAATACAAAGGCTCGCGCTATCGCGGCTGGCAGCGCCAGGCGTCCGGGGTGCTCACCGTGCAGGAAACCCTCGAAAACGCCTTGTCCAAAGTCGCCGACTCACCCGTTTCGCTGATGTGCGCGGGGCGTACCGACGCCGGTGTGCACGCCTGCGGACAAGTGGTGCACTTCGACACCCAGGTCGAGCGTTCGATGAAGGCCTGGACCATGGGCGCCAACATCAACTTGCCCCATGACGTCAGCGTCAGTTGGGCCAAGGTCATGCCGGCGCATTTCCATGCGCGGTTCAAGGCCATCGCCCGGCGTTATCGCTACGTGATCTACAACGATCAGATCCGCCCGGCGCATCTGAACGAAGAAGTGACCTGGAATCACCGTCCGCTGGACGTCGAGCGCATGGCCGAGGCCGCTCAATATCTGCTGGGTACCCATGATTTCAGTGCTTTCCGCGCTGGTCAGTGTCAGGCCAAGTCGCCGATCAAGGAACTGCATCACCTGCGTGTCACCCGTCATGGCAAGATGATCGTGCTGGATATTCGCGCCAGCGCCTTCCTGCATCACATGGTGCGCAACATTGCCGGTGTGCTGATGACCATTGGTGCCGGTGAGCGTCCGGTGGAGTGGATGAAAGAGGTGCTGGAGAGCCGGATTCGACGTTCCGGTGGCGTGACGGCGCATCCATTCGGTCTGTATCTGGTGCAGGTTGAGTACCGTGACGAATTCGAATTGCCCGAGCGTTACATCGGTCCACACTTCCTGACCGGCTTCTCCGAACTTGGCGGCTGACGCCCTCGAACGCTTTTGTTACCATCCGGGACTTTCCCGGATTTGTCTTGGAGTTGTATCGACATGTCAGCCGTTCGCAGCAAGATCTGTGGGATTACCCGCATGGAAGATGCGTTGGCAGCCGTCGAGGCCGGGGCTGATGCCATAGGATTCGTGTTCTACGCCAAAAGCCCCCGTGCGGTGACGTTTCAGCAGGCGCGCTCGATCATCCAGGCGCTGCCGCCGTTCGTGACCACCGTGGGTTTGTTCGTCAATGCGAGCCGTTGCGAGTTGGGTGAGATTCTCGATGCGGTGCCCCTGGACTTGCTGCAATTTCACGGCGATGAAAGCGCGGCGGATTGCGAGGGTTGGCACCGTCCGTACATCAAGGCGCTGCGGGTCAAGGCGGGTGATGACATCGCCGCCGCCTGTGCTGCTTATGCAAGTGCCAGCGGAATCTTGCTCGACACCTACGTCGAAGGCGTTCCCGGAGGAACCGGTAAGGCGTTTGACTGGTCACTGATACCGCAAGGCTTGAGCAAGCCGATCATTCTGGCGGGCGGTCTGACGCCCGACAACGTCGCCGAAGCGGTTGCGCGCGTTCGGCCCTATGCCGTGGATGTCAGCGGTGGGGTAGAGGCGAGCAAGGGCATCAAGGATCACGCAAAGATTCAGGCATTTATCAAAGCGGTACGCGGTAGCACCTGTTGATGTGACGGCTGGCAGACTGCCGCCGTCCACTGCACTGTACAAAACGGCTGAGGGTTATGGGGTGGTACGCAGGTCACGTTTCGCTGATCCGGCCATTCACTGATCATCGCCGCACACATGAATTTAGCGCTAGGGCATACACGGGGTCGCGAACCAGAGCGTTCGGGCCGCCGGTACTGGAGAAAGAAAGCATGAGCAACTGGTTAGTAGACAAACTGATCCCTTCGATCATGCGTTCCGAGGTCAAGAAGAGCTCGGTGCCTGAAGGTCTTTGGCACAAATGCCCGTCTTGCGAGGCTGTGCTGTATCGTCCGGAGTTGGAAAAGACCCTGGACGTTTGCCCCAAGTGCAACCATCACATGCGTATCGGCGCCCGCGCCCGTATCGACATCTTCCTCGACGTTGAAGGCCGTACCGAACTGGGTGCAGACCTGGAGCCGGTTGACCGTCTGAAATTCCGCGACGGCAAGAAGTACAAGGACCGCCTGACCGCGGCACAAAAGCAGACCGGCGAAAAAGACGCACTGGTTTCCATGAGCGGTACTTTGCTGGGCATGCCGGTCGTGGTTTCGGCGTTCGAATTTTCCTTCATGGGTGGTTCGATGGGCGCCATCGTCGGCGAGCGTTTTGTTCGTGCCGCCAACTACGCCCTGGAAAAACGTTGCCCGATGGTCTGCTTCGCGGCTTCCGGCGGTGCGCGGATGCAGGAAGCGCTGATTTCCCTGATGCAGATGGCCAAGACCTCCGCGGTACTGGCACGCCTGCGTGAAGAAGGCATCCCATTCATCTCGGTGTTGACCGATCCGGTCTACGGCGGCGTTTCCGCCAGTCTGGCGATGCTGGGCGACGTGATTGTCGGCGAGCCGAAGGCGTTGATCGGTTTTGCCGGTCCGCGTGTGATCGAACAAACCGTGCGTGAAAAACTGCCGGAAGGCTTCCAGCGTAGCGAGTTCCTGCTGGAGCACGGTGCCATCGACATGATCATCGACCGTCAGGAGCTGCGTCCGCGCCTGGGCAATCTGCTAGCGCAAATGATGGGCCTGCCGACGCCGAAGTTCGTTGCTGCACCCATCGAGCCGATCGTGGTTCCGCCGGTGCCAGCCAGCCTATGATCGAACGTACCCTTGGCGAATGGCTCGCCTACCTTGAGCAGTTGCACCCTTCAGCCATCGATATGGGATTGGAGCGGTCGCAGCAGGTAGCGTCCCGCATGGGACTGGGCAAGCCGGCGCCTCGGGTGATTACGGTCACCGGGACCAACGGCAAGGGTTCCACCTGTGCGTTTGTGGCTTCCTTGCTGCGGGCTCAGGGCTTGAAAGTGGGGGTCTACAACTCCCCGCACCTGCTGCGTTACAACGAGCGGGTACAGGTCAATGGCGTCGAAGCCACGGATGCCGAGCTGTGCGAGGCCTTTGCTGCGGTAGAGGCCGGGCGCGGCGACACTTCCCTGACTTACTTCGAAATGGGCACTCTGGCGGCATTCTGGCTGTTCCAGCGCTCCGGGCTCGATGCGGTGGTGCTGGAAGTCGGCCTGGGCGGTCGTCTGGATACGGTCAACGTGGTGGACGCCGACGTGGCGCTGGTCACCAGTATTGGCGTCGATCATGCGGATTACCTCGGTGATACCCGAGAGTCCGTGGCCTTTGAAAAGGCCGGTATTTTCCGTCAGGGCGCGCCTGCGCTCTGCGGCGATCTGAATCCTCCACAACCACTGCTGGACAAGGCGCGCGAGCTCAATTGCCCGTTTTTCCTGCGTGGGCGCGATTTTGATCTCGGTATGACCGATCACAACTGGCAGTGGCGCGGTGTCGATGCGCAAGGGCGTGCGGTTGAACTGCGCGACCTGCCGTTGCTCGATCTGCCGATGGAAAACGCTGCGCTGGCGTTGCAGGCTTACTTGCTGCTCGACTTGCCTTGGGTGGATGCGCGGATTATCGAAGCGCTGCGGGCAACGAAGGTGGTCGGTCGTCTGGATCGCCGCGAGTTCGAGTGGCAAGGCAAACGCTTGAATCTATTGCTGGATGTGGGGCATAACCCCCATGCGGCGGAGTATCTGGCCCGTCGTCTGGCCAGTCGCCCGCCGGTCGGCAGGCGTCTGGCGGTGTTCGGGCTGCTGGCGGACAAAGACCTGGGTGGTGTTGTCGGCGAATTGAATGCTAGTGTCCAGCACTGGGCTGTCGCACCTCTGGATTCGCCTCGGGCGCGTTCGGTGACGGATTTGCACGACGCGTTGCAGGGTCTTGGTGCTTCGGTCACGTCATACGAAAGTGTGGCGGCCGCCCTGGAAGGGCAGTGCGCGCAGGCCACGAGCGACGACGAAATCCTGTTGTTCGGATCATTTTATTGTGTCGCCGAGGCCCTTGAATGGCTGGCCCGGCGCTCCACGGAGGACGCGGCAAATGGCATTGCTGGATAAGGCATACAAACAGCGCATGGTTGGCGCCCTGGTGTTGGTCGCGCTGGCGGTTATTTTTCTGCCGATGCTGTTTTCCCGCCAGGACGAACAGCGCCAGGTGACGGTCGAAGCGCCAGCGGCTCCGCAAGCGCCTGCGCTGCCTCAGGTGCAGGTCGAGCCAGTGGTGGTGCCTGAGCCGCAAGCCTTGCCTCAGGAACCCGTGCCGAGCGATGACGAAATCGCCCAGCAGGAAGCGGCGGTGCCAACAACTCCGGTGGCTCCGGCGCCTGCTGCCAAACCGGTTACTCCGCCGCCTGCACCAGCACCGGTCCCGGCTCTGGCCGCTAAACCGGCGATAGCGCCTGCCCAGCCCATCACAGCTGCGCCGGGCAAGCCGGACACCACGCAAAGCCGCGTCGATGCCAATGGTTTGTCTGTCAGCTGGTCGGTGCAACTGGCCAGCCTGTCGAATCGTGAAAGCGCAGAAAAACTTCAGAAAACCTTGCGCAGCCAGGGTTATAACGCCTACATCCGTAGCGCCGATGGCAAAAATCGTGTGTTTGTCGGGCCGCTGATCGAGCGCGCTGAAGCTGACCGGCTGCGTGACTTGCTGAACCGCCAGCAGAACCTCAAGGGGTTTGTCGTGCGCTTTCAGCCAGAACGTGGCTAAAACTATCGCCCCGATTTGAAATGCACTGACAATCGCAGCTTACCGATAAGCATGGGCTCTGCTAAAATGCGCCGCCTTATCCGTCTGTAGGCTGCACTGTGCCATTTACCTGGGTTGACTGGGCGATCGTAGCAATCGTCGCCATCTCCGCATTGATCAGTCTGAGCCGCGGCTTCGTCAAAGAAGCGCTGTCGCTGCTGACCTGGATCATCGCAGGAGTCGTAGCCTGGATGTTCGGTGGCTCATTGTCCGAGTACCTCGGCGGGTACATTCAAACGCCGTCGGCCCGTATAATCACGGGCTGTGCCATCATGTTTGTCGCCACTTTAATCGTAGGCGCAATGATCAATTATCTTATCGGCGAACTGGTTCGCGTCACCGGGCTCTCCGGGACCGACCGATTCCTCGGCATGGCCTTCGGCGCCGCGCGTGGCGGGCTGCTGGTGGTCATTGCCGTCGGGCTGTTGAGCCTGGGGCCGGTACAGCAGGACGGGTGGTGGAAAGAGTCACAGCTCGTGCCAAAATTTCTATTGGTCGCAGACTGGTCCAAAAACCTGATTCTTGGGTGGAGCAGTCAGTGGCTTGCCAGCGGAATCAGCGTACCCGCTGATATTCCGTTCAAGGAGCAACTCTTGCCGATGGCCAAAACGCCTCAGTAAGTAGTGCTCAGTTCAGATCCATTAAGTAGGGGTTGCGTCGCATGTGTGGCATCGTCGGTATCGTCGGTAAGTCGAACGTCAATCAGGCGCTGTATGACGCGCTAACCGTCCTCCAGCACCGCGGCCAGGACGCTGCCGGTATCGTGACCAGCCATGATGGCCGGTTATTCCTGCGCAAGGACAACGGTCTGGTGCGTGACGTGTTCCAGCAGCGTCACATGCAGCGTCTGGTCGGTCACATGGGCATTGGCCATGTGCGTTATCCAACCGCGGGCAGCTCGACATCGGCCGAAGCTCAACCGTTTTACGTCAACTCGCCTTACGGCATCACCCTGGCGCACAACGGTAACCTGACCAACGTTGAACAACTGGCCAAGGAGATTTACGAATCTGACCTGCGCCACGTCAACACCAGTTCCGACTCGGAAGTGCTGCTCAACGTGTTCGCGCACGAACTGGCCCAGCGCGGCAAGTTGCAGCCGACCGAAGAAGACGTTTTCGCCGCCGTCACTGACGTGCACAATCGTTGCGTCGGTGGTTATGCCGTCGTGGCGATGATCACAGGCTACGGCATCGTCGGTTTCCGCGACCCGCACGGCATCCGCCCGATCGTTTTCGGCCAGCGCCACACCGACGAAGGCGTCGAGTACATGATCGCCTCGGAAAGCGTTTCCCTGGACGTGCTCGGCTTCACCCTGATTCGCGACCTGGCACCAGGCGAAGCGGTCTACATCACTGAAGAGGGCAAGCTGTACACCCGTCAGTGCGCGACCAACCCGTCCCTGACTCCGTGCATCTTCGAACACGTCTACCTGGCGCGTCCGGATTCGATCATCGACGGCGTGTCGGTCTACAAGGCCCGTCTGCGCATGGGTGAGAAACTCGCCGAGAAGATCCTGCGCGAGCGTCCGGATCACGACATCGATGTGGTTATCCCGATTCCGGACACCAGCCGCACTGCGGCGTTGGAGCTGGCGAATCACCTGGGCGTGAAGTTCCGCGAAGGCTTCGTGAAGAACCGCTACATCGGCCGGACCTTCATCATGCCGGGCCAGGCTGCGCGGAAAAAATCCGTACGCCAGAAGCTCAACGCCATCGAGCTGGAATTCCGCGGCAAGAACGTGATGCTGGTGGATGACTCCATCGTTCGCGGTACCACTTGCAAGCAGATCATCCAGATGGCCCGTGAGGCCGGCGCCAAGAACGTCTACTTCTGTTCCGCGGCGCCAGCGGTTCGCTACCCGAACGTCTACGGCATCGACATGCCGAGCGCTCACGAACTGATCGCGCACAACCGTTCGACCCAGGACGTGGCTGACCTGATCGGCGCCGACTGGCTGATCTATCAGGACCTGCCTGACTTGATCGAAGCGGTCGGTGGCGGCAAGATCAAGATCGACAAGTTCGATTGCGCGGTGTTCGACGGCCAGTACGTCACCGGCGACGTCGACGAGGCTTACCTGAACAAGATCGAGCAGGCACGCAACGATGCCTCCAAGGTCAAGACGCAGGCAGTCAGTGCGATCATCGATCTGTACAACAACTGAGTTTCTACCGGCCCTGAGGGGCCGGTTTTGTATCTGGTAAAAAGACTTTTATCTATCAAGAGCAGGGCAAGGAGTGACAGCATGAGTCAGGATTGGGATGCCGGTCGGCTGGACAGCGACCTCGAAGGTGTAGCGTTCGATACCCTGGCCGTACGCGCCGGTCAGCACCGTACGCCGGAAGGCGAACACGGTGATCCGATGTTCTTCACCTCCAGCTATGTATTCCGTACTGCCGCCGACGCTGCTGCGCGCTTCGCCGGCGAAGTACCGGGCAACGTTTACTCGCGCTACACCAACCCGACCGTGCGTGCGTTCGAAGAGCGCATCGCCGCTCTGGAAAGTGCCGAGCAAGCCGTGGCCACGGCCACCGGCATGGCGGCCATCATGGCCGTGGTGATGAGCCTGTGCAGCGCCGGTGATCATGTGCTGGTGTCGCGCAGTGTATTCGGCTCGACCATCAGCCTGTTCGAAAAGTACTTCAAGCGCTTCGGCATTGAAGTCGACTACGTTGCCCTGGCGGATTTGTCCGGCTGGGACGCGGCGATCAAGCCCAACACCAAACTGCTGTTCGTCGAGTCGCCGTCCAACCCGCTGGCCGAGTTGGTCGACATCGCCGAACTGGCGAAAATCGCTCACGCCAAAGGCGCGATGCTGGTGGTCGACAACTGCTTCTGCACCCCGGCTTTGCAGCAGCCGCTGAAAATGGGCGCGGACATCGTCGTGCACTCGGCCACCAAGTTCATCGATGGCCAGGGTCGTTGCATGGGCGGCGTGGTCGCCGGTCGCAGCGAGCAGATGAAAGAAGTGGTTGGCTTCCTGCGTACCGCCGGGCCGACCTTGAGCCCGTTCAACGCCTGGATCTTCCTCAAGGGCCTGGAAACCCTGAACCTGCGCATGAAGGCCCATTGTGCCAACGCCCAGCAACTGGCCGAGTGGCTGGAGCAGCAGGAGGGTATCGAGAAAGTCCATTACGCTGGCCTCAAGAGCCATCCGCAGCACGAGCTGGCGCTGCGCCAGCAGAAGGGTTTCGGTGCGGTTGTCAGTTTTGAGGTGAAGGGTGGCAAAGAGGGCGCCTGGCGCTTTATCGATGCCACGCGCCTGATTTCGATCACCGCCAACCTGGGCGACAGCAAGACCACCATCACGCATCCGAGTACCACGTCCCATGGTCGTCTGGCGCCGCAAGAGCGTGAAGCGGCGGGCATTCGTGACAGCCTGATCCGCATTGCGGTCGGCCTGGAAGACGTTGCAGACCTGCAAGCCGATCTGGCGCGCGGCCTGGCTGCGTTGTGATCGAGTTGTCTGCGCCAAACACCGGCTCCAATGGCCGCGTAGCGCTGGTGACCGGTGCTGCGCGGGGCATAGGCCTGGGGATTTCGGCCTGGCTGATCAGCGAAGGCTGGCAAGTCGTGCTGACGGATCT
The DNA here is from genome assembly GCF_000282335.1 of Pseudomonas sp. GM48. Taxonomy (GTDB): domain Bacteria; phylum Pseudomonadota; class Gammaproteobacteria; order Pseudomonadales; family Pseudomonadaceae; genus Aquipseudomonas. The sequence goes on from NZ_AKJM01000077.1 coordinate 43,865, forward strand.
GGACCGGGAGCGCGGTTCGAAAGTGGCGAAAGTGCTGGGGGACAACGCCTGGTTCATCGCCATGGATGTCGCCAACGAGGGGCAAGTTGCGCTGGGCGTGGCCGAGGTGCTCGGCCAGTTCGGGCGCCTGGATGCGCTGGTGTGCAATGCGGCGGTTGCCGATCCGCATAACATCACCCTGGAAAGTCTTGATCTGGCTCACTGGAATCGGGTGTTGGCGGTGAACCTCAGTGGGCCGATGTTGCTGGCCAAGCACTGTGCGCCGTACCTGCGCGCTCACAGCGGCGCCATCGTCAATCTGGCCTCGACCCGCGCCGCGCAATCGGAGCCCGACACAGAGGCCTATGCAGCGAGCAAGGGCGGCTTGTTGGCCCTGACTCATGCGTTAGCCATTAGCCTGGGGCCGGAAATCAGAGTCAATGCCGTCAGTCCTGGCTGGATCGATGCGCGCGACCCATCGGCGCGGCGTGCCGAACCATTGACCGAGGCCGATCATGCCCAGCATCCGGCGGGCAGGGTGGGGACGGTTGAGGATGTCGCGGCGATGGTGGCCTGGCTGCTGTCGAGGAATGCCGGTTTTGTCACTGGGCAGGAATTCGTGGTCGATGGCGGCATGACCAAGAAGATGATTTACAGCGAGTAAGCTCCGGGATTGATGTTGAATGTGCTGCCGCTTTCGCGAGCAAGCCCGCTCCCACATTTGGAATGCATTCCCCTGTGGGAGCGGGCTTGCTCGCGAAAACGGTCTTGCTGCCTATACACAATTTTGTCTTTTTTCGAAAAACTTCAAGCAGGGTATTGACTTAGGTTCTCTACCTGCGTAAATTTCGCGGCCTCGGAGATGCAAACGGGTGATTAGCTCAGCTGGGAGAGCGTCTGCCTTACAAGCAGAATGTCGGCGGTTCGATCCCGTCATCACCCACCACTCCCGAGATACTTGCGAAAGCAAGAGGTAGGCTGAAATGCCTCCACCGACGCGCAGCGGTAGTTCAGTCGGTTAGAATACCGGCCTGTCACGCCGGGGGTCGCGGGTTCGAGTCCCGTCCGCTGCGCCATATTTTCCGAGTCAGATTCATCTGGTTCGAGATTGAAAAGCTACTGAGTTTTCAATCAGACGAGTTACTTGAGCATCTGCTCAAAGCGATACGCAGCGGTAGTTCAGTCGGTT
>NZ_AKJM01000078.1 GCF_000282335.1 Pseudomonas sp. GM48
AGCAGCCGTTACCGCAGCAACGGATATGTACACCGATTGAACAAGCAGCCGTTACCGCAGCAACGGATATGTACACCGATTGAACAAGCAGCCGTTACCGCAACAACGGATATGTACACCGACGACCGACCACAACCACCAACCCCCCAATCACCCCACCTGATACCCAATCATTCAGAACAAGCCCCCATCCCCCCGGTTAACAAAAGATAACGTGGCGTCGATTGTCAGACATTAAAAAACACCGATAGGATAAGCCAGCTTCCGAAGGGGCTCTGGATTGCGGGTTTCAGGACTATGCTCTGAAACAGCCGGTCCAGACACGCACCCTTGCGGCGCCCTGAAAGGTTGAACGACCTAACAATAATAATGGGGGAAGGTCTATGAGTGAGCCTGTCATGGGTGTGGGTATCTGCCGCCCGCCGGCACTGCGCAAATTCGCGTTGCTGGCTACAGCGCTCTCGCTGTTGGGCTCTGCCATGCTGTCGGCACCAGTGCTGGCCGCGGCGGCGCCAGCATCCGACGTTGTTTATTCCATTGAATCTGCCAAGGCTGCCAAAAGCCTGATGCTCGATGTCGTCCACGCCGGCAAGCGCCTGGTGGCGGTCGGGGATCGTGGGCACATCCTGTATTCCGATGACCAGGGCGCCACCTGGGCCCAGGCCAAGGTCCCGACCCGGGCCCTGCTGACGTCGGTGTTTTTTGTCGATGACAAGCACGGCTGGGCCGTCGGCCATGACGCGCAGATCCTCGCCAGCGAGGACGGCGGCGCGACCTGGACCAAGCAATTCGAAGATCTGAAACGCGAATCGCCGCTGCTCGATGTCTGGTTCAAGGACGTCGACAGCGGCTTTGCCGTGGGTGCTTATGGCTCGCTGATGGAAACCACCGACGGTGGCAAGCATTGGGAAGACGCCAGCGACCGCCTGGACAACGAAGACCAGTACCACCTGAACGCGATTGCCGCGGTCAAGGACGCCGGGCTGTTCATCGTCGGCGAGCAGGGCAGCATGTTCCGCTCCGCCGATTGGGGCCAGACCTGGGAGAAGCTCGAAGGCCCGTACGAAGGTTCGCTTTTCGGCGTGATCGGCACAGCACAAGCCAATACGCTGCTGGCCTACGGTCTGCGCGGCAACCTTTATCGCTCCACGGATTTCGGCAGCACCTGGGAGCAGGTCGAGCTCAAGGCTGAACGCGGCGCTCTGGAGTTCGGGCTGTCCGGCGGCACGCTGCTCGACGATGGTTCCATCGTGATCGTCGGTAACGGTGGCTCGGTGATTCGCAGCAGTGACAATGGCGAAACCTTCAAGGTGGTCAACCGTCCGGACCGTATTTCGGTCTCGGCGGTGACTGCGGCAGGCAATGGCAATCTGGTTCTGGCCGGGCAGGGCGGCGTTCGCGTCACCTCGCCAAACGGCACCGAGTCGGGCAAATGAGCCGGGTTAATAATAAGAAGGCGGGGCTATGACTTCCTTGAGCACTCATCATCAGGACAAGGCGACGTTTCTTGAGCGCCTGATCTTCAACAACCGCCCGGCAGTGATCACCATCTGCCTGCTGGTCAGTATTTTCCTGTTTTGGCAGGCGACGCTGATCCGGCCGTCCACCAGTTTCGAAAAAATGATCCCGCTGGAGCATCCCTTCATCCAGAAGATGATGGAGCACCGCAACGATCTGGCGAACCTGGGCAACACGGTGCGGATTTCGGTGGAAGCCACCGATGGCGACATCTTCTCCAAGGAGTACATGGAGACCCTGCGTCAGATCAACGACGAGGTGTTCTACATCTCCGGTGTCGACCGATCCGGTCTCAAGTCGCTGTGGAGCCCCAGCGTTCGCTGGACCGAAGTGACGGAGGAGGGCTTCGCCGGCGGTGAGGTGATTCCGCAGAGCTACAACGGCTCCCAGGCCAGCCTCGATCTGCTGCGCAACAACGTGCTCAAGTCCGGCCAGGTCGGGCGCCTGGTGTCCAACGATTTCAAGTCGAGCATCGTCGATATTCCGTTGCTGGAGTCCTACCCGGACCCGCAGGACCAGGGCAAGCTGCTGGCGCTGGACTACCGTCAGTTCTCCCACGAACTTGAAGACAAGATCCGCAACAAGTTCGAAGCACAGAACCCGAACGTGAAGATCCACATCGTCGGTTTCGCCAAGAAGGTCGGTGACCTGATCGATGGCCTGGTGATGGTCGTGATGTTCTTCGGCATCGCCTTCGTCATCACTCTGATCCTCCTGCTGTGGTTCACCAATTGCCTGCGCAGTACCGTCGCGGTGTTGAGCACGACGCTGGTGGCGGTGGTCTGGCAGCTGGGGTTGATGCACTTCTTCGGCTTCGGGCTCGACCCCTATTCGATGCTGGTGCCGTTCCTGATCTTCGCCATCGGTATTTCCCACGGCGTGCAGAAGATCAACGGGATCGCCCTGCAATCCAGTGAAGCGGACAACGCCCTGACGGCGGCGCGGCGCACTTTCCGTCAATTGTTCCTGCCGGGGATGATCGCGATCCTCGCCGATGCCGTGGGTTTCATCACGCTGCTGATCATCGATATCGGGGTGATCCGCGAACTGGCCATCGGCGCATCCATCGGTGTGGCGGTGATCGTGTTCACCAACCTGATCCTGTTGCCGGTGGCGATTTCCTATGTCGGCATCAGCAAGCGCGCCGTCGAACGCAGCAAAAAGGACGCGCATCGCGAACATCCGTTCTGGCGGCTGCTGGCAAATTTCGCCAGCCCGAAAGTCGCGCCGGTTTCCATCCTGCTGGCGCTGATCGCCTTTGGTGGCGGCCTCTGGTACAGCCAGAACCTGAAAATCGGCGACCTCGACCAGGGTGCTCCGGAACTGCGTCCGGACTCGCGCTACAACAAGGACAACAACTTCATCATCAAGAACTACTCGACCAGTTCCGATGTGCTGGTGGTGATGGTCAAGACCAAGTCCGAAGGCTGCTCGCGCTACGAAGCCATGGCGCCGATCGACGAGCTGATGTGGAAGATGCAGAACACCGAGGGCGTGCAGTCGGCAATTTCCCTGGTGACCGTGTCCAAGCAAATGATCAAGGGCATGAACGAAGGCAACCTGAAATGGGAAACCCTGTCGCGTAACCCTGATGTGCTGAACAACTCCATCGCCCGCGCTGATGGCCTGTATAACAACAGTTGCTCCCTGGCGCCGGTGCTGGTGTTCCTCAACGATCACAAGGCCGAGACCCTGGATCGCGCGGTGCTTGCGGTGCAGGAGTTCGCCAAGGAAAACAACAAGGAAGGCCTGGAGTTCATCCTCGCTGCCGGTAACGCCGGGATCGAGGCGGCCACCAACGAAGTGATCAAGAAGTCCGAGCTGACCATCCTGATCCTGGTGTACATCTGTGTGGCGGTCATGTGCATGATCACCTTCCGCTCCTGGGCGGCGACCTTGTGCATCGTGCTGCCGCTGGTGCTGACCTCGGTACTCGGCAACGCCCTGATGGCCTTCATGGGCATCGGTGTGAAAGTCGCGACCCTGCCGGTCGTGGCGCTTGGGGTGGGGATTGGCGTGGACTACGGCATCTACATCTACAGTCGCCTGGAAAGCTTCCTGCGTGCCGGTTTGCCGCTGCAAGAAGCCTACTACCAGACGCTGAAGTCCACCGGTAAGGCGGTGCTGTTCACCGGTCTGTGCCTGGCCATCGGCGTGTGCACCTGGATCTTCTCGGCCATCAAGTTCCAGGCCGACATGGGCCTGATGCTGACCTTCATGCTGCTGTGGAACATGTTCGGTGCGCTGTGGCTGTTGCCGGCACTGGCGCGGTTCCTGATCAAGCCTGAAAAACTGGCGGGACAGAAGGGCAATTCGTTGTTCGCCCACTGATCCACGCTGAAATGAAAAAGCCGCAACCTCAGGTTGCGGCTTTTTTTTGCTTCGAATTTCACACCGTCCAATGTGGGAGCGGGCTTGCTCGCGAAAGGGGACTGACAGTCACCATTGATGTCGACTGACACGCCGCTTTCGCGAGCAAGCCCGCTCCCACATGGGTTCTTTGGTCGTTATGAAAGATCGGTGCCCAATACGACATTCAACGCATTACGCGCATCATCCAGCTGCACCAGCGTCGCATGCCGTGCGCCGAGGGCGTCGCGGTTTTCGATGGCGGTCAGGATCGCCTTGTGCCGCGGCAGCGCCAGTTCATGCAGGTTCGGCCGCTGGTTCGAATGCTTCAAGGCTTCGGCAATCGCCACCGAGAGCATGTTGCACAGGTTGGCCAGCAAGTCGTTGTGCGTGGCGTCGGCGATGCGACTGTGGAAGTCCAGGTCCGGCTGCAACAGCGCCTCCGGTGTCGGTGCGGCTTCCATGCGTTGGTAGGCCTCACCGATGGACGCGATGTCCGCCTCGGTGGCGAATTGTGCGGCGAGGGCGGCAGCGGCCGGTTCGATGATGCTGCGCACACTGGTCAGCAGGTCGAAAAACTCATTCTGTGGGCTGCTTTGCATCAGCCAGTGCAGCACGTCTGGATCGAGCATGTGCCAGTCCTTGCGCGGCTTGACCACGGTCCCGACGCGCGGGCGGGAATACACCAGGCCCTTGGCAACCAATACTCGGGTGGCTTCGCGCAGTACCGGCCGGCTGACCGCATATTCTTCGCACAACTGCGCTTCGGCGGGCAGTTTGTCGTCCGGCAGGAAACGTCCCGAGACGATCTGCATGCCCAGTTCCTGGACAATGCGCGAGTGCATGCTTTTGCGGTCGGAGGGTTTGCGGTAATCCATGGGGAACCACGCGATCCTGTGCGATGAGGTGTCGCGCATGATAGCAGGCGCGGCGCAATCTTGAGGCAGACGAAAATCGAATGTGGGAGCGGGCTTGCTCGCGAATGCGGAATCTCAGCCAACTGAAATGTTGAATGATAAACCGTATTCGCGAGCAAGCCCGCTCCCCCATTAGAGGGCGGTATCAGTGGGAATGGCGCGGCACTTCAGCCCCGCGACAACCGACCAGGAAGTCGAAGTCGCAACCCTGGTCCGCTTGCAGCACATGGTCGATGTACAGCTGACGATACCCACCGACGATCAGGTTCTGCGGCGGTTGCAGTTCGGCCATGCGCGCGGCCAGTTCTGCATCCGGAATATCCAGGTGCAAACGGCCGCTGGCGCAATCGAGTTCGATCCAGTCGCCTTCTTTCACTGCGGCCAGCGGTCCACCGGCAGCGGCTTCCGGGGCGACGTGGAGGACAACAGTGCCGTACGCGGTGCCGCTCATGCGCGCATCGGAAATGCGCACCATGTCGGTTACACCCTGGGCCAGCAGCTTGGCTGGCAAACCCATGTTGCCCACTTCGGCCATGCCCGGATAACCCTTCGGCCCGCAGTTCTTCATCACCAGGATCGAGTTGGCATCCACGTCCAGTTCCGGGTCGTTGATCCGCGCCTTGTACATGTCGAAGTTCTCGAACACCACCGCACGGCCGCGATGCTGCATCAGTTCCGGCGCGGCGGCGGACGGCTTGAGCACGGCGCCCAGCGGTGCCAGGTTGCCGCGCAAAACACAGATGCCGCCGTCGGCACGGATCGGGTTGTCGAGGGTGCGGATCACTTCGTCTTCGCCATAGATCGGCGCATCCCTGGTGTTCTCGCCGATGGATTTGCCGTTGACGGTCAGGGCATTCGGGTTCGGGATCAGGTTGGCTTCGCCGAGGCGACGCAGCACCGCCGGCAAGCCACCGGCGTAATAGAACTCTTCCATCAGGAAGCGCCCTGACGGTTGCAGGTCGACGATAGTCGGCATGCCGCGACCAATGCGGGTCCAATCGTCGAGGTCCAGCTCCACGCCAATACGCCCGGCGATGGCTTTGAGGTGGATCACCGCATTGGTCGAACCACCGATGGCAGCGTTGACGCGAATGGCGTTTTCAAAGGCTTCCCTGGTGAGGATCTTCGACAGTTTCAGGTCTTCACGCACCATCTCCACGGCACGCATGCCGGACATGTGGGCCAACACATAACGGCGCGCATCCACGGCCGGGATCGCGGCGTTGTGGGGCAGGGAAGTGCCGAGTGCTTCGGCCATGCAGGCCATGGTCGAGGCCGTGCCCATGGTGTTGCAGGTGCCGGCCGAGCGGGACATGCCGCCCTCGGCCGCGAGGAAGTCGTCGATGCTGATGGTGCCGGCCTTGACCTGTTCGCTGAGCTGCCAGACCACGGTGCCGGAGCCGATGTCCTTGCCCTTGTGCTTGCCGTTGAGCATCGGCCCGCCGGTGACGACGATGGCCGGCACGTCACAACTGGCGGCGCCCATCAGCAGTGCCGGGGTGGTTTTGTCGCAACCGGTCAGCAGCACCACGCCATCGATCGGGTTGCCGCGAATGGCTTCTTCCACGTCCATGCTCGCCAGGTTACGGGTGAGCATGGCGGTAGGACGCAGGTTGGATTCGCCGTTGGAGAACACCGGGAACTCCACCGGGAAGCCGCCGGCCTCGATCACGCCGCGTTTGACGTGCTCGGCAATCTGGCGGAAATGCGCGTTGCACGGAGTCAGTTCCGACCAGGTGTTACAGATGCCGATGATCGGCTTGCCATGGAACTGGTGGTCGGCGATGCCCTGATTCTTCATCCAGCTGCGGTACATGAAGCCGTTCTTGTCGGCCGTGCCAAACCATTGGGCGGAGCGCAGGGTGGGTTTCTTATCAGACATGATTTGTTCTCTTATTGTATGACTATATAGTTCGAGCTGAGGCGTAACATAAGCTCAAATTGCTCTGTTTGGAAGTGTTGTTGAATAAATAGTATTACTATATAGTCCGCTCAAACGGAGGGATGGCCCTGGCGAATCTTTCGCGAGAGGCGTCCCCCGAGGTTCCATAACAACAACAATCGGAGACCGATCTCATGAGCCAGGAACTGCGGCTTATCCGTCGCATCACGTTGAAACTGATTCCCTTCCTGATCCTGCTGTACCTGATCGCCTACGTGGACCGCTCCGCAGTGGGCTTCGCCAAACTGCACATGGGCGCCGACATCGGTCTGGGCGATGCGGCCTACGGCCTTGGCGCCGGGCTGTTCTTCATTGGCTACTTCCTGCTGGAAATCCCCAGCAACCTGATGCTCGACCGCTTCGGCGCACGGCGCTGGTTCGCGCGGATCATGCTTACATGGGGCGCCATCACCATCGGCATGGCCTTCGTCCAGGGGCCGAACAGCTTCTATGTGATGCGCTTTCTACTCGGCGCCGCCGAGGCCGGGTTCTTCCCAGGCGTCCTGTACTACATCACCCAATGGTTCCCGGTGCGCCATCGCGGCAAGATCCTCGGGCTGTTCATCCTCTCGCAACCCATTGCGATGATGATCACAGGCCCCGTGTCCGGCGGCCTGCTGGGTATGGATGGCGTGCTCGGGCTGCACGGCTGGCAGTGGCTGTTCATTGTCATCGGCACCCCGGCGATCCTGCTGACCTGGCCAGTGCTGCGCTGGTTGCCGGACGGCCCGCAGCAAGTGAAGTGGATGGACCAGACGGAAAAAGACTGGCTGAGCGGCGAGCTGAAAAAGGACCTGGACGCGTACGGCCAGACCCGACACGGCAATCCGCTGCACGCCCTCAAGGACAAGCGCGTCCTGCTGTTGGCGCTGTTCTATTTGCCGGTGACCCTGAGCATCTATGGCCTCGGCTTATGGTTGCCGACACTGATCAAGCAGTTCGGCGGCAGCGACCTGGTGACCGGTTTCGTTTCCGCGGTGCCGTATATCTTCGGTATCGTCGGCCTGCTGATCATTCCGCGCAGTTCCGATCGCTTGAATGACCGCTACGGCCACCTCGCCGTGCTTTACGTGCTGGGTGCGATTGGCCTGTTTCTCAGCGCCTGGCTGTCGGTGCCGGTGCTGCAACTGGCGGCGCTGTGCCTGGTGGCATTCGCGTTGTTCTCCTGCACGGCGGTGTTCTGGACCTTGCCGGGCCGCTTCTTTGCCGGCGCCAGCGCGGCGGCGGGGATAGCCTTGATCAACTCGGTGGGCAACCTCGGCGGCTACCTCGGCCCATTCGTGATCGGCGCACTCAAGGAATACACCGGCAACCTGGCTTCGGGCCTGTATTTCCTTTCGGGCGTGATGGTGTTCGGGCTGGTGTTGACCGGTGTGGTGTATCGCTTGCTGGAGTGCAAGCACGTGTTGCCGGTCGATGAGTTTGCGGCGAGTGCGCGTGGGGCGTCGCGTACCTGACAGGGAACAGTTAATCACCACGGACCCTGTGGGAGCGGGCTTGCCCGCGATAGCAATCTGTCTGGCACATCAATGTTGAATGTGCCGCCGTCATCGCGGGCAAGCCCGCTCCCACAGGGGGGCGTGTTTGCCCAGGTTCTGGGTTAACAGGAGAAAATTCATGCATTTGGTTCAATTCGAATTGAGTAACGGTGAACGCCGTGTCGGCGTGGTCGACAACGGTCTGGTGCGTGAAGTGCAGGACGCGCGCACTGTCCGCGACCTGGCACTGGCGGCGATCGAGGCGGGTGCGAGCCTTGAGCAACAGGTGCAGAGCCTGGGGCTGGGCATCAGCCATGACTATGCCGAACTGCAGACGCAATGGCGCATCCTGCCGCCGCTGGACCATCCGGACCCGGCGCACATGCTGGTCAGCGGTACGGGCCTGACCCATCTGGGCAGCGCGTCGGCCCGGGACAAGATGCACCAGCAAAGCGGCGACGAAACCGCGATGACCGACACCATGCGCATTTTCAAATGGGGCGTGGAGGGTGGCAAGCCGGCGGCGAATGAAGCCGGCGTGCAACCGGAATGGTTTTACAAAGGCGATGGCAGCATCGTCGTAAGGCCGGGGCAGCCGTTTCCATTGCCGCCGTTTGCCGAAGATGCCGGTGAAGAGCCGGAGATCGCTGGCCTGTACGTGATCGGTCACGACGGCAAGCCGTATCGCCTGGGTTTTGCCGTGGGCAACGAGTTCTCCGACCACGTCATGGAGCGCAAGAACTACCTGTACCTGGCCCATTCGAAACTGCGTAGCTGCAGCTACGGCCCGGAACTGCGGGTCGGCGAACTGCCGCAACATCTGGCGGGCACCAGCCGCATCCTGCGCAACGGCGAAGTGCTGTGGCAGAACGAGTTCCTCAGTGGCGAGGCGAACATGTGCCACAGCCTCGCCAACCTGGAATTCCATCATTTCAAGTACAGCCAGTTCCTGCGCCCGGGGGACGTGCACATTCACTTCTTCGGTACCGCGACCCTGTCCTTTGCCGACGGCATTCGCACCCGACCGGGTGATGTGTTCGAGATCACCCAGGCTGAATTCGGCGCACCGTTGATCAATGGCATCGCACCGGTCCCGGCGGCTTTCGAACCCGGCACTGTCGGCACACTTTGAGGATTTGCCCATGATCCGGATTCTTGGTCACAACTACATCGGCGGCCAACGTAGCGCCGCCGGCAGCGTCAAGTTGCAGAGTGTCGATGCCAGCACCGGCGAGACCTTGCCCCACGATTTTTTTCAGGCGACACCGCAGGAAGTCGATGCGGCGGCCAACGCAGCAGCGGCCGCCTATCCGGCCTATCGCAGCCTGAGCGCGGAGCGACGGGCGCAGTTTCTCGATGCCATCGCCGATGAACTGGACGCCCTCGCTGATGATTTTGTCGCTGTCGTCTGCCGCGAAACGGCGTTGCCCGCAGGCCGGATTCAAGGCGAGCGTGGGCGTACCAGCGGGCAGATGCGCCTGTTCGCCAAAGTGCTGCGTCGCGGTGATTTCTACGGCGCGCGAATCGACCGGGCATTGCCTGAGCGTCAGCCCCTGCCGCGTCCGGATCTGCGTCAGTACCGCATCGGCCTGGGACCTGCGGCGGTGTTTGGTGCCAGCAACTTTCCGCTGGCGTTCTCCACCGCCGGCGGCGATACCGCCTCGGCGCTGGCTGCCGGGTGCCCGGTGGTGTTCAAGGCCCATAGCGGCCACATGGCCACGGCCGAGCAGGTGGCAGATGCGATCATTCGCGCTGCCGAAAAAACGGGTATGCCGGCCGGCGTGTTCAATATGATCTACGGCGGGGGTGTCGGCGAGGCACTGGTCAAGCATCCGGCCATCCAGGCCGTGGGGTTCACCGGCTCGCTCAAGGGTGGTCGAGCCCTGTGCGTCATGGCTGCGGCACGTGCGCAACCGATTCCGGTGTTCGCCGAGATGTCGAGCATCAACCCGGTGATCGTGTTGCCTCAGGCATTGCAGGCGCGGGCCGACACGGTTGCCCGGGACCTCACGGCCTCGGTGGTGCAGGGCTGCGGGCAGTTCTGCACCAATCCGGGTCTGGTGATCGGCATTCGCTCGGCGTCGTTCAGTGCCTTTGTGCAGCAAGTGGCCGGGTTGATGGGCGACCAGCCGGCGCAAACCATGCTCAATGCTGGAACCCTGAGCAGCTATGGCCAAGGCTTGCAAAAACTGCTCGCGCATCCGGGAATTGAACACCTGGCCGGCGATCCGCAACGGGGCAATCAGGCACAGCCGCAGCTGTTCAAGGCCGATGTCCGCCTGCTGATCGATGGCGATAAAGTCCTGCAAGAGGAAGTGTTCGGGCCGACCACCGTGGTGGTCGAGGTCGCGGATCAGGCGCAACTGGTGGCCGCCCTGAACGGCCTGCACGGCCAATTGACCGCCACCGTCATTGGCGAGCCGCAAGACCTCGAGCAGTTCGCCGGGCTGACGGCATTACTGGAACAGAAGGTCGGGCGAATCCTGCTCAATGGTTACCCGACTGGCGTGGAAGTCTGCGATTCGATGGTCCACGGCGGGCCTTACCCGGCAACGTCCGATGCGCGAGGCACGTCTGTGGGCACACTGGCCATCGATCGTTTCCTGCGCCCGGTGTGTTTCCAGAACTATCCGGACAGTTTGCTGCCGGACGCGCTGAAGAACGGCAATCCGCTGCGCATCCAGCGTCTGGTGGATGGCCAGCCATCCCGTGACGCGTTGTAACAGGCAACCACAATCCCTGTGGGAGCGGGCTTGCTCGCGAATGCGGTTTATCATTCAACATCTCTGTTGGCTGACACTCCTCTTTCGCGAGCAAGCCCGCTCCCACAGGTTGGTCATTCCAACCGAGGGAAATGGGGTGCGATGAGCTATCATTGCGACTTTCCCATTCAAAGATTGACTGCCATGACTTCCGCAACCGATACCCTGCTCAATGCCCTCGAACACTGTGGAATGGTGGAAATCGACGGGCTGCATGCCTTCGAATTCGCCCTCGACGAGTTTGATAACCTGCACATTGAATGCATGGATGGCCGTGCGGCCAAACACTGGGAGTTCACCCCGGCGCAGATCCAGGCGGCGACCTTCGACAACTCGCTGCAAAGCTGGTTGATCACCGGTGATTCGGGTGAACACCGTTTGGTCTGCCTGGGCGACGTCGTCAGCGGTGACAACGATGACGATGAACCTGAGGATGAGTAAGCTCTGGCCACTGTTGATGGCCGGCAGTATCGGCGCGATGGGCGTCCAGGCCGCATCCGCAGATGACTATCAACTGCTCGTCGGCTCATACACCGCCGGTCAAAGCCAGGGGATCTATCGCCTGGCCTTCGACAGCGCGACCGGGCAGATCAACGCCAAACCTCTACAAATCATCAAAAGCGAAAACCCATCGTGGTTGACCCTGTCGAAAGACCAGCGACACCTGTTCGTGGTCAACGAAAACGGCCCGGGCCAGGCTGATCCGGTCGGGCGCGTCAGCAGTTACGCGATCGATCCCAAGACCCATGCGTTGAGCCTGATCAGTCAGGTGCAAAGCCTGGGCAACGAGCCGACCCATTCCAGCCTCAGCGCCGATGGCAGCCATTTGTTTGTCAGCAATTACTCGGTGGCCGAAGACCCGGGTGGCACCCTCGCGGTGGTGCCGGTGGCGGTCGATGGCAAGCTCAAACCTGTGGTACAGATGAGCAGCCACCCGGCGAGCCGGGTCAATCCCGAGCGCCAGGCCTCGGCCCATGTGCATTCGGCGATCCCGTCTCCAGATGGCAAGTACGTGTTTGCCTGCGACCTGGGGGCGGACAAGGTGTTTGCCTACCGCTTCGACCCCAAGGCCAACCCGGATCTGCCGTTGATCGCAGCGATCCCGGCATTCGTGCAACTGCCGCCCGGCAGCGGGCCGCGCCACTTGCTGTTCAGCGCCGATGGCAAACACGCCTGGCTGGCCATGGAGATGAGCGCTCAGGTGGCGGTGTTCGATTACCACGATGGCACGCTTGAGCAGACGCAGATGGTCGATCTGGCCGCCGGGCAACCCGTTTCAGACAAGGCTGCCGCGGCGTTGCATACCTCTGCCGACGGCAAGTTCCTCTACGTCAGCAACCGTGGCACGGCCAATCAGCTGCTGGTGTTTGCCATCGATCCGGCGAGCGGTCACCTCAGCGAGCTGCAGCGTCGGGCGGTGGAGGGCGACCATCCACGGGAGTTCAGCCTCGACCCGAGTGGCAAATTCCTGTTGATTGCCAACCAGAAGAGCAACCAGATTGTCGTCGTCGAACGCGATGCCAAGACCGGTCTGCTGGGTAAAACCGTGCAAAAACTGCCGATGGATGCCCCGAGCGATCTCGGGTTTCTGCTGCGTCAATAGGCCGCAGGCCCCGGTTCGTGGGGCCTGCCTGCTTTTATCAATGACGCTGATATTCGGTAATGCTACAAAGCATTTCAAGGCAAGAACCCTCGAGGGTTAAGTTTGCTTCACGGCCCCACCGGGCAAGCAAGCCAACTGAATCCGAGGAATACCGCCATGAACTTCAACATCTTCTCTGTCATCGCCGCTTCCGCCATTTCTGCCACCGTTGCGCTGCCAGCCAGTGCCAACGTTGAAATCAGCGATAAAAAAGCCCACACCCAGAGCTACACCCAGAAATACCTGCAACAGAGCGCCAACTTCTACGCCGCGCTGGATCACAAAACCCAAGCCTGAAAGTTCATCCCTGCCTTTATGCAGGAGCGAAGTCACTGATGATCGAAGACCGTGGTGTTCAAAGCCAAGTGTCGAAAACGATCAGAGTGATGTCGCTCCTGCATAACGCATTTGCGACAGTATCAGTTTGCCATCAATGTCGCGCTTGATATCACATAGCCATACGTTTAAATTGACGCTGATTTTTTGACTCCTCCTCACGGCAAGGATCGGCAGCATGGTGACGCGTCTGGCATTGGTTCTTCTTTTCCTCTATTCCACCCCCATTTTGTCGGCGGCCGACCCTGTTCCGGGTGAACCGGATGCAGCCCGGGAACGCTTGATAAGTTTTATTGAAGACTGAAATAGTCTGGCTTAATGATCAATGAAGCTGATGGTCACTATGGATAACCCTGAGTGGTTACCCAGGCTTTTTTGATCGATTCTGTGGGCATTGAAACATGCCTGCGGAGAACATCATGGCCAGCGCAATTCTCACTTCTGCCAAGCACGGCGCCTATGTGGCGATCGGTCTTTACCTTGCCCTGGTGCTGGTGGTCAGCCTTTGCGCCCAGTCGCAATTCACCTTTGAAGCACCGATCCAGGTCGCTCATCCCGGCATCCAGTTTGAACACCGTGCGCAAAACGCGAGCGTTGATCAGACTGAACTCGCAGGAGTCGCCGGCGCATGAAAGGGCACAGACTTTGGGTCATCGCCTTCCTGGCGTTCATGACCAACGGATCCTCCTTGTTGGGGATCGGGCAGGGCTCGGCGGGCTCGGTGGCACGGTCCATCGAAGCCAATCACAACATCGCCCGCAACATCGAAAACGCCAAGGCCCAGGGGATGCTGGCCGGCAATCCGCCGATCAGGACTGAAGGGGTGGTTTTCGGGCCGTTCCAGGTCGATTGCTCGGTGATCGGGATGTGTGAGGTGTTCGCGTGATCCCAGCTGGCAACTGAATCTTTTGTGGCGAGGGAGCTTGCTCCCGCTGGGCTGCGAAGCGGCCCCAATTTCAGACGATTGGTTTTGCCAGACATACCGTATTCTCCGATTTGCGACTGCTGCGCAGTCGAACGGGAGCAAGCTCCCTCGCCACAGAGCCACAGAGCCACAGAGCCACAGTGTCGGTGTTCTTATTTTCGCATCACTCCGGTAAACAATTCCGACTCCAGAAACCGCTGCAACCAATCCTGCAACCGCCGATACGGTGTCTGTGCAAACCATTCGCGGTCGACGTGGGCGAACTGCCGCACGAAGGGCATCAGCGCCACGTCGGCCAGGCTTGGATGGTCGGCCAGCAAGTAGTCGCGTTCCTCCAGCAACTCATCCAGCCTTTGCAAGAACACCTCGCCTTCGGCGCGATAAACTTCCATCGGCTGCTCGGGATAGCGCTCGGCGTACTTGTAGCGATTCAAGTGCACCTTGAACACCTGATCGTTCTGTTCGATCAGACTGGCGATTTGCGCTGCTGCGGCAGGATTGTCCTTGAGCAACCAGTCTTGCGGATCGTTCTGCGCCAGGGCCCAGCGCATGATGTCGAGACTTTCGTCGATCACCTGGCCATCGGCACTCAGCACCGGCACCGTGCCTTTGCCCGACAGCGCGAGCATTTCGGCGGGCTTGGCCTTCAGGCTGACTTCGACGATGTCCACGGCCACTCCCGAATAACGCAGGGCCATGCGTGCGCGCATGGCGTACGGGCAGCGGCGGAAGGAATACAGCGTATTCATTTCACCTCCAGGGTGCTCAGGCCGTTGCCCTGGCGCTGGACCTGAATCTGCACCGGAATCCGTTCATGCATTTCCTGTACGTGGGAAATCACCGCGACCTTGCGACCCTGGGCTTGCAGGCCGTCGAGGGCGTCCATGGCCAGTTGCAAGGACTCCGGATCGAGGCTGCCGAAGCCTTCGTCGATGAACAGCGATTCGATTTTCAGCGTGCTCGACGCCATCGATGCCAAACCGAGGGCCAACGCCAGCGATACCAGGAATGTCTCGCCACCGGACAGCGAATGCACCGAGCGCAGTTCGTCACCCATTTCGGTGTCCATCACCAGCAACCCGAGCATGCTGCCGCCGCGCTTGAGGCGATAGCGCCGCACCAGTTGGCGCAATTGCACGTTGGCATGGTGCACCAGCAGGTCGAGGTTGTAGGCCTGGGCGATCTTGCGGAAGGTGTCGCCGGTGGCTGAGCCAATCAGCGCATTGAGCCGCGCCCAACGCTGATATTCGCTGTAGGCATCGGCGATCTGTTGCGCCAGGGCCTGATTGGCGTTCTGTCGGCGCTGGTCTTCGGCCTGCTCGGCGCGCAGTTCGGCGCAGCGTTGCTCGCTGGTGGCGGCAAGGTTTTGCAGATCGACCAGTGCGGCGGCCAATTGCCCGGCGTCGAGGTTGCCGTTGTGTTGTGCTTGATGGTCGAGCAGGCGTTTGTCGCGCTCCCGCACCAGGACGCTGGCTTGTTCGATGGCCTTTTCGCTGTGCTGCAAGCGCTGGCGCAGTTCACTGACTTGAGTGTCGTCAACCCGCAGCAGGTCTTCGAGACCGCCGTCATCCAGTTCAGGGTGGCGGGCGCGCCAATCGCCGATTTTGCCGGCGAGTTCATGCTCTTCGCCTTCCAGTGCGTGCAAGCGCTCTTGCTGGGCCTTGAGCTCGGCGGCGATTTGCACTGACTGCGTAAGGACGCTTTGCAGCGCCTGCGCGGTGCTGGTTTCAGCGTTGCGCGCCTGTTCCACGGCCTGTTCCAGTTGCTGCTGCCAATGCTCGGCACTGGTGTGTTCGCCGAGTAATTGCCCGAGTGTGTGCTGGCTAGCCTGTTGCTGTTCGGCCAGCCCGGTGAACTGCAGTTCGGCGGCATGCAATTGCTGCACGCGGCTGTGCTGGCGATCCTGTTCCTTCTCCAGGTTTTGCTGGCGCTGTTGCTGTTCGGTCAGTTCTTCCTTTTGTTGATCGAGTTGCGTCAGACGCTCGGCGATTTGCCGGTCGAGCTGCAAGAAGGTCGCGGCTGGCTCGACGCGCAGCGCTTGCAGGGTCTCGTCTGGCAGCAGGCTGGCGAATGCTTTGAGTTCTTCGTCCAGACGCTGGCGGTCGTTGCCCAGCTCACGCTGTTGATTGCTCAGGTGCTGGGCTGCCTGCTGGTGCGCGGTTTCGGCATGGCGCAGTTGCTGGGTCAGGCGTGCGGCATCCTGTTGCAGGGTAAGCAGTGCGCTCTGCCGTTGCTCGTCCTGGCTGATGCTCTGGTTGAGCTGACTGTTTTGCTGGTTGAGCCAGGCGTCGCGTTTGGCGGCATCCTGATTCAGCAGTTGAGTCGCCAGCGGATGACCTTCCAGGCTGGGGGCGAGGGCTTGCTGCTGGATCGCCAGTTGTTCCTGCTGTTGCAGCAGTTCCTTTTGCTGGGCGATCAGCCCACCGACTTCGGCGCGCAAGTCAGTGAGTTTTTCCTTGAGCAGGTCCACGGCCTTCTGGGCGTTGGCCTGTTCACTTTCATCGAAGCGGCCGAGGCTTTGCAGCAGCGCTTCAGGCTGATGATACGGATGCTCGCTACTGCCGCAGACCGGGCATGGCTGGTCATCCTGCAACTGTGCGCGCAGCTCTTCGACACTGGCACTGCGCGCCAGACGCTGACGCTCCAGCAGTTCGCGGGTGACGTTGAGGGTTTGCTCGGCAACACTCAGTTCAGCCTTGGTCTTTACTCCGTCCTGGGTCAGGCGTTCACGTTCCTGCTGTGCGGTGAACTGGCGCTGTTGCAGCTCGGTACCGCGCTTGTCCAGGTCCTGCTGACTGGCCCACAAGCGCGCCAGGTCTTCGATGGCGCGCAGTTGTTTGCGGTTGTCCTGCAACAGGCTGCCCAGAATGCCGATCTGCTCGGCGACGGCATCCGGTTCGGCACCGGCCTCCTTGAACAGCACCTCAAGTTGCTGCTTCTGCGCGGTGAGCACTTGATCGGTAGTCGCGGCGTTTTGTTCGAGGCTGGCCAGTTCGGCCTGGCCCTGATTCAACCGGTTGCCGATCAGCATCAACTGCTGCAGGCGATCGCGGTAGGCATTCCAGGCCTCGCTTAACGGTGCCAGGTGAGTGCTTTGTTCCAGCTCGGTGGCGATGCGCTGCAACTGCCCGGCGCCACGGGCCTGTTGATCGAGCAAGGTCTGAATCGTGCTCTGGCCCTGGGTGCAGGCCTGTTCCGCCTGTTGCTTGGCTTCGGCGCTGAGGGCTGTGTCTTTGGCCAGGCGGGCGAGGGTGCTTTGCGCTTCGAAGGCCTGACGCAGCAACGGCGTGCTGTCGGCTTGCCGCTGTTGCGTTTCGCTCAAGGTGATCCGGGCGGCGCTGAGCTGTTGCTCAAGTTGCGTCTGGCGCTCGCCGAGTTCGCCATGTTGCTGCGTATGCAAGGCAATTTGCGCCACCAACGGTGTCAGCAGTGCATCGACCTCGGCTTTACGGGCGAACTGATGTCGTTGCGGGGCAAGCTGTTCGAGGCGCGTTAACCTCAAGCGCTCACTGGCCAAGGCTTCCCAGTGGGTCTGCGCCGATTGCAGTTGTTCGCTGGCGGCCAGATGCTCGTCCTGCAATCGATGCAAGTCCTTGAGCCAGGTGTCTTGCAGTTCAAGCTGTTTGAGTTGCGCCTGTTGGGTCTTGAGTTGCTGCTGCGCTTCGTTGAAGCGCAGATCCAGTTCCGCACGGGCTTCGGGCGACAGCGGCGTCACTCCGCTGGCCTGATCCTGCAGCAGCTTGTGCGCCTCGCGAGCCTCCTTGGTCTTGTCGAAGGCCCGACGACCGAGGCGGGTGTAGAGCGCCGTGTCGGTGAGTTTCTCCAGCAGTTCGCTGCGGTCGTTGTCATCGGCCTTGAGGAACGCGCTGAACTCGCTTTGCGCCAGCAGCACGGCGCGGGTGAACTGTTCGAAGTTCAGCCCCAGCGCGGCTTCGAGTTGAGTCTTGTACTCGCCTTTCTGGCTGGCCAGCAATTGATCCTGATCGATATCGCGCAGGCTCTGGCGACTGGCTTGCAGTTTGCCACCGGCCTTTTCCCGGGCGCGATTGGCTTCCCAGCGTGCGCGATAGCGGCGGCCATCGACGCCGACGAAATCCACTTCTGCATAGCCTTCACCCGTGCCGCGACGCAGCAACGTCCGTGGGTCGCCGGTAGCGATTTCGCCGTCGGCGTCCGGCACTTTCGCGTCGCGGCCGGTGTTGTTCAGGCGCGGTACGGCGCCAAACAGCGCCAGGCACAAAGCGTCGAGCAGGGTACTTTTGCCAGCGCCGGTAGGGCCGGTGATGGCGAACAGTCCGGCACTGGCCAGGGGTTCGGCAGTGAAGTCGATTTCAAACGGCCCGGCCAGGGAGGCGAGGTTTTTCAGGCGGATTGCGAGAATCTTCATGGTTGTTCGCTCTCCATCTGCACGTCTTGCAACAGCTCGGCAAAGTCCTTGAGGGTCTGCTCGTCGACCTCGCTGCCGTAGTTGTCCTGCCAGGTGCGGCTGAACAGTTCCTGGGGCGTGAGCTGATCCAGTTCGATCAGCGCGTTGCCATCCTCGACGCCGTCGCGGCTGCCGTTCCCGGCGTATTCAGCGGCAATGCGCACCAGGCGCACGGCTTTGCCTTGCAGGACGGTTTCCACTTGATTGCGCAGGTCGGGCTGCGGTTCATCCAGGCGTACACGTACTTCCAGCCATGGCTGGCGCTGGATGTCGGCCAACAGGTCGATGTTCGGCAGATCCGCCAGTTGCAGCAGGATCTCGCTCAATGGCGCCGGGCCGATGCGTTGCAGGTTGACTGCGCGAGGGATCAGTTTCGGCTCGACGCTGACCAGGGTTTCGCCGTCGAGATGGATGTGCAGAATCTGGTGCTGATAGCTGATCTCGGAGAACGACAGCGGAATTGGCGAGCCGCTGTAGCGAATGCGCTCTTCGCCGTTGACCTTCTGCGGCTTGTGCAGGTGGCCCAGGGCAACGTAGCTGATGCTCGGCCCGAACAGGCTGGCCGGCAGGGCTTCGGCATTGCCGATGATCAGGCTGCGCTCGGAGTCTTCCGACACCGAGCCGCCGGCCATGTGCGCGTGGCTGATGGCGATCAGTGCCTGCCCCGGCTGGCGCTTGGCGTTGGCCGCTTCGATCAGCCACTCGTGCACCTGACCGATCCCGCGCAGATAGTTGTCGCCCAAGTGCGCGCCAGTGACTTCCGCCGGGCGCAGAAATGGCAGTGCCAGGCACCAGGCGGCGACTTCACCACTGGCATCCGGCAAGGGCAGCAACAGGCGCTCGGCGTCCAGTTGACCGTCGTCGAGCCACAGCACGCGGCCGAGCGCGTGGGTACGCAAGCGCCGCATCAATGGCGCGGGCAGTTCGATCCGCGAGCCGGAATCGTGGTTGCCGGCAATCATCACGATGGTGAGCGACGGCTGCTGCTCGTGGGCGCTGACGATGAAGTCGTAGAGACGCTCCTGGGCTTTGACCGGCGGGTTGACCGTGTCGAAAATATCGCCGGCGATCAACAGCACATCCGGCTGATCCAGCTTCAGCTGGCGCAACAGCCAGTCAAGAAAACAGCCATGTTCGAAATCACGATCCTGGCCGTGCAGGTTCTGCCCGAGGTGCCAGTCGGAGGTGTGAAACAAGCGCAAGGCGAACTCCGCTACAAAATAGGTAATGGCCGCGTGAAAAATGAAGGCGGCGAAAGGGGAAAGAGTTTACTGGTAAAAACGCCCGGTCGCGCGATGGAGTGTTTTGTGGCGAGGGAGCTTGCTCCCGTTGGGCCGCGAAGCGGACCCAGGTTTTTTCTGGCACACCGAGTTGCCGGGATTTACGGCCGCTTCGCGACCGAGCGGGAGCAAGCTCCCTCGCCACAGGCAAGTGTCCTCGCCACAATGATCGGAGTTTACTTCGGATAAAGCGGCGGCAACCCACTGTCACCAACCGGGTCCTGGGCCCGTTCGGCCATCGGGATCGCCTTGATCGCCCGCCACAATTCGTCACCTTGCCAGTACTGGCCGGTTTCGCTGTAGAGCGCGCCGTTCAGGCCGTCGAGGGCGTCGGACAGTGGTACGAAACGGGCGGCCATGTCGGCCAGGGTTTCCGGTTGTTGCCGGGCCCAGGCGTCGAGGGCCTGGCGGGTGGCGTGGGAGTCGTTGGCCTGGCAGGCGCGCTTGAGGTCGTCGAGCACGGTGCGCGGGCTCGGGCCGGTTTGAGCGGCACGCGTCACCGCCGGTTGCCAGCGGCCACGCCACCAGAGGCCGAAGCCGAGCAGGGTGGTGCAGGCCAGAATCAGGGTGCTGAGCTTCCAGCGCCAGAGTGCTCCGTTGTCGACACCGGCATCGACCGCTGAGGCGCCGGCCTGGGTGTCGATCACCAGGCTCGGGTTGGCCGCCACGTGCAGCGTGCGCGCCGGCAGGCTGCTGTGTTCCAGATGGTCTTCGAAGGTGTTCCACCAGACCACGTCGACGGTGGGCAACTCGATGACGCCGGTGCGTGTCGGTACCAATGCTTCCCGGTCTTCACGACTGCCGACCAGGCCGCGTTCGCTGTTCTGGTTGCTGAGCACCGGTTGATCCGGGTAGCGGCGCAGGCCGCCGACATCGGTGCCGGGCAGCGGCGGCAGTTGGGTGCTGGACAAGCCTTCGGCCGTCACTGTCAGGCTGCGGGTCAGCGAATCGCCGACCTGTGTGTGATCCGGCTCCGGGTTCCAGCTTTCGCTCAGGTTCAGGCTGCGGGCAGGCAACCAGGGCGCGTCGGCGGGATAGGTGATGGGTTTGGCCTTGACCGTCAATAACAGTTCGGTCGAGGTGACGGGCATCTGCTTGCCGGATTTCGGCACTTGGGTCGCGTCCTGTGCCGGCTGCGCATCGACCAGTGCGGCGTTGAATACCTGTGCCGGAATGATCAGTTCGCCACTGTGTTGCGGGTAGATCGCATAGCGCATTTCGATCACGCCGTGGCGCTGGCCATCGATGTCTTTTTCGTAGGTGCGTGAGTCGCCCAATTGTTCAATGCGCGCATCAGGTATCTGCAAGGGCGGCAGGCTGCTGTCGTCGTACAGCGACACCGAATGGTAGATGCGCAGGGTCAGGATCGCCTGGGCCTGTACGTACACGCTGGTTTGATCGAGGCTGGCATCGATGAACACCGGGGCCCGTTTGTTCGGGTTGTCCGGCGTATCGCTTTCGACTACTTGCAGGGTGATCGGCTGGCTCTGCAGTTCGCCCAGTTGCAGTGACGGAATTACCACACTGCCGTTTTGCCGGGGCAGGAGGGTGACGATCCAGCGGGTGGTGGCCCGGTTTTCGCCGCTGAGGGTGTTCAACTGGTTGACCTGGCGTGTGCCGCGCACTTCGAACAGCGGCTCCAGCGGCGCCAGGTCGGGTTTGCCGAACTGCGTTACATCGGTGGATTCCAGGGTCAGCTCGACCGTCTCGCCCGAGCTCAGGCGACTGCGATCAACACTGGCGACTAGCTCTGCTGCCTGTGCCTGAAAAGTGCAGAACAACAGGCCATGCAGCAGCGCGAGCAATAAAACGGTGAAGCGGGTCATCGAGTTTCTTCCTGATCCTGATGTTGTTGCTGTTCGTACCAGAATTTGCGCCTGAGCAGTTCACCGGGGTCATCCGGGATCTGCCGCAGCCACTGTTCCAGTGCCTGGCGCTGTTCACCTTCGATGCTGTCGGTGGCCGGGCGCAAGGGCGGCGTGGTGTGTTGTTCGTCACCCAACTCGCTGCCTGGCACTTCGTTGGTTCCGGGTTTGGGCGGCGACGTTGGCGATTGCTCGGTGTCGGCGCTGGTGTGCGGTTCTTGCGCTTGCGGCTCGCCACTGTCCGAAGGCTGTAACGTGGCGCCGGGCGGCGTCTGTTGTTCCTTGGGCTGGAGTTCGTCACTCGCGGATTTGTCCGGTTGCACAGCGGTCGAGCTGTTTTTCTGCTTGAGCAACTCTTCCACCAGCGCCTTGTTGGTCAGCGCCGGCCGCAAATCCGGTTGACGTTCCAGTGCCTGTTCGTAAGCGTCCAGGGCTGCCTCCAGCTCACCGCTTTTGGCCAGGGCATTGCCTCGATTGTAGTGGGCGTGGGCACTGTTGCCTTCAGCGAAACGCTCGGCGGCGCCCGCGTAGTCACCGGCTTCATAAAGCGCCACGCCTTGCCACTGATGGTCGTCGAAACGCCTGGCGGCTTCGGCCGGGCGCTTCTGTTTGAGTAAATGCGCGCCTTGTTGATCAGGACGCAGCCACACGTCTGCAATATCGAAGGCGTAGCTCGGTTGAGGCAGTGTGAATAGCAGCGGCAGGCAGAGCAGCCAACCGCGACGTCCTGCGCAGGCCGCGAGCAACAACAGCGGGAGCAACAGCCAATAGCCTTGATCGGCCCAGGTGTCCAGAAGCAAAGTCTGACCGTCGTCACGCAAGTTGCGTGGACCGTCGAGCAGGCCAAGGGCGTGCAGGTCGCTATCGTCCAGGCGCGCTTGGCGATAGCGTCCATCCAGGTCGTTGGCAAAGCTTTTCAAGCCAGGCTCGTCGAGGCGCGGTACGAGAATGGCGCCTTGTTCATCCTTGAGGAAACTACCGTCCTCCTGGGTGATGGGCGAGCCTTCGGCGGTGCCGATGCCGAGCATCAGGAACCGGGTCGATTTGCCGTCCAGCGCGTGACGGATGCCCAGCCGCTCTTGTTCGGTCAGGGACGAACCAATCAGCAGAATCCGGCCATCGCCCAGAGCTGCCTGTTCTAGCAGCGTCAGGGCCTTGAGCACCGCCAGATCGGCACGATGCCCGGCCTCTGGCATCAACGACGGTTTTAGTGCATCCAACAGGTTGCGGCTGGTGGAAAGGTCATCCGACAGCGGTACCAGCGTGTGGGCACTGCCGGCGTAGACGACAATGGCGGTTTGCGCGTCGCTGCGAATCTGCAGCAGATCAAGCAACTTGCGTCGTGCCTGTTCGAGTCGGTTGGGCATGACGTCGGTGGCGAGCATTTCCGGGGTCAGCTCGAGAATCACCACCAGCGGGTCGGCGGGCTTTTGACTGGACTGTTCG
Organism: Pseudomonas sp. GM48; assembly: GCF_000282335.1. GTDB lineage: Bacteria > Pseudomonadota > Gammaproteobacteria > Pseudomonadales > Pseudomonadaceae > Aquipseudomonas. The sequence continues at coordinate 22,887 of NZ_AKJM01000078.1, forward strand.
ACACGCTGCCAGCCCGGCCCCAGCAGGGCGAGCACGGTCAACAGCCACGCGAGACCGAGGGCGATCCAGGGCAATTTACTGTTACGTCCACTGCCACCGCTGAGCAGTGCTGCGTGAAAGGCCGGAGGCAGAATCATTTGCCAGCGCCCGGCGCGTTGCTCGCGGTGCCAGAGTTGCCAGAGCAACCAGCCAAGCACCGGCAGCAACAGTAGCCACCAGGGGCGGAACCAGTAAGGCCACAACACACTCATCGACGCCTCCGCAGACGCAGGCGTTTGAGACGCTGGCGCCAGTCAGGCAGCAGTTGGGTTTGCAAAAACAGATCCTTGGTAAACAGGCGATGCAGTGGGTTGTCCGGCCAGAGTACGGGGGCCACCAGCAGTATGCTCAACCACAGCGCCAGGGCCAGTGGCCAGTGATACAAGGCTTGAGCCGGGCGGGCCTGGGTGGGTTGCTGGGCCACGGGTTCCAATTGGTCAAGGGTGTCTTTGATTGCCTGCAGTTCCTTGCCGTCGCGAGCACGGAAGTACTGGCCACCAGTGACCTCGGCGATTGCCTTGAGAGAAGGTTCGTCAAGGTCCAGGCTCGGATTGACGCCGAGAAAGCCGACCGTGCCACTTTGCTCCGGATCGGCACCGATACCGATCGGGTAGATTTTCACGCCTTCTTTGGCCGCCAGCCGCGCAGCGGTGAGTGGGCCGATTTCACCCGCATTGTTGGCGCCATCGGTCACCAGTATCAGCACACGGCTGGTTGCCGGCCGTAAGCGCAGGCGTTTGAGGGCCAAACCGATAGCATCGCCGATGGCGGTATTTTTGCCGGCAATGCCGATGCGCGCTTCGTCGAGCCAGACGCGTACGGTGTGCCGGTCGAATGTCAGCGGCGCCTGCAGATAGGCCCGGCTGCCAAACAGGATCAGGCCGACACGGTCACCTTCGCGGAGTTCGAGGAAATCGCCGAGCAGATGCTGGACCAACGACAGCCGGCTGACCTCTTCGTCCTGCCATTGCATGTCAGGGAAATCCATGGAGCCGGAAACGTCCACCGCCACCAGCAGATCGCGGCCGCTGGCGGCAATCGGCAAGGGTTCGCCGAGCCACTGCGGGCGCGCCGCCGCGATCAGCAGCAACAGCCATAGCAGCATGAACGGTGCCTGCTGGCGCCATGCTGGCAGGTTGGCCCGGGCGCGACGCCCGGCGAGGCCTTCGAGATCGCTGAGAAAGCTGACCTTGAGTGCCGGTTCACCGCTGTCAGCCACCGGCAATACAATGCGCATCAGCCACGGCAGTGGCAAAAGGGCGAAAATCCACGGCCAGGCGAACTCAAACATGTTTGCGAATCCACGTTTCAACGGCTTGGGTCAGGCCGGCAATGGCCTTGTCGTCGAGTTTGCATTCGGGTTTGTACGCGCCTTCGACCAGCACCATCCAGCGGGTCAGGCCGGCCGCCGGGCAGCGGTTGTCGAGGAACGCCAGCCATTTGCGGCCGTTGAGGGTGTGGCTCTGGCTGTAGGGGTAATGGTTGCGGCACAGGCGTTTGAGCAAACCGTTGAGTTGCTGCAGCCAGGCACCGGCTGGCGCACCGTCGTAGGGTTTGGGCATCAGTGCCAGCTCCGCCAGGGCGGCAAGGCGCACCGGGTCAAGCGGCTGCTCGGCTCGTACCACGGGGCGCTTGGCCGGAATAAAGCGACGCAGCTTCCACAGGCCCAGGCCGAGCAGTGGCACCACTAGAAGCAGCAACCACCAACCCGGTGCCGGAGGCCAGAACTCCACCGGTGGCGGGGAAATCAGCGGTTGCAGTTGATCAAGGCTGCTCATCGACCTTTCCCCGGTTTCTGTGGGTTCAGGTATTCGCGCAGTTGCTCGACCATCTCGCTCTGAGTGCTCAAAGGCATCATCAGCACCCGTAGTTTCTGTGCGAGCAGTTCCCAGCGAGCGATGCGCAATTCGGCCTGGGCCCGGTAGGTCTGGCGCAGGTCGAAATTCAGCGTGTCGAGCTCCAGTTGCGCACCGCGTTCGGCGAAACGTAAAAGGCCGGCGGCGGGCAGGGCATGATCCAGCGGATCGGACACCGGCAGCAGCAACAGGTCGCAATGGCGCGATAACAGGCTCAGCTGTTGCTCGGCGCTTTCCGACAGCGCGCGTTCATCACAAATCACGATCACCAGGCTGCCCGGACGAGACACTTCCCGCGCGCGGCGCAAGGCAATGCCGAAGGCGTCGCGGTCCGGCTCGCCTTCGGTGCTCAGCGACTGGTTGACCCGCACCAGTCGGTTGAGCAATTGCAACAGGCTTTGCTTGCTGCGCCGGGGCTTGATTTCGTAATGCACATTATCGCCATACACCAGGCCGCCAACCCGGTCATTGTGACCCAGGGCTGCCCAACCGATCAGGCTCGCGGCCTGGGCGGCGAGCACCGACTTGAACATCAGGCCCGAGCCGAAAAACAGCCGGCGGCTTTGTTCGACCATAATGAAAATCGGCCGCTCACGTTCTTCGTGGAACAGCTTGGTGTGGGGTTCCTGGGTACGCGCGGTCACGCGCCAGTCAATGGTGCGCACATCGTCGCCGGCCTGATAGACCCGCACCTGATCGAAATCCACGCCCCGTCCGCGCAGTTTGGAATGGTGCAGGCCGATCAGCGGGCTGCGCTGGCTCGGTGTGGAAAACAGCTGCACTTCGCGCACGCGGTGGCGCATCTCGATCAGGTCGGCGAGGCTGACACGAATGCCCGGCTCGGGCGGCTGGCTGGCGTTCATCGGGGTCAAGCGACGGCTACGACGTCGAGAATCCGCTGGACCACCCGGTCCTGATCGATGCCAGCGGCTTCGGCTTCAAAGGAAAGGATGATGCGATGGCGCAACACGTCGAACAGTACGGCCTGGATGTCTTCCGGGCTGACGAAGTCGCGCCCGGCAAGCCAGGCGTGGGCACGGGCGCAGCGGTCCAGGGCAATCGAACCACGAGGGCTGGCGCCGTAGGCGATCCACTCGGCCATCTCCGGATCGAATTTGGCCGGAGTGCGGGTGGCCATGACCAGTTGCACCAGGTATTCCTCCACGGCGTCGGCCATGTACAAGCCGAGGATTTCCTTGCGTGCGACAAAAATCGTCTGTTGCGTCACCCGCCGCTCAGGCTTCGCTTCGCCGTTCAGGGCCTCTCCACGGGCTTGCTGCAGAATCCGGCGCTCAACAGCGGCATCGGGGAAACCGATTTTCACGTGCATCAGGAAGCGGTCAAGTTGGGCTTCTGGCAGCGGATAGGTACCTTCCTGCTCGATGGGGTTTTGCGTGGCCATCACTAGGAACAGCGGCGACAGCTCATAGGTGCTGCGCCCGACACTGACTTGTCGCTCGCCCATGGCTTCGAGCAAGGCCGACTGAACCTTGGCCGGGGCGCGGTTGATTTCGTCCGCCAATACCAGGTTGTGGAAGATCGGACCTTGCTGGAACACGAAACTGCCGGTTTCCGGGCGGTAGATTTCCGTACCGGTAATGTCGGCCGGCAACAGGTCGGGGGTGAACTGGATACGGTGGAACTGAGCCTCGATGCCTTCGGCAAGTTCTTTGATGGCCTTGGTCTTGGCCAGGCCAGGGGCGCCTTCGACCAGCATGTGGCCATCGGCGAGCAGGGCGATGAGCAAGCGCTCGATGAGTTTTTCCTGGCCGAGAATCTGCGTTGAAAGAAAGGTTCGCAGCGCGAGCAGCGCTTCACGATGTTCCATCGATGACTGTTCCTGCAAAAGGGTGGCCTAGGACGTTCGAAAATGCGCCAGGGCTGGGGGCGTTACTTTAATCCATCGCGGGGGGCGGCGACTAACGGCATTTTGTGCAAAGTGCAGGAAATGGTTGGCAATCGTTGTAGGAACTTTCTACAGGTTACAGGCTGGCGGTGTTCTTTCGGGCCTCTTCGCGAGCAAGCCCGCTCCCACATTTGATCGCATTCTTACTGGAAGAACGCGGTCGACTGTGGGAGCGGGCTTGCTCGCGAAGGCGCCCGCTCAGACACCATCAAATTTGGCTGATATAGGTGCCAGTACCCTTGAGAATGTTCTGCAAGGTTTCTTCCACTTCGGCCAGATCGGTCATATCGGCATCAAAGGTGATTTCCAGCACATCATCGCCATTGAGCGCATCGGCATCTGCCGCCGCAATTTCGATCTTCAGGAGCGTAGGGCTGAGGGTGACTTTCACGCCGTCGAGGGTCGAGGGTTCGCCGTCAAGGGTGATTTCCAGCTCGTCTTCATCGGGATAGCGGCTCATCAGGAACATTTCGCCCTGGTCGCTGTGGCAGCAGAGCATGGCCATGTTGTCTTCTTCGTCGTCGCAAGGGTTGACGATCAAGAGGGCGGTTTTCATTTTCATGGGAAATTCCTGGCTCGACGAGCGTGGTAAACGCAACAAAGGGCGATTCTGCCAGCCCGCGCACATTTCTGCTCGTCCGAGTGTCAATGAGCGGGTTGTGGACGGACAGGGTGTTACTGGTCATTTCTGGTACGCATGTCCCGTAAAACCGGACGGAAAACCGTCATTTTTCTGTGCGAATGCTAGTGTTGTTCGATGCGTATGCCTTGAGCTGCGTACCGTTGACCGAATATGTCGCAGCATCGCAAGCACGGGCCTTGCCGCTCTCGTTAAGCTGCGCAACGGATGAGCACCCGTAAAGACATTGCGCTGCACGCAGCCAGTCGTTTTTGCAGATGCCCATTCACGGAAGGTGAATGTGACCTGAGTGTCTCGTCCAGCTTCACCCACCTGTCACCCTGTTTCCTCTGCCCGAGAATCAGGAACAGGATGACGGGTAGCCCCGAAAAGGGGTTTTGCACGCGACGCTTCCATCAATAACAAGCCCAAGCGGAGTACCACAGATGGCGTTCTTCACCGCAGCCAGCAAAGCCGACTTCCAGCACCAACTGCAAGCGGCACTGGCGCAGCACATCAGTGAACAGGCACTGCCACAAGTGGCGCTGTTCTCTGAACAATTCTTCGGCATCATTTCCCTTGACGAGCTGACCCAGCGTCGGTTGTCCGACCTCGCTGGCTGCACCCTTTCTGCGTGGCGCCTGCTTGAGCGCTTCGATCACGCGCAACCGCAAGTGCGCGTCTTCAACCCCGATTACGAACGCCACGGCTGGCAATCGACCCACACCGCGGTCGAAGTGCTGCACCACGACCTGCCATTCCTGGTGGACTCGGTGCGTACCGAGCTGAACCGCCGCGGCTACAGCATCCATACCCTGCAAACCACCGTGCTGAGCGCGCGTCGTGGCAGCAAGGGCGAGCTGTTGGAAATCCTGCCGAAAGGCACCCAGGGCGACGACATTCAGCAAGAGTCGCTGATGTACCTGGAAATCGACCGCTGCGCCAACACCGCCGAGCTCAATGTCCTGAGCAAAGAGCTGGAGCAGGTGCTTGGTGAAGTTCGTGTTGCCGTCGGCGATTTCGAGCCGATGAAGGCCAAGGTCCAGGACATCCTGACCAAGCTGGACAACAGCCAGTTCGCCGTCGACGCCGACGAGAAGAACGAAATCAAGAGTTTCCTGGAATGGCTGGTGGGCAACCACTTCACCTTCCTCGGCTACGAAGAGTTCGTGGTCAGCGATGAGGCCGATGGCGGTCATATCGTCTACGACAAGGACTCCTTCCTCGGCCTGACCAAGCTGCTGCGTGCCGGCCTGACCTACGATGACCTGCGCATCGAAGACTACGCCGTGAACTACCTGCGCGAACCGACCCTGCTGTCGTTCGCCAAGGCTTCGCACCCAAGCCGTGTCCACCGTCCGGCTTACCCGGATTTCGTGTCGATCCGTGAAGTTGACGCCAACGGCAAGGTCATCAAGGAATGCCGTTTCATGGGCCTGTACACCTCGTCGGTGTATGGCGAGAGCGTGCGGGTGATCCCGTACATCCGCCGCAAGGTCGAGGAAATCGAACGCCGTTCCGGCTTCCAGGCCAAGGCTCACCTGGGCAAGGAACTGGCGCAAGTGCTCGAAGTGCTGCCACGCGACGATCTGTTCCAGACGCCAGTGGACGAGTTGTTCAGCACCGTGATGTCGATCGTGCAGATCCAGGAACGCAACAAGATTCGCGTGTTCCTGCGCAAAGACCCGTATGGCCGTTTCTGCTACTGCCTGGCCTACGTGCCGCGTGACATCTACTCCACCGAAGTGCGCCAGAAGATCCAGCAAGTGCTGATGGATCGCCTGAAAGCGACCGACTGCGAGTTCTGGACCTTCTTCTCCGAGTCCGTGCTGGCCCGCGTGCAGCTGATCCTGCGCGTCGACCCGAAAAACCGCCTCGACATCGACCCGCTGCTGCTGGAAAAAGAAGTGGTGCAGGCCTGCCGCAGCTGGCAGGACGACTACGCCGCACTGACCGTCGAGAGCTTCGGTGAAGCCCAGGGCACCAACGTGCTGGCCGATTTCCCGAAAGGCTTCCCGGCCGGTTACCGCGAGCGTTTCGCCGCGCATTCCGCTGTGGTCGACATGCAGCATCTGTTGAGCCTGAGCGACAAAAACCCGCTGGTGATGAGCTTCTATCAGCCGCTGGGCCAGCTCGCCGGTCAGCGCCAGCTGCATTGCAAGCTGTACCACGCCGATACTCCGCTGGCACTGTCCGACGTCCTGCCGATCCTGGAAAACCTCGGTCTGCGCGTGCTGGGCGAGTTCCCGTATCACCTGCGTCACAGCAATGGTCGCGAATTCTGGATTCACGACTTCGCGTTCACTGCCGCCGAAGGCCTGGAACTCGATATCCAGCAGCTTAACGACACGCTGCAGGACGCATTTGTCCACATCGTGCGTGGCGAAGCCGAGAACGACGCGTTCAACCGCCTCGTACTGACCGCGGGCCTGCCATGGCGCGACGTGGCGCTGCTGCGCGCCTACGCCCGCTACATGAAGCAGATTCGTCTGGGCTTCGATCTGGGCTATATCGCCAGCACCCTGAACAACCACACCGACATCGCTCGCGAGTTGACCCGGTTGTTCAAGACCCGTTTCTACCTGGCGCGCAAGCTGACCGGCGACGATCTGGGAGACATGCAGCAACGCCTGGAACACGCGATTCTCAGCGCCCTGGACGACGTCCAGGTACTGAACGAAGACCGCATCCTGCGTCGCTACCTGGACCTGATCAAGGCCACCCTGCGGACCAACTTCTACCAGACCGATGCCAACGGCCATAACAAGTCGTACTTCAGCTTCAAGTTCAACCCGCACTTGATTCCCGAGCTGCCGAAGCCTGTACCGAAGTTCGAAATCTTCGTTTACTCGCCACGCGTCGAAGGCGTGCACCTGCGCTTCGGCAACGTTGCTCGTGGCGGTCTGCGCTGGTCCGACCGTGAAGAAGACTTCCGTACCGAAGTCCTGGGTCTGGTAAAAGCCCAGCAAGTGAAGAACTCGGTGATCGTGCCGGTGGGTGCGAAGGGCGGCTTCCTGCCGCGTCGCCTGCCACTGGGCGGCAGCCGTGACGAGATCGCGGCCGAGGGCATCGCTTGCTACCGCATCTTCATTTCCGGCCTGCTGGACATCACCGACAACCTGAAAGACGGTGCACTGGTACCGCCGGCCAATGTCGTGCGTCATGACAACGACGACCCGTACCTGGTCGTGGCGGCGGACAAGGGCACTGCGACCTTCTCCGACATCGCCAACGGCATTGCCATCGACTACGGCTTCTGGCTGGGTGACGCGTTTGCGTCCGGTGGTTCGGCCGGTTACGACCACAAGAAAATGGGCATCACCGCCAAGGGCGCGTGGGTTGGCGTACAGCGCCACTTCCGCGAGCGCGGCATCAATGTCCAGGAAGACAGCATCACCGTTGTGGGCGTCGGCGACATGGCCGGTGACGTGTTCGGTAACGGCCTGTTGATGTCTGACAAGCTGCAACTGGTCGCAGCCTTCAACCACCTGCACATCTTCATCGATCCGAACCCTGAGCCGGCGTCGAGCTTCGCCGAGCGTCAGCGCCTGTTCGACCTGCCGCGTTCGGCCTGGTCGGACTACGACACCAGCATCATGTCCGAAGGTGGCGGTATCTTCTCGCGCAGCGCGAAGAGCATCGCGATTTCCCCGCAGATGCAAGAGCGCTTCGACATCGAGGCCGACAAGCTGACCCCGACCGAACTGCTGAATGCCTTGCTCAAGGCGCCAGTGGATCTGTTGTGGAACGGCGGTATCGGTACCTACGTCAAAGCCAGCAGCGAAAGCCACGCCGATGTCGGCGACAAGGCCAACGATGCACTGCGCGTGAACGGCAACGAACTGCGCTGCAAAGTGGTGGGCGAGGGCGGTAACCTCGGCATGACCCAGCTGGGTCGCGTCGAGTTCGGCCTCAATGGCGGCGGCTCCAACACCGACTTCATCGACAACGCCGGTGGCGTGGACTGCTCCGACCACGAAGTGAACATCAAGATCCTGCTGAACGAAGTGGTTCAGGCCGGCGACATGACCGACAAGCAACGTAACCAGTTGCTGGCGAGTATGACCGACGAAGTCGGTGGTCTGGTGCTGGGCAACAACTATAAGCAGACTCAGGCCCTGTCCCTGGCAGCCCGTCGCGCCTTGCCGCGGATTGCCGAATACAAGCGCCTGATGAACGATCTGGAAGGCCGCGGCAAGCTGGATCGCGCCATCGAGTTCCTGCCGGCCGAAGACGCCATCAACGAGCGTATCGCGGCAGGCCATGGCCTGACCCGTGCCGAGCTGTCGGTGCTGATCTCCTACAGCAAGATCGACCTCAAGGAGCAGTTGCTGGGCTCCCTGGTGCCGGACGACGACTACCTGACCCGCGACATGGAAACCGCTTTCCCGCCAACGCTGGTGAGCAAGTTCTCTGCGGCCATGCGCCGTCACCGTCTGAAGCGTGAAATCGTCAGCACCCAGATCGCCAACGATCTGGTGAACCACATGGGCATCACCTTCGTTCAACGACTCAAAGAGTCGACCGGCATGAGCCCGGCGAACGTGGCCGGCGCCTACGTGATCGTGCGTGACATTTTCCATCTCCCGCACTGGTTCCGTCAGATCGAAAACCTCGATTACCAGGTTTCCGCCGACGTGCAACTGGAGCTGATGGACGAGCTGATGCGCCTGGGCCGTCGCGCCACGCGCTGGTTCCTGCGTGCCCGTCGCAACGAGCAGAACGCTGCCCGTGACGTCGCGCACTTCGGTCCGCATCTGAAGGAGTTGGGCCTCAAGCTCGACGAACTGCTCAGTGGCGAGATCCGCGAGAACTGGCAGGCTCGCTATCAGGCGTACGTCGCAGCCGGTGTACCGGAGTTGCTGGCGCGCATGGTGGCTGGCACTTCGCACCTGTACACCCTGCTGCCGATCATCGAGGCTTCCGACGTGACCGGCCAGGACCCTGCGGACGTGGCCAAGGCCTACTTCGCCGTGGGCAGCGCACTGGACATCACCTGGTACCTGCAACAGATCAGCGCTCTGCCGGTTGAAAACAACTGGCAGGCCCTGGCCCGTGAAGCGTTCCGCGATGACGTCGACTGGCAGCAACGTGCGATCACCATCTCGGTCCTGCAACAGGGCGACGGTACCCAGGACGTGGAAACACGGCTCTCCCTGTGGATGGCGCAGAACGACAGCATGATCGAGCGCTGGCGCGTCATGCTGGTGGAAATCCGTGCCGCCAGCGGCACGGACTACGCCATGTACGCGGTGGCCAACCGCGAGCTGCTGGACCTGGCATTGAGCGGTCAAGCGGTAGCGCCTGCCGCTGCCAGCCTCGAGCTGGAACCGGCTGCCTGATCAGGCGTTGAATGAAAAAGCCCCGCATTGAGAGATGCGGGGCTTTTTTTTGCTTGAGGTTCAGGGGAGTTTGTACTGGCCTCTTCGCGAGCAGGCTCGCTCCTACAGGTAGCATGCGGTCAACTGTAGGAGCGAGCCTGCTCGCGATAGGGTCTTCAGTTTCAATACAACTTCTGGCTTTGTTTAGAATCAAGCATCGATACATTACTTGTCGGGCTGGTCAGTAAATTACTGAGCGACTGGTCAAACCTTTGCAGCGCCCGGACTTGCACGCTCTGTTGTTCGTTAATGTCCGCAACTATCTCTTCACTACGTTTATAGTCCGCCCAGACTGGACTAAGCGCTTTAGCATCGTGACCTTTTGCAGTACCGATGTAATTGAAATTTTTATCATAGAAATCCGCACTGACATCCGCCTGTATATCCGAACTGCGCGACGTTATCAGTTGACTGCGGGTGTCGACCACCGCCATCACATCCGGTTTTGCCGCCCTGAGGCTCTGCATGTCCGGATACACCGTAACCGAGCCGAATTGCCGCTGCAGGGAGGCCTTGACCCAATCCACGGCCAGGTCTGGCCTGGAAGTGGCTACGTAGGCGTCATGAATCGGCTGCACCAGCAGACTCTGACCGAAACCCGTGCCGGCGTTGGCCTGGTAGTCCCGAAGGTAGGCGCGGTTGGTCTGAGTATTCTGGCTGTAGACGATGCCCAGCGAGACATGGCTGCCGTTGGTAATACGGGTGGCACCGCTGCGGCCTACCGGTTCGGAAAAGATACCGTTCAGTGAAGAAACCGCTGTCGGCGCGGTGGGGATCGAGCAACCGGTTAAAACAACGGCCATGGTCAACGTACTGGCAAGCACAAGTTTCATGGTGTTTCTCCAGTGAATCAACTTCAGTCGAAAGTTAAAGTTGCCGGTGTTGTACCGGCGGTGACTCAAGACTAAACCCTGGATGATTTATTTAAATAGCCAATATCCACCCTTGTCCGGCGACCAATAGTTTTGTTTGGTTTAAAAGCTTTCGGTTAATTGCGTGAGGAAATTAAAAGGCCCGAATTCGCGATTCGAGCCTTTTTATTTATAGCTGTACGTTCAGCCATCAGTGTTCCAGTGGGATCAACACTTTCTCGTCGGGGGCCAATACCATGAACACCAGCAACTTGGCCGGTTGGGTCGCGCTGGCGTTTTTCGACACCATGTGTTCCGACCCCGCCGGCTCATACCAGAACTCACCGGCCTTGTAGGTTTTCGCCGCCTCGCCTTTGACTTGGGAAATGATCTGTCCCGAAAGGACATAAGCCATGGCGGTACCTTCGTGCTTGTGGGCGATGGAGGACTGCCCGGGCTCGTAATCGACTTTGATCATCAGCGCTTTTTTACCGGGGACGTTTTTCAACATCTCGTCTTGCAGGATGGTGACCTTTTCCGAAGGGTCATGGGCAAAAGCCGATGTGCAGACCATCAGGGCCAGGGCAGCAAGGGGGGCAGCACAAAAGCGCAATACGTTCATGGTTGTTTACCTGCGGTGGGTTAGTTGTCGTAAACAACAGTAGTGCGCAAGCAGTACAGGTTAAACAGCCAATATTCGGGAAGGCGAGGGGACCAATTACAGACGATTTCGGGGAACGGAGAATGAATTGTGGCGAGGGAGCTTGCTCCCGCTCGTCTGCGCAGCAGACGCAAAACCGGTAAACGCGGTCTGCCTGACCCTTTGCGTGTACCGGTTTTGGGGCCGCTTCGCAGCCCGGCGGGAGCAAGCTCCCTCGCCACAGGTATTGGTTAAACGATCGGGAAGCTGTTGAAGTCCACGGCATTGGCCAGTTGGCTATCGATCAGGCTGATGAAGCCCTGGACTTCGGGGCAGTTGAAATGCGATCGCATGGCCGCTTCCGATTGCCAGTGGGCGCTGACGGTCCAGCGATTGGTGTCCTCGGGGCAGCGGTCGACCATATAGGATTCGCAGCCGGGCAATTCACGCAGGGTTTCGACAATCTTCTGCAATTGCCTGCCCAGTTCATCCGAGCGGCCGGCGGCGGCCTGTACCTGTACGGTATTGATCACTTCATAGGACATTGCTCACACTCCTGAATCAGGCCGGACGAATCCTGCTCATTGAGGGATAACGCCTATGCAGGATAGGCCTGCACCCCGGGACCGCCAATAGCCAATCGCCGGATAAAGATGCAGGCCAATCCGTCAGGCCACCTGTTGCAGGATGTCGCGCAAACGGTCCAGGGCGATGTCGATGTCGAGGGTTTCGATGGCGCCAAAACCGAACCAAAGCCCGGCCCTGGGCGCTTCCTGATAGAAAAAGCTGTCGATGGCATAGAGCCCGACTTCGACTTTTTTCGCCAGTTCGATCACTAATGGAATATCCAGCGGCACTTTGCACATCACCGCCATGTGGAAGCCGGCAGTGGTCGGCACGGCCTCCAGCCAGGGCGAGAGGTCGCCGGCCATGCGCGCCAGGATCCGCTCACGGCGGCCGGCATAGATCGTATGGCAGCGCCGAATGTGCTTGAGCAGGCAGCCTTCGGCGATGAACTTGGCCAGCGCCCATTGCGGCAGGGTCGAGGTGTGCAGGTCGGTGAGCTGCTTGGCGCGCACCACGGCCTCAAGGATCGCCGGTGGCAAAATCGCATAGCCCAGGCGCAGTTCGGGCAGCAGGGTTTTCGAAAAAGTCCCGACGTACGCGACGACCCCGCGTTCATCCATGCTTTGCAGGGAGTCGGTGGGACGGCCCTCGTAGCGGAACTCGCTGTCGTAGTCGTCTTCGATGATGATCGCGCCCAACTCGTGGGCCTTGGCCAGCAGTGCCACCCGGCGCGCCTGGCTCATCGGCATGCCCAGCGGGAACTGGTGCGAAGGGGTGACGTAGATCAGGCGCGTGCCGTGCGGGATTTTGTCCACCACGATGCCTTCGGCGTCCACTGGCACGCCAATCACCGTGGCGCCATGGGTGCCGAACAGCAGGCGCGCCGGCGGATAGCCGGGGTCCTCCATGGCGACCAGACTGCCCGGACTGATCAGCACCCGGGCGATCAGGTCCAGCGCTTGCTGCGCGCCGTTGCACACCACCACATCCTCATCCTGGCAGTTGACCCCGCGGGAGAACGCGATGTGCCGCGCAATGGCGTTGCGCAGGGCAGGCAGGCCCTCGGGCACGCTGTAGAAGCCCTTGGAACCGGCTATCTGGCGCAGTGCATGGGAGGTGCAGCGCCGCCAGTCATCCTGGGGAAACTGGCCCTTGCTGGTCGCACCACCGATGAAGTCGTAGCGCAGCGAGCCTTCCAGGGTCGGGTGACGCAGAAACACCGGCAGGTTGCGCCAGGATTCGATCACCTCGAAACCGGCGAGCTCGCAATGGCTCTGTTTACGCTGCACCTTTGAAGTGCGCGCGTTGACGTAGGTGCCTTTGCCGACCACTCCGGTGAGGAAGTTTTCGTAGGTCAGTTGGGCGTAGGTATCGGATATGGTCTTGCGCGAAATACCCAATTGTTCGGCCAGCAAACGACTGGGCGGCAGTTGCGTCCCGGCGGCCAGGCGACCGGACTCGATGGCGCTGCGCAGTTGGTTGTACAGCTGGCCGGCCAGGTCCTTGCGACCGTTGATGACAACATGTAGTTCCATACCGGCGAGGCTCCGGGGCGATTGAGGCGCGTGTGCGTCGCGCAAGATTACCCTTATCCGCCGGCGGTGCAGAAGTTGTGCAGTGGAAAAACCGTCAATTGGTCTGGTGGCGGTGGTCCACGGGGAAATCGCCGAATTGGATCTGTCATGCCCCCGCGCCAGCGGCTACCGTGAAGATCACCTCACGGCTGCACGAGATCGCTCCATGAACCCCCGTCTGGATTACTACAGCGCGTCCCCCAAAGCGATGAAAGCCATGATCGCCATGGAGGCCCTGACCAGCAGCCTGAGCATCGAACAGGGCCTGCTGCACCTGATCAAGATTCGTGCTTCGCAGCTCAATGGCTGTGCCTTTTGCACCGACATGCACTCGGTGGATGCCAGGCGCCTGGGCGAAAGCGATCGGCGCCTGTATTCCATCGTGGTCTGGCGTGACAGTAACTTCTTCAATCCGCGGGAAAGAGCCGCGCTGGCATGGACCGAGGCGGTCACCTTGCTCTCCGAAAGCCACGTGCCGGACGATGTCTACGCGCAAACCCGGGAGCAGTTCAGTGAAAGCGAATTGGTCGACTTGACCATCGCCGTCACCACCATCAACAGCTGGAATCGCCTGGCCGTGAGCTTTCGGCAAACACCCAGCGCCTGAGTCATTGTCACAGCAGGTTCATGAATGATCCGCAGGATGCAACTGTCATTGCAAGGTCGACAGGGAGTCCTCGATGTCAGTCATGGAAACCAGCGCCCACCAGGGGGCTGCCGAATATCGTATAGCCATCGATAAAAATGCGTCATGGCGCCAGTTGGCTGCGGGGCTCGACCCCGAACTGGCGCTGTATTTCACCGTCAGTGCCCGTTGCGGTTGCTTCATGCAGGCCGCCCGCAGTCTCAACATCAAGGCCACCCGCCTGCGAAGGCAATTGGTGCTGCTGGAAACGCAGCTGCAGTGTTCGCTGTTCAACCATTCAGACAATGGCTTCAGCCTCAGCCGCGATGGCTTGCGCTTGCACGCACAACTGATCGCCCTGGCCCATGAGCGCAATTTGCCGGTGATCGAGCAGCCGTTGATTCGGCTGGCCGTGGCGGACTCGATCCTGCGTGACGTTCTCGGTCGCGACCTGGTTGCACTGTTGCGGCGCAACGCCCGCGTGCGCCTGGATATCATTTCGCTCGACAGCGAATTGTCCCTGCAAGTGGCCAGCGCCGACGTGGTGGTGTGGCTGGGTAAAACCGCTTCGCCGTTACCGGGGCCAAGCTTTGCCACCACAGAACCCCAGCCTCTGGCGCAACTGGATTACCTGCCGCACATTGCCAAGCGCTACTCGCGGGTCGCTTCCAGGCCGGAACGCCTGGATGAGCTGGCCGATTTTCTCCTGGTGCAATGGCGACAGGACTGCCAGGTTGAAAGCTTCCAGCCATGGAATGCACTGGTGGATGAACGCCTGGCCGGGGTGGTGCATCTGCAATCCTACGAACTGATGCTGGAGATGATCCGTTGCAGCGCCTGCATCGGCCTGCTGCCGCACTACATAGGGCACTTAGATCGTGGGTTGATTGCCTTGCCGGGCCTGTTTGACCGGGCGATGCGACGTCAGGTGTGGATGGCGGTCAACGCCCGTTCCGAGGACGACGCGCAGGTACGGATGATCGTCGAGTTGATTGAAAACACCTTCAGCGAGCGTCGGGAGTGGTTCGAAAGGTGAGTGCGATCAAAATGTGGGAGCGGGCTTGCTCGCGAAGGCGCCATCACATTCAACGTTGAAGGTGTCTGGTCAACCGCCTTCGCGAGCAAGCCCGCTCCCACTTTGGTTCTCGCCACACAGGAAGGAAGCGTTATAGAGTGAACGGCCATGTCTGCTTCAAGGATGATTCACCCATGCCAGCCACTGATCCCGTCATCACCCTCGAACGCTTCAACGAATCCCACATCGAAGGCATTACGGCGCTGTACAACGACCCCGCAATCGCCCGTCAAACCCTGCAAATGCCGTTTCAGTCCACCGAACTCTGGCGCAGTCGCCTGGCGCTGGATAACGAACGCCTGGTGAAAGTGGTGGCCCTGCATCAAGGCACGGTCATCGGCAACATTGGTCTGGAGCAGTTCTCGCGCATTCGTCGCAGCCATGCCGGCAGTTTCGGCATGGGCGTTGCGGTCGAGTGGCAAGGCAAGGGCGTGGGCTCGAAGCTGCTCGCGACGGCGCTGGATATCGCCGATAACTGGATGAACCTGCAGCGCGTCGAGCTTTCGGTGTACGCCGACAACGAAGCGGCCATTGCGCTGTATCGCAAGTTCGGTTTCGAATCCGAAGGCCTGTTGCGTGATTACGCCGTACG
This sequence comes from Pseudomonas sp. GM48, assembly GCF_000282335.1. GTDB lineage: Bacteria > Pseudomonadota > Gammaproteobacteria > Pseudomonadales > Pseudomonadaceae > Aquipseudomonas. Next base: position 38,612 of record NZ_AKJM01000078.1, read on the forward strand.
CGACGGTGTGCTGGTGGACACCTTGAGCATGGCGCGCCTGCGTCGCACACCCAAGGCCGGTTGAGTCAGTCGCCCAAGGCGAACGCCACCGCAGCTTGCGCATGCAGCTCGGTGGTGTCGAGCAAGGGCAGGGCGCTGTGTTCGGGTTTGATCAGCAAACCAATTTCCGTGCAGCCAAGGATGATCGCCTGGGCGCCGCGCTGAGTCAGCGCCTTGATCACCTGCTGATATACCTGGCGTGAGGCTTCGCTGATCACGCCGACGCACAACTCGTCGTAGATGATCCGGTGCACGGCCTGGCGCTCCTCGGTCTCCGGCACCAGCACCGTCAAACCCCGGGCAGCGAGGCGTGCCTTGAGGAAGTCCTGTTCCATGGTAAACGCGGTGCCCAGCAAGCCCACCTTCAAGGCACCGGCCTCGACCGCGGCCTGAGCGGCCGGATCGGCGATGTGCAGGAAGGGAATGTCGATGGCGGCCTGAATCTGCCCGGCGACCTTGTGCATGGTGTTGGTGCACAACACCACGCAATCGGCGCCGCCCGCCTGCAAGCGCTGCGCTGCATCCACCAGGATCAACGCCGCATCGTCCCAGCGACCGGCATGCTGGGCCTGTTCGACAGGGCCGAAGTCGACGCTGTACATTAACAATTTCGCCGAACGCAACGGCCCGAGGCGGTCGCGAACCTGCTGGTTGATCAGGCGGTAATACTCGGCGCTGGACTCCCAGCTCATGCCGCCGATCAGGCCGATGGTGCGCATGCTGTGCTCCTGTTGTTGGTAACCCTTTTCGAGAGTGTCCCGTGGATCTTCGCTTCGATCTATCAGGAAATTTCACATGCCCACGGTACTGAGCCAGGATCTGCTGGGCGGTCGGCTCAATGTGCAGCTGTTGCCCCGGGCGGCGTACAGCGCCCGCGATCCTGCGCAATGGCAAACCCTCGGCGTGACCCTGGAGCGCCAGCAGGGCGTGCACGCGATCGATTCGGACCGGCGGGTCGATTTCGATACCTTGCCCGGCGTGCTGGCCTACACCCCGGTCGGCGTGGAGGTTTTTTCCGAGTCGACCAGCGGTGGCGAATATCTGCTGCTGCGCCTGGACGATCCACTGGCCAAGCAGAATTTACCGGCGGTCAATCACCGCGTGCAGTCGGCCGGTAACCGACAGGCGTTGATGTTGGGGCGGGAATTGCGGCGCCTGCTGCTGGCACCTCAAGCGGATGCGCTGGCGCTTGAACAATGTGCAATGGGGCTGGTGGGACTGGGCAACGGTACGGCGAATATGTCCCGGCGTGTCGCGCCGAAGGCGTTCACCCGCGTGCTGGAGCAGATCGCCGAACAGTTTGATGAGCCGCTGACACTGGAGCAATTGGCGGCGGTCTACGGGCAAAACGAACTGCGCTTGCTGCGCGACTTCACCCGGTACATTGGCCTCACGCCCCATGCTTACCTCGTGGAAGTGCGGCTACAGGCAGCGCGGCGGATGATCGAACGCACCGACCGACCCTTGGCCGACATCGCCCTGGACGTCGGCTTCGCCCACCAGTCCCACATGGGCAGCGCCTTCCGCAAACACCTGGGCATGACCCCCAGCCAGTACCGTTCGCGCTTTTAGTCGTACACCGGCAGCGCGCATCTGCCATGCTCGAAGTCCGCAGTACCGCTGCAACCAAAGGAACACCGCAATGGACGACGTACGGCAATTGGGCGAGATGCTTCGCCACTACGCAGAAAGCGAAGCGCACAAGAAACAAGTGTTTGAGGCGCAATCGGCCGAGTGGGCGACGCGCATTGGCGATTTGTTCGATCAGATCCAGCAATGGCTGGAACCAGTGCTGGCGCCAAATCTGCTGGAGGTGACACGCGAAGCCTATGTTGCGTTCGGGCCGAGCGTACCGGTCGAGACGTCGACGTTCAAGACCGAGAAACTGTCCATTGCGATTGCCGGCAAACCGGTGGAGTTCGTGCCGGATGTGATGGGCGCCGGTGGGCAGATTTCCCTGGCAGTGATGGGTTTTACCGCTGCGCGCTATGGCAGCGTTTCGCTGGTGTGCCTGCCGCCGTCTAACGCCTGGCAGTGGCGCAAGACCAATGGCTTGAAAGACCCGGATACCTTTGCGTTCGATGCGGATTTTCTGGCACAGCAGCTACAGGTTTTGATCCCCCGGGATCGTGTCTGACGGGTTCCAGTTGTGTGAACAGTAAATAACCCATGTGGGAGCGGGCTTGCTCGCGAAGGCGGATGGACATTCAACATCAATGTCGACTGGCAGGTCCCCTTCGCGAGCAAGCCCG
>NZ_AKJM01000079.1 GCF_000282335.1 Pseudomonas sp. GM48
GCTCGGCGTTAGCCACAGCTTCTCTATCGATAGGGCGTGACGGCTGCGCAGGTGAAACCAGCAATAAAAGATAACGACGTATCAGTCGATCATCGGCATACATCGCCAGGGCAGCGGACCACTGATCGACCTTTACCTTCTGGGCCAAGTCTGCGGGTCTTAGAGAAGTATGCGCAAAGGCTTCATCCAGGTAGCGGCAAATGGTGGTTGTTTCGATTACGTTCCGCTCACCATGCAGCAACACCGGGACCTTGCCAAAAGGATGCAGTGCTTTGTGTTCAGGGCTGTGGAGCGTGATCGTTTTACCATCCACGTGCATCCCGTGTGTGTAATCCAGCGCTTTCTCTTCGCAGTAAAGTCTGACACTACGTACGAAGGTGCTAAATCCAGGTCCCAGTATGTGCAATCTCATGAGTAGCTCCTTGAGGGAAGAGTCGGCAATTCTGGTCGGTATGACTTTATGTTCAAGAACATAAAGTCCCGTTTTGTCATACTCCATCTCACGCTTTACTGAGGAGAAGATGTATGCCCTGGCCTGCTACACAGCGCGCAACCACTCGACAGATGATTCTGGATAGCGCAGCGCGACTCTTCGCACTAGAAGGTTTCGAAAAAGTCAGTATTGACTCAATTATGGAGAGTGCCGGATTGACCCGGGGGGCCTTCTATAGTCACTTCGCATCCAAAACGGAGCTTTACACCGAAGCTATTAGAAATGCCGCGAACGCGGGGGGCGCGATACTGGAAGAGGCTGGTAAAGACGGTTTACAACAGGTAGTGAAAGACTATCTGCGCATGGACCATCGGGATGCAAGCCGTATGCACTGTCCGTTAGCTTTCATGGTCAATGATGCTGCTCAGCAGGACGGAGCCATCCAGGAGAGCTACACCAAAGTGCTCGCAGCTTTCATTACACGCCTGGAATCCGGACTGAAATCGACGACAGAGACGGATACACGCCAGCATGCTGTGCAAATTGCCGTAGGGATGATTGGTGGCTTGGCACTAGCTCGAGCTGTGGCCGATGACCAGTTGGCGCAAGAGATTCTCACAGCCTGTCAACAGGGATGTTTGCAGCTCGTTGAGCTATGACATGACTTAGCAAGCAACGAAACGACCGTATTGGGTCGCACGCGGCCCCACGTCAGAGGCAGAAATCGGCCAGTAGCGGACGGTCAAACCAAGGTTGTACCCCATGAGTAAAGTGAGTTACCCACGACGCAAAGTATTCTTTGCATTCTTCTTCTGCCCCTTGATGCTTGGACTCATCGTTGGTGTCGTCAAATTCGTGGCTCTGCTCGTACATTTGGCGAGCAATGCACGGCTGATGGGCGAGGTAAGGGGCACCGAGCTGGTGCTAATGCCCATAGCGGCTCCGCTCATTGCGCAGGTGGTTTTTTTACTCCCATTTCTGGGGTTCGCAGCGCTGATCGCGTTAAAAAAAATCCACAGGACTACGCGCAACTGCGTGGTCATTTCCTTGACGGGGGGGCTTGGCTATGTTGTGGATGTTGTTGTTTGTCGCCACTGTCGTGCACGGGGTTAAGAGTGCTCAGTTCGCGGACTATATTATTGAAATGATCATAGTCTTTGCGACTTCAACCATAACCTGCTGGTTGACGGCGCGTTTTTTCTTGCCTGAAATGAACGCGATAAAGCGATGAAGCAGAAACACAAATAGGCTTAAAGGGAATGCCATTTAGTCAATCTGATGCGTCGACCGGTTGAATCCACAGGCGAATGCGGTTGGTCAGCGAGCGCGGAGTGACCGCTTGCGTCGCATCTCAGATGAGGGAACGATCACCTCTGCTCCACCCCCGGGCGACGAAGCGAACCGGATGCGTCGGGGCCCCTTATAGCCCCGACGTCACTAAATCTGCAGACTCGATCGCTACTCATGACAGCTTTCTGTATCAATCCTAACGCGAGGGAACGACTGCTACTGGCCGGTTTCTGCCTGTCCCCACCGGCCGCTTTGGGTCGTTTTCTACGGGTCATAACCATAAAAAGCGGCAGTCAACTCCATACAAATGCCTGCTCAGCTCTAATGCAAACAGCTGAGCAAATCCATGCAATCCCCCATCAAGCCTTAACCCAACGCTGGCGACTCCAACTGCTCAGCCCATCGACGGCAAACACCAACAGCAACATCGCCAGAATCACCGTGCTCGCCTGGGCTTCCTGGAACAGGCTGAGGCTGACATAAAGCATCTGCCCCAAACCACCGGCACCGACAAAGCCGAGCACGCTGGCCATGCGGATGTTGTTTTCCCAGCGGTACAGGATGTACGCCAGCAACTGTGGGAACAGATTCGGCAGGGTGCCGTAACAGAAGGCCCAGACCACATTGGCGCCCTGAAGGCGCAGCGCGTTGGCCGGTCCCGGCGGGGTGTTTTCCAGCGCTTCGGCGAAGAGTCGGCCGAGCACGCCGGTGGTGTGCATGGCCAACGCCAGGGTACCGGCGTTCGGGCCGAGTCCGGCCGCCAGCACCATCAGCGCGGCCCACACCAGTTCGGGAATGGCGCGCAGGCCATTGAGCACAAGTCGCGACGCGCTCTGCAACAGCCAGCCGAAACGCCCGGCCGCCGGTAGTGCCAACAGCAGGCCAAACACCGCCGCGAGCAGGGTGCCGAGGGCCGACATCGCCATGGTTTCCACGGCGCCACGGCCGATGGCTTGCAGGTGGCCGGCGCTCAGGTCGGGGCTGAGAAAGCGCAGCACGTAGGCGCCCATCTGCTTCAGGTTGCTGCTGCCACCCAGCTCGCCGAGGTCGATGCCCAGATAGCTGAACGAGGCGACGACCGCTGCGCCGATACAGAGGATCAGCAGCAGGTTGATCAGGCGATTCATGCGAACCTCCAACGCAGCAGGCGGCTGATCTGATCGGCGAACAGCACCAATACGAAAAAGGTCAGCAACATGCTCGCCACTTCACCGCCGGCGAACATGCGCAGCGACAGGTCGATCTGCTGGCCCAGTCCGCCGGCGCCGACGAAGCCCATCACCACGGACGCGCGGATCGCGCATTCCCAGCGGTACACCGTGTACGACAGCAGCTCCGCCCCGACATTGGGCAGAATGCCGTAGCAGAAGGCCGTCAGCCGACCACAGCCGGCTTGCAGCAGCGCATGGGCGGGACGCTGGTCGACCGATTCGAAGATTTCCGCATAGACCTTGCCCAGCATGCCGCTGTAGGTGATGGCAATGGCCAGCACCCCGGCCGTCGGGCCGAGGCCGACGGCGCGCACGAACAGCAAGGCCCAGACGATTTCCGGCACGCTGCGCAGGAAGATCAGCAACCCGCGCACCGGCCAGCGCAACAGCCGACCCAGGGCGCTCGGGCGACCACTGCGCGAGGCCGCCGACAGCGACAGCGCCCGGCTGGCCAGCAGGCTGGCGGGGATGGCCAACAGCAGGGCCAGGGCCATGCCGGCGGTGGCGATGGCCAGTGTCTGCAGGGTGGCTTGCCACAGCAATTGCAAGAACTCTTCGCCATGGGCGGGGGGCCAGAAGGCCGAAACAAAACGGCCCATCTCACTCTGGCTATCGGCCTTGAGCAGCACACCCAGGTCCAGTTCGCTGTAGCGGATACCCGGCCACAGCAGGGCAATGGCCAGCAGGGTCAGCAGCAGGCGCAGGCGCGTGGCCGGATCTCGTGTATCGCGCTTCAGCATCGGGGAATCTGCAGGATCAAGGGCGCCACCGGAGCGGGCGGCGATAGCAGTTGCTCGTTGGCGTAGAGCTTGTCGAGCAATTCGTGGTCGACGTCGCTAGCGGGAAGATCGAACAGGATCTGACCGTCACGCAAACCGATGATGCGTGAAAAGTGCGCCAAGGCCAGTTCCACCGCATGCAGGCTGGCGACCAGCGTCACGTTGTGTTCCCGGGCGTGGCGGCAGAGGACTGACAGGGTGTGGCCGGCCAGCACCGGGTCCATCGCCGACACTGGCTCATCGGCCAGCAGCACTTCCGGCGCCTGGTACAGCACGCGGGCAATGCCCACGCGCTGCAGTTGGCCGCCGGACAATTGCTGGCACTGGGCGAACAGCTTGTCGCCCAGATCGAGTTTAAGCAGGGCTGCGCGGGCGCCAGGCACATCCACCGGATGCAGCAGGCTTAGCAGGCTTTTGGCAAAACCCCATTGCCCAAGCTTTCCGGCCAGCACCGCCGTGACCACCCGCTGCCGCGGTGGCAGCGGTGGCGCCTGATGCACTAGACCGATGCGCGCCCGCAGTTGCTGACGCCGATGCGCACCCAGCTGCCAGGCGTGCTCGCCGAGTACCTCGACCGCGCCGTTGTCAGGGCGCAGGGCGGTGGCCAGCACGTTGAGCAGGCTCGACTTGCCGGCGCCGGACGGACCGATTATGGCGACCTGCTCACCGGCGCCGATGTGCAGGTCGATCTCATGCAGCGCACGCACGTCATTGCCGTGGGTGAGGCTGACCCGGTTCAGATGCAATGTCATTTCAGCAGGTCGGCAGCGCGCGCGGCTTCCTCGATGCCCTTGTAGTTCTCAGGCTTGGTCTCGATGAAGCGGCTGGCGGCTTGCAGGTCCAGAATCGCTTTTTGCTCCGGGTTGGCCGGGTCGAGCGCGAGGAAGGCCACCTTGATTTTATCGGCAAGGGCCGGGTCGAGGGTGCCGCGCACGGTCCAGTTGTAGTCGAAGTAGGCCGGCGTGGTGGCGAAGACCTTGACCTTGTCGGTATCGACCTTGCCGGCCGCGACCAGTTTTTCCCAGACGCTGGCATTGAGTACGCCGGCGTCTACTTTGCCGGCCTGGACCCAGGCGACCGTAGCGTCGTGGGCGCCCGAGTAACCGACGCGGCTGAAATAGCTTTCCGGCTTGATACCGTCCTTAAGCATGAAATAACGCGGCATCAAACTGCCGGACGTGGAAGAAACCGAACCGAAGGCGAAGGACTTGCCCTTGAGGTCGGCCAGCGACTTGACGGCCGGGTCGGCGGTGATGAATTTGCTGGTGAACCGGGCATCCTGTTCACGCTGTACCAATGGAATGGCGTTGCCGGTTTTCAGACGCGCCTGCACGAACGTGAAGCCGCCCAGCCAGGCCATGTCGATGCGGTCTGTGGCCAGGGCCTCGACCACCGCCGGGTAGTCGGAAACCGGTACGAACTCGACTTTCATCCCCAGTTGTTGCTCCAGATAGGCACCTAGAGGCTTGAACTTGCGCATAAGTTCGGTGGGGGCTTCGTCAGGAATGGCGCTGACTTTCAATGTGTCGGCAGCCTGTGTCAGCAGGGCGGAAAAGGATAGGGTCAGGCCAGCGGCCAATGCCAGGGTACGTTTGAGCATGGAAGTTCTCCGGTTCAATAGCGGAAAAATGTCGATGCGCCTCGCACAAGCTGTTTGCTGCACGACGCTTCGTGAGGGTAGACGAAAACGCCGCGATTATAGGGACTCCTGCGTGCTTGACCAGCATTGCAACAGGAAAAGACCTGTGGGAGCGGGCTTGCTCGCGAAGGCGCTGTGTCAGGCAACGTCATTGCCGACTGATCCACCGCTTTCGCGAGCAAGCCCGCTCCCACAGGTTGTGCGGTGTCGCGCAATTCAGGTGATTTACATCTTTGCCAACGCTTGTGCCAGATCAGCACGCAAGTCTTTCACGTCCTCGACGCCAACCGACAATCGCACCAACCCGTCACCAATGCCCAATTGTGCGCGGGTGGCGGCTGGAATGGTGGCGTGGGTCATGATCGCCGGGTGTTCGATCAGGCTTTCCACACCGCCCAGGCTCTCGGCCAGGGCGAAGATCTGCACGTTCTCAAGGAAGCGTTTGGCGCCAGCCAGGTCGCTGTTGAGGTCGACGGAAATCATCCCGCCGAAACCGCGCATTTGCCGTTGGGCCAGTTCGTGTTGCGGGTGCGATGGCAGGCCGGGGTAGTAGACCCGTGAGACTTGCGGCTGACGCTCCAGCCACTGCGCCAGTTCCAGCGCGTTGCTGCAATGTCGCTCCATGCGCAGCGCCAGGGTCTTCACCCCGCGCAGGGTGAGGAAAGCATCGAACGGACCGGCGATGGCACCCACGGCGTTTTGCAGGAAACCCAAGCGCTCCGCCAGTTCGGCGTTCTGCCCGACCACGGCGATGCCGCCAATCACGTCGGAGTGCCCGTTGAGGTATTTGGTGGTCGAGTGCAGCACGATGTCGAAACCCAGTTCCAGCGGGCGCTGGATCCACGGGCTGGCGAAGGTGTTGTCGGCCACGCAGATGATGCCGCGTGCGCGGCAGGTGCGGGCGATGGCGGCAAGGTCAGCGAGGTTCAGCAGGGGATTGCTCGGTGTCTCGACCATGACCATCCGAGTGTCGTCTTGCAGGGACGCCTCGAACGCCGCCAGGTCCGTCAGGTCGACGTAGCTGAAACGGTGCCCGGCGCTGCGCTGGCGCACTTTGTCGAACAGGCGGAAGGTGCCGCCGTACAAGTCATTGCCCGAGACGATGTGCGAACCGGCATCGAGCAGTTCCAGCACCGTGGAAATGGTCGCCAGACCCGAGGCGAACGCAAACGCCCGGGTACCGCCCTCGAGGTCGGCCACGCAGCGCTCCAGCGCCCAGCGCGTCGGGTTGTGCGAGCGCCCGTAATCCAGGCCTTTGTGTACGCCCGGGCTCTGTTGCAGGTAAGTGGAGTTGGCGTAGATCGGCGGCATCAGCGCCCCGGTCGAAGGGTCCGGCGTTTGCCCGGCATGGATCACGCGGGTGGCGAAGCCCCGTGGCGGGGCGTTTTCATCGTGCTGACTCATGACAGGGATCTCCGCAGGTGATTGAGCATGTCGGTTCGGGTAATCAGGCCGTGGAAACCCGAGGCATCCTGAATGATCGCCACCAGTCCACGGCCCAGTTCTGCCTCCAGCTCAGCCAGCGTAGCCGCGGGTGGCAGGGTTTGCAGTTTGTCGGTCATGGCACTGGCCACGGGTTTGCGAAAGTGCGCGGCGTCCTCGTGCACGCCCAGCAGGATGTCGGACTCGTCGATCACACCGACCAGTTGTTTGCCGTTCACCAGCACCGGCAGCTGCGATACATCCGCCAGGCGCATGCGCTGGAACGCGGTGAGCAGGGTGTCATCGGGGCCGACGCTGATCACCCGGCCATCCTCGAAACGCCGCGCAATCAGGTCGCGCAGGTCGCCGTAGTGCTTGCGTTGCAGCAAGCCCTGATCGTTCATCCACTGGTCGTTGTAGATCTTCGACAGGTAACGCGTGCCGGTGTCGCAGACGAAGCTCACCACTCGTTTCGGTTCGGTTTGTTCGCGGCAGTAACGCAGCGCGGCGGCTAGCAGGGTCCCGGTCGAGGAGCCGCCGAGAATGCCTTCGGCGCGCAGTAATTGGCGGGCATGGTCGAAGCTTTCTTCGTCGCTGATCGAATAGGCGTGGCGCACGCTGGACAGGTCGGCAATCGACGGAATGAAGTCTTCGCCGATGCCTTCCACCGCCCACGAACCGGGGGTGGGAAGGGTGCCGCTGCGGCTGTATTCGGCCATCACCGAACCGACGGGATCGGCCAGGACCATTTCCAGATCCGGCTGCACGCGTTTGAAGAAGCGGGTCAGGCCGGTCAGCGTACCGGCCGAGCCGACGCCGACGACGATGGCATCGAGATCATGCTGGGTCTGCGCCCAGATTTCCGGCGCGGTGCTGTATTCGTGGGCCAGCGGGTTGGCCGGGTTGTTGAACTGGTCGGCGAAGAACGCATCGGGAATGTCCGCCGCCAGCCGTGCGGCGACGTCCTGGTAATACTCGGGATGGCCCTTGCCGACATCGGAACGGGTGATGTGCACCTCGGCGCCCATGGCCTTGAGGTGCAAGACCTTCTCGGTGGACATCTTGTCCGGCACCACCAGCACCACCCGGTAGCCCTTGGCCCGGCCGACCAGCGCCAGACCGAGGCCGGTATTGCCGGCGGTGGCTTCGACGATGGTGCCACCGGGACGCAGGCGGCCATCGCGTTCGGCGGCATCGATCATTGCCAGACCGATACGGTCCTTGATCGATCCACCGGGGTTCTGCGATTCGAGTTTGAGAAACAGCGTGCACGGACCGGTATCGAATCGGCTGACGCGCACCAATGGCGTGTTGCCGATCAGTTCGAGCACGGCAGGGCGGGAGTTGTCAGGCATGTCATCACTTCCTTGCGCAAATTCGCACTGGGTGGACAGCGACCTGCGGTGTGCCATCAGGCGTCAATCGCAGGCATTGCATCGCTAGGACCATAGGCCGGGATCGGGTCCGCCGCAACCTCATGCGGCCAGCCGGTCGCCTCGTCGCTTTTTCCTCGCCAGCGACCACAAAAAACATAATTTCGCTATTTCCCGGCTCCGAACAGAATGCGGCCAACACCCTGACACCGATAGCCGCAGCAGAAGAACAACAGTGATCAGACTCGAGGCGGCAGCCATGACCGACCTGAATCAAACCACCTTTCAGAAGTGCACAGCCATGACAGTTGATAAAACCGAAATTGATACGCTTGTTGTTGGCGCCGGCCAGGCCGGCGTGGCCATGAGTGAACACCTGAGCAAGCTCGGCGTGCCCCACCTTGTCCTGGAGCGCAATCGTATCGCCGAAGCCTGGCGCACCGGCCGCTGGGATTCGCTGGTGGCCAACGGCCCGGCCTGGCACGACCGCTTCCCGGGCCTGGAATTCGACGGCCTGGACCCGGATGCCTTCGCCGGGAAAGAGCAAGTGGCTGAATATTTCGAAGCCTATGCACGCAAATTCAACGCGCCGATCCGCACTGGCGTTGAAGTCAGGAAAGTGCAGCGTAATGCTGATCGTCCGGGTTTCACTGTCGAAACCTCCGACGGTGTGATCGAGGCCAGGCATGTAGTGGTCGCCACCGGCCCGTTCCAGCGTCCGGCCATTCCGCCCATTGCTCCCGAAATCGCCGGCATCACCCAGATTCACTCCGCCCAATATTACAACCCGCAGCAACTCGCCGAAGGCGCGGTGCTGGTAGTGGGCGCCGGTTCGTCGGGCGTGCAGATCGCCGATGAACTGCAACGTTCCGGCAAACAGGTCTACCTGTCGGTGGGTGCCCACGACCGTCCGCCGCGGGCCTATCGCAATCGCGATTTCTGCTGGTGGCTGGGGGTGCTCGGCGAGTGGGATGCCGAGGCCATGCAACCGGGCAAGGAGCACGTGACCATCGCCGTGAGCGGTGCCCGTGGCGGCCACACCGTGGACTTCCGCCGGTTGGCCCATCAAGGCATGACACTGGTCGGCCTGACCCAATCGTTCAACGGCGCGGTGGTGAGTTTCGAAGACAACCTCGCCGACAACATCCGCCGCGGCGATGAAAATTACCTCGCGCTGCTCGACAAGGCCGACGCCTATATCGAACGCAATGGCCTGGACCTGCCGCTGGAACCGGAAGCCCGCGCCATGCTGACGGACCCGGACTGTGTGACCAATCCAATCCTTGAACTGGATCTGCTCAAGGCCGGCGTGACCACGATCATCTGGGCCACCGGTTACTCAACTGACTACAGCTGGCTGAAGGTCGATGCCTTCAAGGAAAACGGCAAGCCGCAGCATCAGCGCGGCGTGTCGGCCGAGCCCGGCGTGTATTTCGTCGGTTTGCCGTGGCAGTCCCGCCGAGGCTCAGCGTTCATCTGGGGCGTTTGGCACGACGCCAAGCACATTGCCGATCACATCGTTAAACAGCACACCTATTTCAACTATCGGGATGCGACCCAGCGTCAAGCCGACGCCGCCCGTGCACCTATTCAGAAAGCCAGCCTCATGGGAGTTCGTTAATGCCTACTCATACCCGCATCCGCATGTTCAACACCAAAGACACCTACCCGAACCAGACGCTCGACAACGACCTGTGCCAGGCCGTCCGTGCCGGCAACACGGTGTATGTGCGTGGTCAGGTCGGCACCGATTTCAACGGTCAACTGGTGGGTCTCGGTGATCCGCGTGCCCAGGCCGAGCAGGCCATGCGCAACGTCAAGCAATTGCTTGAAGAGGCGGGGAGCGACCTGAGCCACATCGTCAAGACCACCACTTACCTGATCGACCCGCGCTACCGCGAGCCGGTGTATCAGGAAGTCGGCAAGTGGCTCAAGGGTGTGTTCCCGATTTCCACCGGCCTTGTGGTCAGTGCCCTCGGCCAGCCGCAGTGGCTGATGGAAATTGATGTGATTGCTGTCATCCCTGAATAAGGAATTCGCCATGACCTTTTCCATCGTTGGTCGCTGCGCCGAGACCGGCCAGCTGGGCATTGCCATCAGCTCTTCGAGCATTGCCGTCGGCGCGCGTTGCCCGTGGCTGCGTGCCGGGGTCGGCGCGGTGTCGAGCCAGAACATCACGCTGCCGGCCCTCGGCCCGCAGATCCTCGATGAACTGGCCAACGGCTCGGCGCCGCCCCAGGCACTGGACCACTCATTGACCCGCAATGGCTACAGCCAGTATCGGCAAGTGGCAGTGGTCGATGCCCAGGGTCGCACGGCGGTGTTCAGCGGCAATCATGCGTTGGGCATCAACAATGCCTTGGCTGGAGAGCAATGCGTGGCGGCCGGCAATCTGCTGGCCAACAGTGGGGTGATCGAAGCCATGGTCGCGGCGTTCGAAAACAGCGAAGGCTGCCTCGCGACCCGGCTGATGAACGCCTTGCAGGCCGGGCAGGAGGCTGGCGGCGAAGCCGGCGCGGTGCATTCGGCGGCGCTGTCGGTGGTCGGTGACCTGACCTGGCCGATTGTCGATCTGCGGGTGGATTGGGCCGATGAAAACCCGATCGGTGAACTGGGCAAACTGTGGAAAGCCTACGAGCCGCAATTGCAGGACTACCTGACCCGCGCCCTCAATCCGACTCTTGCCCCGAGCTATGGAGTGCCCGGCGATGAGTGAGTTGCGCAGCCGCGCCATGCTCGCGCGGTTGATCGGGTTCGCCACGGTCAGCCGCGATTCGAACCTGGAGCTGATCGAGTTCGTGCGTGACTACCTGCACGAACTGGGCGTGGATTGCGAACTGATCTACAACGCCGAGCGCACCAAGGCCAACTTGTTGGCCACGGTCGGCCCGCGTGTGGCCGGCGGCATCGTGCTGTCCGGGCACACCGACGTGGTGCCGGTGGACGGTCAGGCGTGGACGGTCGAGCCGTTTTGCCTGAGCGAGGCGGGCGGCAAGCTTTACGGTCGCGGCACGGCGGACATGAAAGGCTATCTGGCCTCGGTGCTGGCCGCTGTGCCGATGTTTCTCGCCAGCCCGTTACGCCGCCCGGTGCATCTGGCGTTTTCCTATGACGAAGAGGTCGGGTGCCTCGGCGTGCGCGGTTTGCTGGAAGTGCTGCCGCAACGCATCCCGGCGCCGGCGTTGTGTTTGATCGGCGAGCCGACCGAGCTTAAACCGGTGCTTGGTCACAAGGGCAAACTGGCGATGCGTTGCCACGTACACGGTGCACCGTGCCATTCCGCCTACGCGCCTTATGGGGTGAACGCCATCGAGCAGGCGGCACGGCTGATCGGTCGACTGGGTGAAATCGGTACGCGCCTGGCCGAACCGCAGCATCACGACGAACGCTTCGATCCGGCGTATTCGACGGTGCAGGTAGGTGTGATTTCCGGTGGCACGGCATTGAACATCGTGCCGGAGAATTGCCGTTTCGATTTCGAAGTGCGCGCCTTGCCGGACTTTGCTCCGGAAGCGGTCGCCAATGAGTTGCAAAACTACGCCGAGCAAACCTTGCTCCCGGCGATGCAGGCGGTGAAAGCCGACACGTCCATTCGTTTTGAAAAAATCTCGGCCTATCCGGGCCTGGCGACACCCGCCGACAGCGCCGCAGCCCGGCTGATTGCCCAGCTGTGCGGCAGCGACGATTTCAGCACCGTGGCCTTTGGTACTGAAGGCGGGCTGTTCGATCAGGCCGGCATTCCGTCAGTGGTCTGCGGTCCCGGCAGCATGGATCAGGGGCACAAGCCCGATGAATTCGTCAGCGTTGATCAGATGGCGGCCTGTGACCGCTTGATGGATCGCCTGGCGGCTTACTTGAGTGAATCCGAACACCCATAACAACAAAGGGCTGAACAGGCCCGAGGAAGCGATCCATGTCCAGATCCTTGCGTTGCAGTGTTCCGTTTGCCCTGGCGTTGTTGAGTGCCAGTGTGTGGGCGGCCCCCCAGGACCTCACCGTGATTTCCTTCGGTGGTGCTACCAAACAGGCCCAGGATAAAGCCTACTTCCAGCCCTTCAACGCCAGCGGTGCGGGCAACATCATCGCCGGTGAGTACAACGGCGAGCTGTCGAAGATCAAGGCCATGGTCTCGGCCGGTCACACCAGTTGGGACGTGGTGGAAGTCGAAAGCCCCGAGCTATTGCGCGGCTGCGAGGAGGGCCTGTTCGAGAAACTCGATGCGGGACGCTTCGGTGATTCGGCGAATTTCGTCCCGGGTGCGCTGACCGAATGCGGGGTAGCCACTTATGTCTGGTCGATGGTCATGGCTTATGACCAGAGCAAGCAGGCCAAGGCCCCGCAATCCTGGGCGGACTTCTGGAACGTGGCCGACTTCCCGGGCAAGCGCGGCCTGCGCAAGAGCGCCAAGTACACCCTGGAAATCGCATTGCTGGCCGACGGCGTCAAGGCGGACGACGTGTACAAGGTCTTGAACACGCCCCAAGGCGTGACGCGGGCCTTTGCCAAACTCGACCAGATCAAGCCGAACATCCAGTGGTGGGAAGCGGGCGCGCAACCGGCGCAGTGGCTGGTCGCCGGGGACGTGGTGATGAGCGCGGCCTACAACGGCCGGATCGCCTCGGCGCAAAAGGAAGGCATGAAGCTGAGCATCGTCTGGCCGCAGAGCCTGTACGACCCGGAATACTGGGCGGTGGTCAAAGGCACGCCGAACAAGGCGTTGGCCGAGAACTTCATCGCATTTGCCAGCCAGCCACAGACGCAAAAGGTGTTTTCGGAAAACATCCCTTACGGACCGGTGCATCGCCAGACCTTGCCGCTGCTGCCCAAGGACGTGCAGGAACAACTGCCGACCGCCGAAGCCAATCTGGCCGGTGCCCGGGCGGTGGATGCGGAATTCTGGGTCGACCACGGCGAGGAGCTTGAACAGCGCTTCAATGCCTGGGCTGCCCGGTAATTCAGGCACCGCATAACCCTGTGGGAGCGGGCTTGCTCGCGAAAGCGGTACGTCAATCACATCGATGCTGGATGTGCCGCCGTCTTCGCGAGCAAGCCCGCTCCCACAAAAAACAGTGCGATACCTCGGGTTCAAGCTTTGTCGCCTTCGCGCAGTGGTGATGGTAGTCAGTTAAAACGCAGGACCCTGTGGGAGCGGGCTTGCTCGCGAAAGCGGTATGTCAGTCACATCGATGTTGGATGTGCCGCCGTCTTCGCGAGCAAGCCCGCTCCCACAGGGATTTCGTTGTTCAGATTTTTATTGGTTTTTCCTGCTGATAAATAGCCATTACTGCGCAATGTTTTTTAAGGTTTAAAGGTACAAATTAAGTAATTTTCCTCCCGCCGCTCTTTGTCCATGATCGCCTCCAACAAGAAATGCGCAGGTTTACCCGCGCACACCGAAGTACGAACACGTACTCATCCTTGCCTTGGAGTTCGTCATGTCCACCACCGCTTCATCCGCCCCGCTCATCGAGAAACATACGATCGGGTACGTCCCTCCTGAGGATCGCCACGGAAAGGTCAAAGATCTGTTTACCCTGTGGTTCGGCGGCAATATTGCGCCGTTGCCCATCGTCACCGGCGCGCTCGGCGTGCAGTTGTTTCACTTGAACCTGGTCTGGGGCATTGTCGCCATCATCGTTGGCCATCTGGTCGGCGGTGTGCTGATGGCGCTGCACTCGGCCCAAGGCCCGCAGATGGGCATTCCGCAGATGATCCAGAGCCGCGCGCAGTTCGGTTCGCTGGGCGCGTTGCTGGTGGTGGTGATTGCCGGCGTGATGTACATCGGCTTCTTCGCCTCCAACATCGTCCTGGCCGGCAAGTCGTTGCATGGCGTGGTCGAAAGTGTGCCGGTATCGGTCGGCATTGTCCTCGGCGGCCTCGGCTCCGGGATCATCGGCATCATTGGCTACCGCTTCATCCACGTACTCAATCGCATCGGCACCTGGGTGCTGGGTCTGGGCATCGTGCTGGGGTTCGGCTACATCCTGACCCACGTGCAGACCGATGACTTCCTGACCCGCGGCAGTTTCAACATTTCCGGCTGGCTGGCCACGGTGTCGCTGGCAGCGCTCTGGCAAATCGCGTTCGCGCCGTACGTGTCCGATTACTCGCGCTACCTGCCGAAAGACGTCAAGGTCAGCTCGACGTTCTGGGCGACCTACCTCGGCTCGTCGCTGGGCTCGATCCTGTCTTTCGTGTTCGGCGCTGTTGCCGTGTTGGCCACGCCCATGGGCATGGACACCATGGACGCGGTGAAACTCGCCACCGGTGCCATTGGCCCGTTGATGCTGGTGCTGTTCCTGCTCAGCGTGATCAGCCATAACGCCTTGAACCTGTATGGCGCGGTGCTCTCGGTGATCACCTTGCTGCAAACCTTTGCTCACCGCTGGATTCCGACTGCTTCGAGCCGGGCGGTGCTGTCGCTGATCATCCTCGCCGGTTGCTGCGTGGCGGCCATTGGCGCGTCGGCGGATTTCATCGGGCACTTCGTCGACCTGGTGCTGGCCTTGCTGGTGGTGCTGGTGCCGTGGACCGCGATCAACCTCATCGACTTCTACGCGATCCACAAGGGCGACTACGACATCGCCTCGATCTTCCGCGTCGACGGCGGCATTTATGGCCGTTTCAACCCGCAGGCGCTGTTGGCCTACGCCATTGGCATCGTGGTGCAGATCCCGTTCATGAACACGCCGATCTACACCGGTCCCGTGGCAGTGCATATCGACGGTGCGGATCTGTCGTGGCTGGTCGGTCTGGTGGTCACTACGCCGCTGTACTACTGGCTGGCCAACCGTGATACCGCTTATCGTCGGCGGCAGAACATGGCCGGGTTACTGCCAACCAACGGTTGATCGGGTTGAACGGTTGTGAACGTCAGGGATGGTCGTTTGTCGGGCGTATGGTTATGCTCAGCGAGTTTGCCAATCGCCAAATAAAAACAACCACAGTGAAGCCATGAGCCAATCAGACACGCGTGCGACTGTTCTAGCGCTGTATCCAGAAGACTCCCGCGAGGCGGCGGCGTTGCTCAAGCAGGCAGTGCCGTTGATGGTTCGTCACAACATTCCGCCCAACCCGGTGCACTACGCGCTCTGGTACACCTACAGCAAGGGCCAGGAACCGGAGCTCAACCGGCACCTGGACCGGGTGGTCAACGACTTCGACTGTTTCCCGCCGGAGTCGGCGACCAAACTGTTTCGCGAGTACATCATCCGCGATGAACTGGCGGACGCCCGCTCCGGGCAGCAGGAAGCGATCAACCTGGTCGACGACATGGAGCGCGATGTTTCGCGCAGCGTGAAAGGTAACCAGAACTTCCAGGCCAGCCTTGGCCAATACCTGCAGATGCTCGAAGAGCCGGCCAGCGATCGCTTGCCGAGCATCCTGATCCAGCTGCAACAGAGTACCCGGCTGATGCAGGGGCAGCAGGAACACTTCCTCGCCCAGTTGCAGTCGGCGCAGCATGAAATCAAAAGCCTGCGCGACAAGCTGGAGCGCGCCCAACTGGCCGCGACCCTCGATGGCCTGACCGAATTGCTCAACCGCACCACCTTCAACCGCCAGCTTGAACAGGCGATGAATAACGCGGCGACCGGCGTGGCGCTGGTGATGCTGGATATCGATCACTTCAAACAATTCAACGACCAGTACGGCCATCCGTTGGGCGACCGCGTGCTTCAGCATGTCGCCCAGGTGTTGCGTGACTCGCTGCCCACCGGAGCCATTGCGGCGCGTTACGGTGGTGAGGAGTTCTGTGTCGTGCTCAAGGATTGCCCGGATCTGGCCACGGCCGGCGCTTTTGCCGAGCGCCTGCGTCTGAAAATCCAGTCGCTGCGGGTCAAGGCCCGGGGCACCGACACCGTGCTGGACACCATCACCGCCTCGTTCGGCGTGGCGCACGCACAACCCGGCGACACACCGGAAAGCCTGCTGACCCGCGCCGACGACGCGCTGTACCAGGCCAAGCGCAACGGGCGCAATCAGGTACGCCAGTAACCACTTAAAGCACGAACCCCCAACACCTGTGGCGAGGGAGCTTGCTCCCGTTCGACTGCGCAGCAGTCGCAAACCCTGTTTGCTCGGTGCTACCTGAATGATCAGGTTTTGGGGCCGCTGCGCGGCCCAGCGGGAGCAAGCTCCCTCGCCACAGGTGTTTTGTTGCTCCTTCTATCCGCCGGTTAGCCGAGGATGAAGTAGACCTTGCGCACCGTGGTGAGGTTTTCCCAGGTGCCCTGGAATCCGCTGGCGACCACGAAGGAGTCACCGGGCCCGAACGTTCGGCTGGTGCCTTCGGCATCGGTCAGTCGCACTGTGCCTTCCAGAATGTGGCAAAGCTCATCGTAATCGCACTGGCAACGTTCCCGGTGCGGGCCAGCCTCCCAGATGCCGGCCACGGCGTTTTTCTCCGGCGCCACAAAGTGCCGCCAACTCTTGCTGCGATAAGGCGCATCGACCACGGCCGGGTCGTTGATTTCAGTTTCACGGGGTGCAAGGTCGCGGGCGAAGTCGATGACGTGCCGGGGCAGGGCTGTGGGCATGGTGGTCTCCGGATCAGGAATCGAAACCGATGCCAAAGGCATCGAAGGTCTTGAGCAGCAGGTCGCGGTGACCGTCGCGGTCCTCCCGCGCCAGAGAGCGCTGGGCCAGTTTCACGCCGACATAACGCAACGGTTCGGGTGGAAAACGAAACGGCGCCTTGGAAGTCATCAGCAACTCGGTGCGTTCGGTGCGCTCGCCGGCCAACAGGTCGAGCATGTTCAGCGCGGCGAAGCGACTGGCCGATACACCTTGCCCGGTGAAACCCAAGGCATAGGCAACGCGGCCCTGATGTTCGCAACCGGTGAACATCGTGGTGCGTGCGGAGGTGTCGATGATGCCGCCCCAGGCGTGACTGAAACGCACATTGCCCAGGGCCGGGAAAGTCTGGTGGAACTGCTCGGCCAGGCGTTGAAAGCTTTGCGGACGCTGGGTCAGGGCTTCGTCACGGCGCCCGCCGAAATGGTAGATGGCATCAAAGCCGGCCCAGAGAATGCGGTTGTCGGCGGTCTTGCGCAGGTAGTGGAACTGATTGCCGGAATCGGCAATGCCGTAGCGGCCGGTCCAGCCAATGGCCGCCAGTTGCTCATTGCTCAGCGGCTCACTGACCAGGCTGTAGTCGTAGACCGGAATCACACTCGACTTCAGGTGCCCGAGCAATGGCGGGGCGATGTTGGTGGCGAGGGCGATTTTCCCGGCGATCACTTCGCCATTGGCTGTGCGCAGTCGCAAGCTGTCTTTGTCCGCATCCAGTTGCAAGACAGGGCTGTTTTCGAACAGTTGAACGCCTTGCTCCAGGCAGACGCGACGCAGTTCAGCGGCCATTTTTGCTGGATTGAGCAGGGCGTAGTTGGGTTCGAACAGGCCCGCCACGTACGCCGGGGAGTCGAGTTTCCGGGCCAGGTCGCTGCCTTCCAGCCACTCGCAGTCAATGCCGAAGCGGGCGTAGTTACGCTGCATTGAACGCAAGCCGTCGACCTGCCACGGTTGGCTGGCCACGTTAAGTTTGCCCTGGCGTTCGAATTCGACGTGCATGCCAAAGCGTTGCAGGTCGGCGACCAGCTCATCGAGGTTCTGCCGGCCCAATCGGATCAGTTGCTCTGCTTCTTCAGGCCAGCGCTTGAACGCGTTCGATACACCATGGGAAATGCTTGGCGCGCAAAACCCGCCATTGCGTCCGCTGGCTTCACCACCGCAGCGCCGCGCCTCGATGATCGCGATACTCAAACCCGGTTGGCGCTGGCGAGCCAGCAGGGCCGTCCACAATCCGGTGAACCCGCCGCCGACCACGGCCAGGTCGCATTGCACTGTTCCGGCTACGGACGGTGCGGCGGATGGCGGGGTGACGGTGTCCTGCCAAAAGGGATGGGGCAGGGCGTTGCCTGGCGAATCGAGACGCGGTGGGGCATTCATGCTGAAACTCCGGCGGTGTGTCGGGCAGCGACGATTGCGTTCGGTTGCCCGACGGTTTTTGTTGTTATGGCTAGAGATCGGGTAGAGCGAGAATCGCGCGTGCGGCAATGTCGGTGCCGCGGGTCGCCTGCATGCGCTCGCTGAACGATTTGAGGCGTTGTTTCATCGGTTGATCGGCCAGCAACTGTTCGAGGGCGGCGGGCAGGTCGGCCAGTGGATCGGCGAAGCGCGGCAAGTAGCGGCCGACGCCGACTTCCTCGGCCCGTGCGGCGTTGTCGTGGCCGTCCCAGCAATACGGAATGATCAGTGACGGTAAGCCGAAGTACAGCGCTTCACAGAAGCTGTTGTTGCCACCGTGATGGATGAACAACTGGCACTCCTTGAGCACCGCCGGTTGGGCAAACCAACTGTCGAGGTACACGTTGTCCGGCACGGTGGTGTACATGTCGCGGTAGGCGCCGACGTTGACCAGGAAGCGGTAGGGCAAGGTTTCGATTGTGCTGATCAGGCGCTTCATCATCCCGGTGTCGGCGGCGCCGAGGCTGCCGAAACTGAGGTAGATCAGCGGTGCGTCGTTGTGCCGTGGGAAGTCCGGGACGATGTACGGCGCTTCCCGCCGTACGCAGCCGTCGAGGTACACGTAGCGCTGCGGATCGAGCGGCTGCCGGCGTTCATAACGCACAGGCGTCGGCGACAGCAGCAGGTTGAGCCAGGGTGAATCGGTGAGGAACTGCCCCGCAGGACAGGGCGCCGTATGGTTGCCGAGGAGAAATTGCGAAAAGCGTTCATGGGCCGGAGCGACGGCCTTCAGGTATTGCTCGGAGTAACGCGCACAAGCCTTCGTGTCACTGGCCAGACATCCGGACAGGTACGGCGGAACAGCGGCATCCGGCAGTTCGGTCTCGGCGCAGGACACCACCCGTACCCACGGGCAGCCGGCGTTGGCGATGGCCGGGAACATCACCACGTTGTCGAGCACGATCACATCCGGCTTGAGGCGGCTGAGCAACTGCTGCAAGGGCTTTTCCGCTTCGATCGCGGTGTCGATGATCGCTTCCCAGGCCGGCGCCACGTAGCTATCGATCTGTGCCAGTGGGGTCTGGTCGAAGTAGGGAATGCTGCGCTCGATGAATCGTTCCCAGTAGTGCTGGTGTTCCGCCGCCGACAACGGGCTCACTTGCGGAATCGGGTACTCGTCGAATCCATATTCGGCGAACAGCCCCTGGAAATGCTCATGGCAGATGAACACCGGTCTGGCGTCCAGCTCACGCAACGACTGAGCGATACCAATGCAGTTCAAGGCCGCGCCGAAACTGGCTTCCGGAAACAGGGCGATCAGTTTTTGTTTTTGCATGGCGAGGGACTGTCCATGGCGGGTCAGACCCGCCGTTCCTTAAGGTGTTTTTGATGCTGTCTTATTTTCAAAAAAAAATCATCATGTTTTTGCAGGGCGCTTAACGACGCCCAAACAGATGACTTTGCGGGATGCCCCGGTTGGCGGTTTGCGGGCGTTGCGCGGCGCTCAAGCGCAGGTGCAGGCGCAGCAGGTCGGCGGCGATCTCCATCTGTCCGCGTTCGATCTGCGCGATGATTTGCAGGTGTTCGCGCAGGGCTTCTTGCAGGCGGTGCACACTGACCGACGGCAGCAGGTTCGGCAGGCGGCGCAGGCCTTGATGCTGGAGCAGGGCGTCGCTGATGAAGCGGTTGCCGCAACTCTGGGCCAGCAGTTCGTGGAAGCTGATGTCCAGTTCGCGAAACTGTTGGATGTCGAAGTCTTCCACGGGGCGGGCGAGCAGGGTTTGCATGGCGCTACGCAACAGCGCCAGGCGCTGCGGGTCGGCGTTGAAGCTCGGGCTGAGCAAGGCTTCGGGCTCGAGGATCAAACGGAATTTCAGGCTTTCTTCGAGAGCGGCCAGGCTGTTCAGCGACGGGCGAAACAGCCAGGACTGGCCGGGGCCGCGCTCGATGGCCTGGCTTTCGCTCAATTGCTGCAGGGCTTTTTGCGCCGCAGGCCGGCCGATGTCGTAGCGGCGCATCAGTTCACTGATGCTGATGCTGTCGCCCAGGCGCCCGGCCATGCGGTCGCGCAGTACCGAAGCGGCCAGCTCTTCTTCCTCGGCCTGGGGCAGGGCGGCGTTGAACGCCTGGCCCGACGGCGATGCCAGTAATCGGTAGCCCTTGCCGGCTTCATGGCTCAGCAGGTTTTCTTCCAGCAGCACTTTCAGCGCGCCGCGAATCAGCGTGCGCGACACCTGGAACGTGCGGGCCAGGGCCTGTTCGGCCACCGGGTCGCCGGCCACCAGTCCGCTTTCCTGGGTGTGCTCGAGGATGCGTCGGGCCAGTTCCAGGTGATTGGTGCGCGGTTTTTTTTCGGCTGTCGTGCTCAAGCGTCTTTTCTCGTGGTGATCCGCTGTCGGACTCAGTTGCCCATCTTATGTCATGCGCTGGCCAGTCGTCAGGCCGGAAAAAAGCGTTGACATCTTTTGATACTGGTCCTAATTTCTAAAAAAAAACACAAGCAATCGTTTCTCGTTTTGCCGTACTGCCTTCGAACACAACAATAAACAATCGTCGGGTGAGTATTTATGAGCAAGCTGAATGATCTTCTGTGCGCGGGATTGGCCGTTTCCCTGGCGATCGCTTCACAGGCTGCAAGTGCGAAAGACATGGTGATTTCCATCTGGGACGGCTACATGGCCCCCGATGCGCTGGAGAAGTTCAAGGCTGCCAGCGGTGTGGACGTCGACAAGGCGTTGCACGCCACCAACGAAGAAATCATGGGCAAGCTGATGGCGTCCGGCGGTGAAGGTTACGACGTAGTGTTCGTCTCCTCGCCCTTCGCCGAAGTCCTGCACAAACAGGGACTGCTGGCGGACATCGATCCGGTCAAAGTCCCCAACCTGAAAAACCTCTACCCCGAAGCCACCCACCTGGAATATGACCAGGGCAACCAGTTTTCCGTGCCTTACACCTGGGGCACCACCGGCATCTGCTATCGCTCCGACAAGGTGACGCCAGCGCCGCAGAGCTGGAACGAACTGCTTAATCCAAGCGATGCCCTCAAGGGCAAAGTGACGATGCTGGCCACCGACCGCTGGATGCTCGGCGCCGGTTTCCTCGCCAAGGGCTGGTCGGTCAACGACAGTGACCCTGCACAGATCGCCGCTGTTCGCGACCAACTGATCGCCACCAAAAAACGCATTCTGTCCTTCGACGACACCACGTTCTATTCCAAGCTCGCTTCCGGCGAATCGCTGATGGCCCACGCCTGGGACGGCTGGTGCAACTACGGTACGCAAGCCAACGCGACGATCAAGTTCGTGGTGCCCAAGGAAGGTTCCGACCTGTGGGTGGACACGATGGTGGTGCTCAAGAGTTCGAAGCATCAGGACCAGGCCTTCAAGTTCATCAACTTCATGCTGGCCAAGGAAAACCATGCCTGGGTCGCCGAAAACATCCTCTACAAAGTCCCCAACCAGGCTGCAATGGCCGGGTTGTCCGCGGACCTGCTCAAGCAATACCCCAACCTGACCATCGCCCCCGCCGAGCTGCTGAAAATGGAGCAATTGCGCGATCTGGGCGGCACCACGCAAAAGGCCTACACCCGCGCCGTCACCGAAATCATGGCGGCGCAGAACTAACGCCACGTCGATCCGAGGCATGCCCGGCATGCCTCGCCACGCTCGCAAGCCGCCTCTGTCCTGAGGCGGGAGGATAGGGTTAATGAGTGCTTTGCATGCTGACAGGCGTCTGTCGGCCTGGCTTCTTGCGCCTGGCTTCGGCTGGCTGCTGATGTTCCTGGTGATTCCGTGCCTGCTGGTGCTGGTCTACAGCTTCGTCGAACGCGGTGCCTACGGTGGCATCGACTGGTTGTTCACCTGGGAAAACTATCAGCGCGCGTTCGATCCGCTGTACCTGGGCATCCTGCTCAAGTCGGCGAAAATCGCCGGGCTGGCCACGGTGTTTGCGGTGTTGATCGGCTACCCGGCGGCCTATGCGATTGCCCGGGCGCCACGGCGGCGCCAGGCGGTGTATCTGTTCCTGGTGATGCTGCCGTTCTGGAGCAACTACCTGATTCGCACCTACGCCTGGATCGTCCTGCTCAACCGCGAAGGCCTGATCAACCGCCTGCTGCAAGTGTTCGGCTACAGCGGCGAACCCATCAGCCTGCTGTACACCGAGTCGTCCGTGGTGTTGGGGCTGGTCTACAACTACATCCCCTTTGTGATTCTGGCGATTTTCTCGTCGCTGTCGCGGATCAACAACGAACTGTGGGACGCCTCGAAAGACCTCGGCGCCTCGGGCTGGATGACCTTTCGCCGGATCATCCTGCCGTTGAGCGTGCCGGGTATCGCCGCCGGTGCGGTGTTTGTCTTCGTCCTCAGCATTGGCAATTTCATCACCGCCGACCTGCTCGGCGGCAAGCAGGTGCAGATGGTCGGCAACCTGATCTATTCGCAATTCCTCACGGCGCGGGACTGGCCGTTCGGTGCGGCGCTGAGCTTTTTCCTGATCGCAATCATGCTGATCCTGTTGTTCATCCAGGCCCTGGTGGCCCGTCGTGCAGAAGGGGCGCGCTCATGAGTCAGCCACGTTCTGTCAGCGCCACCGTGCTGGGTTCGCACCTGGGTCTGGTGTACGCCTTCCTTTATATACCGATCCTGGTGTTGATCCTGCTGTCGTTCAACAAGTCCGGGTTGCCCACCGCGTGGGGCGGCGTGTCGCTGAAGTGGTACGCGGCACTGGCGCACAACACGGCGATCCTGTCGGCGGCGCTCAACACCTTGATCGTCGCCTTGTCGGCCACCTTCATCGCCTGCGTGCTCGGCACGTTCCTGGCGTTGGGCATCGAGTTGCGCCGCAAAGGCAATGACAAGGGCCAGGTAGTCGACACCTTGTTGATGGCGCCGATGATCATTCCCGACATCGTGCTGGCGATTGCGCTGCTGAGTTTTTTCAACCTGCTCAAGGTTGGCCTGGGCCTGCACTCGATCATCATCAGCCATGCAGTGTTCAACATCGCCTTCGTCTGCGCGGTGGTGCGCACGCGGCTCAAGCACTTCGACTATTCGATCTTGGAAGCCTCGATTGACCTCGGCGCGAGCTGGTTCACCACCTTCCGCCGGGTGCTGTTGCCGGTGATTTTTCCCGGTGTGCTGGCCGGTGGATTGCTGTCGTTCACCCTGTCGGTGGACGAATTCATCATCGCCTTTTTCAACTCCGGCTCCGGCCAGGCCTCGACCACGTTGCCCATGCAGATCTACGCCATGATCCGCTTCGGCGTCACCCCGGAAATCAACGCTCTGGCGACGCTGGTGATGCTGGTCAGCATCACCGCGCTGCTGGCTTCGCAGCGTCTCAACAAGGCTCCTCGCACCCATGAATAATTCATCTGCGGTACTGATCCTGGATAAGGTCAGCAAGTCTTATGGCAACGGTCTGGCGGTCGACGAGGTGTCGCTGAGCATCCGCGAGAACGAGTTCTTTGCGTTGCTCGGGCCGTCCGGTTGTGGCAAGACCACACTGTTGCGCATGCTCGCCGGGTTCGAGACGCCCAGCGGTGGCTGCATCTACCTGGACGGCAACGACATCTCGCCGTTGCCGGCCAACAAGCGTCCGCTGAACCTGATGTTCCAGTCCTATGCGCTGTTTCCCAATATGACCGTGCGCAAGAACATTGCTTACGGTCTGGAAATGGAACGCCTGCCGGAAACGGAAATCCGTCGCCGGGTCGATGAGGTGCTGAGCACTGCGCAGCTCGGTGAACTGGCCGAGCGCAAGCCCGATCAGCTCTCCGGTGGCCAGCGTCAGCGCGTGGCGCTGGCCCGGGCGCTGGTCAAGCGTCCGCGGGTGTTGCTGCTCGACGAGCCCTTGGGTGCCCTCGACAAAAAGCTGCGGGAAAAGATGCAACTGGAACTCAAGCGTCTGCAACACGAGAGCGGCATCACCTTCATCATCGTCACCCACGACCAGGAAGAAGCGCTGGTGATGTCCGACCGCATGGCGGTGCTCGACGGCGGCAAGGTGTGCCAGTGCGGCAGTCCGACCGAACTCTACGAAAACCCCAACAGCCGTTTTGTCGCCAACTTCATCGGCGTCAGCAACCTGCTCGAAGGCGTGCGCTCGGGTCAGCACTCGGTGCGGGTCAATGGCCAGGAGTTGAGCGTGGAAACCGACGCGCCGCTGGTTTCCGGTCAATCCGTCGCCGTGGTGGTGCGCCCCGAACGCCTGCAAGTGCTGACGGAGCAGGGCAGGATTTGCCCCAATCAGGTCAGCGGAAAAATCGTCGAAATCGCCTACCACGGCCTCGACACCAACCTGCACGTGCAGACACCGCTCAGCGACAAACCGCTGATCGTGCGCGTGCCGTCCTCACAGTTTGAATTCGCCCATTTTGCAATCGACACGACCATCCGGCTGGGCTGGCAAGCCCGGCATGCCCGCGTATTGACACGCTGAACAATAAAAAGACCAGGCAGGAGCAGCACTCGATGAAACAGAAAGTGATCGCATTCTTCCCCGAAGCCGCCTACGGCCCGGCGCTGAACTCAGTCGGTATCGCCCAGGCGTGTGAAGCCCTGGGCCATAAAGCGGTGTTCCTCACCGACCCGGGCATGAGCGGTGTGTACGCCGGTTATGGTTTTGAAGAACACATGGTCAACATGTCGGCGCCGATGCCGGCCGAAGAGATGGCCCGTTACTGGGTCGACTTCATCAATGGGCACATTCCGAATTTCCGCAAGTCGCCGCTGGAGCAGATCGACAACTATGTCAAGGAATGCTGGGCGGCCATTGTCGAAACCGCCAAGTGGGCGCAAAAGGATCTGCCGGCGGTGCTGGACAAGGTCAAGCCCGACCTGATCTGCGTCGACAACGTGATCCTGTTCCCGGCGATCAAGCAGTACGGCAAACCATGGGTGCGGATCATTTCCTGCTCGGAAAACGAGATCGAAGACCCGGATATCCCGCCGCACCTGTCGGGCATGAGCATCGACGACAAGGCCGGCCACGCGCAGTTCCGCCAGCGCTTCGAGGAAGTGGTCGGGCCGATCCACGATGACTTCAACCAGTTCCTGCAGGCCCACGGTGAGGAGCCCTATCCGTTGGGGACGTTCTTTGAAGCCTCGCCATTCATGAACCTGCTGCTGTACCCGGACGCGGTCAAGTTCGACCGCCGCCATCCGCTGCCGGCCGAGCGTTTCCATTACCTGCAAGGCTGCGTGCGCCACGACACGCCCTACGAGATTCCGCAGTTTCTCGCCCACAACGACAAGCCGCTGCTGTACGCCAGCTTCGGCAGCCTCGGTTCCGGTGATGTCGAGTTGCTCAAGCGCCTGATCGATGCAGTGGGCAAGTTGCCTTACCGGGCGCTGTTCAACGTCGGCGAGCACCTCGACGAATACACCGACCTTCCGGACAACGTACAGATTTCCAACTGGTTCCCGCAGCCCTCTGTGATTGCCCAGGTCGATGCAGTGATCCACCACGGCGGCAACAACAGCTTCACCGAGTGCCTGTTCTTCGGCAAACCGGCCATCGTCATGTCCTACGTCTGGGACGGTCACGACAACGCCATGCGCGCTGAAGAAAGCGGTCACGGCTTCAAGCTCGACCGCTACGAATGGAGCGAAGAACAGCTCGCGGAAAAACTCCATGCCTGCCTCAACGATGAGGCGATGCGCCAACGCTTGCAGCGCACCAGCGCGCAGATGCAATCACGCAAAGGGCCGCAAGATGCAGCCGCGATTCTCGACAAGGTGCTTAACCATGCCTGACTCATCCACCACGGCGGGTATCACGCCGTACCTCGAAGCCGTCAGCAGCCGCACCGACCTGGTGGACTGGGGCGTGCAGAGCGACGCTGTCGAAGGCGTCTCGCATTCCAGCGGCCGCTTGCTGTTCAAGGGCCCGAACAACAGCCCGGAAAGCGGATTGTGGGTCTGCACCCCCGGTCGCTGGCGGCTGTCGATTCCCCGGGACGAGTTGTGCCACTTCATCGCGGGTCACGCCACTTACCGTAACGACAACGGTGAAGTGATTGAAGTGCGCCCCAACACCCTGGTGCTGTTCCCGGCCGGCTGGATGGGCGAATGCGACGTCCGGGAAACCTTGCGCAACGTTTACATGCTCGCCTGAACCTGACACCGGACCTGGACCTGACACTGGACTTGTGGCGAGGGAGCTTGCTCCCGTTGGGCAGCGAAGCTGCCCCCCAGCTCTTCACCTGAAAAGCAGGGCCTGCTGCGCAGTCCAGCGGGAGCAAGCTCCCTCGCCACAGGTTATGTGATGAACCTTTTTGAACTGATTTTTTTGGAGAACAACACATGACAACCCCGTTTCTGTACGACCCGCTGAGCATCACTGACGTCAAGGATTGGGGCGTGATCCCGACCATGCTTGAGGGTGAATCCCGTGTCTCCGGCGTGGTGCTGCACAAAGGCCCCGAAGGCCAGTCCGAATGCGGCATCTGGATCTGCACCCCGGGCAAGTGGTTTTGCCATGTCACCAGCGACGAGTTCTGCCACTTCCTCGAGGGCCGCTGCACGTACGTCCACGAGTCCGGCGAAGTGATCGAGATCAAGCCAGACACCGCCGCCTTCTTCGGCAAGGACTGGAAGGGTGTGTGCACCGTCCACGAGACCATCAAAAAGGTCTACATGATCCGGTGATCGCCATGACAGATGCACTGGCGTCATTGCCAAGCCGTGAGGACCAGCGCGCAGCCTTTTTGGCCCGTGCCGGTTTTGCCGAGGCAGTGCTGGTTGCCTTGCCGGCAGATGCTTCGACCCGGCGTTACTTCCGCCTGGACGGCGCCGGCCTGTTGCTGATGGATTCGCCGCCCCATAGCGAACCCATCGGCCCGTTTGTGCGGATCGCCCGGCAGTTGCAAGGGCTGGGCCTGTCCGCGCCGGCCTTGCTGCAAGTGGATGAAGAGGCGGGGCTGGCGCTGATCGAGGATTTCGGTCACGACACCTACACCCGGTTGCTGGCGGCCGGGCATCCGGAGTCGGAGCTGTATCACCTGGCGGTCGATACGCTGGTGGCGTTGCACCGTGCAGCGCCAGCCGCGGAGCTGGCGCCTTACGACGAGCAGCGACTGGCGGACGAGTACAGGTTGTTTATCGACTGGTACGTGCCTTTGCTTATCGGCGAAGAGACGGCGCAGGCCCTGCGCGATGAGTATCTGGCGCTGTTCGCCGACGCCTGCCGCGATGTCGCGAAACGCCGCGAAGCCCTCGTGCTGCGCGACTTCCATGTCGACAACCTGATGCTGCTGCAAGGGCGCAAAGGCGTCGCGACCTGTGGCTTGCTGGATTTTCAGGACGCCTTGGTCGGGGCGGCGGCCTATGACTTGATGTCGCTGCTCGAAGACGCCCGTCGCGATGTGCCCGAGGCGTTGCGGGTGGCACTGATCAAACATTACCTGTTGCAGCGCCCGGAGCTCGATGCGCGGCGTTTTCTCGAAGATTACCGGCGCCTGGCGGCCCAGCGTCATGCCAAGGTGCTGGGGATTTTTGTGCGCCTGGCCGGCCGTGACGGCAAGCACGGTTACCTGGCGCATCTGCCGCGCACCCTTGGTTTGTTTGTTCGGGCACTGGACGCCGAGGCCTTTGCGCCCCTGCGCAAATGGCTCGACTGGCATGTGCCGGGCTGGCGCAATGAGTTGCCCGCCGAGACCCTGGCGACATTGCGTGAAACCCCTTATCGATTGGTTCAAGGATCATCCCATGGCCACGTTTAACAGCGATTCTGCCTTGCGTTTCATCAATCCCGAGTTCCTGCCGCTGACCGATGGCCGCGTGCGCGAAGTGCTCGACCCCGCGACCCTGCAACCGGTCGGGCAAGTCGGCGTGTGTGGCGAAGCCGATGTGCAAACCGCCATCGATGCCGCGACCGCCGCGCAAAAACAATGGCGTCTGGTCGATGCGAAAAGCCGCGCCGCGCGCCTGCATCAACTGGCCAATGCCATAGAGCAGAACGTGCCTTGCAACCGCGAAGTCGCACGCCTGATGACCCTGGAAATGGGCAAGCCGTTTCCCGAAGCCATGGGCGAGTTGGCCAACTGTGCGCCGATCTTTCGCTACTACGCGGAAATGGCCCGGGACGAAGCCGGCAAGGTCGCCGGCACCACGCAGATCGGCTCCTTCCAGCATGTGCGTTATGAGCCGTATGGCGTCAGCGTGCACATCATGCCGTTCAACTTTCCGATCCTGTTGATGTGCTGGACGGTCGCTGCGTCGCTGGCGGCGGGCAACGCCTGCATCATCAAACCGGCGGAAGCCACGACCCTGTGCACCCTCAAGTTCATGGAGCATTTCACCGCGTTGTTGCCGGGACTGGTGTCTTGTGTGCCGGGTGATGCTGTGACCGCGCAGTTACTGGTGCAGTCGACGCAGACCCATGCGGTGGCCTTCACCGGCAGTGTCGCGGCGGGCAAAGCCGTGGCAGTGGCCTGCGCCGAACGAATGAAGCCTTGCGTGATCGAGGCCGGTGGCAGCGATCCATTGATCATCTCCAGACATGCACCGCTGGATGTCGCGGCGGCGGGTGCCGTGACGGCTGCATTCCATCTCAGCGGGCAGATTTGCACGTCGGCCGAGCGCTTCTATGTCGTTGAAGAGATCCATGACGAATTTGTCGCGAAGTTCGCCGAGCGTACCCGGGCCTTGCGCATTGGCCATGGCCTGGAGCGCTCGGAGATCGGGCCGATGGTCAGCGAAGCGGCGCGCAGTAAAGTCATGCGCCTGGTCGATGACGCCGTGGCCAAGGGTGCGAAAGTGGTCTGTGGCGGGCGGATTCCACCCGGGCACAGCGTGGGTTGGTTCTATGAGCCGACCATCCTCACCGGGGTGACTGGCGACATGGCCATACTTCAGGAAGAGTGCTTCGGCCCGGTGGCGGCGATCTGTCGTGTCAGCGATTTCGACGAGGCGGTGCGGCTGGCCAATGATTCGCCGTTCGGCCTTGGTGCCTCGCTGTTTTCCACGGACCTGGCCGAAGCCATGGAAGCCGCCGAGCGTCTGGAGGCGGGGATGGTCTGGGTCAACAATCCGTTGATCGATAACGATGCACTGCCATTCGGTGGCTGGAAGATGTCGGGTCTTGGGCGTGAACTCGGGCGTCAGGGGCTGGAAGCGTTCCGTCGCTCGAAAATGGTCATCATCGATCATCAGCCGAAGATTCAGGACTGGTGGTACCCGTATGCCGACGACGTGTTTTATCGCGATCCGGCCTGAAGCCAGGATGCACACAGGAGGATCGCGATGAGCGACAACTTTGGCTGGTCGACGCTGGCGGTGATTCTGGCGGCCGGGCAGGGCACGCGGATGCGTTCGCCGCTGCCCAAGGTCTTGCATCCGGTGGGCAATCGGCCGCTGCTCGGCCATGTGCTGGCGGCGGTGGAGGCGGCGGGTATCGAGCAACGGGCGGTGGTGGTTGGCGCTGGCGGCGGGCCGGTGGCCGAGTACGTGCAACAGGTCGCACCGACAGCGCAGGTCTTTACCCAGCACGAACAACTGGGCACGGCACCACGCGGTGCTCGCGGCCCGACCGGTATTGCAGGCGCACGAACAGCAACAGGGCTGTGTGTTGGTGCTGTTTGGCGACTCACCCTTGATTACCCCGCAGACCCTGGCCCGTTTACGCAGGGCATTGATCGATGGTGCGGCCGTGGCGGTGGCGGGTTTCCACACCCAACGACCGGGGCCTTACGGGCGGTTGCTGGTGGAGCAGGGGCGTTTGCGCGCAATCCGCGAAGCCAAAGATGCAAGCCCGAAGGAGCTGGACATCAACTTCTGCAATGGCGGCGTCATGGGCCTGCGCGCCGATACCTGCCTGTGGCTGCTGGAGCGTATCGGCAACCAGAACGCCCAGGGTGAGTTTTATCTCACCGATGCGTTGGCGGTGGCCAACGAGGCGGGGCTGACGGTCACTGCCGTGGAAGTGGATGAAATCGACGTACTCGGGGTCAATGACCGCGAGCAATTGCAGGTCGCCGAACAGCTGTACCAACAGCGTCGACACCGGCGGATCAAGGAGTGTCCCATGGGTGACTATCAACGGTTGTACATCGGCGGTGAATGGGTCGCCCCGGTTCAACGCGGTGTTTTCGACACGCTCGATCCGAGTGACGAGTCGGTTCTGGCGCGGGTCGCTTCTGCCACGTTCGAGGACGTCGACCGGGCGGTTGCGGCTGCGCGTTCGGCGTTTGATGAAGGGGACTGGCCGCGCTGGTCCGGTGCACAACGAGCCGAGGTCCTGCGCCGAATCGCCGAGGGTATCCGCAACCGTCAGGATGAGCTGGCGGCCATCGAAGTGCGCGACAACGGTAAGCCGTTGCCGGAAGCATTGTGGGACATCGCCGACACCGCCGGTTGCTTCGACTTCTATGCCGGGCTGGCCGAGCAGTCGGATCAACAGAGTGAACAGTCGATCGATCTGCCGGATGCGCGCTTCACGTCATCGGTGATCAAGGAGCCGCTCGGTGTGGTTGCGGCGATCATCCCGTGGAACTTCCCGATGCTGATGGCCGCCTGGAAAGTCGCCCCGGCGCTGGCGGCAGGTTGCACCGTGGTACTCAAACCTTCCGAACTGACGCCGTTGACTGCTCTCGAACTGGCGGGCATCGCTGACAAGGCAGGATTGCCGGCCGGGGTGCTGAACGTGATCACTGGCCTGGGGCGCGAGGCGGGAGCGCCGCTGGCCAAACACCCGTATGTCGACAAAGTCGCCTTCACCGGGAGTGTGCCGACCGGGCGCAAGATCATGCAGGCGGCTGCGAACGATATCAAAAACATCAGCCTGGAACTGGGCGGCAAATCACCCTTCGTGATCTTCGCCGACAGCGACATTGAAGCCGCCGTGGAGTGGATTCTGTTCGGGATCTTCTGGAACCAGGGCCAGGTCTGTTCAGCCACTTCGCGGGTGCTGGTGGAGCGCGCGTTATACCCGGCACTGCTGGAGCGCCTGATTACCGCTACCGAGCAGATTCAGATTGGCCAGGGTTTCGAGGACGGGGTGAAGCTCGGACCGCTGGTCAGTCAGGGGCAACTGGAAAAGGTGCTGGCGGCGATTACAGCCGGTCAGCAAGAGGGAGCGCGGCTGGTTTCGGGCGGTGTGCGACCGGATTATCCGGAAAAGGGTTATTACCTGACGCCAGCGATTTTCGCCGATGTTCCCGAAGACAGTTCGGTATGGCGTGAGGAAATTTTCGGCCCGGTGGTGTGCTTGCGCGCATTCGACACGGAAGCCGAAGCGATCAGACTGGCCAATGACTCGCCGTTCGGCCTGGCGGCAGCGGTCATGTCCCGGGACATCCCGCGCTGCGAACGGGTCGCTCGCGGTTTTCGCGCAGGCATCGTGTGGGTCAACTGCTCGCAACCAACCTTCGTCGAGGCACCCTGGGGCGGTTACAAGCAGAGCGGCATTGGTCGCGAATTGGGCGAGTGGGGCTACAACAACTACCTGGAAACCAAGCAGATCACCCGCTACAACGGCGAACCCTGGGGGTGGTATCTGAAGTGAATTGAACGCAAACCGGTCTGCCTCAGAACAGGGGCAGGCCATTTTTCCCGATCGGTGTGCCTATGTGCGTAATTGCATCGAATTGACCACCTGTCTGCGAGCGTTTAACTCTGTCGTTGCGAGCGGCCCATCGACTGCTCAAGGTCGCGCGCACGCTGGCGGACCTTGAACAAGCCGACGGGATCAGACGCGAACATTTGGCCGAGGCGCTGCAATATCGGTCGACAATGCTCTAGTCGGTGTCACCCCTTGGTCAGATCAACCAACGGCGTCTGCCGCACCTCAGTCTCCCGCCCACCCTGAATCTCGCTCACCTGCTTCAAGGCCGTATCCACAGCCGCCTTATCCGCCAACAAGCTGTAGCTGATGCGGAACTGCTTATGTTCCTTCGGCCCAATTGTCGGTACCAGATTCAGTGGCCGCTGATAACGGCGGTTGTAGGAAAAACTTGTCCCCGGCTCCAGCCCCGTGACATAGCCCTGGCCTTGGGTATCGGTGTTTTTCCACAAGGAAAACACGGGCAGTGTCTGAGTGTTGAAGCCGACCGAAACGCCCAGGCTGCCGGCCTTGTTATGCAACACGGTCAACGTATCGCCCTTGGCATCGGCATACGGCACCACGTTGTAAACCGTTTCGTCGTAGTCCTTGGTCGGTGCGCGGTAGGTTTGCCAGTCTGGCAGATCGCCCTTGGCCTTGTCGTTGAACGGCGACACCTGTTTCACCGGCGCGGCGAAACGAGCGCCCTGCTCCAGGAACGGGGTGCTGAAGTTACTGTGATACAGCGCCTGGTATTCCTTCGGATAGTCACCGTTGTTGGTCAGGGTGTCGTTGAGGGCGAACACTACGCTGCCGGGTTCGGTGACCAGTTCGGTCGCGACGGAGAAGTCGACCTTCTTGAACGCCTGCTCTTTCAGTTCGCCGCGCAGGGTGATGGCGTACGGTGGTTTTTCATCGATGTGCAGGGTGACTTTGTTCGCAGGAATGTTGGCGGCCCGACCGTGCAGGGTCAGCAGTTCGCCATTGTCGACGCCGGGGTGGCCGACCCATTCGTATCCGCAGCGGGTGACCAGCTCATTGAAACCTTCCAGCCAGCCCAGACCACCGCGGCCATTGAGTTCGATGAAGGACGGATTGACCACTTCCTTGACCGGTGAATCCCAGCCCATGCGCACATTGCCGACCGAGGCCTGCAAGACGTTCATTCCTCGAGTCGGCACTACCGAGAGTTTCATCGTGCCGTTATCGATGTCGACGATGCTGACACCCTCCTGCCGACCGCCGTGCAAGGTGCGCAGGGTAACGCTGAAGGGTTTGTCGGTTTTTATGCCGAGTTGCTGGCTGGTGGTCTGCCAGTTCTGGGCGGCTTTGTCGGTGTCGAGCAGAACGTAATCCCAGGCCATGGCGTGGGAGGCAGCGGACAGTGCGCTAAGGGCAACAAAGAGTTTGAGCGGGGTCATGGCAGCAGCCTTTCTTGGATTTGTGCCATTTTTATAAACTTGATGAAACGTTTCAGCAAGCTTAAAAAGCGACACAACGCCGGAAAATGCCAAGAAAGATTTGGGACAGATCGGAAAATTGAGTCGATGCCATCGCGAGCAGGCCGCTAAGGCGCCGGGTACTTTCACGCAACGTGCCGTGAAAAGTGCTCAGTTGATCGGCCAGTAACCGCGCCTGGCTCGCCAGATGCTCTTCGCGGAGCGTCCGGCGAGCGCAGGGCAAACACGGTACTGCCGCTGATAGCCGATTTCTGCCCTTCGTGACAGGCAGAAAACTGCCAGGAGCAGCCATTCAAACATGTCTACGAAACCCGGTGCGGTTCACCCGTGTACCGCGCAGGTGTGTAAAATTCATATTCTCCTACTAGTCATGGATTCCTATTTTGAGCCAGATTCAACGAGTTCTTGCGCAAGGTAACTTTGATGGTCTATGTCTAATTTATTCTCTATTCAACGCGTACAAATCGCTCAAACACCCTAAGGAAACAGCGTCAAAGTTCATCCAAAAACATTCTGAACAGTGGATGGTAGTTATCGGCAACACACCATCGCTGCACAACTTCGTGTTAGGTGAAGGCAGCGATTTTGGGATTCAAAGCGATGCCACAGACGTCAAGGTAAAGCGGGCGTTCATCACGACGAGTTTCGATGTAATGACTGATGGTTCACAAGATTCACCTGTCGTCACTGCTATCGATATTCAGTCTCTTAAAACTATGGACTTCACCGAGTGTGTGGCGGTTTTGTGCGTGAAGAAATTAGCCAGATTTGAGCATGGCAGGATGGGCGATCATTGGGTTGCTATCGTGGGCAGGGATGATGAGCGGGGTAAATACCTTGTGGCGTGCTCCAATACACTGCTTCACTACGGTTTCAAAGAAGACAAGGACAATCAATCCGGGCGATATTTCAATACGACCATTGACGTTGCTGAGATCACGAATCGTACCGTTTATCCCAACAACATCAACCAGATTTATATCTCTAAACGCTAAGATGCAAGCCCTTGAAAGGGCTTGCTCTGCGATCAACTTTGTAAAGGGAAAAATTGCTTAAAAAGTCTGGGCGAGCAGCCGTGAGCGTCCGCTCTGGGTCCAGGCTGTGTGAAAACGTTTTGGAGCAGGTTTGACAGTCAGGACTGGAACGAAAAGCGCGTTCCTACGCAAATTTCCAGTCTGCTGGTTAACCAAAACGCTGGCAGATTTCACGTAGCAACGCACACTTCGAAACGGCGCACGCGTTTTCACACAGCCTGGGTCGCTTTCTGCCGATCACTGTGAACGGGGATCGGCCAAAAATAGATGCTAACGTCGATTTCAACTCAAATCTATCTTGCAGACTTAGTGCAGTTTGATCATGCCCGGATGTCAACTTGGATCACCGCAAAAATTAAACTGGATTTAGTTTTGAATAAAACTCAATACTTAGACTTGCGTAATACTTAATAGGGCAGCTCGGCTTTATGTCTGCCTCAGCGTGCTGATATATTGAAAACATCCCATCATTGGGCAAGCTTTCGGAAATACAGAAGAGAAGAATGTCCTCCAGCAAATAAAGCATGTTATTTAAATAAGCATCAAGCTCTTGGTGAATAGAGATGGACGATTCTTGTACGTTTATTTTATTTGTTAGATCGTAGCTCCAAGTCGGGAGTGAAAATTTATTACCAGGATGAAGCTTTGTATTTTCTATCGTAAGTGACTGGCCTGGCCCAGAGTGCTCAATAGCATTCCGGCACTCCGACAATCTACGAATCCAAGACAGGTCATTACCGAGGGTTAAACATAGCTTATTTAAAGCAGGGCGATTCTGCTCCAGCCACTTTATATGCTTATCGAAATGCGCCTCATCTCTTGCGCCCAAAGGCAAGTCAGTAAACAGGCTTATTAGTTTAAAGCAGTCTATTAAAAATTGTTTTCCAACCAAAAGGAAAGATTTTGCGTAATTCTCTAAGTTTTTAACTTTAGCGAGCGGCGGGATGGCGCGACTGGATTTGTTCTGTTCAATGATGGTATCGCACTTATGCATAACATCATCAAGCTGCTCACGAATATTAGACTCAAACTGCGCACAGTGCAGTAGTTGTTCGTTTAGACTCCAAACCTGCTCTAGAAGCTTTGGCTTTATGGAGTCCTCCGGAAAAACTTGATCAATCATACGTTTAAATTGAAGAAATATCCGGGCCACATATGGAGAGGCAGAGCCAAGAACTGCTATTTTTTCATATGTGTGCCCGGTATCTGGCTGGGTTTTTTGTGGGTCAGTTGAAACAGCCGTTAATAGCTTGTAAATACTATTTTCTTTAAAGATCAAAAGCAACACATCATTAATGTTTTCCATTGCTACTATTCCAGAATCATCAATCAAGTCCGGATCATTAATTTTTATAGAAAAAGCATCATCTCTCTTCTGCATAAGCTAAAAACTCTTTTATTGGCGAAGGGATTAAGAAAAGCCACAAATATTTTCACTGCTTAAACAATCAAACTAGATGGCAGAGTGCTCCTTATAGTAGTCAGCCAGTAGCTTCTCGACTTGCGGGCTTTTACTTAAAGTATCGTATATCCCCAGCGCTGCTATATTTGCATGCAGCGCCTGCGTCTGAGTTGAGGGCTCATCCTTGTATCTGGCACCTGTTGAACAATGCGCTGTTTTAATTAAATGATTATTAATGACTACGCCATGCTCTTCATGAAGCATTTTAGCTAAATTACTAAGATCATGACCTCGCCCTCCCTTAGGATAGGCCGACCCAGCTATCTCTAGCATACCTTTCAGCGTCTTTTCAACGCATTGCTGTGCGGCCCATCTTGCCTGGGCATAGCGATCTTCGAGGATCTCTTGCGTGGAGCAATTATAGTCGTCTCTTGCAACAGTCAAAATATTGGTACATGGCAGATTATTTCGCCACTGAATGCTTTCTACTGCAAACATATGGAATTGAAAATGAGCTTCGATCTCAGAACTGGAGAGGCGGTCAACCATCCCTTGAGGTAGATCTTCAATAAGTGTCAATATATTCATACTGGGCAAAGTAGTCTTAGTTCCTTTACTGACACCTTTATTGCTTAAGTTTCTGTCCGCAAAAAAATTTACTGTCCCATACCATCCTGCCAGCCGAACGCGCCAAATTGTACGACCAAGTAGTGCGGGTACATATCCTAATTCGAAATAGGAATTCAATCGATTTCCGAGCGTCTCCTTATACCAGCGAAGGGCTTTGGCCATCAGAACGTCCCCCTGAAACCCGGGCTGGTCCGCCAATTCGTCTGCCGGCAAAGCTAACCCGCCCCAACCGAACGCTTCCCAGAACTTTCGTCCTACGTGAAGAGGTCTTTGAAAGGGCTTCAATTCCTCCACCGCCAGAAGATCATCAATTGCGGCCATAAGCTGCTCAAATTCAGCTTTTGACTTTGGGTAGGCAGGCCATGAAAATTTTGCCACCGGAGTTGCTCCTTTGCAGATAAGGCCAGTGAATAGAAATTCTAGCGCATAGATAGTAAGTCCGATGTCAGTATTCCTCCATCTGGGTTCGATTGTTTTTACATGAACTCCCGAGGTTTCCTAAATAGTGAGAGACAGCTTTTGGCCGGTTTCTGTCTGTTACCAAGGTCCGAATCGGCCCAATAGTTTAGGGTGGCGACAGGTACAGATCGGCCCAGTGCGGACGCTTGACGTTGACGGAACATGACCCACGTTCATAAGAGCGTGGAGCCAAAAGGAGTCTCAAGGCGGTCGGCTTATGCAAGTGACCGATGGGATCGGTGAAAAGATGAATCCTGGCACCCAACCAATAACCGTTCGTGGATGGAGATTTCGCCGAATTCAGCTAATCTACGCTGCGGAGCATTAGAGCTACTCACCCCTTTTTATGCGTCTCTGATAAGCACAAGGATGTTACCTTTGGCGAAAATTCAGTTACCTAAAGATGCTTTGCAACGAGTAAAACTGGGCCAAGCATTTGCAGAGTACGATATAATTAGGAGTGATCATGAATTATTCGTCACTACGCCGGCGACTCTCTCTGCGCTCAATCCGGATAGCTCTAACTGTTTTTTTATAGGTCGACGCGGCGCCGGGAAAACCGCGATTACGTTTGAAGTTGAGCGGCGTTTTCCCCGAACCATCAATATTGTTCCACAGATATTTGATCTCTTACGGCTTCCACTAGAGCAGCAGTTGTTTCTAGACACAAGGCAGCGTCCTTTCAAATCGTTAATGCACTCGATGGAAAGGGCTTTGATCGATGAGGTGATCAAGATATGGGTCATGGAAGGGCGTTTAAGTTTCGACAAGGCGCCAGATACTATCCGACGAGAAAGAGGCCTGATAGAAGATTGTGATTTTGATCAGCGCATTTTGAATTTGACCGAAGAAATTTTTGATGCATACACCAAAGATAATGATAAATTATGGCTTCGTCAGATAAGTCGAAGCAAGAACCTGCTGGCCGAAATTAATCAAATTTCATTTTCTTCACCAATGAGTTATATCATCTTAATTGATCGTCTAGATGAGTCCTGGGATGGTTCTGGCTCAGCTATCATATGCCTCATGGCATTGATGCATGCCACGGTGAGACTAATCGCGTCAACTCCGCACGTAAAACCCTATGTTTTCATACGTGAAAACATCTATGACAGAATTCGTTCCCTCGATAATGAGTTTGCGAGGCTTGAGACGTCAGTGGTTTTTCTTGACTGGTCTTCTGAAAAACTTACCGAGCTTGTAGAACGTCGATTGGTAAAGCCTTTTACTACCAAGCCAAAACTAGGGGGAGAGGCATG
The DNA here is from genome assembly GCF_000282335.1 of Pseudomonas sp. GM48. Taxonomy (GTDB): domain Bacteria; phylum Pseudomonadota; class Gammaproteobacteria; order Pseudomonadales; family Pseudomonadaceae; genus Aquipseudomonas. Next base: position 37,903 of record NZ_AKJM01000079.1, read on the forward strand.
GAATTGTTTTTTTGAGGAGGAAGATTCAAAGACTAGCGTGCCCTCAGTGATGAGCCTCTGTCAGCATCGGCCTCGGGATGTACTGATGCTAACTAGCTATGCAATAGACTCAGCCATTAATCACGGCAACCAAAAGGTGAGAGACGCAGACATGGATGTAGCGTCCAAACGCTATAGCACAAGTAGACTCAAGGATTTGGGGGATGAGTATGCTGAGAATTATCCAAATATCAGTTTAATTCTCGAGTACTTTTTTGGCTTAGGCAATGAGTATACCTTGGTGGCAATTGAAGATTTTATTCAAAAATTGCTGGTTACGGAGTCTATTAACAAGTACTGCAACGGTTGGTTTTACGACTACACAACACCTTTTCGTTTTGTCGAAGTTTTGTATGGGATCGGTTTTCTTGGTATTCGACGAAAAAGAACTGTCGAGTACAAAGAGTCTGGCAAAGATTCAAATGCTAAGCCATCATTTGATAACAGCTCAACTTTCTATATTCATCCTACCTACCACGAAGCACTAAACCTTCAGCCACTGCTGTTGAAGGATTTGCGCGACGAAACGCAGCTGAAGAATGAAGGCATCCTAGAGGAGCTGCCCGACACCTTTAACTTGGATGACTATAAAGGCGCGTTGCAGGACACATTAGATAATTTGCGAACCTTGCCCAAAGGACCGTCGGGGGCTGCAGGGTTTGAAGAAATTGTAGGCAATATCATCAAACTGTGTTTCTTTCGGTCTTTGACGAATGTTCAACCGCACGAGCGAAGTCACGATGGCGCCTCAATACGTGATTGGATAGCATCTAACCGAGCGCCTGACGGTTTTTGGGAAGTCATAAGGAATAAATACGGTTCTACCCAAGTCGTATGGGAATGCAAGAACTACGAAGACCTAAGCGCAAGTGATTTTCATCAGATCAACTATTACCTTAATGACACATTTGGACGATTTGGCATCATTGCCTTCCGTGGTGAGGAAGTGAAAAACACTTATTATCGTCACATCTCTAATATAATAAACCGAAATAAATCAGGGCTGGTTGTGTTGTTGACGCAGAAAGACTTGGAGGTCTTTCTGCGTCAGGCAATCAAAGGTGCTTTCAAAGAGTCACACTTACAAGATAGATATGATCAAACGATTCGCCAGATTTCATAGATAGCGGAAGGAAGAACAGTGTCTAAATTGGTGCGAATATTTGACGTTCTAACCGTTTGCTACCGGCCGCTCTCTGAATCGCCCCTAATTTCCGAAACACGTGGAGTGACCGCTAATGGCCGAAAGCAGACCTTCGTGAATGTCCGCTATTGGGTTGTGCGGCCATTCATGATTGGCCGTCATCCGCGTTCCAATCTTCGAAGGCATGCATCATCCTGCGCTTGGTCATCACATCGGCAGGTATCAAATGTTCGATTCGCAGCGACTCCACGGTGATGTCCAGGGGCATGCCGAAGGTAGTGAAGGTTGAGAGAAAGCTCAACTCTCCATCCGGGGTGCACACACGGGTCAGCAGCAAAGGGCTGACAGAGGGTTTCTGCAAGGCAATGGCTGGAGCTGGCAGGTTGCGCAAGCGCTTTGCGAGCGCTGGATTGCCGACTGACTCTCTGGAGGCGCGCTGCCACGCAGCAGCACGGATCTCCTGTGCATTGGCCAACCGATCACCGAGTCCGCCGGGGCAGAGCAGTGTTTCCAGCAGATTGAAACCTGACGCCACGTCCTGTGCCACCCCCGCCATCGTCAGCAGTAGCCCCGTGCTCACGTTCGCAGCAGTGATATCCCAGTTGCTGTCGATAACGATGGCAGGCGCCGGATTGTTCGCACGCAGGATGTGATCGATGGCCTTGTGTACCATTTCCAGGGCGGGCGCATCGAGCGACGTTGCGGCGTAGCGGGGCGCGTACCCAGCGGCAAGAAAGACTTCGTTGCAGTGATCCAGCGGCGCTCCAAGGGCCGAAAGTATGGCGTGCAAGGTACTTGTGCTCGCCTTGGCGCGGCCGGTTTCGACGCAGCTGAGGTGGCGCTGCGAAACCCCGGCCATGAGTGCAAGATCGAGTTGGCTTAGCCCTGCCTGCCGACGTAGGTGGCGCACGTGCTGGCCCGCCGTTGTGGCCGGCGGGGGATGTTTATGATGGAACAGGTGATTACTCATGCTTCGCCTCTGACGTCCTTGTGCTCGGCTTTCATGACCTCACAGGTCATTGAGCGCCAGCAACCCTACCACTACTGTGCCAGGAAACCCTACCAAGGACAGGACTATGGTACTTCGCCTCATTGCGCTGGCATCGCTGGTGCTCTTTTCGATGTATACCGGCTGGACGATGCTGAATGCTGAGCAGTCGCTGTTGGCCTTCGGGCTTGAGCTGATTTCCCGACCTGACACTGCCCAGTTGGTTATCGACTTGTACCTTATGGCAGCGCTGGCCTGCATCTGGATGGCGAAAGACAACCGATCGCGAGGTGGTTCACTCATTGACCTGCTTCCCTACCTGATACTGACTGCTGTATTTGTTTCCGTGGGGCCGCTGCTGTACCTCGTGGTCAAAGGCTTTAATAGGGCGCGTCAGGCATGACCAGTGCTTTGACCGTCTACGCACTCTGCGTGGTTGTGCTGTTCCTCAAGATGTTCGCGGTCTCCTGTTACCAGGGCTTCTTCCGCATACGCTTCAGGGCATTCACGAACACAGAGGACGCCGCTGTTTTCAATCGAATCGCTCGTGAAAAGGAGCTTGCGCAAGTGACTCGCGCGGCAAGGGCCTGGGCGAACGACCTGGAAAGCATCCCGGCATTCTTCGCGCTGGGTGGGCTCGCCGTTGCCATGAACGTACCTGCTTCCATCACGGCGTGGTTGAGCGTTCTGTTCACCATCGCCAGAGTCCTGCACACGTTGGCATACCTGAAGGGCGTCCAGCCTTGGCGCACCGTTTTCTATGGTGTCGGGATCCTGTGTCTCTTGGGCTTCTGCGCGACGATCACCATTAATGTGGTGATGTCATGATCGGACGGGCCATGGCTTTGCCTTCGTTGAGTGTACGTCCGCTTGAACCATTCCCCGCCCGGCGTATTACCTATTCCGGGTTATGCGCCCTACGGTACTAGCGATGGTTGCGATAGCGTTCGGTCAAGGACTGCACGAGGGTGACGTAGGATTGCGTCTCGGCGTAGGGAGGCACCCCGTTGTACTCGACCACGGACGCTTCGCCGGCGTTGTAACCTGCCAACGCCAACATCTGGTTGCCGTTGAAGCGCTTGAGCAGCCAGGCCAGGTAGCGCACGCCGCCACGAATGTTTTGTCGTGCGTCGAACGGATCGTCCACGGCGAAGCGCTCGGCGGTGGCGGGCATCAACTGCATCAGCCCCTGGGCGCCGGCTTCGGAAATGGCGTTGGGGCGAAACGCCGATTCGGCATGTATCACTGCGCGGACCAGCGCCCTGTCGACACCATAATGACCCGAAGCGGCTTCGATCTCCCGCCGATAGGATTGGGTGTCCAGGCGCAGTGAGGTGACCTTGAAATCCTTCGGCGCCATGCACAGATAGCAGCCCTTGATGTAATAGAGCTCAACGACATCGACCCGTGCGGAAATCCCGACGGGGCGCCGGCTTACATATTGACGAATACCCCTGTGGATGAAGGTGAACACCCGAATCCGCATCGCGCCTGAGTCGTCGTCCTGCACAAGCCGTGGCAGGGCCATTGCCTTGGCGCCGACACCGGCGCCCGCCATGCCATTCAGACGAGTGCAGCGGGCGCTGGCGATGGCTTGGCTGGTGTAGCTGATGGCTCCGTCCCTGGCTTGGCACTTGAACATGGCGCTGGCGCACAGTGGAGCGACCAGCAAGGCCAGCTCGATGTAGCCAAGAAGGCTCTTGCGAGCCCATCGCCATGCTCTGGAACTCATCACATCGCTCCGCGCCGCGCCGCAGGCGGCCGATCAGGCCTGGGGCGCCTGGCCCGGGCGCTGCCTTTGGAGGACCTATTCTGGGTGACCCGCCTTTTGTTCTGATAGTTATACCCCTTGTAACCGGCCTTGGAGCTTGCGTTGACGTACGGGCTGCCGGCGTTCCCAGGCGAGGCGCATACCTGATTGCTCGCACGACGCGTCGTCCCGGCTTGCCAGGGCCGGGCGCAAGTCCGATCCGCGGGTGACGGACCCGGAGCCGGGGCGGGACAGGCCCAGGCAGGCGACGGCAAAGTTGTCATCGTTATCCGCCCGGGCCGAACTCATCCGAGAATGAAATACACCTTGCGCATCGGCGTGATGTTTTCCCAGGTTCCCTTGAACCCCGCCGCCGCCACGAACGAATCCCCCCGGCCCGAAGGTCTTCGCCACGCCGTCCGCATCGGTCAGGCGCACGGTGCCTTCGAGGATGTGGCACATCTCGTCGAAGTCGCACTCGCATCTCGGTCTACGCACTGACCGAAAAACGGCTGCTTCCTGCGAAGACCCAGCGGTTCATCGAGTTCATACGCGACCATCTCAACAGTGCTTAATGCCTGACGACTGGATAGGGGGGGTATTCCGACGCAAACGAATGTCTCCTTCTGGCCGATCGCTGTCTGTCACGACTGAACGA
>NZ_AKJM01000080.1 GCF_000282335.1 Pseudomonas sp. GM48
GAACGCAGCCTCGCAGGCTCGGCAGCTGCTACAAAGGGTGTCGCGGCTGAAATTGCTTAACTGACTGGCATTACTCCCAAGTGGAGGCCGTTTTGCATTCTCACATCCGGCTCTTCTTGCGTCGCTTCCATTGCCGGGCCACCCACCAGCGCCAGTACATCATCACCAGGAAGTAGGCCAGCGCCCCGAGTACCACTCCCGTCACGACTGAGCCCAGCAAGAACGGTTGCCACAACGTCGAGATTTCTCCCCTGATCCATTCCCAGGTCAGCGAGTCCGGCAACTGCCGGGCGGGAACGTCCATCAGCCAGGCGCCGGCCTGGTAGGTGCAGAAGAATACGGCGGGCATGGTGATCGGGTTGGTCAGCCAGACCAGGCTCACGGCAATCGGCATGTTGCCGCGCACGATAATGGCGAGGATGGCCGCGAGCAGCATCTGCAACGGGATCGGCAGGAACGCGGCGAACAGACCCACTGCCATTGCACGGGCAACGGAGTGGCGATTGAGGTGCCAGAGGTTCGGGTCATGCAACAGCGTGCCGAGAAAGCGTAAGGACTTGTGTTCCCTGATGCTCATCGGGTCTGGCATGTAACGTTTGAATAAGCGCCGGGGCATAAGGCTTCTCGGTCGGTCAAGGCGGCAAGTATGTCTGGATTCTATAAGCTGCCCATTCAGACTTTGTGACAATTATTGACGACGCCCATGCGACGGGCGGGCTAAGCCTTGAAGGGTACTCTCAAGGACGGGCTTATGCGCACAGGGATGATGGCGCTGGCGTTGGGTCTGCTGACCTTGCGCTTTTTACCGGCATTGCCGCCGGTCTGGTTGTGGTTGGCGATGCCGGTGGCGGGTTTGATGTTGCTGCCGTTCAGGACCTATCCGGTGGCCTTTTACCTGTTTGGTTTGAGTTGGGCCTGCGCGAATGCCCAGTCGGCACTGGATGACCGACTGTCTGCGGGGCTGGACGGCGAAACCCGCTGGGTCGAAGGACGGGTCACGGGGCTGCCCCAGCACGGCGACGCAGTGGTGCGTTTCGAACTGGCCGACACTCAGTCTCGCCGCACTCATCTGCCGAAGCATTTACGCCTGGCCTGGCATGACGGGCCGCCGGTGAACAGTGGCGAGCGCTGGCGTCTGGCAGTCAAATTGAAGCGCCCGGCCGGGCTCCTCAATCCGCAGGCCTTCGACTATCAAGCCTGGTTGCTGGCACAACGCATCGGGGCGACCGGGAGGGTCAAGGAGGGCGAACGCCTTGCACAAGCCCAATGGGCCTGGCGCGATGGAGTCCGTCAGCGTTTGCAAGCGGTGGATGCCCAAGGGCGAAGCGGCGCGTTGACGGCGTTGGTACTCGGGGACGGCGCCGGGCTGAGTCGCGAAGACTGGCAGGTATTGCAGGATACCGGCACGGTGCATCTGTTGGTTATTTCCGGGCAGCACATCGGTTTGCTGGCCGGGGTGGTGTATCTGTTGATCGCAGGACTGGCCCGCCATGGGCTGTGGCCGAACCGTCTGCCGTGGTTGCCATGGGCCTGTGGCCTGGCGTTTGCCGCTGCGCTCGGTTACGGGGTGCTGGCCGGGTTCGAGGTTCCGGTGCAGCGGGCCTGCCTGATGATTGGTCTGGTGTTGTTGTGGCGTCTACGGTTTCGTCATCTCGGCGCCTGGTGGCCGTTGTTGCTGGCGCTCAATGGCGTTTTGTTACTGGATCCGCTAGCGAGTCTGCAACCGGGGTTCTGGTTGTCTTTTGCGGCGGTGGCCATCTTGATTTTCACCTTTGGCGGCCGGTTGGGCCCCTGGCGCTGGTGGCAGACCTGGACCCGTGCGCAATGGCTGATCGCAATCGGTATGTGCCCGTTGTTGCTGGTGCTGGGGTTGCCGATCAGTGTCAGCGGCCCGTTGGCCAATCTGTGGGCGGTGCCGTGGATCAGCCTGCTGGTATTGCCGCCGGCCTTGCTCGGGACAGTGCTGATACCTGTGCCTTACGTGGGGGAGGGCTTGTTGTGGCTGGCGGGCGGTTTGATCGATGGGTTGTTCAGGGGACTGGCGTTGTTGGCGGGAGTGATACCGGCGTGGGTGCCCGGGGCGACTCCTGTGTGGGTATGGGGTCTCGGCGCGTTGGGCGCTTTTCTGCTGTTGTTGCCGCGTGGGGTGCCGCTGCGTCCATTGGGTTGGCCTCTGCTGTTGTTGCTGGTATTTCCACCCCGGTCATTGCTGCCGGAAAGCATCGCTGAAGTCTGGCAGTTGGACGTGGGACAGGGATTGGCCGTTCTGGTGCGCACTCGCCATCACACGCTGTTGTATGACACCGGACCGCGCATCGGTGATTTTGATCTGGGGGAGCGGGTCGTCCTGCCTTCTTTGCGCAAACTGGGTGTGGATGAACTGGATCTGCTGCTGATCAGCCACGCGGACGCCGATCATGCTGGGGGAGCGCGTGCGGTGGCCAATGGCATGCCGATCAAACAGGTGCTCAGTGGCGATCCCCTGGAGTTGCCACAGGAGCTGGGCGCCCAGGCTTGTGAGAGTGAGCGGCAATGGACTTGGGATGGCGTGCAGTTTCGGCTTTGGCAATGGTCTTCCGCCAGTGACCGTAACCAGAAGTCCTGCGTGTTGCAGATCGAAGCCAATGGCGAGCGCTTGCTGTTGACCGGCGATATCGACTCCGCTGCCGAGCGAGCCCTAATCGATAGCCCATTGGCGGTGCCCACCGATTGGCTGACGGCGCCCCATCACGGCAGTCGCAGTTCGTCGTCCATGGCGCTGCTCAATGGCTTGCAACCTAAAGCGGTGCTGATCTCGCGCGGCCAGGGCAATGCCTTCGGCCATCCGCATCCCACGGTTGTAGCGCGATATCAAAAGCGCGGGGTGGCGATCTACGACAGTGCTGAACAGGGTGCCATTCGTCTGCAACTGGGGCGCTTCGAACCGCCGTGGACGATGCGTCAGAAACGGCGTTTCTGGCGCGATCCGCCGCCCTTGAACCAGTAACCGAGTGTTATCAAAGCCCGACCGGATGCGCCATCACGGTCTTCGGTGCGCCCACCCCCTATGTTAGAGTGGCGCACTTTTTCGAGGGGACTGTCACTGTGTGGGAATTGGTCAAATCCGGCGGCTGGATGATGCTGCCGATCATTCTGAGTTCCATCGCGGCCATGGCCATCGTCGCCGAGCGTCTCTGGACACTGCGCGCCAGCCGCGTGACCCCGGAGCACTTGCTTGGGCAGGTCTGGGTCTGGATCAAGGACAAACAGCTCAATAAAGAAAAACTCAAGGAACTGCGCGCCAACTCGCCTCTGGGCGAGATCCTGGCGGCTGGCCTGGCTAACTCGAAACATGGTCGCGAGATCATGAAGGAGTGCATAGAAGAGGCTGCTGCCCGGGTGATCCACGAGCTGGAGCGCTACATCAACGCGCTGGGCACCATCGCCGCCATGGCGCCGTTGCTGGGTCTGCTGGGTACCGTGTTGGGCATGATCGAAATCTTCAGTTCGTTCATGGGCACAGGCATGACGACCAACGCCGCAGTGCTGGCCGGCGGTATTTCCAAAGCCTTGATTACCACGGCTTCGGGCCTGATCGTCGGTATCCCGTCGGTGTTCTTCCACCGGTTTCTGCAACGGCGCATTGATGAGCTCGTCGTGGGCATGGAGCAGGAAGCCATCAAGCTGGTTGAAGTGGTGCAGGGTGACCGTGACGTTGATCTGGCAGAGGGCAAAGCGTGAAATTCCGCCGCAAGCAACGGGAGAACGTGGACATCAACCTCGTGTCGCTGATCGACGTGGTGTTTGTCCTGCTGCTGTTTTTCGTGGTGACCACCACCTTTACCCGTGAAACCCAGTTGCGTGTCGAGCTGCCGGAAGCGGTCAGTGGCGCATCTGCCGACGACCAGACCCGGCAGCTCGATGTTGCCATCAGTGCCGACGGTGTGTTCTCGGTGAACAACCATGTATTGCCGAAAAGCGACCTGACCACGTTGATGGAAGCGCTGCAGAAAGAATCCAATGGCGATACCAACCTGCCGCTGTCCATCAGCGCCGACGGCAAGACTCAGCATCAGTCCGTCATTACCGCCATGGATGCAGCCGGCAAGCTTGGCTTCAGCCATTTGCGCATGACCACCATCGAGGCGGCGCCCCCCGCGCCCTGATGACCATGTCCGATCGATTACTGGCCGCGTGGTACGCAGGTCATCCGGCCCTGAAGCTGTTGCAGCCACTGGAGTGGCTGTACCGGCGTGTGGTCATGAACAAGCGCAAGCGCTTTCTGGCGGGGGAGGGCGAGATCTATCAACCTCCGGTGCCGTTGATCGTCGTGGGCAACATCACCGTTGGCGGTACTGGCAAGACGCCGCTGATTCTGTGGATGATCCAGCATTGTCAGCGCAGCGGCCTGCGGGTCGGCGTGGTCAGCCGTGGATACGGCGCCAAGCCGCCGCAGTTGCCGTGGCGGGTCGAGGCCCGGCAGAGCGCCGATATCGCCGGTGACGAGCCGTTGCTGATCGTTCAGCGCACGGGTGTGCCGTTGATGATCGACCCCAATCGCAGCAACGCTGTCAAAGCGTTGCTGGCCAGTGAGCCGCTGGACCTGATCTTGTCCGACGACGGCATGCAACACTACCGCCTGGCCCGTGACCTGGAACTGGTGTTGATCGACGCCGCCCGCGGCCTGGGCAACCGCCGTTGCCTGCCTGCCGGGCCGTTGCGCGAACCGGTCGAGCGCTTGCAAAGCGTCGACGCGGTTCTCTACAACGGTGCCACGGCTGACCGCGAGGATGGTTTTGCCTTTCAATTGCAACCTGTCGCGCTGTTCAATTTGCGCAGCGGCGAACGGCGTCCCCTCGACCACTTCCCCTCTGGCCAGGCCCTGCACGCGGTGGCTGGTATCGGCAATCCGCAACGTTTCTTCAAGACCCTCGAAACGTTACACTGGCAGCCAGTCCCGCATGCGTTTGCCGACCACGCCGAATACAGCGTGGAGGTTTTGAATTTCACGCCGTCATTGCCGTTGGTGATGACGGAAAAGGACGCGGTGAAATGCCGTGCCTTTGCCGCCGCCGATTGGTGGTACCTGGCGGTCGATGCTGTGCCGTCGCCGGCCTTCGTGGCCTGGTTCGACACACAATTGATGCGCCTGCTGCCGGATCGTTTGTTGCCTTAACTCCGTTTTTTCCAGGGAATGCTCATGGACACCAAATTGCTCGATATCCTCGCTTGCCCGGTCTGCAAAGGCCCGCTCAAGCTCAGCGCCGACAAGACCGAGCTGATCAGCAAGGGCGCCGGCCTGGCCTACCCGATTCGCGACGGCATCCCGGTGATGCTCGAATCCGAAGCACGCACCCTGACCACCGACGAGCGCCTGGATAAATGACTATAGCCTTTACCGTCGTCATTCCATCGCGATATGCCTCCACCCGCCTGCCGGGCAAGCCGTTGCTGCTGATCGCCGGCAAGCCGATGATCCAGCACGTCTGGGAACAGGCAAGCAAAAGCAGCGCCGAGCGGGTGGTGGTTGCCACCGACGACGCGCGCATCATCGAGGCTTGCAAAGGCTTTGGTGCCGAAGTGGTGTTGACCCGCGAAGATCACAATTCCGGCACCGATCGCCTGGCTGAAGTCGCGATGAAGCTGGGCCTGGCGCCCGACGCTATCGTGGTCAACGTCCAGGGCGACGAACCGCTGATCCCGCCGAGCGTGATCGATCAGGTCGCTGCCAACCTGGCCGCCCACACCGAAGCGCGCATGGCTACGCTGGCCGAGCCGATCGAAGACGTGGACACCCTGTTCAATCCCAACGTGGTCAAGGTCGTCAGCGACCTCAATGGCCTGGCGCTGACGTTCAGTCGTTCCACCTTGCCCTGGGCGCGGGATGCGTTCGCGGTGAACCGTGAGCAGTTGCCGGAAGGTGTGCCGTATCGCCGCCATATCGGCATCTATGCCTACCGTGCCGGTTTCCTGCAGGACTTCGTCAGCTGGGGTCCATGCTGGCTGGAAAACACCGAGTGCCTGGAACAGCTGCGAGCCCTGTGGCACGGCGTGCGGATCCATGTGGCCGACGCCCTGGTCGCGCTGCCAGCCGGCGTCGATACCATTGAAGACCTTGAGCGCGTCCGTCGCCTGCTGGAAGCGTGATGCGGGTTCTGTTTGTCTGCCTGGGCAACATCTGTCGCTCTCCCACGGCCGAAGGCGTGCTGCGGCATAAGTTGCGTGAAGCGGGGCTGGTCGACCGGGTCGAAGTCGCTTCCGCCGGCACCGGTGACTGGCATGTTGGCAAGGCGCCGGACAAGCGCAGTCAGGCCGCGGCGAAGTTGCGCGGTTATGACTTGTCCGCCCAGCGCGCCCGGCAAGTCACCCGCGCCGATTTCGCCACCTACGACCTGATCCTGGCGATGGACAACAGCAACCTGCGCAACCTCAAGGCCTTGCAACCGGCCAGGGGCAAGGCTGAGCTGGACTTGTTCCTGCGCCGTTACCAGTCGCAAATCGATGAAGTGCCGGACCCGTACTACGACGGCGAACAAGGCTTCGAGCAGGTGCTGGACCTGATCGAGCGCGCCAGCGATTTGCTGGTGATCGAATTGAAGGGACGGTTATGAGTTTGCAGGTTCAATCGCAGGTTTCGCTCAAGCCGTTCAACAGCTTTGGCGTGGATGTCCAGGCCCGGCTGTTTGCCGAGGCCCATAGCGACGCCGATGTGCGTGAAGCCTTGGCCTATGGGCTGGAATACAAGGTGCCGGTGCTGGTGATCGGCGGTGGCAGCAACCTGCTGCTGACGGCGGATATCGATTCACTGGTGCTGCGCATGGCCACCCGCGGGATTCGCGTGCTGAGCGATGACGGTAGCAAGGTGGTGATTGAAGCCGAGGCGGGTGAGCCTTGGCATCCGTTCGTGCAACACACCTTGGCCCAAGGGTTGTCCGGTCTGGAAAACCTCAGCCTGATTCCCGGCACCGTCGGCGCAGCGCCAATGCAAAACATCGGCGCTTATGGCGTCGAGATCAAAGACGTGTTTGCCGGTCTGACCGCGCTGGATCGCCAGAGCGGCGAATTGCGCGACTTCACACTGCAAGAGTGCAACTTCGCTTACCGTGACAGCTTGTTCAAGCAGGAACCGGGGCGTTGGGTGATCCTGCGCGTGCGTTTCGCTCTCGACCGTGCCGCGCACTTGCACCTCGAATATGGACCGGTACGTCAGCGCCTGACCGAACAAGGCATCGACCATCCGACCGCCACCGATGTCAGCCAGGCCATTTGCAGCATCCGCAATGAAAAGCTCCCGGACCCCGCCGTACTCGGCAATGCCGGCAGTTTCTTCAAGAATCCCTTAGTGTCGGCCGCGTTGGCCGCACGAATCAAGGGTGAGTACCCGGACCTGGTGGCCTATGCGCAACCTGATGGTCAGATGAAATTGGCTGCCGGTTGGCTGATTGAACGGGCAGGCTGGAAAGGTTTTCGCGATGCCGACGCGGGTGTTCATAAGCTGCAGGCGCTGGTGCTGGTCAACTATGGCAGCGCAACGGGCCTGCAATTGCTGAACCTGGCGCAACGCATCCAGAAAGACATTTCAGAACGTTTCCATGTCGACCTGGAAATGGAGCCGAACCGGTATTGAGCTAAGCTTTCAAGACGCATCAAAAAGCCCTGCACAACTTCATTTGTGCAGGGCTTTTTTGTTAATGCTCGGTTAACTTAGTCAGCTAACGATGCACACACTTGTTCCACCAAAGGCCTGGTGCAGATGTCTGTGTCCGCACAAGAGAGCCTATTAGCCTGAGTCGATCTGCGTGCGACCCACCGAGATCCAGCGGCAGATTGCTCGACCCCATAACTCAAGAACTATGCGGGCGTGCCCATGATTACCCTGAAACTCAACGGTCAAGACCATCAACTCGACGTCACCGAGGACATGCCGCTGCTCTGGGCGATCCGCGACGTGGCCGGTTACAACGGCACCAAATTCGGCTGCGGCTTGGGCCTGTGCGGGGCCTGCACCATTCATATCGAAGGGGCTCCGGCACGTAGTTGCATCACGCCCATCGGTTCAGTCGTCGGACAGAATGTCAGCACCATCGACAACCTGCACGCCGATCCGATCGGCAAAGTCGTGCAGCAAGCCTGGCTCGACACGGCGGTCGCCCAATGCGGTTTCTGCCAGGGCGGGCAAATCATGTCGGCGACGGCCCTGCTCAAGACCAATCCGAACCCGAGCGATGAGCAGATCGAAGAGGCGATGGTCGGCAACATCTGCCGTTGCGGTACCTATAACCGCATCAAGACGGCCATCCGCCAGGCCTCCACTCACCTGAAGGAGGCCAAGGCATGAGCCGGTTACCGAATGATTTTGCCTTGAGCAACCTGAGTCATCTCAGTCGCCGGGGCTTCCTTAAAGGGGTTGGTGCTACCAGTGCATTGGTGCTGGCGGCGAGCTGGGGCTGGCAAGACGCATTTGCTGAAGAAAAAGAGAAAAAGTTCGGTGCCGATGGTATGCCCAACGGCTGGGTTGACGATCCCAAGGTTTATGTGAGCATCGCCGCCGATGGCACGGTGACGGTGATTTGCAATCGCTCAGAGATGGGCCAGGGTGTGCGCACCAGTTTGACCATGGTGGTGGCCGATGAACTGGAAGCCGACTGGGCGATGGTCAAGGTGCAGCAGGCACCGGGCGATGAAGTGCGCTTCGGCAACCAGGACACCGACGGCTCGCGCAGCATGCGCCACTGGTACGAACCAATGCGCCGTTGCGGTGCCGCCGCGCGGACCATGCTCGAACAGGCCGCCGCCGCGCAATGGAAAGTGCCGGTCGACGAATGCCATGCGCAATTGCACAAGGTCGTCCATGAGCCTTCTGGCCGCGAGCTCGGATATGGCGCCCTGGCCTCCGCCGCAAGTGCCTTGCCGGTTCCGGCCCGCGACAGCCTGAAGCTCAAGCAACCCGCGCAATTCCGTTACATCGGCAAGGAAGGCACCAAGGCCATCGACGGTGAAGATATCGTCAACGGTCGTGCGGTGTACGGCGCCGACGTGCATTTCGACGGCATGCTCTATGCCACCATTGCGCGGCCCGCGGTGTATGGCGGCAAAGTCAAAAGCTTCGATGGCAGCGCGGCGATGAAAGTCCCTGGCGTGGTCAAAGTGGTGCAGATCGAAAGCCGGCCTTTGCCTTCGGAGTTTCAACCCCTGGGTGGCATCGCCGTGGTGGCGAGCAATACCTGGGCGGCGATCAAGGGCCGCGAGGCGCTGAAAATCGAGTGGGACGACGGCCCCAACGCCAGTTACGACTCGATCGCCTATCGCAAGGAAATTGAAGCAGCCTCGCTCAAGCCCGGCAAGGTGGTGCGCAATACCGGCAACATCGAAAAGGCCATGGCCAGCGCCGACAGCACGCTGGAAGCCTCCTACTACTTGCCGCATTTGTCACAGTCGCCGATGGAACCGATGGTCGCCATTGCGCGATTCAAGGACGGTGCGTGCGAAGCCTGGGGGCCAAGCCAGGCGCCGCAGGTCACGCGGGAACGGATCGGTGAACGCCTGGGTCTGCCGTTCGACAATGTCACTTTCAACGTGACCCTGCTGGGAGGCGGGTTCGGGCGCAAGTCCAAGCCGGACTTCATCATCGAAGCCGCCATCCTCGCCAAGGAGTTCCCCGGCAAAGCGGTGCGGGTGCAATGGACCCGCGAAGACGACATCCACTGTTCCTACTTCCACACCGTGTCGGCCGAATACCTCAAGGCCAGCCTGAACAAGGATGGCCTGCCGTCCGGCTGGTTGCACCGTACGGTGGCGCCGAGCATCACTGCATTGTTTGCGCCGGGCATGAACCATGAGGCAGCGTTCGAACTGGGCATGGGATTCACCAACATGGCGTATGCGATCCCCAACATTCGCCTGGAAAACCCCGAGGCGACAGTGCATACCCGGGTTGGCTGGTATCGCTCGGTGTCGAACATTCCCCATGGCTTCGCGATCCAGAGTTTTATCGATGAACTGGCGCACAAGGCCGGGGAGGATCCGCTGAAGTACCAGATCAGATTGCTCGGTCCGGACCGTCAGATTGATCCGCGAACCTTGAGTGAAGAGTGGAACTACGGCGAATCCCCCGAGCGTTATCCGATCGACACGGCACGCCTGCGCACGGTGCTGGAGACCGCCGCCAAAGCCGCCGGTTGGGGGCGCGAGCTGCCCAAGGGGCACGGTCTGGGCCTGGCGGTGCATTACAGCTTCGTGACGTATGTGGCGGCGGTGATCGAGGTGGAGGTCAAAGACGACGGTACGCTGGTGGTGCACAAGGCCGACATCGCCGTCGATTGCGGGCCGCAGATCAATCCCGAGCGGATTCGTGCGCAGTTCGAGGGCGCCTGCGTCATGGGCCTGGGGAATGCGGTGTTGGGGGAAATCAGCTTCAAGGATGGCAAGGTGCAGCAGGATAACTTCCACATGTACGAAGTGGCACGCATGTCCCTGGCGCCGAAAGAAGTGGCCGTGCATCTGGTGACGCCGCCGGGCGACGTCCCGTTGGGCGGTGTGGGTGAACCGGGCGTGCCACCGATTGCGCCGGCGTTGTGCAATGCGATCTTCGCCGCCACCGGCAAACGCATCCGCAGCCTGCCGGTTCGTTATCAACTGTCGGGTTGGCAGAAGGCTGAAGCCTGATGGACAGCGCCGATCTGAACGTCCTGCGCAGCGTGTTGCAATGGCATCGCGCCGGTCAGCGGGTGGTGCTGTACAGCGTGGTCGAAACCTGGGGCACTGCGCCCCGGGCACCCGGCGCCATGCTGGCCTTGCGTGAAGACGGCATGGTGATTGGTTCGGTCTCGGGCGGGTGTGTCGAGGATGACTTGATCGCCCGGCTGCACGATGGCCGCCTTGCGCTTGACGGGCCGCCGGTGCAACTGATCACGTACGGCGTGACCCGTGAGGAAGCCGCACGTTTCGGCTTGCCCTGCGGCGGTACCTTGCGCTTGACCGAGGAACGCATCGACGATGGGGATTGGGTCGAGCAATTGCTCGTTCGTTGTGAAGCTCATGAAATCGTTGCGCGTGAACTGGACCTGGCCACCGGTGAAGTGCTTTTGCAGCCGGCCAGTAAAGCTGACGTGTTGACGTTCGACGGCCAGATCTTGCGTGCTATCTATGGCCCACGCTGGCGCTTGCTGCTGATCGGCGCGGGGCAACTGTCGCGCTATGTGGCGGAAATGGCCCGGCTGCTGGATTTCGAGGTATTGATTTGCGATCCGCGTACCGAGTTCGTCTATGGCTGGGAAGAGCAGCACGGACGATTCGTTTCGGGCATGCCGGATGAGGCGGTATTGAATATCCAGACGGATGAACGCACGGCCATCGTGGCCTTGACCCATGATCCGCGTCTGGACGACATGGCGCTGCTCACGGCCCTGGACTCCAAAGCCTTTTACGTTGGAGCGCTGGGGTCGCGGGTCAACAGCCAGAAGCGCCGGGAAAACCTGGCTCAACTGGGTTTGGCGCAATCGGCGATTGACCGCTTGCATGGTCCGATCGGTTTGCACATCGGCAGTCATAATCCAGCGGAAATTGCCTTGTCGCTGATGGCGGAAATCGTGGCGGTGAAAAATGGCGTCGAACTGAAACAGAAAAAAATCCTGCAGGAGAGCGTATGAGCGAGTCCATCGGCGTCATCGTGTTGGCGGCGGGGCAGGGCAACCGGTTTCGTCAGGTGGCGGGCGCCGAAAAGGATAAATTACTGGTTGATTGCACCGGGCGTGACGGCGCGGTGCGGTCCGTCATTGAGCACACGTTGGTCAACCTGCCGGCGGCGCTGGGCAAGCGTGTACTGGTGACGACCGCCGATCGCCCACAGGTTGTTCGCATGGCTCAGGCCTATGGTTGCGAGATTGTGCTGATCGAGTCGACGGGAATGGGTGACAGCATCGCCGCCGGAGTCGCTGCCTGCAAGCAACTCGATGGCTGGCTGATGGTGCTGGGGGATATGCCGTTCATCCTGCCCTCCAGTATCGAGCAAGTGTTGGCGGGTATCAGCGATCACAGTATCAGCGTGCCTGTGCAGGACGGTGAGTATGGGCATCCGGTCGGGTTCGGGCGGGACTTCGCTGCAGGGTTGATGGCGCTATCGGGGGATCGCGGCGCCAAACCGCTGTTTGCCCAGGGGCGGGTGGTTGAAGTGACCGTGGATGATCCCGGCGTGTTGTGGGATGTGGATGTACCTGAAGCGTTGGACTTCAAGTAGTTCCGGAGGTGATCCCCCTGTGGGAGCGGGCTTGCTCGCGAAGGCGTCAGGTCAGTCAGTATCAACGTTGAATGACACACCGCTTTCGCGAGCAAGCCCGCTCCTACAAAAAAGCAGAAAGTCATGAGGCATAAAAAAGCCCCGCCCGGGATTACCGGGCGGGGCTTTTCAGTGGCCGATGGAATCAGACGAGAGGTTTAGGCTCGTGCTCTTTTTCCTGGGCTTGCTCGTGTTCCTCTACCGCTTCCTGAACGGAGCGCGGTGCTTCGTGGATCACCGACTCAGCCGGCTCGGCAGCCACTTCAGCGGCTGGGGCAGGAGCTGCCTCAACTACTTCGGCAGCGACAACCGTTTCAGCCGGAGCAGCAGCGGCAGCCAGTTCGGCTTCCTTCTGCAGACGCTCGGCTTCACGCTTGCGACGACGCACTTCACGCGGGTCGTTAGGTGCACGGCCACTTGGCGTCAGGGCGCTGACAGGAGCGGCTTCGACTACCGGAGCAGGCACTTCGGCAACGACCGGAGCTTCAACGACTGGCGCTTCAACCACCGGCGCTGGAGCCGGTTCTGCGGCGGCAACCACCGGCTCGGATACCATGGCTTCAGCGGCTGGAGCAGCTGTTTCAGCGACGGCTGGCTCGGCCACCCAATTGAACGCCGTTTGCTCTTCACGTACTTCGCGAACGGTTTCGGTCACGGTTTCGACGACGGCTTCTGCAACCTCGGCGGGTGCTTCAATCGCTGGAGCCGGTTCGGCAGCTGCTTCAACGGCAGGCTGTGCCTCGGGCGCCGGCGCCACTTCGACTTCTGGCAATGCAGTGACTTCGACCGGCGTGGTCGCTTCCACGACTGGCGCTTCGACTGGAGCAGTTTCCAGGGTGGCGGCAGTGGCGCGTTCGGCTTGCACGTTGGCTTCTGCTTCAGCCGGAGCGCTGATCACGCTGCTGGCAACGGCTGCGGTGACAGCCAGGCCGGCGGCCAGATCGGCAACGCTTGGTGCTTCGGCGTTTTCGCCGGACTCGGACTCATCCGAACCTTCGATCACGTTGCCATTGGCATCACGCTGACGCTCGCGACGGTTGCTGCGACGACGCTGGCCACGGGAGCGGCGGCGTGGACGATCGCCTTCGGCGTTTTCCTGACCGTCTTCCTGCAGTTGCTCTTCGTTGGTGGTCAGTTCTTCTTCGGCTGCGGCTGCGGCTACGACAGCTTGCTCGGCACGTGGCTGACGTTCTTCACGCGGCGGGCGTGGAGCTCGCTCTTCACGTGGCTGGCGAGCCGGACGCTCTTCAGTGGTAGCAGCGGCGGCCGGAGCGGCATCCAGAGGTTCGCGCAGTTCACGAACGCGTTCTTCGCGCTCGCCACGTGGCTTGCGATCTTCACGCGGAGCACGCGGTGCACGTTCTTCACGAGGCGCGCGTGGTGCGCGTTCTTCGCGAGCGACTGCCGGCGTTTCTTCACGGGGCTCGCGAGGTTCGCGCACTTCGCGTAGCTGACGCTCCTCACGTGGTGCGCGTTCTTCACGCGGTGCACGCTCTTCGCGAGGCTTGCGCTCTTCATCGCGGCGACCGTTACGGTTGCGGCTCTGCTGGCGACCGTTGCGACGCTCTTCGTTGCGGGCCGGGCGCTCGGTGGTTGCAGGCTTTTCGACCACGACCGGAGCAACAGGCTCTTCTTTAGTGGCGAACAGGCTGATCAGCGACTTCACCAGGCCTTTGAACAGGCTTGGTTCCGGTACGACGACCGGTGCTGGAGCCGGCGCGGCAACTTCGGTCGGAACCGGAGCGTTGGCGCGGGCCGGAGCGGTCTTGACCGCCGCCTCCTGGCGAACCAGGGTGCGGGTCGCAGCGGCTGGCTGGACTTCTTCCACTTCGGCAGCGGCTGCAGCAATTTCGTAGCTGGACTGGTTGGTGGCCGCTTCCGGACTGTCATCACGCAGACGCTGCACTTCGAAGTGCGGTGTTTCGAGGTGATCGTTCGGCAGGATGATGATACGGGCACGGGTGCGCAGTTCGATCTTGGTGATCGAGTTGCGTTTTTCGTTGAGCAGGAACGCAGCCACCGGGATCGGCACTTGTGCACGAACTTCGGCGGTACGGTCTTTCAGGGCTTCTTCTTCGATCAGGCGCAGGATCGCCAGGGACAGCGATTCAACGTCACGGATGATGCCGGTGCCGTTGCAACGCGGGCAGACGATGCCGCTGCTTTCGCCCAGGGATGGACGCAGGCGCTGACGGGACATTTCCAGCAGGCCGAAGCGCGAGATGCGACCGACTTGCACGCGAGCGCGGTCGGCTTCCAGGCATTCGCGGACTTTCTCTTCCACGGCGCGCTGGTTCTTGGCAGGGGTCATGTCGATGAAGTCGATGACGATCAGGCCGCCGATGTCGCGCAGGCGCAACTGACGGGCGATTTCTTCGGCGGCTTCAAGGTTGGTTTGCAGCGCGGTCTCTTCGATGTCGCTGCCTTTGGTGGCGCGTGCCGAGTTGATGTCGATGGACACCAGGGCTTCGGTCGGGTCGATCACGATGGAACCGCCGGAAGGCAGTTCGACAACGCGCTGGAACGCGGTTTCGATCTGGCTTTCGATCTGGAAACGGTTGAACAGCGGAACGCTGTCTTCGTACAGCTTGATCTTGCTGGCGTACTGCGGCATCACCTGGCGGATGAAGGTCAGGGCTTCGTCCTGGGCTTCAACGCTGTCGATCAGCACTTCGCCGATGTCCTGGCGCAGGTAGTCGCGGATCGCACGGATGATCACGTTGCTTTCCTGGTAGATCAGGAACGGCGCGGCGCGATCCAGCGAGGCTTCTTTGATGGCTGTCCACAGTTGCAGCAGGTAGTCGAGGTCCCACTGCATTTCTTCGCTGCTGCGGCCCAGGCCGGCAGTGCGCACGATCAGGCCCATGTCGGCCGGGGCAACCAGGCCGTTCAGGGCTTCACGCAGTTCATTGCGCTCTTCGCCTTCGATGCGACGGGAGATACCGCCGGCACGCGGGTTGTTCGGCATCAGCACCAGGTAACGGCCGGCCAGGCTGATGAAGGTGGTCAGGGCGGCGCCCTTGTTGCCACGTTCTTCTTTTTCGACCTGGACGATGACTTCCTGGCCTTCGCTCAGGACGTCCTTGATGTTGACGCGACCTTCCGGGGCTTTCTTGAAGTATTCGCGGGAGATTTCTTTGAGGGGCAGGAAGCCGTGGCGCTCAGAGCCGAAATCGACAAAGGCAGCCTCAAGGCTTGGTTCGATGCGAGTAATCCGGCCTTTATAGATGTTGGCCTTCTTCTGCTCGCGTGCACCGGATTCGATGTCCAGGTCGTAGAGGCGCTGGCCATCTACCAGTGCAACACGCAACTCTTCGGGTTGAGTTGCGTTAATCAGCATTCTTTTCATGTAGTACCGTCGGTTTCCGGGCTGCCGGAAACGGCGTTCGGCACACACGACTTCTCACGGTCGGTGTCAGGTGCGTCGGGAGTGGTTGGCCATTTCCCGTGTCCAGCGAAGTCCGGCCAATGTGGGCCTTCATCGCGACGTACGCGTCCTGCTTGCTGTGGCTACTTAAGCACTCAGTCAGGAGGAGGAATCAACCAGCGGCTGTGGACGAGATGAAGCGTCTTGAGAAAGCCTGTTGCTACACAGTCCGGCGGTTGTGCATCTCCACCCTACACGTATCCCTGATAATTCGGGTGCTGCCGCGCGCAGAATCCGCAGCGGGTTGGCATTTACCGTGAGCTCCGAAAGGGGAGGTCACGCATCATGGCTAATTTAGGCGTTGTTTCCGATGTTCTCGCTCGGGGTCATTCGCAAATGACTGCACTTTGTGAACTGGCCGTGAATATGGCTCGCAAAACGAGTGAAAAACTCTGCTTTGTGGCGTGATTCAGGCCTCATGTCACCTGCGCTCGTTACACCTGCAAATTCCACCGTTACGTAGCGAAAGCCCCGTAGGACGGCCTCGCGTCCTGGTGAATTGCGTTGGTCAGGGCCGGTTTTTGACCGTTGGTCCGCTGTCCAGGCCGCTTTTGGCGACGTTCGCGACTATAGCAGCAATGATTAAGTGCTTCAATTCCATAAAAAATTGTTATCATCCGCGCCATGACGACGACTACCCTCCCGACTCCAGGCGTACAACTGCTTGAGGTCTCGCCGGAATATGCCGGCCAACGTATTGATAACTTCCTTCTCGCCCGGCTCAAAGGCGTGCCCAAGACCTTGATTTATCGCATTTTGCGCAAGGGCGAAGTGCGCGTGAACAAAGGTCGGATCAAGCCCGAGTACAAGCTGCAGGCGGGCGATATCGTGCGCGTGCCGCCGGTTCGCGTGCCCGAGCGCGACGAGCCGGTGCCGCTGGCGCAGGGGCTGTTGCAGCGACTCGAAGCGTCGATTGTCTTCGAAGACAAGGCGCTGATCGTGATCAACAAGCCTGCCGGCATTGCGGTTCACGGCGGCAGCGGCCTGACTTTCGGGGTGATCGAAGCCTTTCGTCAGTTGCGCCCCGATTGCAAGGAGCTCGAACTGGTTCACCGCCTCGACCGTGATACGTCCGGCCTGTTGATGATCGCCAAGAAGCGCAGCATGTTGCGCCACTTGCACACCGCGTTGCGCGGTGATGGCGTCGACAAGCGCTACATGGCGCTGGTCCGCGGTAACTGGGCGAGCTCGATCAAGCAAGTCCGTGCATCGCTGGGCAAGAGCAATCTGCGCTCCGGCGAACGCATGGTCGAGGTCGACGAGGAGGAGGGGAAGGAGTCCGTGACCGTGTTCAAGGTCCTGCGCCGCTTCGGCGACTTTGCCACCCTGATCGAAGCCAAACCGATTACTGGCCGGACTCACCAGATCCGCGTCCATACCTTGCACGCCGGGCATTGCATCGCTGGCGACACCAAGTATGGCGACGAAGGATTCAGCAAGGAAATCCGCGATCTGGGCGGCAAGCGCCTGTTCCTGCATGCCTACATGCTGACCGTGCCGTTGCCTGATGGTGGCGAATTGAAGTTGCAGGCGCCGGTTGACGAGATGTGGGCCAAGACTGTGGAGCGATTGAGTGCGCCCATCTGATTACAAGCTGCTGATCTTCGATTGGGACGGCACTCTGGCCGACTCCATCGGTCGGATTGTCGAGGCGATGCACGTTGCCTCGCGGCGCTCCGGATTTGAACAGCGCGATGATTTTGCCGTGAAAGGCATCATCGGCCTGGGCTTGCCGGAAGCGATCCGCACCCTGTATCCCGAGATCGGTGACTCTGAACTGATCGCGTTCCGCGAGCACTATGCCGAACATTACATTGCGTCGGAGGCTGTGCCTTCGCCGCTGTTCGAGGGTGTGGTCGAGTCGCTCGAGGCATTTCGTGCCGAGGGTTATCATCTGGCTGTGGCGACCGGCAAGGCCCGTCGCGGGCTGGATCGGGTGTTGAAATCCCATGGCTGGGAGAATTACTTCGATATCACCCGCGCTGCTGACGAGACCGCCAGCAAGCCCCATCCGCTGATGCTCGAGCAAATTCTCGCGCATTGCGAGGTTCGCCCGGAACAGGCGTTGATGGTCGGTGATTCGTCCTTTGATTTGCAGATGGCGCGCAACGCCGGCATGGGCTCGGTGGCCGTCAGTTATGGCGCTCAATCGATTGAAGCGTTGAAGTTGTATGAGCCGCAACTGGCCATCGACCGCTTTTCTGAATTGCATGCCTGGCTGAGTCAGCGGGCTTAACCGGTTGTTTTTGGGGTGGATGGCATGACCGACGAATGGAAGGCGCCCGCCAAGGCGAATGCAGAGAGCAGTGACGACAGAAGCTGGAAGCTGCTGGAAAAGACACTGCTGGCCGGCGTGCAGGAGCAGCGTCGGTCCCGTCGCTGGGGAATATTCTTCAAGCTTCTGACTTTTGTGTATCTGTTTGGCGCAATTGTTCTGTTTTCGCCGCTGATGGATATGGAGAAAGCTGCTACCCGCAGTGCCCATTACACGGCGCTGATCGATGTGACAGGCATGATTGCCGACAAGGAACCGGCCAGCGCAGACAATATCGTTGGCAGCCTGCGTGCGGCTTTCGAGGACGAGAAGGTCAAGGGTGTCGTCCTGCGCATCAACAGCCCGGGCGGCAGTCCGGTGCAGTCGGGTTATGTCTACGACGAGATCCGTCGTCTGCGCGGCCTGCATCCGGACATCAAGCTGTACGCGGTCATTTCCGACCTGGGGGCTTCCGGTGCTTACTACATCGCCAGCGCGGCGGACCAGATCTACGCTGACAAGGCGAGCCTGGTCGGCTCTATCGGCGTGACGGCGGCAGGCTATGGCTTTGTCGGTACCATGGAGAAGCTGGGTGTCGAGCGTCGCACTTACACCTCTGGCGAGCACAAGTCGTTCCTTGATCCGTTCCAGCCAGAGAAGCCGGAAGAAACCGCTTTCTGGCAGGGCGTGCTCGATACGACCCACAAGCAGTTCATCAATAGCGTCAAGCAAGGGCGTGGCGATCGCTTGAAGGATAAGGAGCATCCGGAGCTGTTTTCCGGTCTGGTCTGGTCGGGCGAGCAGGCGCTGCCACTGGGGTTGATCGATGGGCTGGGTAATGCCAGTTCGGTCGCGCGGGATGTGATCGGCGAGAAAGAACTGGTGGACTTTACCGTTCAGGAGTCGCCATTCGACCGCTTCTCGAAAAAACTCGGTGCCAGCGTGGCTGAGCATTTGGCGATGTGGATGGGTTTTAACGGTCCATCGCTGCGCTGATTTTCAGCGTGTAGAGAAACCGGCCCAAGTGGCCGGTTTTTTTTCGTTTGAATGCAGTCCCTGTAGCAGCTGGCGAAGCCTGCGTCCGAGTGCGCAGCAGTCGTAAAATCAGAGTTCGCGGTACGTCAGGGAGATCGTGCAAGCCGGATTTACGACTGCTGCGCAGTCGGACGCAGCCTTCGGCAGCTGCTACAAGGAAGGCGTGGCGTCTGGGTTCGCCTAACTGATCAGCATTAGCCCAGGTGGCCGGTTTTTTTCGTTTGAACGCAGTCTCTGTAGCAGCTGGCGAAGCCTGCGTTCGAGTGCGCAGCGCTCGCCAAGACATCCGCCGCGACCTTACAGGCAAATCGCGCACCGAAATTGCGAGCGCTGCGCACTCGAACGCATGCTTGTCGTAATCAGGGGATTCGTACGCCTTCGGCGAGCAGCATGTCCACGAGGCGAATCAAGGGCAGGCCGACGAGGCTGGTAGCGTCCGGGCCTTCGGTGCTTTGAAACAGGCTTACCCCCAGGCCCTCGGCCTTGAAGCTGCCAGCGCAATCGTAGGGTTGTTCTGCGCGCAGGTAGCGTTCGATGCGTGCGGCGTCGAGTGTGCGCATGTGTACGGTGAACGGCACGTAATCGACCTGGCAGTGCCCGCTCTGGCTGTTGAGCAGGGCCAGGCCGGTCAGGAAGGTCACGCTGGCACCGCTGGAGGCCAGCAATTGTTCGCGGGCTTTTTCGAACGTGTGGGGCTTGCCGATAATCCGGTCTCCCAGCACGGCGACCTGGTCGGAGCCGATTATCAGATGAGCGGTATGGCTGTCGGCCAGGGCCCGCGCTTTCTCTTCGGCGAGGCGCTTGACCAGCTCGATGGCGGATTCGCCCGGGCGATGGCTTTCATCGATATCCGGCGAGCTGCAAGTGAAAGGCAGCTGCAAGCGGGTCAGCAATTCCCGGCGATAGACCGAGCCGGAAGCGAGTAATAAAGGCAGCATGCGCATCTCCAAAAGGCAGGTGCGAATTCTAGCGAGGCTTCCAAGTGGCGGACAGGGCTGAATTTCCTTTGACATGGGCGGGTGCATCCCTATAATGCTGCGCCTATGTTGAATGACCCGATTCCACCTCACGTTGACCCGCGCAAATTGGCTGATCGTGGCACCACCCTTCAAGGTGAAATGCTGCTGGCCGATTTGGAGAGACTCTGCGACCCGCTTTCCGACAATGTCGGTACGGTGCAGGCTAAATTCGTTTTTGAACGAGATGAACGTAAATCTGTGGTCATCCACAGCTTTATCGACACTGAAGTCAAAATGGTTTGCCAGCGTTGTCTTGAGCTGGTCACCCTGCCGATCCACAGCGAATGCAGTTACGCTGTGGTGAAGGAGGGTGCGAATACCCAGTCGTTGCCGAAAGGTTATGACGTGCTGGAACTGGGCGAAGATCCTTTGGATCTGCAGTCACTGATCGAGGAGGAGCTTCTGCTCGCCTTGCCCATTGTGCCTGCTCATCATCCGGAAGAATGCCAGCAGCCGGCGGGAGCAGATGAGCCCGAACCGAGCGAGGACGAGGTAACGCGGTCCAACCCGTTCAGTGTATTGGCGCAGTTAAAGCGTGACCCAAACGTTTAGGAGTTAATCAATTATGGCTGTTCAGCAGAACAAAAAATCCCGCTCTGCCCGTGACATGCGCCGTTCGCACGACGCTCTCGAGGCTAGCACCCTGTCTGTAGAAAAAACCACCGGTGAAGTTCACCTGCGTCACCACGTATCGCCAGAAGGCGTATACCGTGGCCGTAAAGTGATCGACAAGGGCGCTGACGAGTAATCACTTGTCCGCTCAAGTCATCGCGATTGACGCAATGGGCGGGGACTTCGGTCCCCGCAGCATTGTCCAGGCCAGCCTTGCTTGCCTGTCTGCTACGCCTTCGCTGTACCTGACCCTTGTCGGTCAACCCTCCCTCCTTGAAGAATTGATCGCTGGCCAATCGGCTGTGGATCGCGCGCGCCTGTCGATTGCCCCGGCGAGCGAAGTCATTACCATGGACGAAAAACCCGCCCAGGCCTTGCGTGGCAAGCCTGATTCGTCGATGCGCGTGGCGCTTGAGCTGCTGCGCGACGGTAAAGTCCAGGCCTGTGTCAGTGCCGGCAATACCGGGGCGCTGATGGCGTTGTCGCGGTTCGTGCTCAAAACCCTGCCGGGTATTGACCGTCCGGCCATGGTGGCGGCGATTCCGACACAAAAGGGTTACTGCCAATTACTCGACCTGGGTGCCAACGTCGATTGCAGTGCCGAGCATCTGCTGCAGTTTGCGCTCATGGGCTCGGTTGCGGCGGAAACCCTGGGCATAACGCGTCCACGGGTGGCGTTGCTGAATATCGGTACCGAAGACATCAAGGGCAATCAACAGGTCAAGCTGGCAGCGACGTTGTTGCAAAGCGCCCGGGGCATCAATTACATCGGCTTTATCGAAGGCGACGGTTTGTACCGTGGCGAAGCGGATGTGGTGGTGTGTGACGGTTTTGTCGGCAACATCCTGCTCAAATCCAGCGAAGGCCTGGCGACCATGATTGCCGGGCGCATCGAGGCATTGTTCAGAAAGAACGTGGCCTCTCGCGTGGTTGGCGCGCTGGCGCTGCCCTTGATGAAGCGTCTGCAGGCTGATCTGGCGCCTGCCCGACACAATGGTGCGAGCTTTCTCGGATTGCAGGGAATTGTAGTGAAAAGCCACGGTTCTGCCGGGGTTCAGGGCTTTCAAAGTGCCATTCAGCGAGCCTTGATCGAGATTCAGGAGAATCTTCCCGAGCGCCTGCACGGCCGTCTGGAGGATTTGTTGCCTTAGGCGTTTTCGTCGGACAATGCTTAAATGTGACCGCTTGGTTCGATGGGCCATCCAACTGTCAGTTTCTTGCGTCCCCCAAGCGGGACGCCAACTCTCCGACGACAAGATCATTAGGGGCTTGTTACATGTCTGCTTCCCTCGCATTCGTCTTCCCGGGACAGGGTTCGCAGTCCCTCGGCATGCTGGCCGAGTTGGGCGCACAACATCCGGTTGTCCTTGAAACATTCAAAGAAGCTTCCGATGCACTGGGTTACGACCTGTGGGCATTGACCCAGCAAGGGCCGGAAGAGCAACTCAATCAAACCGATAAAACCCAACCGGCCATTCTGACCGCCTCTATCGCCCTGTGGCGTCTTTGGTTGGCGGAAGGTGGTGCGCGTCCGGCTTACGTTGCCGGGCACAGCCTGGGCGAATACAGCGCGCTGGTTGCTGCCGGTAGCCTGACACTGGCAGACGCGGTGAAGCTCGTTGAGCGTCGCGGCCAACTGATGCAGGAAGCGGTTCCAGCCGGGCAGGGTGGCATGGCTGCCATCCTCGGTCTGGAAGATGCTGATGTGCTGGCTGCCTGTGCCGAAGCGGCACAGGGCGAAGTGGTCAGCGCCGTCAACTTCAACTCCCCGGGCCAGGTGGTGATTGCCGGCGCCAAGGCTGCCGTTGATCGCGCCATCGAAGGCTGCAAGGCCCGTGGCGCCAAGCGTGCCATGCCGCTGCCGGTCAGCGTGCCGTCCCACTGCGAGCTGATGCGTCCGGCTGCCGAGCGTTTCGCCGAATCGATCGCCGCGATCAACTGGCAGGCGCCACAGATTCCCGTGGTCCAGAACGTCAGTGCCGAAGTGCCGGCCGATCTGGAAACCCTCAAGCGTGATCTGCTCGAACAGCTGTACAAGCCAGTACGCTGGGTCGAATCGGTACAGGCGCTGGCAGCCAGGGGCGCGACCAGTCTGGTCGAGTGTGGCCCAGGCAAAGTGCTGGCCGGTCTGAACAAGCGTTGCGCCGAAGGCGTGTCGACATCCAACCTCAATACCCCAGACGCTTTCGCTGCCGCCCGTGCAGCGTTGGCCTGAATCAGGAGAAGCTTGCATGAGTCTGCAAGGTAAAGTTGCACTGGTCACCGGTGCCAGCCGTGGTATCGGCCAGGCTATCGCCCTGGAACTGGGTCGTCAGGGCGCCATCGTTGTGGGTACCGCGACCTCTGCGTCGGGTGCCGAGCGTATTGCCGCGACCCTGAAAGAAAACGGTATTCAAGGCACCGGCCTGGAACTCAATGTCACCAGCGACGAGTCCGTGGCAAGTGTTCTGGCAAGCATTCAGGAGCAGTTCGGTGCGCCGGCGATCCTGGTCAACAATGCCGGTATCACCCGCGATAACCTGATGATGCGCATGAAAGACGACGAGTGGCATGACGTTGTCGATACCAACCTGAACAGTCTGTTCCGCCTGTCCAAAGGCGTTTTGCGCGGCATGACCAAAGCGCGTTGGGGCCGAATTATCAGTATTGGCTCGGTTGTGGGTGCCATGGGCAACGCAGGCCAAGTAAACTACGCTGCCGCCAAGGCCGGCCTGGAAGGTTTCAGTCGTGCTCTGGCGCGTGAAGTCGGTTCGCGTTCGATTACGGTAAACTCGGTGGCCCCAGGGTTCATCGATACCGATATGACCCGTGAATTGCCCGAGGCACAGCGTGAAGCCTTGCAGACGCAGATTCCGCTGGGTCGTCTGGGGCAAGCTCAAGAGATCGCGTCCGTGGTCGCTTTTCTTGCGTCGGACGGTGCGGCTTACGTTACCGGAGCTACAATCCCGGTGAACGGCGGGATGTACATGTAATTCAAATGTGACGGATTGCTTCAAAAAAATGTCATACGAGCTGTCTAAAATCCGTTATAAAGCTGCAATCTATTTATAGGCATAGGGTCACCGGGTTTGAGGAGTGAAGCTTTCAGTTGAAAAGCTGAAAAGCCTTTCTATACACTTACCCACTGGCCAGCTGCCTGAATTTGTCCATTAGGAGTGAAAACAAGGTATGAGCACCATCGAAGAGCGCGTCAAGAAAATCGTTGCTGAGCAACTGGGCGTTAAAGAAGAAGAAGTGGTCAACACTGCTTCCTTCGTTGAAGACCTGGGTGCCGACTCCCTTGACACCGTTGAGCTGGTGATGGCTCTGGAAGAGGAATTCGAGACCGAAATCCCTGACGAAGAAGCTGAGAAGATCACTACAGTACAAGCTGCAATCGACTACGTTACTGCCCACCAGGCGTAATAGTTTGTAATCGTTGCTCGCTGTCATGGAAAAACCGCACTGCTATCACGGCGTGCGGTTTTTTCTTTAGGCCTGATGCAAAGTCGTCATTTGAAAAAGGAGAGTGCTGTGTCGCGTAGACGCGTCGTAGTCACCGGTATGGGTATGTTGTCGCCACTGGGCACGGATGTGCCGAGCAGCTGGCAGGGCATTCTGGCTGGCCGCAGTGGCATTGGTCTGATCGAACACACCGACCTTTCTGCCTATTCCACCCGTTTTGGCGGCTCGGTAAAGGGCTTCAATGTCGAGGAATACCTGTCGGTCAAGGAAGCCCGCAAGCTCGACCTGTTCATTCAGTACGGTCTGGCCGCAGGTTTTCAGGCGGTACGCAACGCCGGCCTGGAAGTCACCGACGCCAACCGTGAACGCATTGGCGTGGCCATGGGCTCGGGTATTGGCGGACTGACCAATATCGAAGAAACCAGCCGCACCCTGCACGAGACCGGCCCACGACGGATTTCTCCGTTTTTCGTGCCAGGTTCGATCATCAATATGATTTCCGGGTTCCTGTCGATCCATTTGGGCGCACAGGGACCTAACTACGCCATCGCCACGGCCTGTACCACCGGTACGCACTGCATTGGCATGGCAGCCCGCAACATCATGTACGACGAAGCCGACGTGATGATTGCCGGTGGCGCCGAAATGGCGGCCTGCGGTCTGGGCATGGGCGGCTTCGGTGCCTCCCGCGCACTGTCGACCCGCAATGACGAGCCGACCCGCGCCAGCCGTCCATGGGACAAGGGCCGCGATGGCTTCGTGCTGTCCGATGGCGCCGGTGCGCTGGTCCTTGAAGAGCTGGAACACGCCAAGGCTCGCGGCGCGACGATCTATGCCGAATTGATCGGCTTCGGCACCAGTGGCGATGCTTACCACATGACGTCGCCACCGGCCGATGGCGCCGGTGCCGCCCGTTGCATCACCAATGCCTTGCGCGATGCGAAGATCAACAGCGATCAAGTCCAGTACATCAACGCCCATGGCACCTCGACGCCAGCCGGTGACCTTGCCGAAGCCTGTGCGATCAAGTCGGTGTTCGGCGATCACGCCTACAAGCTGGCCGTCAGTTCGACCAAGTCCATGACCGGCCACCTGCTGGGTGCGGCGGGTGCGGTCGAGGCGATCTTCAGCGTGCTGGCCATCAACAGCCAGGTAGCGCCGCCGACCATCAACCTCGATGAGCCGGATGAAGGCTGTGACCTCGATTTCGTGCCGCACACCGCGCGCAACATGGATATCGATGTAGTGGTTTCCAACTCCTTCGGTTTTGGCGGCACCAACGGCTCGCTGGTGTTCCGCCGGTTCGCAGGCTGATGGACAGCTGGGTCGACGGTCAGCCGGCTGACGCTTTGTCGCTGAAGGATCGCGGCCTGGCTTATGGCGATGGTCTGTTCGAGACCATCGCCGTGCGCAACGGGCAGCCAGTGTTGCTGGACCGGCATCTGTCGCGTCTGGCGGATGGCTGTTCGCGTCTGGCGCTTGCCGCCGATCAGGCGTTGATCCGCAGCGAATTGCAGGCCTATGCCGCGGCATTGGGTGACGGGGTGCTCAAGCTCATTCTCACCCGCGGCGACGGTCTGCGCGGTTACGCTCCCGATCCTTCGGCCCAGGCCCGACGCATTCTGCAAGGCAATCCACCTGCGGCTTACCCTGCCGCGCATGGCGAGCAGGGTGTTCGTTTGTTTCCTTGCGCCACGCGATTGTCCAGACAGCCATTACTTGCCGGCCTCAAGCACCTGAACCGTCTTGAACAAGTCCTCGCCCGTGCCGAATGGCAGGGCACCGAACATGCCGAAGGCTTGATGCTCGATCAGGCCGGACGCGTGATTGAAGGCGTGTTCAGCAATCTGTTCCTGGTGCGCGATGGTGTGCTCATCACCGCTGACCTCAAGCGCTGCGGCGTGGCCGGCGTGATGCGTGCCGAAATATTGTTTCAGGCCAAGTCGCTTGGAATCCCCCTGCAAATCACCGACATTCCCCTCGAACAGCTGCAATGGGCTGACGAAGTCTTTGTCTGCAACAGCGTGTATGGTATCTGGCCGGTGCGCGCCTGTGCTGCTCTTCACTGGCCGGTTGGGCCGCTCACCCGTAAACTCCAAACCATTGCCCGTGCGCTACTGGATGCTTGATACGTGAGACGTAAATTCTTGCTGCTGCTGGAAACCGGAGTGGTTCTGGCGGGGCTGCTGTTGGGTGCTTCAGCCTGGAAAATTCATTCGGCGCTGGTACAGCCGCTGAACATTGCCCAGGAGCAATTGCTGGATGTGCCCAAGGGCACGACGCCGACCCGCACCTTTTATCGACTTGAAGCCAATGGCGTCATCAAGGACGCGTTCTGGCTGCGTGTGTATTGGCGCTTCAACCTCCCCAAACAGCCTCTGCACAGCGGTGAGTACCGCATGCAACCGGGTATGACCGTCGAAGGCCTGATTGACTTGTGGAAGCGTGGGGAAATGGTTCAGTACAGCCTGACGCTGGTCGAAGGCTGGAATTTTCGTCAGGTCCGCGCAGCGCTGGCCAAGGAAGAGAAGCTCGATCACAGCCTCAACGGTTTGAGCGATAGCCAGGTCATGGACAAGCTCGGCCACACCGGGATTTTTCCGGAAGGGCGATTTTTCCCTGATACCTATCGCTACGTGCGCGGCATGTCCGATATCGAGCTGCTGAAAACCGCTTACGACCGCCTCGACGAAGTACTCGCCAAGGAGTGGGATCAGCGCGCTGCGGATACGCCGTACACCGAACCCTACCAGGCGCTGATCATGGCCTCGCTGGTCGAAAAGGAAACCGGTGTGCCGCAGGAACGCGGGCAAATTGCCGGTGTGTTTGTGCGGCGCATGGCGATGGGCATGTTGTTGCAGACCGATCCGACGGTGATCTACGGCCTCGGCGACCGCTACAGCGGCAAGCTGACCCGGGCTCACCTCAAGGAAGCGACGCCCTATAACACCTACATGAATGCGGGCCTGCCACCGACCCCGATTTCGATGGTCGGTCGCGAAGCCATTCATGCGGCGCTCAATCCGGTGGAGGGCAACAGCCTTTACTTCGTGGCACGCGGTGATGGCACTCACGTGTTCTCCGATGACCTGGATGCCCACAACAATGCTGTGAAGGAGTTCCAGCTCAAGCGTCGCGCCGATTACCGCTCCAGCCCGGCGCCGGCTTCCATGCCTGAGACACCGCCGACCCAGACTGAACAAACCGGGACTGAGGAGGCCAAGGCTTCGCAAGAGTTGGCCCCGATCCCGGCCGCTTCACCCAACACGGCTCCCGAGGCGCTGCCGCAGGTGGCGCCGCAAGATCCTGCGCCGGTTCCTGAAACGCCGGCCCTCGATGCCAACGCGTCGAAAAGCCCGCAATGACTCTGACTAAGGACTGCCTGTGACTGGCTTGTTTATTACTCTGGAAGGCCCGGAAGGCGCCGGCAAGAGCACCAATCGCGAATACCTGGCCGAGCGCTTGCGCGCCGCCGGCATCGAGGTAGTGCTGACCCGCGAGCCGGGTGGCACGCCGCTGGCCGAGCGCATCCGTGAAGTGCTGTTGGCCCCGGTCGACGAAGTCATGAACCCGGATACCGAGTTGCTGCTGGTGTTCGCGGCGCGTGCCCAGCACCTGGCTGAAGTGATTCGCCCGGCGCTGGCCCGCGGTGCCGTAGTCTTGTGTGATCGTTTTACCGATTCGACGTACGCCTATCAGGGCGGTGGCCGCGGCTTGTCGCTGGAGCGCATCGCGACCCTGGAAAATTTCGTTCAGGGCGATCTGCGCCCGGACCTGACGCTGATTTTCGATCTCCCTGTCGAGGTCGGCCTGGCCCGCGCCAGCGCCCGCGGTCGTCTGGATCGTTTCGAGCTCGAAGGCCGGACCTTCTTCGATGCCGTACGCAATGCCTTCCTCAAGCGGGCCAAGGCGGATCCGGCGCGTTATGTGCTGGTCGATGCAGCCCAACCGTTGGCACAGGTTCAGCAATCGCTGGATGCCTTGCTGCCGCGCCTGCTGGAGTTGAGCCGTGGCTGAGGCCTACCCATGGCAGGAAAGTCTCTGGCAGCAACTGGCCGGTCGCGCCCAGCATGCTCATGCCTACCTGCTGCATGGCCCGGCCGGGATCGGCAAGCGGGCACTGGCCGAGCGCTTGATGGCCAGCTTGCTATGCCAGCGCCCGAACGCGCTGGACGCCTGCGGCGAATGCAAATCCTGCCTGCTGCTCAAGGCTGGCAGTCACCCGGATAACTACATCCTGGAACCGGAAGAAGCCGACAAGGCGATCAAGGTCGATCAGGTTCGCGACCTGGTCGGTTTCGTAGTGCAGACCGCGCAGTTGGGCGGGCGCAAGGTGGTGCTGATCGAGCCGGCCGAGTCGATGAACATCAACGCCGCCAACGCCTTGCTCAAAAGCCTTGAAGAGCCGTCCGGCGATACTGTTTTGTTGCTGGTCAGCCATCAGCCGAGCCGTTTGTTGCCAACCATCAAGAGTCGTTGCGTGCAGCAGGCCTGTCCGCTGCCGGGCGATGCCATGAGCTTGAAATGGCTGGCTCAGGCGTTGCCGGAGTGTTCCGAAGAAGAGCGTGTCGAACTGCTGACGCTGGCTGCCGGTTCACCACTGGCGGCGGTCAGCCTTCAGGCCCAGGGCGTGCGTGAACAGCGCACGCAAGTGGTGGAAGGGGTGAAAAAACTTCTCAAGCAACAGCAGTCGCCGACGCAACTGGCCGAAGACTGGAAAAACATTCCGATGCTGCGCCTGTTCGACTGGTTCTGCGATTGGTCGAGCCTGATCCTGCGCTATCAGTTGACCCAGGACGAAGCCGGCCTCGGCCTGACCGATATGCGCAAGGTCGTGCAATACCTGGCGCAGAAAAGTGCCCAGGGCAAAGTCCTCGATATCCAGGACTGGATCCTCGCCCAGCGACAGAAAGTCTTGAGCAAGGCCAACCTCAATCCAGCCTTGCTGCTGGAGGCATTGCTGGTGCAATGGGCGTCGTTGCCTGCCCAAAGATGACTGTCTGCGCCTAGACTCTGAGTATCGGAACATCCGACCGTCCCACCCATTCGATGTAAGTTGCAGCCCTTTATGCTCGTAGATTCCCATTGTCACCTTGATCGTCTCGACCTGGCCGCCCACGACGGCTCCCTGGATGCCGCCCTGGATGCGGCCCGACAGCGCGGGGTAGGGCACTTTCTGTGTATCGGTGTCAGCGCGGACAACGCGGCCGACGTCAAAGCCCTGGCCGAACGTTATGACGACGTCGACTGCTCGGTGGGCGTGCACCCTCTGGATGTGCAGCCGGGCGCCGCGCCAGCGCTGGACTGGCTGTTGCAGGAGCTCAATCATCCGCGTGTGGTCGCCATCGGCGAAACCGGCCTGGACTACCACTACGAACCGCAAGCGGCGCAGTTGCAGCAGGAGTCGTTTCGCCTGCACCTGCAAGCGGCGCAGCAGACCGGCAAACCGGTGATCATCCACACCCGTGGCGCCCGCACCGATACCCTGGACTTGTTGCGTGAAGCGGCGCTGCCCCAGGCGGGCGTATTGCATTGCTTTACCGAAGACTGGGAGATGGCGAAGGCCGCGCTGGACATGGGCTATTACATTTCCCTGTCCGGGATTGTCACTTTTCGCAATGCCGACGCGTTGCGTGATGTGGCGAGCAAGGTGCCAGCCGACCGTTTGCTGGTGGAAACGGACTCGCCGTACCTGGCGCCGATTCCCTATCGCGGCAAGCCGAACCTGCCGCAGTACGTGCGTGAGGTAGCGGAATTTCTGGCAATGTTGCGTGGTGAACCCTACGAGCGATTTGCCGAGCAGACCACGGCGAATTTCAAGCGGCTGTTCCCGCTGGCGCATGTAAAAGGTTAAATCGCAGGCAAAAAAAACCCGGGTTCTGGGGGGTGAATCCGGGTTAAGACCATTAGGAGTAAAACAATGGTACGCGGTCCTTTGGTACCAATATCGGCGTGACACTTGGGGGAGATGCCCCGCCGACAGTTCAAGTATTGATCAGGATTGCGCCTAGTCCAGTTTGCTGGTCAGGGTTTTTAAACAAATTTGGAATACGTGCGCTTCGGAAGGGTTCTCATCAACCTGTAAACGTACACGGAATGACCAGAAAGCGCAGATATGGTCGGATGATCCGTGCATTTTTGTGCAAGTTAGGCATAATACGCGGCTTCGAATTTTGACCCCGACAGACCTTTTCTTATGCATAAAGAACCTCGTAAGGTCCGTGAGTTTCGTCGCCGCGAGCAGGAAATTCTCGATACCGCGCTCAAGCTGTTCCTCGAACAAGGTGAAGACAGTGTCACCGTCGAGATGATTGCTGATGCCGTCGGTATCGGCAAAGGCACGATCTACAAACACTTCAAATCCAAGGCAGAAATCTATCTGCGCCTGATGCTCGACTACGAGCGCGATTTGAACGCGCTGCTGCATTCGGCCGATGTCGACAAGGACAAGGAAGCCCTGTCCCGGGCGTACTTCGAATTCCGCATGCGCGATCCACAACGCTATCGCCTGTTCGACCGCCTTGAAGAAAAAGTGGTCAAGGGCAACCAGGTGCCGGAGATGATCGAGGAACTGCACAACATCCGTGCCTCGAACTTCGAGCGCCTGACCTTGCTGATCAAAGGCCGGATCAGCGAAGGCAAGCTGGAAGACGTGCCACCTTACTTCCATTACTGCGCGTCCTGGGCGCTGGTGCACGGTGCCGTCGCGCTGTATCACTCGCCATTCTGGAGCAATGTGCTGGAGGATCAGGAAGGTTTCTTCCAGTTCCTCATGGACATCGGCGTGCGCATGGGTAACAAGCGCAAGCGCGACACCGACACTTCGAGCAGCTGAGTCATTCAGTTGCCTTATTGCGCCATTATTTCGCTACTTGGCGCAGTACCGCAGGAATATACTCAGGTAGAGGACTTGCTAAAACTTGATTTCTGAGTCAAGTTTTAGCGGCCCGAATATTCTTCCGCCGGAGTGACCATGATCGTTGACCGTCAAGGCAGGCGTTTTCGCAACTTGCGCATCAGCCTGACCTCAGCCTGCAATTACGCCTGTACCTACTGCGTGCCCAACGGCAAGCGGCTGGTGGCTGCGCAGGATGAGTTGTCGGCCGAAGCCATGGCGCGTGGCGTGGCTTATCTGATTGAAGCGGCGGGGATCGAGCGTCTGCGCATTACCGGCGGCGAGCCGCTGGTCAGCCCGAAACTCGAAGCGTTCATGACAGCGGTCGGGCAGATGGGCCTGGAAGACATCAGCCTGACCACCAACGGTCAGTTGCTGGCGAAGAAACTGCCGCTGCTGCTGAACGCCGGCATTCGGCGCCTCAACGTTTCCCTCGATACCCTTGATGCGAGTGCGTTCCGCAGCATTGCCCGGGGCGGCGACCTGGCCACTGTGCTCAACGGCATGAACGAGGCCAGTGCGGCCGGCATGAAGATCAAGGTCAACATGGTGCCGCTGCGCGGGCAGAACCTTGATCAAGTGATGCCGCTGCTCGACTACTGCCTGGAGCGTGGTTATGAACTGCGCTTCATTGAGCTGATGCGCATGGGTCACCTGGCCAACGATTCCAACGCCTTTCTGCAACAGTTCGTCAGCCTCCAGCAGTTGCTGAGCCTGATCGGCGAGCGCTACGAATACCTGCAGGCCGATGCCCCGGTCGATGCGACGGCCGTTCGCTATGAAATTCCCGGCCAGGGTTATTTCGGCGTGATCGCCAATGAAAGCGTGCCTTTCTGCCGGACCTGTTCACGGTTGCGTTTATCTTCCACCGGGTGGCTGCATGGCTGTCTGTCATCGAGCAATCGCCATTACATCGGTGATTTGCTGGACAAACCACGTCATCAGGCGCTGCCGGCCTTGCAGAGACTCCTGGTGAAAGCCTTGGGGGACAAGCAGGAAGTGGCGTTCTCCGGCGGCGCGACTGTCATGAAGATTATCGGCGGCTGATCCGGCCTCATCGCGGGCAAGCCACGCTCCCACAAGAATTTGCGTAAATCCTGTGGGAGCGTGGCTTGCCCGCGATTGCGATTGATCAGGCAACGATGAGCTGGCGCGGAAGCTGCATCCTACGGCCATTCGCCGGTTTTCCGACACCGGCCTCTGGAGGATAGGATGCGTAGCCTGGTTTTGCTGCTGGCCGTTTTGGCACTTGGTGGTTGCATGAACGTCAGCGATATGGCCGAAGGGACTCGTTACCATATGAGCGATGCGGGGCTGCTCGACCACAGCGACAGTCGTCGCGTAAACAACCTGCGCATTCAGCCTGACTCGTTCGTCTACATCGCCCAAGGCGCTTTCATGCCGCCGGGCAGCGCCGTTTATCCACGGCCTAACGTGATTGCCGAAGTCGCGTTCGATGGCTTCGTCGAATACTTCCCGATGGTCCGCCGTGCCCGTACGCCGGAAGGCCTCGACCAGGCCATGGGCGAAGCCCGTGCCGCCGGTGCGCACTATCTGCTCTACACCCGATTTGCCAAGTCTGATGACCGTATCGGCAACTCGGACGAGTGGCTGGATCAGGAAGCCCTGGATCGCCTCGGCATCGACAGCGGTATGATTCAGATCAGTTTGATCGAGACCAGCACCCAGTATTTGATTGATACTGCGACCATCAAGAGTCGTGGCGGTTTACTGACGTTCCACGATAAAAAACCGGAAGACCTGATGGGCCCGCCGCTGGAACAATACGCGCGCAGCCTGCTGGGGCTCAGCGACCAGTAATTCTAAGGAGAACGCCATGAGTGGCCCGCAAAAAGCCAACGACTTGCTGGGGCAAATCCCCAAGACCAAAGGCTTGCCGCCGGTGCACCTGTGGAATCCCGATTTCTGCGGCGACATCGACATGCGCATCGCCCGGGACGGCACCTGGTATTACCTGGGCACCCCGATCGGGCGCAAGCCGATGGTCAAGCTGTTCTCCACCATCATTCGCCGCGATGGCGATGATTACTTCCTGATCACACCCGTCGAAAAGGTTGGCATCAAGGTCGACGATGCGCCGTTCGTGGCGATTGCCGTCGACGTGGAAGGCGAGGGCGAGGCGCAGGTGTTGCGCTTTACCACCAACGTCGAGGAAACCACCGAGGCTGGTGCCGGTCATCCGCTGCGTGTGGTCATCGACCCGGTAACGCAGGAGCCAGCCCCTTACGTACATGTGCGCAGCAATCTTGAGGCGTTGATTCATCGCAATGTGTTCTATCAATTGGTGGAGCTGGCGGTGAGTCGCGAGATCGACGGCCAGCGCTGGCTCGGTGTATGGAGTGGCGGTGAGTTTTTCCCCATCGGTCTCGAACCCTGACGCAAAACCCTGTGGGAGCGGGCTTGCTCGCGAAAGCGCTGGGTCAGCCGACATCTTTGTCGGATGTGACTCCGTCTTCGCGAGCAAGCCCGCTCCCACATTAGATTTCTGATTTCTTCAAAAAATCAAATTGACTCCCAATCGTATGATGATTAGTGTGGGTTGCCATCGCATTCGGCTTCGAGGTGCCCATGTCCAACAGCTTTCATGCTTCGACGGTCGACTGGCTGGGATGCTGGCTCGCCACGGGGCAGGTCAGGCCGGGTGAGTCACTCAAGGTCGAAGCCGACCTCGGCGAACAACTTGGCGTGAGCCGCACGGTCATCCGCGAAGCGATCAAAACCCTGGTTGCCAAAGGCATGCTCGAAGTCGGCCCGAAAGTCGGCACGCGGGTGTTGCCGGTGCGGCGCTGGAACCTCTTTGATCCACAAGTCGTCGGCTGGCTGTCACGCAGCGGTTTGCCGGAAAACTTCGTCGACGATCTACTCGATCTGCGTCGCACCATCGAACCGATGGCTGTGCGCTGGGCTTGCGAACGCGCAACCGGAGAACAGGTGGACGCGATCCTGCTGGCCTGCAACGCACTGGAACGGGCGGTGGACAGCGGCATCGATTACAACCGTGCCGACCAGCTCTTCCACGAGTGCATCCTGGCAGCCAGCCACAATCAATTCATCGAACAGATGGTTCCCGCCCTCGGCGCGTTGCTGGCGGTGGCCTTTGAAGTGTCCGCCGCCGACCCGAATGAACTGCGCCGAACCTTGCCGATTCACCGGGACCTGGCCGAGGCTATCGCGGCCCGTGATACTGCCCGGGGTGTCTGGGCCTGCATGACTCTGATCGATAACGCCGACCTGGCGATCAAGCGTTACTACCCGCAAGTCATGGCCGATAAAAAAGCGTGCTGACAACTCGAACCGCAGTAGGCGCGAGCTTGCTCGCGATGGTGTATCAGCTACCACCAGGTCGACTGGTACGCCTTCGCGAGCAAGCTGGCTCCTACACAATAAAAACAAGAACAATGCAGGAGGCTACATGACGTGGACCGCGGTTACCGGGCATCGGGCGAAACTGGGAGAAGGTCCGTTCTGGGATGCGCCGACCCAGGCACTGTATTGGGTAGATATTGCCGGTAAACAGGCGCTACGGCTGATCGGGGCCAATGTGCAGATCTGGCAGATGCCGGAGCATGTATCGGCCTTCATCCCCTGCGCCAGCGGCGACGCCCTGGTGACACTGAGCAGTGGCGTGTATCGGCTGGACCTGGACTCACCCGGGCTGGACCCGCGCCTGACATTGTTCTGCGTGGCCGATCCACAACCGGGCAACCGCCCCAACGAAGCCCGCTGCGATGCCCAGGGCCGGCTCTGGCTTGGCACCATGCAAAACAACATCGACGAGCGAGGCGAAGACTTGCCCATCGAACGGCGCACCGGCGGGCTGTTCCGCATTGATCGGGACGCTCGGGTCATGCCGCTGCTCCGAGGGCTGGGCGTCCCCAATACGCTGCTGTGGAGCGATGACGGCACTAGCGTTTATTTCGGCGACAGCCTCGCTGGCACCTTGTACCGACATTTCATCCGTACCGACGGAGCCCTCGATGCGCCGCAGGTTTGGTTTGGCCCCAATGAGCGCGGGGTTCCGGACGGTTCGGCGATGGATGCCGAAGGTTTTATCTGGAATGCCCGTTGGGACGGTCGCTGCCTGCTCAGGTTGAGCCCGGACGGCAAAGTCGATCGGATCATCGAATTGCCGATCAGCCGTCCCACCAGTTGCGTGTTCGGCGGTGCGGATCTGAAAACCCTGTACATCACCAGCGCGGCAAGTCCGCTGGGCCATCCGTTAGACGGGGCCGTGTTGTCGATTGCAGTGGATGTGCCTGGAAAGCATTGCACACGCTTTGCTGGGTAAATCCCAAAATATGGGATGCAAATATATATATTGAGATTTTAAGCGGGCCGGGTTTATAGTCGGCCTCACCAGTGACATGCACTCACACTTAAAAAAACAAAACAGGTGAAGTGATGCAGCGAAGCCCCTCGCACTCCCTTGCGCAGACAAGGCCTCAGACCGTCTTCAAGCTGAAACAGTTTCGCTCCCGTCTGTTTCTTACTCAGCGCCTTTTATCCGGACATCGACAGATGCCCGGTTTTCGTCGTGTTTTCGAACAGGAGTCTTGATCCATGGCTGAACCGTTGTCATTGCCGCCGGTACCCGAACCACCGAAGGGCGAACGCCTGAAAAACAAGGTCGTATTGCTGACCGGTGCCGCCCAGGGGATTGGCGAAGCGATTGTGGCGACCTTTGCGTCCCAACAAGCCAGGCTGATCATCAGCGACATTCAGGCCGAGAAAGTCGAGAAGGTCGCGGCGCACTGGCGTGGCCAAGGCGCCGATGTGGTGGCGATCAAGGCTGACGTCTCACAGCAGCGCGATCTGCAGGCAATGGCCAGGCTGGCGGTCGAGCGACACGGCCGGATCGATGTGCTGGTCAACTGCGCCGGGGTCAACGTGTTCCGTGATCCGCTGGAAATGACCGAGGAAGACTGGCGTCGCTGCTTTGCCATTGACCTTGATGGCGCCTGGTACGGTTGCAAGGCGGTGTTGCCGCAGATGATCGAGCAGGGCATCGGCAGCATCATCAATATTGCCTCGACCCATTCCTCCCACATCATTCCGGGCTGCTTCCCCTACCCGGTGGCCAAGCACGGCTTGCTCGGCCTGACCCGCGCGCTGGGCATCGAATATGCGTCCAAGGGCATCCGCGTCAACGCCATCGCACCGGGCTATATCGAAACCCAGATCAATATCGATTACTGGAACGGTTTCGCCGACCCTCACGCTGAGCGCCAGCGTGCGTTTGACCTGCATCCACCCAAGCGCATCGGCCAGCCGATTGAAGTGGCGATGACCGCGGTGTTCCTGGCCAGTGATGAAGCGCCGTTCATCAATGCCTCGTGCATCACCATCGATGGAGGGCGCTCGGTGATGTACCACGACTGAGTGACCGGGCTTTCAGGCGTCTTGGTACGCCTGAAATTCAATCATCATATGATATGACTATTGGTAATAAGGTTTACCGCCCTGGCTTTAAAGAACGCTTTCAAAGAACGCTCAAGAAAAATAACAAGGAGTTAGCTAATGAATCGTCGTCATGTTATCCGTTCCCTATGCTGTGCCGCGTTGGCGGTCTCGGCGGCCGGCCTGAGCAGCACGCTGCTGGCGGCCGAGGAAGTGAAAATCGGTTTCCTGGTCAAGCAAGCGGAAGAACCCTGGTTCCAGACCGAGTGGGCGTTTGCCGAAAAGGCCGGGAAAGAGAAGGGCTTCACCCTGATCAAGATCGCCGTGCCAGACGGTGAGAAAACCCTTTCTGCCATCGACAGCCTCGCGGCCAATGGCGCCAAAGGCTTCGTGATCTGCCCGCCGGACGTGTCCCTGGGACCTGCGATCATGGCCAAGGCCAAGCTCAACGGGTTGAAGGTGATCGCCGTCGATGACCGTTTCGTCGATGCCAGCGGCAAATTCATGGAAGACGTGCCGTACCTCGGCATGGCCGCGTTCGAAGTCGGCCAGAAGCAAGGCAATGCCATGGCCACCGAGGCGAAGAAACGCGGCTGGGACTGGAAAGACACGTACGCGGTGATCAATACCTACAACGAACTCGACACCGGCAAGAAGCGCACTGACGGTTCGGTGAAAGCCCTGGAAGACGCCGGCATGCCGAAGGGCCACATCCTGTTCTCGGCCCTGAAGACCCTCGACGTGCCGGGCAGCATGGACGCCACCAACTCGGCGTTGGTGAAACTGCCGAGTGCGGCGAAGAACCTGATCATCGGCGGCATGAACGACAACACCGTGCTCGGCGGTGTGCGCGCCACCGAGAGCGCCGGGTTCGCTGCGGCCAACGTGATTGGCATCGGCATCAACGGTACCGACGCCATCGGCGAGCTGAAGAAACCCGACAGCGGCTTCTATGGTTCGATGCTGCCGAGCCCGCACATCGAGGGCTACAACACGGCGAGCATGATGTACGAGTGGGTCACCACCGGCACTGAACCGGCGAAACTCACTGCAATGGACGACGTGACGCTGATCACCCGCGACAACTTCAAGCAGGAACTGGAAAAGATCGGCCTGTGGAACTGACGGCCGCTTGATTTCAGCGGCGGCCTCGGCGACGGGGCTGCCTGTCCGGTTTGAAAGGGGTGGGTTATGCACGCGCAAACAAATACACAACAACACAGCGGCAGCTTGCGCTTCAGCGGGATCGGCAAGACTTTTCCCGGGGTGAAGGCGCTGGACAACATCAGCTTCGTCGCCCATCCGGGGCAGGTTCATGCCTTGATGGGCGAAAACGGCGCCGGCAAATCGACGCTGCTGAAAATCCTCGGCGGGGCCTACATCCCCAGCAGCGGGGCCTTGCAGATCGGCGAGCAGACGATGGACTTCAAGTCCACCGCCGACAGCATCGGCAGTGGCGTCGCGGTGATTCACCAGGAGTTGCATCTGGTGCCCGAAATGACCGTGGCGGAGAACCTGTTTCTCGGGCATCTGCCGGCCAGTTTTGGCCTGATCAATCGCGGCACCCTGCGCCAGCAGGCAGTGGCTTGTCTCAAAGGCCTGGCCGATGAAATCGACCCGCAAGAGAAGGTCGGGCGCCTGTCCCTGGGGCAACGGCAACTGGTGGAAATCGCCAAGGCGCTGTCCCGTGGTGCCCATGTGATTGCCTTCGACGAACCCACCAGCAGCCTTTCGGCGCGGGAGATCGACCGCTTGATGGCGATCATCGGCCGGCTGCGGGACGAGGGCAAAGTGGTGCTCTATGTCTCTCATCGCATGGAGGAAGTGTTCCGCATCTGCAATGCGGTGACGGTGTTCAAGGACGGGCGATACGTGCGTACGTTCGACGATATGAGCGAGCTGACCCACGATCAACTGGTCACCTGCATGGTCGGGCGCGATATCCAGGACATCTACGATTACCGCCCGCGCCAGCGTGGCTCGGTGGCACTCAAGGTCGAGGGTTTGTTGGGGCCAGGCTTGCGCGAGCCGGTGAGTTTCGAGGTGCACAAAGGCGAGATCCTCGGGCTGTTCGGGTTGGTAGGCGCCGGTCGCACCGAACTGCTGCGCCTGCTCAGCGGCCTGGC
Organism: Pseudomonas sp. GM48; assembly: GCF_000282335.1. Taxonomy (GTDB): domain Bacteria; phylum Pseudomonadota; class Gammaproteobacteria; order Pseudomonadales; family Pseudomonadaceae; genus Aquipseudomonas. The sequence goes on from NZ_AKJM01000080.1 coordinate 38,484, forward strand.
GCGCAATAGCGCCGGACACTTGAAACTGCGCGGCCATGAACTGAATCTGCGCTCACCCCGGGACGCGATTGCCGCCGGGATCCTGTTGTGCCCCGAGGACCGCAAGAAGGAAGGCATCCTGCCGCTGGCCAGCGTCGCCGAGAACATCAACATCAGCGCACGCGGCGCCCATTCCACCTTCGGCTGCCTGTTGCGTGGCCTGTGGGAGAAAGGCAACGCCGACCAGCAGATCAAGGCACTTAAGGTGAAAACGCCACACGCCGGGCAGCCGATCAAGTTTCTATCCGGCGGCAATCAACAGAAGGCCATTCTCGGCCGTTGGCTGTCGATGCCGATGAAAGTGCTGCTCCTCGACGAACCCACCCGCGGTATCGATATCGGTGCCAAGGCCGAGATCTACCAGATCATCCATAACCTGGCAGCCGAAGGGATCGCGGTGATTGTGGTGTCCAGTGACTTGATGGAAGTCATGGGCATTTCCGACCGCATCCTGGTGCTGTGCGAAGGCGCGCTGCGTGGCGAACTGAGGCGTGACCAGGCCAACGAATCCAACCTGCTGCAACTGGCTTTGCCGCGCCAACGCGCCGACGGCGTAGCGAACTGAGAGGTGACTATGATGACAACCCAAGACAACACCCTGCCGACTACACGCAAACCGCTGGATATGCGGCGTTTTCTAGATGATTGGGTAATGCTGCTGGCGGCCGTCGGAATCTTCGTGCTCTGTACCCTGATGATCGACAACTTCCTTTCGCCGCTGAACATGCGTGGCCTGGGCCTGGCGATTTCCACCACCGGGATCGCTGCGTGCACCATGTTGTATTGCCTGGCGTCCGGGCATTTCGACTTGTCGGTGGGCTCGGTGATCGCCTGCGCCGGGGTCGTCGCGGCAGTGGTGATGCGCGACACCAACAGCGTGTTTCTCGGTGTCTGTGCGGCGCTGGTGATGGGGCTGATCGTCGGGCTGATCAACGGCATCGTCATCGCCAAGCTGCGGGTCAATGCGCTGATCACCACGCTGGCGACCATGCAGATCGTGCGTGGCCTGGCCTACATCTTCGCCAACGGCAAAGCAGTGGGGGTGTCCCAGGAGCCGTTCTTCGTCTTCGGTAACGGCCAGGTGCTCGGCGTGCCGGTACCGATCCTGATCACCATCGTCTGCTTCCTGTTCTTCGGCTGGCTGTTGAACTACACGACCTACGGGCGCAACACCATGGCGATTGGCGGCAATCAGGAAGCGGCGCTGCTGGCCGGGGTCAATGTCGACCGGACCAAAATCATCATCTTTGCCGTGCATGGCGTCATCGGCGCGTTGGCCGGGGTGATCCTGGCATCACGCATGACCTCCGGCCAACCGATGATCGGCCAGGGTTTCGAGCTGACCGTGATCTCGGCCTGCGTACTGGGCGGGGTATCGTTGAGTGGCGGGATCGGCATGATCCGGCACGTGATTGCCGGGGTGTTGATTCTGGCGATCATCGAGAACGCGATGAACCTGAAGAACATCGATACGTTTTATCAGTATGTGATTCGCGGTTCGATCTTGTTGTTGGCGGTGGTCATCGACCGCCTCAAGCAACGCTGACATTCATTGCACTTGTGGGCGCGGGCCTGCTCGCTCCCACAAGGTGCGGTCCGACACAGTCCTGTGGGAGCGGGCTTGCCCGCGAAGAGGTCCTGAAACTCAACACATGATCTGGTACTGACTTGTCTTACGCAGCGCCTCGACCAATTGCTTTGTCCTCAAACCGGAAGTTATTGATTGTCGCTGTCGTCGTCTCCCGAGTCACCGCTAGTGGTCGAGCCAAGTCCGCCTGTGCCGGGTGTTTTGCTGCCTGGCAACTGTCGTCCTGCATCTTTGCCTTGAACCCGCGGATCTGTGCCGGTGGGCGGTGGCAGGTTGTGGTCGACCGTGGTGCCATCGGTGTTCATGCCGGGGGCACTCTGGATGGCCGGCGCCCTGGGTTTTTCCACCGGGTTGGTCGGGCCGGTACTGGAGCCGAGGGGCCCGGCGAAAGTGGCAATGGACAAAAAGGCCATGAGAGCGAGAGCGATCAACCTGGACAGGATCATGGTGTTGTCTCCAACGATTAGAGTCCTTACCTGATTAGTCCGTCCTCGATCTGAATGGGTGCATTATCAGCGACGAACGGCTCAGGCTTGCTCCAATACCCTGACCGCCGTGGCTCTTCGCCAGATCAACCGTCCCACGGTGATCAGCCAGTTGAGCGAAGCGACCACCAACACCGTGAGCAACAGCGTGGCCATGCCTTGCTCGACGATGATTTTCCCGGCCAGCAAGGGAAAGCCGAACACGCCGATGAAGTACGACAGGCTGAACAGCAGCAAGGATTGTGCGGTGGTGCCATTCGGCGCTTCATTGGCGGCCAGGCCGTTGATCACCGAGTAGGTCAGGCCGTAACCGATCCCGAGCATCACCGCCGCGAGCACGTAGCTGACGCTGCTGTCGACGACAAAACCGAACATCACGATCGACGCCAGCATCAGCCCCGAAAGCACACACGACGCGCGGAATGGATCGCGCTTGACCACGAAACCGGCAACCAGCATGCGGCCGCTGATCGCCGCACTCATGAAGCCGAGGAAGAACAGCGAATAGTCGAGCGAGCGCGCTGCGGCATAACTGGTTTGAAAGCTCGACAAGCCGCCAAACACACAGCCACCAAGACCGACCATGATGATCGGGAATATGGCCCTGGACGACAGCACTTGACCCGCTGCACGCCAGGAAATCCGCGACACGCCGCTCGATTGCGCGGGCGCCAGTTTCAGTTGTCGATCCAGGCGCCAGAACAGCAATACCCCGATCAGGCTGGCCAGCGCCGCCAGATAAAACGCCGCCGTCACCGGATAACCGAGCGCACTCGCCGCGCGGCCGAGCAACGGGCCACTGCCGATCCCGGTCATCATGCTGCCCGACAGCAGGGCGAAGTACTTGGCACGCTGCGCGGGTGTCACCAGGCTTGCCACGATGATCGGCCCGAGGGTGTAGAACACGCCCCAGCCCAGGCCCAGCAGCAACCCGAAAAACAACAGCAGTTGACCGAAACCCGGAGTCAGGGCGAAGCCCAGGCTGGCCGCTGCCAGCAATACACCGAACAGCGCCACCGATCGGGCGGCACCGAGCAAGTCGGACAAATGACCGGAAACAATCACCGCCGCAAAGGTACTGAGCATCGCTGTCGAAATCACACTGCCGGCGTCGTGCTCGTTGCCACCACGAGAGCTGATCAACAGCGACAGCAAAAAAGTCGAGCCATAGGACAACGACAACAGGTAACTGGCGAGGCAAAACAGGCCGAACAACTTGCTTGAGACAGGGGGTGTTGCGGTAGACATGACGCGGTTCCTTGACCGGATTAGTGAGCAGCGCCGCTATCTAACCATGCAGGGCCCGAATGTCAGGTCCAAGGTTATCGATGCCAGGGTTAGTGGCGACCGGAGTGATCCATTTTTTGGCAAGGGGCTTTTGTGGCGAGGGAGCTTGCTCCCGCTGGCCTGCGAAGCAGGCCCTTTCTCAAAGACTGCGTTCCACCAGAAAGACTCAAGTGTTCTTTTTGGGGTTGCTGCGCAACCCAGCGGGAGCAAGCTCCCTCGCCACAGGCAAGCCCCCTCGCCACAGGCCGCGCGTCGACTTAGTATGGCGTTTTCCTCTTTTGACAAGGCACGTCCATGACGATTGAAATCCGCCCGGCAACCCCCAGTGACGCACCGCAAATTCTTGCGTTCATCACGGAACTGGCCGACTACGAGCGTGCCCGCCATGAAGTCATCGCCAGCGTTGCCGATATCGAGCGCAGCCTGTTCAGCGAAGGCGCCACCGCCCATGGCCTGATCTGCCTGCGCGACGGCGCACCCATCGGTTTCGCGGTGTTCTTCTTCAGCTATTCCACCTGGTTGGGCAGCAATTGCCTGTACCTCGAAGACCTTTACATCACTCCGCAGCAGCGCGGCGGTGGCGCGGGCAAGACCCTGCTGCGGCATCTGGCGAAAATCGCCTGCGCCAACGACTGCGGCCGTTTCGAGTGGAGCGTGCTGGAGTGGAATACGCCGGCCATCGACTTCTACAAATCCCTGGGCGCGCAGCCGCAGGAGGAGTGGGTTCGGTATCGAATGGATGGAAAAGTATTGCGCGAGTTCGCCGAGGGCAGTTGAGCGGTATCCCCTGCAGGAGCGAGCCTGCTCGCGAAGAAATCGAAAGCACCACGGGGTGTCAGGCTTTCCGCATTATCGTTGACGACCATCGCTAGCAAGCTAGCTCCTACAGGGGAATGCATTCCAGGGAGCTACCGTAGGCGGTGGTCTTTTTTTTGTTCGTGTCTCAATATATGGGATTGATATTTATATATTGAGATTGTCCGGCGCCTGGGTTTATAGTCCCGCTCACTCACTGCCAAAAACCAAAACAGGTGAAGCGATGCAGGCGCAATTGATCGCGCTCGACTGGGGGACGACCTCACTCCGTGCTTACAAATTGGCTGAAGGTGGCCAGGTGCTCGAACAGCGCTCGCTGTCCTCGGGAATCATGCAGTTGCCCAAGGCGCCCAGAATCATTGGCGGCCGGGAATGCACCGATGGATTTGATCTGGCCTTCGATGAGGCTTGCGGCGACTGGCTCGATGCGCAGCCGCATTTGCCGGTGATTGCTTGCGGCATGGTCGGCAGCGCCCAGGGCTGGCGCGAAGCGGCCTACCGCGAAACACCGGCGAACGTCGCGACTCTCGGAACTTCCTTACAAACCGTACGCAGTTTTCGCGGGATCGATGTGCACATTGTGCCCGGCGTCATCCAGCGTTCGCGTTTGCCGAACGTGATGCGCGGCGAAGAAACCCAGGTGCTCGGTGTGCTGCAAAACCTGGCGGGCGAGGCGGGTGCTGCTCCGCTGATCGGCCTGCCGGGCAGCCACTCGAAATGGGTGGAAGTGGCCGACGGTTGCATCGTGCATTTCGATACGTTCATGACCGGCGAAATGTTCGCCGTGCTCAGTGAACACAGCATTCTCGGACGCACCCAACAGCGTGGCACGTCTTTCGATGGCGATGCGTTTGATCGCGGTGTGCAGGTCGCGTTGTCGGCGGACGGTGAAATCGGTCCGCTGTCGACGATGTTCAGCGCCCGCAGCCTGGGCCTGACTGGCGAACTGAAGGCCACCGCCCAGGTGGATTATCTGTCCGGCCTGCTGATCGGCCACGAATTGTCAGCCCTGGCTGGCGTGCAACGGCGCCGGCGCAACAGCGTGCACCTGCCTTCGATCATCCTCATCGGTAATACCCAACTCTGTGCCCGCTACAGCCGTGCGCTCGTCGCCTGCGGTTTTGCCCGGGTGACCCAGGCCGAACAGGCCACTGAACGCGGATTGTGGCAACTGGCGCTCGCCGCCGGCCTGGTCACGTCCACCGCATCCCGTTAAACCCGCCTGGAGGCCTGACATGCTCAAACAAGCGCTGGCACAAAATGGCCTGATCGCGATCCTGCGCGGCCTGCGCCCGCAAGAAGCGGCTGCCATCGGCGAAGTCCTGTACACCGCCGGATTTCGCGTCATCGAAGTGCCGCTCAATTCCCCGGAGCCGTACGAAAGTATCCGCATCCTGCGCAGTACCTTGCCCGCTGATTGCCTGATCGGTGCCGGCACGGTGTTGACGCCGGAGCAGGTTGAACAAGTGAAAGCCGCGGGCGGCCAGGTGATCGTCATGCCCCATAGCGATCCGAAGGTGCTGCGTGCGGCGAAAGCGGCGGGTCTGTACCTGTCGCCGGGTGTCGCCACGCCGACCGAAGCCTTTGCGGCACTGGCCGAAGGCGCGGATGTGCTGAAGATGTTCCCGGCCGAGCAGATGGGCCCGGCGGTCGTCAAAGCCTGGCTCGCGGTGCTGCCGGCCGGAACGATTCTGGCGCCGGTCGGTGGCATCACCCCGGACAACATGCAGGTGTTTATCGACGCAGGCGTCAAAGGTTTCGGCCTTGGCTCCGGTCTGTTCAAACCGGGCATGACCCCGGAGCAGGTGGCGGCCAATGCCAAGGCCTATGTCGCTGCCTGGAAAGCCCTTCGCTAAGACTTTTTGGCGCTGCGAGCGCTGCATCCAATAAGAGAGACAACAGATGAAAATCACCAAACTGACCACCTTCATCGTTCCGCCACGCTGGTGCTTCCTCAAAGTCGAAACCGACGAGGGCGTCACCGGTTGGGGGGAGCCCGTGGTGGAAGGTCGCGCCCACACCGTTGCCGCTGCCGTTGAAGAATTGTCCGACTACCTGATCGGTAAAGACCCACGCAACATCGAAGACATCTGGAGCGTGCTCTATCGCGGCGGCTTCTACCGGGGCGGCGCGATCCACATGAGCGCGCTGGCCGGGATCGACCAGGCCTTGTGGGACATCAAGGGCAAGGCGCTGGGTGTATCGGTCAGCGATCTGCTGGGTGGTCAGGTGCGGGACAAGATTCGCGTGTATTCGTGGATCGGCGGCGACCGTCCGGCGGATACCGCACGGGCGGCGAAAGAAGCGGTCGAGCGCGGCTTTACCGCGGTAAAAATGAACGGCACCGAAGAGCTGCAATTCCTCGATACCTTCGACAAGGTCGACCAGGCCCTGGCCAACGTCGCCGCCGTGCGCGATGCCGTCGGCCCGAACGTCGGCATCGGCGTGGACTTCCATGGCCGGGTGCACAAGCCCATGGCCAAGGTGCTGATGAAGGAGCTTGATCCGTACAAACTGATGTTCATCGAAGAGCCGGTGCTCAGCGAAAACTACGAAGCGCTGAAAGAGCTGGCGCCATTGACCAGTACGCCGATTGCCTTGGGGGAGCGGCTGTTCTCGCGCTGGGATTTCAAGCGTGTGCTCAGCGAAGGCTACGTCGACATCATCCAGCCGGATGCCTCCCATGCCGGCGGCATCACCGAAACCCGCAAGATCGCCAACATGGCCGAAGCCTACGACGTGGCGCTGGCGCTGCATTGCCCGCTGGGTCCGATTGCCCTGGCGGCCTGCCTGCAACTGGATGCGGCTTGTTACAACGCGTTCATCCAGGAACAGAGCCTGGGCATCCATTACAACGAGAGCAACGACCTGCTCGACTACGTGAAGGACCCACGGGTGTTCGACTATGACAAAGGCTTCGTGAAGATCCCGAACGGCCCGGGCCTGGGCATCGAGATCAACGAGGAATACGTGATCGAACGCGCCGCCATCGGCCACCGCTGGCGCAACCCGATCTGGCGCCATGCCGATGGCAGTTTTGCCGAGTGGTGAGTGATCTCTGACCCACCACATATCCCTGTGGGAGCGGGCTTGCTCGCGAAGAGGGCGGCACATTCAACATAGATGTTGACTGACACTCCGCTTTCGCGAGCAAGCCCGCTCCCACATTTGATCTCCATAGGTAGTGAGATCTGCGTTAACCCGGTTTTCGACCTCAATAACCACAAGAAGAGGCACCCCCCCATGCAACCGCAAACCCTCACCGGGCAGGCGTCGTTGGTGACGCCCAGTCGCAAGCGTTTTTTCATCATGGTCCTGTTGTTCATCACCGTGGTGATCAACTACCTGGATCGCAGCAACCTGTCGATTGCCGCCCCGGCGCTGACCAGCGACCTGGGTATCGACCCGATTCATGTCGGCCTGATCTTCTCCGCCTTCGGCTGGACTTACGCCGCCATGCAAATCCCCGGCGGCTGGCTGGTGGACCGCGTGCCGCCACGGATCCTTTACAGTGTCGCCTTGCTGCTGTGGTCGGTGGCCACGGTGATGCTCGGTTTCGCCGGCAGCTTCATCGCGCTGTTCGTGCTGCGCATGGCCGTCGGTGCCCTGGAAGCGCCGGCGTATCCGATCAATAGCCGCGTGGTCACCACCTGGTTCCCCGAGCGCGAGCGCGCCACGGCCATCGGTTTCTACACCTCCGGACAGTTTGTCGGCCTGGCTTTCCTGACGCCGGTGCTGGCCTGGCTTCAGCACGAATTCGGTTGGCACATGGTGTTCGTCACCACCGGCGCGGTGGGCATTCTGTGGGCAGTGATCTGGTACGCGGTGTATCGCGAGCCCCGGGATTTCAAAGGCGCCAATGACGCGGAAATCGACCTGATCCGCGAGGGCGGTGGCCTGGTGGACATCCAGGCCGAGCAGGCCAGGGTCAAAGCCAAATTCAGCTGGACCGACCTGGGGATTGTCCTGACCAAGCGCAAACTCTGGGGCATTTACCTCGGCCAGTTCTGCCTCAACTCGACGCTGTGGTTCTTCCTGACCTGGTTCCCGACCTACCTGGTGAAATACCGCGGCATGGATTTCATCAAGTCCGGCCTGTTGGCGTCACTGCCGTTTCTTGCGGCCTTTGTCGGTGTGCTGTGTTCCGGGTTCTTCTCGGACTTTTTGATCCGTCGCGGTTACACGGTGGGTTTCGCCCGCAAGTTGCCAATCATCAGCGGCTTGCTGATTTCGACTTCGATCATCGGCGCCAACTTTGTCGAGTCGACGCCGCTGGTGATTGCCTTTCTGGCGCTGGCGTTCTTCGGCAATGGCCTGGCGTCCATCACCTGGTCGCTGGTGTCGACACTCGCCCCGGCGCGATTGCTCGGGCTGACCGGTGGGGTGTTCAACTTCATCGGCAACCTGTCGGCGATTGCCACGCCTATCGTGATCGGCTTCCTCGCGACGGGTGATTCTTTCGCCCCGGCGATCACCTACATCTCGGTGCTGGCGTTGATCGGTGCACTTTCCTACATCTTGCTGGTGGGCAAGGTCGAGCGTATCAAGTTGTAGTCGTGGCATCCGGGCGACCATAATGCCGCCCGTTCACTCGCTTAACGGTAAAGGCTGGATATGCAGGAAGACGCCCCAAAAATCGCCAAGGATGCCGCTCCGACCGGCACCCAGACCCTGCTTCGCGGTCTGGGTGTGGTTCAGGCCGTGGCCAACGGCGCCCGCGATCTCAAGGAAATCGCCCGGCTGATCGGCACCACGCGCAGCACCACCCATCGCCTGGCCAGTTGCCTGGTGGACGAACGTTATCTACGGGTGGTGCCGCAAGTCGGTTATCTGCTGGGACCGAAACTGATCGAACTGGGGTTTCAGGCCCGTGAAGAGTTGCCATTGGTGACCCTGGCCGGGCCGTATCTGGATGAGTTGTCGGCGTTGACCGGCGACACCATTCACCTGGCCATTCGTGAAGGCGATGAAGTGCTGTACCTGCACAAGAATCCGGGGCGCAATGGCCCGGAAATGCGTTCGCGGGTCGGCCATCGCATGCCGCTGGCGCGGACCGGGATCGGCAAGGCGCTGATGCTCGATGATTCGCCGCAAGAGTGGCAGCGCCTGTACGAAGTCAGCCTGCCGGTGGGTGGGAAAAATCAATTCTGGCCGCAGCACCCGGAGCAATCCTGGGAGCAGTTCGAGCAGCGTATGGTCGAGTACGTGGCCGGTGGCTACGCCTTCGATCTGGAAGATAACGAGCCGTCGATCCGTTGCGTGGCGGCGCCGGTGCGCGATGCCAGCAAACGCATCGTTGCCGGCATCAGCATCGCCAGCACCGTGCCGTACATGCCGCTGGAAAAGATGGCCGAGCTGATTCCCCTGATCAAAGGGGTCACGGCCCGGCTGTCGGCGGAGCTTGGTTTGAAGGTTTAAGCCTTGAAGGTTTAGAGCTTCAATGTCGCCATGTCGATGACGAAGCGGTACTTCACGTCACCGGCAATCATGCGGGCGTAAGCCTCGTTGATCTGGCGGATATCGAGCATTTCGATGTCGCAGGTGATGTTGTGCTCGGCGCAGAAATCCAGCACTTCCTGTGTTTCGGCGATGCCGCCAATCAGGGAGCCGGCTAGCACCCGGCGACCCAATACCAGTTTGGCCGCATGCACCGGCGGCTCCACCGGTTCGATCAGACCCACCAGAATATGCACGCCATCGAAACGCAGCGTATCGAGGTAAGGGTTGAGGTCGTGCTGTACCGGAATGGTGTCGAGCAGGAAATCGAAGTAACCGGCGGCCGCCTGCATCTGGGCGTCATCGGTGGACACGATCACATGGTCCGCGCCCTGGCGGCGAGCCTCTTCGGCCTTGCTCGCCGAACGGGTGAACAGCGTCACTTCGGCCCCCATCGCCTTGGCGAACTTGATGCCCATGTGGCCGAGGCCGCCCATGCCGAGAATCCCGACTTTGTCGCCGGCCTTCACGCCGTAGTGCTTGAGCGGCGAGTAGGTGGTGATGCCGGCGCACAGGATCGGCGCGGCGCTGGCCAGCGCCAGTTTCTCGGGGATGCGCACCACGAAGTGCTCGCTGACCACGATGCTGTCGGAGTAGCCGCCCATGGTGTTGCTGCCGTCGACCCGGTCCGGGGTGGCGTAGGTCATGGTCGGGCCTTCGAGGCAGTATTGCTCCAGGTTGGCCTGGCAAGCTTCACAGCTGCGGCACGAGTCGACCATGCAGCCGACACCGACCAGATCGCCGACTTTGTGCTTGGTGACATTCGCACCGACGGCAGTAACTTTGCCTACGATTTCGTGGCCAGGCATCAGCGGGTAAACGGCAATGCCCCACTCGTTGCGGGCCTGATGGATGTCGGAATGGCAGACGCCGCAGTAGAGAATTTCGATGGCAACGTCGTCGGCCCGTGGACTGCGGCGTTCGAATTTGACCGGGGCGAGGGGAGTGGTGGCCGACTGGGCGGCATATCCGATGGCGGTGTACATGGTGAACCTCGCTAAAGCGCTGACGGGTGAGGTGGCGCATTCTGGGCGCCGGACCCAGTCGCGGCCATGGCGATTCCTCCGGGTGTCATGCCTATTCCTCCGGCATCCTGCTTTGATCGATCGCATTGGCGATCAGACCTGCGATGATGCTTGCATCCCTTTTTCCATGACTTTTTTGTGAAGAGCTCCGATGCTGTTGACCCGTCATCTTGATGCCAATGCCACCCTGGTTTCGCTGATCGCGCCGCTGTCCACCCGCGATGGTTTCGTCCAGACCGCGTTGCCGGGCGTGCAGGTTCTGCGGGCCAGTTGCGATGTGGCCCGTGGGCCGCAGATCTACGAACCGAGCCTGGTGATCATCGCCCAGGGCAGCAAACTGGCGTACCTGGGGCCGCGCACCCTTGAATACGGGGCAGGGCACTATCTGATTCAGGCGCTGCCGGTGCCGTTCGAATGTGAAACCTTTGCCGCGCCGGACGGGCCGATGCTCGGTGTGTCAGTCGCGATCGACCGGGTGATGCTGGGCGAGTTGGTGTTGGCGATGGGCTTGGCTCCGGGGCGCCATATTCCGGCGCAAACACCGGAGTCGATGACCTCGGCAGTGCTCGATGACGCCATGCGCGGTTGTGTCGAGCGGCTGCTGCGGTGCCTGCACGATCCGCTGGAATGCCAGATCATGGGGCAAGCGCGCTTGCGCGAGTTGTTGTTCGTCGCATTGCGCGGTCCGCAAGCCGACGTATTGCGCGCACTGGTTGAGCAGCAGGGGCAATTTGCCCGGATCGCGGCATCGCTCAGCCATCTGCATGCGCATTACACCGAACCGCTGAACGTCGAGACCCTGGCCAGTTGCGCGAACATGAGTGCGTCGACGTTTCATGAGCATTTCAAGCGCAGTACCTTGTTGTCACCGGTGCAGTATCTGAAGCGATTGCGTCTGCTCAGGGCGCAGCAGTTGTTGCTGGGCGAGGGTCTTGGCGTGGCGCAGGTGGCGCACCGGGTGGGGTATCAGAGCACGTCGCAGTTCAGTCGCGAGTACAAGCGGTATTTTGAGCGCAGTCCCGGCGACGAACGCGCAGCCTGACTCACCGCCAATCCCCTGTGGGAGCGGGCTTGCTCGCGAAAGCGGTGTGTCAGTCAATATAAATGGTGAAGGGTCAATCGCATTCGCGAGCAAGCCCGCTCCCACACTGGTTTTGTTGTGCGGCTCAAATCGTGGGCAACAAAAAGGCCCCCATTTAGGGAGCCTTGTTGTTCGCGGTTCGGCTTACATGTTCGGGTAAGTCGGGCCGCCAGCGCCTTCCGGTGCCACCCAGGTGATGTTCTGTGCAGGGTCCTTGATGTCGCAGGTCTTGCAGTGAACGCAGTTCTGGGCGTTGATCTGGAAGCGCTTCTCGCCGTCTTCCTTGGTGATCACTTCGTACACGCCAGCCGGGCAGTAACGCTGTGCCGGCTCATCGTACAGCGGCAGGTTCTTGCTGATCGGGATGCTTGGATCGGCCAGCTTCAGGTGGCACGGCTGCTCTTCTTCATGGTTGGTACCGGAGATGAACACCGAGCTGAGTTTGTCGAAGCTGATCTTGCCGTCCGGTTTCGGGTAGTCGATCTTCTTGCAGTCGGCCGCCAGTTTCAGGCAAGCGTAATCCGGCTTGGTGTCGTGCAGGGTGAACGGCAGTTTGCCGCCGAAGATGTTCTGGTCGAGCCAGTTGAAACCGCCACCAACGATGGCGCCGAACTTGTGAATCGCCGGGCCGAAGTTGCGGCTGGCGAACAGTTCGTCGTAGAGCCAGCTGTTCTTGAATGCGTAGACGTAAGTGGCCAGTTCTTCGCTGCTGTCCTTCTCTGCGAACAGCGCGTCAGCCACCGACTCAGCGGCGAGCATGCCGGACTTCATCGCGGTGTGGCTGCCCTTGATCTTGGCGAAGTTCAGGGTGCCGAGGTCGCAACCGATCAGCGCGCCGCCCTTGAACACCATTTTCGGCAGCGAGTTCAGGCCGCCCTTGCAGATGGCGCGGGCGCCGTAGCTGATGCGCTTGCCGCCTTCCAGGTGCTGCTTGAGCACCGGGTGATGCTTGAGGCGCTGGAACTCGTCGAACGGCGACAGGTAGGTGTTGCTGTAGGAAAGGTCGACGATCAGACCAACCACTACCTGGTTGTTTTCCAGGTGATAGAGGAACGAGCCACCGGTGTTCTCGGTGCCCATGATGTCCATCGGCCAACCGGCGGTGTGGACCACCAGGCCAGGCTGGTGCTTGGCCGGGTCGACTTCCCAGATTTCTTTCAGGCCGATGCCGTAGTGCTGGGCATCAGCGTCAGTGTCCAGGTTGAAGCGTTTGATCAACTGCTTGCCAATGTGGCCACGGCAGCCTTCGGCGAACAGCGTGTACTTGCCGCGCAGCTCCATGCCCGGAGTGTACAGGCCTTCCTTCGGGTTACCTTCGCGGTCGACGCCCAGATCACCGGTGATGATCCCGCGAACCACGCCGTTCTCGTCGATCAGCGCTTCCTGAGCGGCGAAGCCCGGGTAGATTTCCACGCCCAGGTTCTCGGCCTGCTGGGCCAGCCAGCGGCACAGGTTGCCCAGGGAGATGATGTAGTTGCCTTCGTTGTGCATGGTCTTGGGCACAAAGAAGTCTGGAACTTTCTGCGCGCTTTCAGCGTTCTTCAGCACGAAGATGTCGTCGCGGGTGACGGGGGTGTTCAGCGGCGCGCCGAGTTCTTTCCAGTCCGGGAACAGTTCGTTCAGGGCGCGTGGTTCGAACACGGCACCGGACAGAATGTGAGCACCGACTTCGGAGCCTTTTTCGACCACGCAGACGCTGATTTCCTTACCGGCTTCGGCGGCCTTCTGCTTCAAGCGGCAGGCGGCGGAAAGACCAGCGGGGCCGGCACCGACGATGACAACGTCGAATTCCATGTATTCGCGTTCCACAGGTTATCTCCTACTCAAGGCTCAACAGTTTTTTTTCTAATTTGGAGGTTGGGTGTCGCATCCATGAATTCCGGCGCAACGCCGGAAGCGGACAATCGATTGACCACCTTTCTCTTTGGGTGGCGCATTATATCTACACCACTCTCAGCGTCCAATACAAACGTTTGTTTGAAATGGCTCAAAGCCAGAGAAATCAAAGTCACGCGCCTTATGAACGGCTATTTTGGCGTATTGACCGGAATAGGCGTTCCGGTCAAGATACGGGCGGTTTTGCGCTCGCCGTAGGCTGACTGTTGGTTTCAAGAGCACCTCTAAAGACAGGGCGATGGCAGTAGAGAGTGATGCGCCGCGCGGGTTTGACGCGCAGTTTACACGCCGCGATGCTGAATGACTCGTCAGTCACCACTGACGAACGGTCATCCACATCATGAGCGTTGGTCACTTGACACGTTTGCCGGCGTTTTTAGAGGTGCCCTTGCGCCCGATGAGCATCAACCGCCAGGTTCGCCTAGGCGACTTTCTTTTCACCGGAGAGTAACGAGGAATCCATGAAGGTTCTTGTAGCTGTCAAACGCGTTGTGGATTACAACGTCAAGGTCCGCGTCAAGGCGGACAATTCCGGCGTCGATCTTGCCAACGTCAAGATGTCGATGAACCCGTTCTGCGAGATCGCCGTTGAAGAAGCCGTACGCCTGAAAGAGAAAGGTGTTGCGACTGAAATCGTCGTCGTCTCCGTCGGCCCGTCCACCGCTCAAGAGCAACTGCGCACCGCGCTGGCTCTGGGTGCCGACCGCGCCATCCTCGTCGAGTCCGCCGAAGACCTGACTTCCCTGGCCGTTGCCAAGCTGTTGAAGGCCGTTGTCGACAAGGAACAGCCTCAGCTGGTGATCCTTGGCAAACAGGCCATCGACAGCGACAACAACCAGACTGGCCAGATGCTCGCTGCCTTGAGCGGCTATGGTCAGGGCACCTTCGCCTCGAAAGTCGAAATCAGCGGTGACAGCGTGGCTGTGACTCGCGAAATCGACGGCGGCGCGCAGACCGTTTCCCTGAAACTGCCGGCCATCGTTACCACCGACCTGCGTTTGAACGAGCCGCGCTACGCGTCTCTGCCAAACATCATGAAAGCCAAGAAGAAGCCTCTCGAAGTGCTGACTCCGGACGCTTTGGGCGTTTCCACCGCCTCCACCAACAAGACCGTGAAAGTCGAAGCGCCGGCTGCACGCAGCGCGGGTATCAAGGTCAAGTCGGTGGCTGAACTGGTCGAGAAACTGAAAAACGAAGCGAAGGTAATCTAAATGACTATCTTGGTTATTGCTGAACACGACAACAAAGTGCTGGCCCCGGCCACGCTGAACACCGTTGCTGCTGCCGCCAAAATCGGTGGCGACATCCACGTTCTGGTTGCAGGTCAGGGCGCTGGCGCCGTGGCTGAAGCCGCTGCGAAAGTCGCTGGCGTGGCTAAAGTGCTGGTAGCCGATAACGCTGCCTACGCTCACCAGTTGCCGGAAAACGTTGCGCCGCTGGTTACCGAGCTGGGCAAGGGCTACAGCCACATTCTGGCAGCCGCCACTTCCAACGGCAAAAACATCCTGCCGCGCGTTGCCGCTGCACTGGACGTTGACCAGATCTCCGAGATCATCTCGGTAGAAAGCGCTGACACCTTCAAGCGTCCGATCTACGCCGGTAACGCCATCGCTACCGTGCAATCGAACGCTGCGGTCAAGGTGATCACCGTGCGTGCCACCGGTTTCGACCCGGTTGCAGCTGTTGGTGGTTCCGCTGCCGTTGAAGCCGTTGGCGCTGCTCACGACGCTGGTATCTCCAGCTTCGTCGGCGAAGAACTGGCCAAGTCCGATCGTCCGGAACTGACCGCTGCCAAGATCGTCGTTTCGGGCGGGCGCGGCATGCAGAACGGCGACAACTTCAAACACCTGTACGCCCTGGCCGACAAGCTGGGCGCTGCCGTCGGTGCTTCCCGCGCCGCGGTCGACGCAGGTTTCGTACCCAACGACATGCAGGTCGGTCAGACCGGCAAGATCGTTGCTCCACAGCTGTACATCGCGGTCGGTATCTCCGGCGCGATCCAGCACCTGGCCGGCATGAAAGACTCCAAAGTGATCGTTGCGATCAACAAGGACGAAGAAGCGCCGATCTTCCAGGTGGCCGATTACGGCCTGGTGGCAGACCTGTTCGAAGCCATCCCTGAGTTCGAGAAGCTGGTCTAACCCGGCGGCTTGACTTATAAAGAGCCCGGCCTTTTGGTCGGGCTTTTTTTTGCCTTTCTGTAGGAGCGAGCTTGCTCGCGATGGACGTTAACGATGACGCGTTCATTCTGGAAAAACGCGGCGCATTGACGTCCATCGCGAGCAAGCTCGCTCCTACAGGGGGCATAACCGGGTATGAGTGGAGTGTGAAGCCATGGATCTGCGCTGTGTGTGGAGCTTGCTGGGATTGACGCTATTGCCAGCGCTGTCTTTCGCCGCAGGCAAATGCGAACGCCTGGTGGTGACCGGCAGCCCGGACGCGCCACCGTACCTGTGGCAAGACCCGCAGAATCCCAAACACCTGATCGGTGCCAGTGCCGATTTGTTGCAGCAAGTGGCGGGGGAGTTGGGGCTCAAGGTCGAACTGCTTTATGCCGGCAAACGTTCCCAGGCCCTGGACGAAGTGCGCAGCGGGCGCATGGACATGCTGGCGGACGCACCGTTGACGGTCAGCGAGCTGGAAACCCTGGATTACATCCATCCACCCTTGCTGGAAAACGACTATCTGGTCTGGACTCGCAAGGACTCGACGCTGGTCTACAACGAAGCGCAAGACCTGCACGGCCATCCCGGTGCCGTGTCGGAAAAGGCCCGAATGACCGCGCAATTCAGCACCTTTGCCGGACAGCAATTAACCCTCACGCGCACGTCCAACCTGACCCAGGCCTTTCAGAAACTGCTGTTGGGCGAGGTCGAATTTGTCCTGGCAGGACGTTACTCGGGCATGGCGACCGCACAGACACTGGGCATGGCCGGTGATCTGGTCGCGCGCTCGCAACCGGTCGACAAGCCTGGCCTGTACCTGGCGATTTCCCATGACTCGGCCTGCAACGATCCGTGGTTGCGCGGACAGTTGGCCAAAAAGATGACAGAATTGCCCGCGTCCGGACTGACGGAGGCCGTGCTGATGCGCAATATCGAGCGTTGGAAGGCGCAACGCTCACAGCCGCAACAACCCGTCAGTACCCCAAAACAGTAGGGATATTTAGTGAGTATTCGACCTCTTTTCGCTGGCGTGGCCTTTGCGGTCCTGGCGGGTTGTGCAACCGATCCTGCGCCGAGTGAACAAATGCGCCTGACCGAACAGGCACTCGAACAGGCCAGGGCCGTGGGCGCCACAGCAGATGATGTGCCGGAAATGAAACTGGCCGAAGACAAGTTCAACCGTGCCAAGGGCAACATGAACGACCAATCCTTCAAGAATGCGCGCATGCGGGCCGAACAGGCCGAGCTGGATGCGCGTCTGGCCGAAGCGCGTGTGCTGACCCTCAAGAGCGAGGAGCAGTTGAACGTGCTCAACACCCGCATCGCCCGCCTGCGCAAGCAACTGGGAGATGCCGAATGAGTCTCAAGACTAAAGCCCTCGGCGGTTTGATCCTGGCAGGCTGCGCAACTCTCTTTGGCTGCGCCAGTCAGCACAGTGAAACGGCGTTACAGCAGGCCGGTGCCGACTTTCAGAAGGTCAAGGAAGACTCCAATGTGCTGCGAATCGCCCCCAAGGACGTGATTCGCGCCGGAGAGTCCCTGGCCCGTGCCGATCGCCTGTCCAGTTATTGGGGCAGCGGTTCGGACGTGGTGCATTACGCCTACCTGAGCCAGCGCTATAGCGCGATTGCCCGGGAACATACCAATCAGGCGCTCAACGAAGAGCAAGCGGCGAAACTCGAACTGGAGCGGCAGCGCCTGCAACTGGAACTGCGTGAGTCCAAACTGTTCAGCGTTCAGCAGCAAGGCAAATGGCTCGAAGAGCAGATCCTGGCATTAACGACCACCCAGACCGACCGCGGCCTGGTGATGACGTTGGGCGACATGCTGTTTGACACGGGCGAAGCGGAGTTGAAACCTTCGGCCAACCGTGTGGTGTTGAAGATCGTGCAGTTCCTGCAACTCAACCCCAAGCGTGTGGTGCGGATCGAAGGTTATACGGACAGTACCGGGGGCAAGCAGGAAAACCTCAAGCTGTCCCGCGACCGTGCGCAATCAGTGGCTGACGTGCTGATGGATCTGGGCATCGACGACAAGCGTATCCAGGTCGAGGGTTATGGCGACGAGTATCCGGTAGATGCTAATGCGTCGGAACGGGGCCGGGCGCAGAACCGTCGGGTGGAAATTGTGTTTTCCGACGAAAAAGGCCAGCTCGGCGCTGCCCGCTAAGGGCTGCGTCGCTGGAAAACCCGGCCTGCCATGCAGCGCCGGGTTTTTTTATGTTCGCCGAATACCGCACAAAACAGTACAGATTTTGCTGACACTGCACTGTATGGTCGACTATTGTGGCAACTGTCCCAGTACACTTCTAAACTGTTCCGGTATTGTTTCACACAAGAATAAAATGCCCGTGAAATCGAGTGCTGCGTCATGACCAATCTTTTGCTCTATCAACGTATTGCTCAACAACTGGCCGAAGACATCCGCCGTGGGGTCTATCAGCCGGGAGAGCGCGTGCCTTCGGTGCGCAAGATGAGCTCGCAGCTCAATGTCAGCCATGCAACGGTGTTGCAGGCGTATGCCAATCTCGAGGATCAGGGGCTGATCCGCGCCCGGCCGCAGTCGGGTTACTACGTGCACCAGACGCCGGCACTTACCGCACCAACGCCGGATATCGCCCGGGTCGAGCGCCCGGGGCTGGTCACCCGCAGCAGCATCATTCAACAAGTCCTGGTCGAATCCCGTCGTGAAGGTGTCTTCCCGCTGGGCGCCGCGGTGCCGAGTGTCGACTATTTGCCGGTGCGGGCACTGCATCAGCAATTGGCCAAAGTCACCCGTTTCCATAGCCCGCGGGCCTTCAGCTACATGTTCAGCCCCGGTTTCGAGCCGTTGCGCCGGCAGGTGGCGATCCGCATGCGTGATGCCGGCGTGGTGGTCGATCCGTCGGAGGTGGTGATCACTCACGGCTGCGTCGATGCGCTGCAGATGTCCTTGCGCGTCTTGACCCGTCCGGGCGATCTGATCGCGGCCGAATCGCCGACCTATTACGGGTTGCTGCAACTGGCCGATCTGTTGGGCCTCAAGGTCATCGAGATCCCCAGCGATCCGGCCACGGGCATGAGCCTGGAAGCCCTGCAACTGGCGGCCAACCAATGGTCGATCAAGGCGTTGGTGTTGACCACCCGACTGAGTAATCCATTGGGCGGCACCATGCCCGAGGAGCGGCAGAAACAGTTACTGCGCCTGGCATCGGACTTCGATATCCAGATTGTCGAAGACGATATCTACGGTGAGTTGATGTTCGAGCAGGGGCGCACAAAGTCCCTCAAGGCCTACGATCGGCTGGACCGGGTGATCTACTGCTCAAGCTTCTCGAAAACCCTGTCGCCTGGCGTGCGGATCGGCTGGATGATTGCCGGTAAGTATCAGCAGGAAATCCAGCGCTTGCAGACCTTCAGCACGCACTCTGCGTGCAGCGTCACCCAGATGGGCATCGCCGCTTACCTGGAAAATGGCGGGTACGACCGGCATTTACGCTTCATCCGTCAGGAATACCGTAAGAACCTCAGTGCCTTCCAACTGGCCGTGCAGCAGTATTTTCCGGAAGGCACGCAGATGACCCGGCCTACCGGCGGCTTCATTCTGTGGGTCAGTCTGCCGGGGCGGGTCAACACACAAGAGTTGCACGTGCGGGCACTGCAGCAGGGCATCAGTATTGCGCCGGGTCTGATCTTCAGTAACACCGAGCAGTTCAATCACTGCATTCGCCTCAATTGCGGCACGCCATGGAACCGTGAAGCCGAGCGCGCATTGATGACCTTGGGCATGCTGGCCACCCAGCTTTGCCAGGAGATGGCCGGCGGTTTGTAACAGGCTGCTACTGCGCTTGTCTTGTGGGCTGCAACAGGCGAGCATATGCACCCCTGCCGTTTGCGCCCACCGTTGGACACATGAAACCGACTTTTCCTGCCACCTGGCTTTTGCTCTGCCTGTTTACGAGTATTCAGCCGGCATCCGTCGTGGCGGCTACCGAGCAGGATCAGCAAACCACTGGCAGTTTCCACGTAGCACCGTTAAAAACCGAACCTGTGAAAAAAGCCTCGCCGGCCAAGAAACCGGCGACGCCCGTGAAAAAGCGTCCGCCCATTGCCTCCAAATCGAAACCGGCCAGCGAGGTGGTAAAGACTGAGCTTCCGTCTGCCAAGCTGGATCTGAGTTTGCCTCGGGACATGGTTCAGGAGCTGAAACCGCTGGGAACGGTGGTATCGCCCAAGCGCGAGCCGTTACTGCCGCAGATGTTCGGCGAAAAGAGCGGCAGCAGTCCGTTCCAGCTCAACGGACGCTTGCTCAGCAATGAAATGCAGCTGCAACTGCGAAATGAAGAGCGCCGCGAGGTCGAAGGCGCGGCACTGGATTTCGAGTTCAAACAGTAACCTCATCCCGATCCTCGAGCCCCAGACCAGACGCTTTGTCGGAGACTGGTCGGTCATGTTCGTTTGCACTGAAAAACCCGCTCGCAGGTAATTTAAAACAACTGTTTTAGCGGGTACTCTGTGCCCCGTCCTTTAACACATTGCTCATCGCGAGGAGCTTGTTGTCATGAAATGCCGTGAGGGCTGTGGTGCTTGTTGCATTGCCCCTTCCATCAGTTCACCGATTCCCGGTATGCCCAATGGCAAACCTGCGGGGGAGCGTTGCCTGCAATTGTCGGCCGATAACCTGTGCCGTATTTTCGGCCAGCCAGAGCGCCCGGCGGTGTGTTCGGCGTTTGATGCCGACCCCGAGGTGTGCGGAAGCAGCAGCGAAGAAGCAATTCGCCTAATCGGCTGGTGGGAGCAAATGACGGCGGCGTGATGTGTTTTCAACGAACGGAACTTCAACAATAAGGAATAAGACTATGGGTTCGCTGCATCGTATTGCTGTGCTGTGTGGTTTGACGGTTGTGCTGGCTACCTCGGCGGCCCAGGCCGAAGACTGGAAAGTCAAAAAAGACGAAGACGGTATCAAGATCTCCCTGAGTGAAGTGGCCGGGTCCGACTACAAGGCCTACCAGGGCGTCACGCTGATGAAAACCACCATAGCCAAGCTGCGTGCGTTGCAGGACGACGTGTCCGGAGCCTGCGCCTGGATTCACGAATGCAAGACCCAGAAGCTGCTCAAGCACGAAGGTAACCAGAGCTGGACCTACACTCAGTTCAACACCCCGTGGCCGGTTACTCCGCGTGATTCGGTGCTGCACGTCACCACCATCGAAGGTGCCGATGGCAGCCTGACCCGCAAGCTTGAAGGCGTACCGAAATACCTTCCTGAAGAAAAAGGTTTCGTCCGGGTCGCCAAGGTCGACGGTTTCTGGAAGTTCGTACCCAAGGGCGACCAGATCGAAGTGACCTATCAGGTGCACACCGAACCGGGCGGCAGCGTGCCGTCGCTGGTGGCCAACAAGTTCGTGGTGGATGCCCCGTTCAATACCTTGAAAGCCCTGAAAGAACGCGCCGAGAAGTAACCGCGCCGCTCTTTCGATAACGCCCCGACTTGTTCGGGGCGTTTTTCTTTGCGCAATAGGGAAAATGCCGCTCAGTCAAGCCGTCACGCAACCTGTAGCAGCTGCCGAGCCTGCGAGGCTGCGTTCGGCTGCGAAGCAGTCGTGAGTCCAGCTGACGCG
>NZ_AKJM01000081.1 GCF_000282335.1 Pseudomonas sp. GM48
AATCATCTGCGAGTGGCAGCCGACACAACCGTTGGCGATATAAATGTCCCGGCCTTCCAGCTCAAGGGCGGTGCGGGGCTTCATGCCCTCGACCGGCTTGTTGGTGACATCCTGGAAAAACAGCGGAACGATCTGGGTCAGGCCGCCGACGCTGACGGCGATGACCATGAAGAAGGCCAGCAGGCCAATATTCTTCTCGACTGCTTCATGCTTCATCAGTGAGCTCCAACTACAACGATCTGTTCGGCGGCTTCAGCTTCAGCCGGGTTCGAGGCGCGTACGGTACGGAATACGTTGTAGGCCATGAACAACATGCCGGTGGCGAAGAACGCACCGCCCAGGGCGCGAACGATGAAGCCCGGGTGGCTGGCTTGCAGCGCTTCGACGAACGAGTAGGTGAGGGTGCCGTCGTCGTTGATTGCACGCCACATCAGGCCCTGGGTAATGCCGTTGACCCACATCGAGGCGATGTAGAGCACGGTACCGATGGTCGCGAGCCAGAAGTGGGTGTTGATCAGGCCGGTGCTGTGCATCTGCGCACGACCGAACAGTTTCGGGATCATGTGGTAGATGGCGCCGATCGAGATCATCGCTACCCAGCCCAAGGCACCGGCGTGTACGTGGCCGATGGTCCAGTCGGTGTAGTGCGACAGCGAGTTGACGGTCTTGATCGCCATCATCGGACCTTCGAAGGTCGACATGCCGTAGAACGCCAGGGAAACGACCAGGAAGCGCAGGATCGGGTCGGTGCGCAGCTTATGCCAGGCGCCCGAGAGGGTCATCATGCCGTTGATCATGCCGCCCCAGCTCGGAGCCAGCAGGATGATCGACATCGCCATGCCCAGGGACTGCGCCCAGTCCGGCAGTGCGGTGTAGTGCAGGTGGTGCGGGCCGGCCCAGATGTACAGGGTGATCAGTGCCCAGAAGTGCACGATCGACAGGCGATAGGAGTAGATCGGACGCTCGGCCTGTTTCGGCACGAAGTAGTACATCATCCCCAGGAAGCCGGTGGTCAGGAAGAAACCTACAGCGTTGTGGCCGTACCACCACTGGATCATCGCATCCGTCGCACCCGAGTAGGCCGAGTAGGACTTGAACAGACTGACCGGCAGCGACATGTGGTTGACGATGTGCAGCATCGCGGTCACGACGATGAACGCGCCGTAGAACCAGTTACCCACATAGATGTGTTTGGTCTTGCGCTTGACGATGGTGCCGAAGAACACCAGACCGTAGGTGACCCAGACAATGGCCAGCAGAATAGCCAGGGGCCATTCCAGTTCCGCGTATTCCTTGGTGGTGGTGAAACCCATCGGCAAGGTAATGATCGCGCCGACGATCACCGCTTGCCATCCCCAGAAGGTAAAGGCGGCGAGGCTGTCGGAAATCAGTCGCGTTTGGCAGGTTCGCTGCACGACGTAATAAGAAGTGGCAAACAGTGCACATCCACCGAAGGCGAAAATCACCAGGTTGGTGTGCAACGGGCGTAAGCGTCCAAAAGTCGTCCACGGCAGACCGAAGTTCAATTCCGGCCATACGAGCTGTGAGGCGATGAAGACACCGAGCCCCATGCCAAGGATCCCCCAGACCACCGTCATGATGGCGAACTGGCGGACTACCTTATAGTTATAAGCAGTCGGACTGATTGCTGTGCTCATTCTAAGGTTCCACGGTTTGGGTGTTTTATTAGGATTAAAAATCGGCCGCAAGTATGGAGAAAGCAGGGGGTCATTGCAACGCGCCATGACCTGGGTCAATGCTTTCAAATGCTGATTCTGCGGCCTTTCCATGCGCCGCGTAGGGACAAAATTGCCCGTGGGCAAAACGTCCTGGCGGACTGATCAGGCGAGGGGGTCAGGTCGGATGTAACGAGGTGTGTTCAAACGCAACGTTTGGCTGACCGAAGGCAATTGGCGCGACAGCCGGTATCTACCAGCCTTTGCGGCCTGTCATCGGGCAGATTCGTCGAACACATCGTTCAGGGTCGACCTGGAACCGGCACCGGCCAGTCCGCATCGGGGGAAGCTTAGACGTGAATCCGGGGAACCGAAAGGAAGAGTCAAAGAGGGTGCGACAATGCGTCGCAAAGGGGCAGGGAACTGCCGCATCCGGGAGAATGCGGCAGCAGAGCGGTCGGGATTTATTCGCGGTTGTCTTCAGCCTGCAGGCGCTCGGTATTCAAACCGTGGGAGAGGCTGTACACATACGCAGCCAGCAATTGCACCTTATCGTTGCCGAGCAGTTCGTTTTGCGCCGGCATATGGCCCTGGCGGCCATGCCGAATCGTCTGTTCAAGCTGCGTCAGGCTTGTGCCGTAGATGAAGCCGGCAGGGTGCGTCAGGTTCGGCGCACCCATGGCTTCGGTGCCCTGGCCGTTTGCTCCATGGCAGGCGACGCAGGTGGTGCTGAAGGCTTGTTGTCCGGCTTGCAGGTCCGCCTTGCTGTCGGCAGGCAAAGGCAGGCCGGCCAGATCATGGCGCACATAAGCGGCGACGTTCTTCACACCGGCTTCGCCCAGAACTTCACCCCAGGCCGGCATCATCGCCATCCGGCCACCCATGATGGTGGTCTTGATCGTTTCGGCCGCGCCGCCCCAGCGCCAGTCGCTGTCGGTCAGGTTGGGGAAGCCGAATGCACCCTTGGCGTCCGAGCCGTGGCACACCGAGCAGTTGGAGGCAAACAGGCGGCCACCCATTTTCAGCGCTTGCGGATCTTTGGCGACTTCTTCCAGTGGCATTGCCGCGAATTTGGCGAAGATCGGTCCGAACTTAGTGTCAGCCCTGGCCATTTCCTTTTCCCATTCGTGCACGCCGGTCCAGCCATTTTCGTAGCCGGGCAGGATGCCTTTCCAGTTGCCCAGGCCCGGATAGAGAATCAGGTAGCCAACGGCAAACACCAGGGTGCCGGCGAACAGCATGAACCACCATTGCGGCAACGGGTTGTCGTACTCCTCGATGCCGTCGAAGCTGTGGCCCATGGTCTGGTCGACGCTGCCCTTGGTTTCACCCTTGCGGGTGCCGATCAACAGCCAGGTCAGGCCGATCAGGCTGCCGATGGTCAGTACGCAGATCCACGTACTCCAGAAGGTGGTCATGGCCGGGTACTCCTTGTTGCTGAATCTTCGGTGATGTCGGGTTGTGGCTCGTCGGCGAACGGCAGCAGGCGCGCTTCGGCGAACTCCGGGCTGCGCTTGCCGTTGAACACCCACAGGGTCAGGCCGACGAAGGCGATGAAGACAACGACGGTGCCCAAGCCGCGGATCATTCCAGTGCTCATCTCAACAACCATGGCTCACCTCTTGCTCTTGATCGCAGTGCCGAGCACTTGCAGGTAGGCGACCAGCGCATCCATCTCGCTCTTGCCCTTGAGTGAAGCAACAGCGCCGGTGATGTCCTCGTCGGTGTACGGCACGCCGAGGGTACGCATGGCGCGCAGCTTGGTTTCGGTGTGGCTGCTGTCGAGTTGATTGGCCACCAGCCACGGGTAGGCGGGCATCTTCGACTCCGGCACGACGTTGCGCGGGTTGTACAAGTGCGCGCGGTGCCAGTCATCCGAGTAACGCGCGCCGACCCGTGCCAGGTCCGGCCCGGTGCGTTTCGAACCCCACAGGAACGGGTGATCCCAGACGCTTTCGCCGGCCACCGAGTAGTGGCCGTAGCGTTCGGTTTCGGCGCGGAACGGGCGGATCATCTGCGAGTGGCAACCGACGCAGCCTTCGCGGATGTAGAGGTCGCGACCTTCCAGTTGCAGCGCGGTGTAGGGCTTCATGCCTTCCACCGGTTTATTGGTCACGTC
This sequence comes from Pseudomonas sp. GM48, assembly GCF_000282335.1. GTDB lineage: Bacteria > Pseudomonadota > Gammaproteobacteria > Pseudomonadales > Pseudomonadaceae > Aquipseudomonas. Next base: position 3,796 of record NZ_AKJM01000081.1, read on the forward strand.
CTGGAAGAACAGCGGCACGATCTGGGTCAGGCCGCCAATGCTCACGGCCAGGATCATCAGCAGCAGCAACAGGCCGACGTTTTTCTCGATAGTTTCGTGTTTCATGGCGGACTCCTCAGGCCATCTGCGCGGCAGCGGCGACGGCGGCAGGCTGTGAGGCCCGCACGGTGCGCCAGGTGTTGTAGGCCATCAGGAACATGCCGCTGAGGAAGATCGCGCCACCCACCAGCCGTACGACGAAGCCAGGGTGGCTGGCCACCAGGGTCTCGACGAAGGAGTAAGTCAGCGTGCCGTCCTCGTTCACCGCACGCCACATCAGGCCCTGGGCGATACCGTTGACCCACATCGAGGCGATGTACAAAACAGTGCCGATGGTGGCGAGCCAGAAGTGCGCGTTGATCAGGCCGATGCTGTGCATCTGTAAACGTCCGAAGACTTTCGGGATCATGTGGTACAGCGCGCCGATGGAGATCATCGCCACCCAGCCGAGGGCGCCGGCGTGTACGTGGCCGATGGTCCAGTCGGTGTAGTGGGAGAGGGCGTTGACTGTCTTGATCGCCATCATCGGCCCTTCGAAGGTCGACATGCCGTAGAACGCCAGGGACACCACGAGGAAACGCAGGATCGGGTCGCTGCGCAACTTATGCCAGGCGCCCGACAGGGTCATCATGCCGTTGATCATCCCGCCCCAGCTCGGTGCCAGCAGGATCAGCGACATCACCATGCCCAGCGACTGCGCCCAGTCCGGCAGCGCGGTGTAGTGCAAATGGTGCGGACCGGCCCAGATGTACAGGGTGATCAGCGCCCAGAAGTGCACAATCGACAAACGATAGGAATACACCGGGCGCTCGGCCTGTTTCGGCACGAAGTAGTACATCATCCCGAGAAAACCCGCGGTGAGGAAAAAGCCCACGGCGTTGTGTCCGTACCACCATTGCACCATCGCGTCAGTGGCACCGGCGTACAGCGAGTAAGACTTGGTGAAGCTGACCGGCAGTTCCATGTTGTTGACGATGTGCAGGATCGCCACGGTGATGATGAACGCACCGAAGAACCAGTTACCGACATAGATGTGTTTGGTCTTGCGCTGCATGATCGTGCCGAAGAATACGATGGCGTAGGCGACCCAGACGATGGTGATCAGGATGTCGATCGGCCATTCCAGTTCGGCGTATTCCTTGGAACTGGTGTAGCCCAGCGGCAGGCTGATGGCCGCGAGCAGAATCACCAGTTGCCAGCCCCAGAAGCAGAACGCGGCGATTTTCGGCGCAAACAATTGGGCTTGGCAGGTGCGTTGCACCGAATAGAACGAACTGGCGAACAAGGCGCAGCCGCCGAAGGCGAAGATCACTGCGTTGGTATGCAGCGGGCGCAAGCGGCCGAAGCTGGTCCAGGGCAAATTGAAGTTGAGTTCGGGCCAGACCAACTGGGCCGCGAGAAAAACCCCGAGCCCCATGCCGACGATGCCCCACACCACCGTCATAATGGCGAATTGGCGGACCACCTTGTAGTTGTAGGCGGTACTGATAGAAGTGTTCATGGTTCCCCATCCACGGTTCAGTCGAAGTGAGCGCACTCGCGCAAGGCAGCGCACCCTTCGGCCGGAGTTATAGGCAGACTAAAAGCGAGGCAAGCATGGACAAAGGGCACAAGGCCGGTATTGACGGGGATCAATGGGCGCAGTGTGTGCGGGATCGCGGATGGCTCTGGAGCGCAGCGCCAGCCCCGGCTTCAGCGACGCTGATCCTCGCCCATGGCGCCGGCGCGCCGATGGACAGCGACTGGATGAGCGACATGGCTGCACGCCTTGCCGGGCTTGGTGTCAACGTCTTGCGTTTCGAGTTCCCCTACATGGCGCAACGGCGCACCGACGGCGGCAAACGCCCGCCAAATCCGGCCCCGAAACTGCTGGAATGCTGGCGCGAGGTGTATGCCGAAGTGCGACGCCATGTCGCCGGGCCGCTGGCCATCGGTGGCAAGTCAATGGGCGGGCGGATGGCCAGTTTGCTGGCCGATGAGTTGGGTGTGGATGCGCTGGTGTGCCTGGGCTATCCGTTTTATGCGGTGGGCAAACCGGAGAAGCCACGGGTCGAACATTTGGCCGGGCTGAAGACTCGGACTTTGATTGTGCAGGGCGAGCGCGATGCGTTGGGCAGCCGGGAGGCGGTCGAGGGTTATGCGCTATCGCCGGGTATCGAGGTGTTCTGGCTGGTGGCGGGGGATCATGATCTGAAGCCGTTGAAGGCTTCCGGATTTACCCATGAGCAGCATTTGGTGGCTGCGGCGCAGAAGGTAGCTTCATTCCTTCATTGAAAGATGTGGTGTTGCAACTGGCCTCTTCGCGAGCAAGCCCGCTCCCACAGGGTTTTACCAAAGATCACTGTGGGAGCGGGCTTGCTCGCGAAGAGGCAGGCCCAGGCGACATACATTTCAGTTTGCCAATAAAAACAATCAGCGGTTAAACCGCTCCACCAACGAATACTGGGTATTCGCAGTCTTGGTCAGCTCTTCACTCAGCAACGCCGAATTCTGTGCCTGTTCCGAAGTCTGGTCAGCCAGGGACGAAATATTGCTGATGTTGCGGCTGATTTCTTCGGCCACGGCACTTTGCTCTTCGGTCGCGGCAGCGATCTGGGTGGTCATGTCGGTGATGTTGGCCACCGCCTCGCTGATCCCCACCAGTGCCTGGTCCGCTTCCAGTACCCGCGCCACGCCTTCTTCAGCCTGGCGATGTCCGGCTTCCATGGTCTGCACGGCAGTACCGGCGGTTTGCTGGAGCTTGGCGATCAGCGCATGAATCTGCCCGGTGGACTCGCTGGTGCGTTGCGCCAGCTGACGGACTTCGTCGGCCACCACCGCAAAACCACGACCCATCTCACCGGCACGGGCCGCTTCGATGGCGGCGTTCAGCGCCAGCAGGTTGGTCTGGTCGGCGATGCCTTTGATCACGTCGACCACACCACCGATTTCGTTGCTGTCCTTGGCCAGTTGGGTCACGGTCACGCCGGTTTCACCGACCACCACCGACAGGCGCTGGATGGCTTCGCGGGTTTCCCCGGCGATGTCGCGACCGCGACCGGTCAGGCGATTGGCTTCCTGGGTGGCATCGGCAGTGCGTTGTACGTGGCTGGCGACTTCCTGGGTGGTAGCGGCCATCTGGTTGACCGCGGTGGCCACTTGCTCGGTCTCGACGCGTTGACGTTCCAGGCCGCTGGAGCTGTTGTGCGCCAGGGCATCGGATTGCCTGGCCTGATCGGTCAGGTGTTCGGCCGTGTCCTGCAGGCGCGTCAGGCAGGTTTTCAGGCGTGCCTCCTGGCTCAGGATGGACATTTCCAGGCGCGCCTGGGCGCCGCGACTGTCGGTGTACATCTGTGCGATCAACGGGTCGGAGGTGGTCTGCTCGGCCAGGCGCAGCAAACGCTTGAGACCACGCTGTTGCCACTGAAGGCCCATCAGGCCCAGCGGCACCGAGAGACCGGCCGCCAGGGCAAAACCCCAATGGGAGTTCAGCGATGCGCCGATCATGAAGCTCAATTGGCTGACCAGAATGAACGGCAGCCAGTCCTGCAGGATCGGCAACCATTTATCCGAGGAGGGAACGGCCGACTTGCCCTGGTTGATGCGTTGGTAGAGCGCTTCGGCGCGGCGGATCTGTTCGGCGGTGGGCTTGACCCGCACCGACTCGTAACCGATCACCTGATTGCCTTCGAAGATCGGTGTCACATAGGCATTCACCCAGTAATGATCACCGGTCTTGCAGCGATTCTTGACAATGCCCATCCATGGCAAGCCTTGTTTCAGTGTGCCCCACATGTGCGCGAACACCGCGGCCGGGACGTCGGGGTGACGGACCAGGTTGTGCGGCGCACGGATCAGCTCCTCTCGGGAAAACCCGCTGATTTCGACGAAAGCGTCGTTGCAGTAGGTGATCATGCCCTTGGCATCGGTGGTGGAAATCAACCGTTGCTGAGCCGGGAAGGTCCGCTCGCGTTGTGTAATTGGCTGGTTGTTACGCATGGCTTTTTTAATCCGCAAGGCTTTCAAGTGCTGTATCGGCAAGGCCGGCGGATTGTTGAGACTATTTTTTGATAATCAGCAATGCGTCGCAAAATGACCCTTGCGTCAGCCGACGAGCATCGGATAGGTGAACAGGCCGAAGTGCAGCAGGTTCAAGCCAAAGTGGCTGGCAATGGCGGCGCCCAGACCGCCGAACCGGTAGGCCAGGCCGTAGCCGACCCCGGCCAGGGTCGCCAGCAAAACCCATTGCCATCCCGCGCCGGTGTGGGCCAGGCCGAACATCAATGACGCCAGCAGCAGGGCGAGGTTTTCACCGTAGGGCCGGTTTTTCAGGCACCGGCTCAGGCCGCCCTGGATATAGCCACGAAACAGCGCCTCTTCGACCAGCGTCACCAGCAGCAGATTGTTGAGCAACCACAGCCAGGCTTGATCTGGCCACTTCGGCGCCCAGGCGATTATGCCGAGCAGCAGCCCGCCACCCAACGCCAGCACGGCGCTCAAGGTCAGTGCCAGTGCGGTGGCATACAGGGATAGCCGAAGCGAACGGCGGCCGACAATCCACGGACAAACCAGTAACAGCCAGAAGCCGATCAGCGGTTTGTCCAGATTCAGGTACATGGCAAACGGCACGGCATTATCGGTAAAACGCTGGGGATCGATGCCTCGACCGTTGTAGAAACCGGGTAGCCAATGCGTCGCCAGTGTCAGTGCCAGGACGATGAACAGACCGTGGCCGAGGAGGCGGGCAAAAGGGATCACGCGTTGGCGGGCTGCGGCGCCAGCGACCAGTAACAAGAACAGCGGGATTGCAGAAAGCCAACCGAGATGGCCGTAGGTCAGCGCCAGACCGTAGCCTAGGGAAAGCAGGGCCAGAAACGTCCATGGCAGGGCAATCATTTGAAGTCCTTGTGTCAGTATTTGCGGTGCACCGTCAACCTCTGTGGGAGCGGGCTTGCTCGCGATAGCTTACTGACTGTCGGCAACAATGTTGAATGTTATGTCCATATCGCGAGCAAGCTCGCTCCCGCCTGGATTTTTGTCACCTAAACAAAAACACCTTCTGATCAGTCAGGCGAACCCGGACGCTACGCCTTCCTTGTAGCAGCTGCCGCAGGCTGCGTCCGGCTGCGCAGCAGTCGTAAATCCGGCTTGTGCGGTCTGTCTGACGTACCGCGAGCTCTGATTTTACGACTGCTGCGCAGCCGGACGCAGGCTACGCCAGCTGCTACAGATTGCGTTGTGGCTTAACTGATCGGCGTTAGCCCGAAAGCGGTGTCTTTGTCAGCGGTCGGTCACGACGCAATCAACTGCCGCAACACGTAGTGCAGAATCCCTCCGGACTTGAAGTATTCCACCTCATTGAGCGTATCGATGCGGCACAACACCTCGATTTTTTCACTGCTGCCGTCTTCGCGAGTGATGACCAGCGTTAGGTTCATCCGCGGCGTCAGCTCGACGCCGGTCAAGCCGAGGATGTCCAGGGTTTCACTGCCGTTGAGTTTCAGGCTCTTGCGGTTCTGATCCAGCTTGAACTGCAACGGCAACACGCCCATGCCCACCAGGTTGGAGCGGTGAATCCGTTCGAAGCTTTCGGCGACGACCGCTTTCACCCCCAGCAGATTGGTGCCTTTGGCTGCCCAGTCGCGGCTCGATCCGGTGCCGTATTCCTGGCCGGCGATCACCACCAGCGGGGTGCCCGATGCCTGATAACGCATGGCGGCGTCGTAGATCGGCATTTTCTCCCCGGTGGGAATGTAGCGGGTATTGCCGCCTTCTTCGCCGCCGAGCATTTCGTTGCGTATGCGGATGTTGGCGAAGGTGCCGCGCATCATTACTTCGTGGTTGCCACGCCGCGAGCCGTAGGAGTTGAAGTCCCGCGGTTCCACGCCTTTGTCGCGCAGGTATTGCCCGGCCGGGCTGTCCGCCTTGATGTTGCCGGCCGGGGAGATGTGGTCGGTGGTTACCGAGTCGCCGAGCAGCGCGAGGATGTTGGCGCCACTGACATCCTTGACCACGGGCGGCGGGCCGCCGATGTCATCGAAGAACGGTGGATGCTGGATGTAAGTCGAGTCGTCCTGCCAGACATAGGTCGCCGCCTGCGGCACTTCAATCGCCTGCCATTGCGCGTCACCGGCAAACACTTCGGCGTATTCCTTGTGGAACATTGCGGTGTTGACCTGATTCACGGCGTCGGCAATTTCTTTGCTGCTTGGCCAGATGTCCCGCAGATAAACCGGTTTGCCGTTCTTGTCATTGCCCAACGGCTCACGACTGAGGTCGGTGCGTACCGTGCCCGCCAGCGCATAGGCGACCACCAGTGGCGGGGAGGCCAGCCAGTTGGTTTTCACCAATGGATGCACCCGGCCTTCGAAGTTGCGGTTGCCTGAGAGCACGGAAGCCACAGTGAGGTCGGCTTGCTGGATGGCTTTCTCGATGGGCTCCGACAGCGGTCCGGAGTTGCCGATGCAGGTGGTGCAGCCATAGCCGACCAGGGCAAACCCCAACTCATCCAGGTATCGGGTCAGGCCGGCCGCCTTGTAATAGTCGGTAACCACTTTCGAGCCGGGCGCCAGCGAGCTCTTCACCCAGGGTTTGCGTTTCAGGCCTTTTTCCACGGCTTTCTTCGCCACCAGCCCGGCCGCCATCATTACGCTCGGGTTGGAGGTGTTGGTGCAGGAGGTGATCGCGGCAATCACCACCGCGCCGTTTTTCAGGCGATAGGTCTGGCCTTCGTGGTGGTAGTCCGCCTCGCCGGCCAGATCAGCGTTGCCGACGGCAACGCCGCCACCGCCTTCACTTTCCAGGCGACCTTCTTCCTTGCTGGTGGGTTTGAATTGGTGGTCGAGGAAGTCACTGAAGGCTTGGGCGACATTCGGCAGCGAAACCCGGTCTTGTGGGCGTTTCGGCCCGGCGAGGCTGGCTTCGACGCTGCCCATGTCCAGCGCCAGGCTGTCGGTGAACAGCGGTTCCTGGCCGGGCAGGCGCCACAGGCCCTGGGCCTTGCTGTAGGCCTCCACCAACTGCACCGTTTCGACGGGGCGCCCGGACAGGCGCAGGTACTCCAGCGTGACGTCGTCCACCGGGAAGAAACCGCAGGTGGCGCCGTATTCCGGGGCCATGTTGGCGATGGTCGCGCGGTCGGCCAGCGGCAGGTCGGCGAGGCCATCGCCGTAGAACTCGACGAATTTGCCCACTACGCCTTTCTTGCGCAGCATCTGGGTGACAGTCAGCACCAGGTCGGTGGCGGTGATGCCTTCCTTGAGCTTGCCGGTGAGTTTGAAACCGATGACCTCTGGAATCAGCATCGACACCGGTTGCCCGAGCATCGCCGCTTCCGCCTCGATACCGCCGACGCCCCAGCCGAGCACGCCGAGGCCGTTGATCATGGTGGTGTGGGAATCGGTGCCGACCAGGGTGTCGGGGAAGGCGTAGGTGCGGCCGTCCTCATCCTTGGTCCAGACCGTGCGGCCGAGGTACTCCAGATTCACCTGGTGGCAAATCCCGGTGCCCGGCGGCACCACACTGAAGTTGTCGAAGGCACTCTGGCCCCAGCGCAGGAACGCATAACGCTCGCCATTGCGCTGCATTTCAATATCGACGTTTTGCTCGAAGGCGCTGCTGCTGGCGAACTTGTCGACCATCACCGAGTGGTCGATCACCAGGTCCACCGGCGACAGCGGATTGATCCGCTGTGGATCGCCGCCGGCCTTGGCCATCGCCGCACGCATGGCGGCCAGGTCGACCACCGCCGGTACGCCAGTGAAATCCTGCATCAGCACCCGCGCCGGGCGGTACTGGATTTCGCGGTCGGAGCGACGCTCCTTGAGCCACGCGGCCAGTGCCTTGAGGTCGGCACCGGTGACGGTTTTTTCGTCTTCCCAGCGCAGCAGGTTTTCCAGCAATACCTTCAGCGACATCGGCAACTTGTCCAGCTCGCCCAGGCTCCTGGCGGCATCCGGCAGGCTGAAATAATGGTAGGTCTTGTTGCCGACTTGCAGGGTTTTCAAAGTCTTCAGGCTATCGAGAGACGGCATTACGATCACTCCTTTAAGTCCGCACGGCTACGGACTGAGGGGACGGACAGAGCCTTAAACCTAGCCCTGTTTTAAGTAGCTGGCTAATAACTGGACTCTATCGCTAAGTCCGAGGTTACGAAGTCGGCTATCATGCGCGGGTTTTCGTGACAGGCTTTGCTTCAGGGCAAGCGGTCTCTCTTTGTGGGAGCGAGCCTGCTCGCGATGGACGTTAACGATAACGCGTGTTTCCTGAATAAATGCGCCGCCCTTGAGTCCATCGCGAGCAAGCTCGCTCCTACAGGGTCCAGGAGTAAGAATGAACACCCTCTTTATGCATTGCCGGCCGGGCTTCGAAGGCGAAGTCTGTTCCGAGATTTCCGACCTTGCCGCGCGGTTGAACGTGGCTGGTTATGCCAAGGCCAAAGCGGCAACTGCTTGCGCTGAATTTGTCTGCACCGAAGAAGACGGTGCCGAGCGCCTGATGCGCGGGCAGCGTTTCGCCGAATTGATCTTCCCGCGCCAGTGGGCCCGGGGGATTTTCATCGATCTGCCGGAAACCGACCGCATCAGCGTGATCCTCGATCATATGGCGGACTTTCCGCTGTGCGGCAGCCTGTGGCTGGAAATGGTCGACACCAACGATGGCAAGGAACTGTCGAACTTCTGCAAGAAGTTCGAGGTGCATCTGCGTAAGGCGCTGGTGGCGGCCGGCAAACTGGTGGACGACGCGCATAAGCCGCGTTTGTTGCTGACATTCAAAAGTGGTCGCGAAGTATTCATGGGGCTGGCCGAGTCCAATAATTCGGCGATGTGGCCGATGGGCATTCCGCGTTTGAAGTTTCCACGCGAAGCGCCGAGCCGCTCGACCCTCAAGCTGGAGGAGGCCTGGCACCACTTCATCCCGCGCGACCAGTGGGACGAGCGCCTGCACGGCGACATGACCGGCGTTGATCTGGGGGCCGCCCCCGGTGGCTGGACCTGGCAACTGGTCAACCGCGGCATGCTGGTGACGGCTATCGACAACGGTCCGATGGCCGAAAGCCTGATGGACACGGGGCTGGTGCAACACTTGATGGCCGACGGTTTCACCTTCAAGCCCAAGCAGCCGGTGGACTGGATGGTTTGCGACATCGTCGAGAAACCGGCGCGCAACGCCGCGATGCTGGAAGAGTGGATCGGCGACGGGCATTGCCGCGAGGCGGTGGTCAACCTCAAGCTGCCGATGAAACAGCGCTATGCCGAAGTGAAGCGTTTGCTCGAGCGCATTGCCGACGGCTTCAAGGCGCGGGGCATCAAGGTCGAGATCGGTTGCAAGCAGCTGTACCACGACCGCGAGGAAGTGACTTGCCATTTGCGCCGGCTGGACGTGAAGAAACCCAAGTCCCGCTAATTTTGACAAGGGCTTTTGTGGCGAGGGAGCTTGCTCCCGCCGGGCTGCGAAGCAGCCCTGAATTCAGCCAATGGATATGTCTGGCACACCGCACACACAGGTTTTGCGGCGGCTTCGCCGCCGAGCGGGAGCAAGCTCCCTCGCCACAAACCCGGCAATGCGCGACAATGCCGGCCAGTTTCAGGAGTGAATCATGAGTGAAATGCTTGATACGCCGGTAGACGGCACCCTCGACGCCACTGGCCTCAACTGCCCCGAGCCGGTGATGATGCTGCACCAGCACATTCGTGACCTGGTGCCCGGCGGCCTGCTCAAAGTGATCGCCACCGACCCGTCGACCCGTCGCGACATTCCCAAGTTCTGTGTGTTTCTCGATCACGAACTGGTGGCGCAGCACGAAGAGGCGGGCACCTACCTCTACTGGATCCGCAAGAAGTCCGGTTGACGGACTCAAAAAAAAGACCTGCCAGTGCAGGTCTTTTTTTGTGTGCGCTTAGCCCATCGATTGGCTGATACGAATCCGTTTGCGCGCACTGCGCGTCAGGCGGATCGACAGCATCAGCGCTGCACAGCTCAAACCGGCAATCAGCCCTTCCCACAGCCCGCTCGGGCCGCTGGCCGGGCCGAACCAATCGGTCAGTCCCAGCACGTAGCCGACCGGCAGGCCGATGCCCCAATAGGCGAACAAGGTCAGGATCATCGTCACCCGGGTGTCCTGGTATCCGCGCAACGCGCCCGCGCAAATCACCTGGATGGCGTCGGAAAACTGATACAGCGCGGCATAGACAATCAGCATCGACGCAATCTGAATCACGCTCTGGTCAGGCGTGTAGATCGAGGCGATCGGTCCGCGCAGACACAGGATCAGGCTGGCCGAGAACGCCGCAAACACCAACGCTGCACCGAGCCCGACCTTCGCCGCGAAGCGCGCCTGCCAAGGATTGCCGGCCCCCAGTGCCTGACCGACCCGCACGGTCACCGCCATGCCCAGCGAGTAGGGAATCATGAACAGCAACGAGCTGATGTTCAGGGCGATTTGATGGCCGGCCACTACGGTCGAGCCGAGACTGCCGATCAACAGGGCGATGACCGCGAAGATGCTGGACTCGGCGAAGACCGCGATACCGATCGGCAGGCCAATCCCGACCAGGCGCTTGATCACGGCCCACTTCGGACGGTCGAAACGCACCAGCACCCGGGTGCGGGCATAGAACGGGGCCCAGAACGTCCAGCCGGCCATGCTCAACGCCATGAACCACATCACAATGCCGCTGGCCCAGCCGCAACCGACGCCGCCCAGGGCCGGTGCGCCGAAATGGCCATAGATCAACGCATAGTTCAGCGGGATGTTCAGCAGTAGACCGCACAAGCCAATGACCATGCTCGGACGGGTACGCCCCATGCCATCGCTGTAGCAGCGCAGGACGTAATAGAACGCCATGCCGGGAAAGCCGAAAGCGATACCGTGCAGGTAGCCCATGCTCGGCTTGATCAATTGCGGATCGACTTTCATCCAGTGCAGGATCGGCTCGGCGCCGAGCAGCAGGCCACTGCCGATCAAGCCGACACACAGCGCGAGCCACAGTGCCTGGCGTACCAGCGGACCGATCTCGTCAAGCTGCCCGGCGCCAAAGCGTTGTGCGACCTTGGGCGTGGTTGCCAGCAGAACGCCAGACATCAACAGGTAGACCGGAATCCAGATCGAATTGCCCAGGGCCACCGAAGCCAGGTCCCGAGGGCTGACCCGGCCGGCCATCACCGCATCGACAAAGCCCATGGCCGTGGTGGCCAGTTGCGCGATCATGATCGGTAGGGCCAGGCTGAGCAGGCCTTTGAGCTCCAGGCGTACGGGTGTCGTCCGCGCAGCGGCGGTAGTGTCAGTCACGGAATTCACAAGCAAAGCGTCCAGAGGTTTGATGCGCAGGGCCGCGCATTCTACTCTTTGACGCATCGGTCAGGAAAAGACTGTGTTGGGTATTTGTAATCGCACCGCTCTCCCTGTAGGAGCGAGCTCGCTCGCGATGGATGTGAGGGCGCCGCGTTCATTCAGGCAGCCCTCGTTATCGTTAACGCCCATCGCGAGCATGCTCGCTCCTACACAGAGATGAATTCTGCGCCTAAACTGCCGGTCCGCTAAAGGAGCCTGCCATGCTGATTGTTGCCGACGAAAATATCCCCCTGCTCGATGCCTTCTTCGAAGGTTTCGGTGAAGTCCACCGGGTACCGGGTCGTTCCATCGATCGAGCCACGGTCGAGCAGGCCGATGTGCTGTTGGTGCGTTCGGTGACCAACGTCAATCGCGCGCTGCTCGAAGGCAGCAAGGTACGCTTTGTCGGTACGTGCACCATCGGCACCGATCATCTGGACCTGGAGTACTTTCAGCAGGCCGGTATCACCTGGTCCAGTGCACCGGGCTGCAACGCCCGCGGCGTGGTCGACTATGTGCTCGGCAGTTTGCTGACCCTGGCCGAAATCGAAGGCGCCGACCTGACCCGGCGTACCTATGGCGTGGTCGGTGCCGGCGAAGTGGGCGGGCGGCTGGTCAAGGTTCTGCAAGGCCTGGGCTGGAAGGTGCTGGTGTGCGATCCGCCACGGCAGGCCGCTGAAGGGGGTGACTACGTCAGTCTTGAGCAGATCGTCGAGGAGTGCGACGTCATCAGCCTGCACACGCCGTTAACCAAGCAGGGTCGGCAATCGACCTGGCATTTGTTCGATGAAAAACGTTTGAACCAGCTCAAACCCGGCACCTGGCTGATCAATGCCAGTCGCGGGCCGGTGGTCAACAACGCGGCACTGCGCGATGTGTTGCTGGAGCGCGAAGACCTGCAAGCGGTGCTTGATGTCTGGGAAGGCGAGCCTGAAGTCGATGTGGCGCTGGCCGAACTGTGCGTGCTGGCAACGCCGCACATTGCCGGTTACAGCCTCGATGGCAAGCAGCGGGGGACGGCGCAGATTTATCAGGCGTATTGCGATTTCCTCGGGCAACCGGCCCGCATCAGCTTGAGCGATTTGCTGCCGGCACCATGGCTGTCGCACGTGACCCTGAATGCCCAAAGCGACCCGGCCTGGGCGTTGGCCATGCTGTGCCGTGGCGTGTATGACCCGCGTCGTGACGATGCGGATTTCCGTCGCAGCCTAGTTGGCAGTGTCAGCGAGCAGCGTGCGGCATTCGATGTGCTGCGCAAGCAGTACCCGTTGCGCCGCGAAGTTGACGGGTTGCAGGTGCGGATCGAAGGAGACTCGCCTGAGCTGCAGAGGATTGTGGCGGCGTTGGGCGCAACGGCAATCTGATAGACCGCGGCGGCCCGTTCGCGAGCAAGCCCGCTCCCACACTGGATCTTCATGCACCACAAATCCCCTGTGGGAGCGGGCTTGCTCGCGAAGGGCGCCCCACAATGTCCGGACAGGCACCCATAAAAAACCCGGCCAACAATGGGCCGGGTCAAGAAGACAGTGGCTACATCACTTTTGTTCGGCAGGTTTGACCAATCGCTTTTCCAGTTCGCTGCAAGCTTTCTGGATCATTTTTTCAGTGATCGGTACTTCGCGGCCCTGCTCGTCAATAATCGAGCAACCCAGAGACTGGTCTGGTTGCGTGCGGATCACTTGAATCTTGTCATCGCTGCTGTGTTGCAAGGACATGGCCTGTCTCCTCATCAGGTTGTGTGCTTACTGTAGAACCTCCAGGTGACCGGGCTATGACAACGTCCTGCGATCTTTCCGGGGGGACAGAACCAGTCCAGCAGAAATGCCAGCGCGTGGCTACCCGAACTTTAGATCAATAGCGTCTAGCCTCCTGTCTTGGTGGACATAATTAACCTGACTCATTGTGATTTACGCCGGGTTACCCCATTGAACGGTGTAGGCTGACCCTACTGACTGCTTTGTTCTGGATGATTGCGATGCTTTCTGCCCGTCACCGCCGTGCTGCTCGCCTGGCCAGTCGTTTCATCGCGCCGTATCGCTGGCAGGCCTTTGGCGCTTTGCTGGCGTTGATCGCCACCGCAGGCATCACCTTGTCCATGGGGCAGGGCATCCGCCTGCTGGTGGACCAGGGGTTCATGACCCAGTCACCGCATCTGCTCAATCAGTCCATCGCTCTGTTCATGATGCTGGTCATGGGGCTGGCAGTCGGTACGTTTGTGCGGTTTTACCTGGTGTCGTGGATCGGCGAGCGTTGCGTCGCCGATATTCGGCGTCAGGTGTTCAATCATCTGATTTACCTGCACCCGGGGTTTTACGAAGACAATCGCAGTTCCGAAATCCAGTCCCGCCTGACCGCCGATACCACGCTGCTGCAATCGGTCATCGGATCTTCGCTGTCGTTGTTTTTGCGCAATTTGTTGATGGTGATCGGCGGGATCGTCCTGTTGTTCATCACCAACCCAAAGCTCACCAGCATCGTGGTGGTTGCGTTGCCCCTGGTGATCGCGCCGATCCTGATCTTCGGTCGCCGGGTGCGTAGCCTCTCGCGCCTGAGTCAGGACCGGATTGCCGACATCGGCAGCTATGTGTCCGAAACCCTGGGGCAGATCAAGACCGTGCAGGCCTACAACCATCAGATCCAGGATGAGCGTCGGTTTGCCGTGACCGTGGAAGAGGCATTCAATACGGCACGCAAACGCATCTTCCAGCGGGCGTGGCTGATTACCCTGGTGATCGTGTTGGTATTGGGCGCGGTCGGGGTGATGCTCTGGGTCGGCGGCATGGACGTCATGGCCGGGCGAATTTCCACGGGCGAGCTGGCGGCGTTCGTGTTTTATAGCCTGATCGTCGGCAGTGCATTCGGCACGTTGAGCGAAGTGATTGGCGAGTTGCAGCGGGCAGCCGGCGCGGCCGAACGGATTGCCGAGTTGTTGCGTTCGGAAAACATCATCCTGCCGCCGGTCGCAGGCGCGGTGACTTTGCCGGAACGGGTCGACGGCCGCCTGCAACTGCAAAATGTGCGTTTTTCCTACCCGTCGCGGCCGGAAAGTTATGCCGTCGACGGCTTGAATCTGACCGTCAATGCCGGTGAAACGTTGGCGTTGGTCGGGCCATCAGGGGCCGGCAAATCCACGGTGTATGACCTGCTGCTGCGTTTTTACGACCCGGCCGAGGGGCGCATCCTGCTCGATGGCGTGCCGTTGACTCAACTCGATCCGCTGGACCTGCGCCGCTGCTTTGCCCTGGTGTCGCAAGCCCCGGCGCTGTTTTTCGGCAGCATTGAAGAAAACATTCGCTACGGCAACCCGAAGGCGACGTTGGCCGAGGTACAGGAAGCGGCAAAAATCGCTTACGCCCATGACTTTATCGAAGCCATGCCCAACGGTTACCAGACTCATCTGGGGGACGCTGGCCTTGGCTTATCGGGCGGCCAGCGCCAACGCCTGGCCATCGCCCGCGCGTTGCTGGTGGACGCGCCGATCCTGCTCCTCGACGAGGCCACCAGCGCCCTCGACGCCCAGAGCGAACACCTGATCCAGCAGGCGCTGCCGAGCCTGATGAAAAACCGCACCACCCTGGTGATCGCCCATCGCCTGGCTACCGTGAAAAACGCCGACCGAATCGCCGTGATGGATCAGGGGAAACTGGTGGCGGTGGGCACGCATCAGGAACTTATCGCCAGCAATGCGTTGTATGCGCGTTTGGCGGCGTTGCAGTTCAGTGATGGGCAGAATGCCGTTTCCTACCAAATAACCAGCTAAGAAAAGCGCAATAGAACAGCTTGCGGCTCGTAGCTTAAAGCTTGCCGCTGCGCCTAATGCCAGTCAGTTAAGCAATTTCAGCCGCGCCACCCTTTGTAGCAGCTGCCGAGCCCACGAGGCGGCGTTCGGCTGCATA
>NZ_AKJM01000082.1 GCF_000282335.1 Pseudomonas sp. GM48
GGGAGCGGGCTTGCTCGCGAAAGCGGTGTGTCAGTCGACATTAATGTTGAATGTCAGTCCGCATTCGCGAGCAAGCCCGCTCCCACATTGGGTCAGGCTGTGTCAGGGATTACTGGGCCGCTTTGACAGCCGATGCCAGTTGGGCGCTGGCCTTGGCTGGGTCAGCATCCTTGTCATTCATGAAGTTGGTGACCACGTCGAAGATCGCGCCTTGCACGGCCAGGGACGTGGCCATGTTGTGCGCCATGCTCGGTTGCAGGCCGCCGGTCTTGTCGTCCGCGATGAAGTCCTTCGCCGACTTCTGGGCGCACTCGTCGAAGCCGAGTTTGTCCATTTCGTTCAGCATGTCGTTACGCACCGGGATCGAACCCTTGTTCATGCTGAAGACTTTCTGGAAGTCGGTACCCAATGCGACCTTGGCCAGGTCCTGTTGGGCTGCGATGTCACCCTTGCGATCGGCCTTGAGCTTGAACACCGCCAGGGAGTCGATGTTGTAGGTGAAGGCTTTTTCGGTGCCCGGGAACGCTACGCACTGGTAGTCCTTGCCCGCGACTTTCTTCGCCGCAGTCCACTCGCTTTTCGCCCAGTCGCCCATCATCTGCATGCCGGCCTTGCCATTGATGACGTCGGCGGCGGCGATGTTCCAGTCACGACCGGCACGGTTCGGGTCCATGTAGCTGGTGATCTTTTTCAGCTCGGCGAACGACTTGGTCATTTCCGGGCCGGACAGGGTTTTCTGGTCCAGGTCGACCAGGGCTTTCTTGTAACCGTCAGCGCCCATCACCGAGAGCACCACGTCTTCAAACACGGTGCTGTCCTGCCAAGGCTGGCCACCGTGGGCGAGCGCTATGAAGCCTGCGGCTTTGAGCTTGTCGCCAGCGGCATAGAATTCTTCGAGGGTGGTCGGGGCCTTTTCGATCCCGGCTTTCTTGAACACCTCCGGGTTGATCCACAGCCAGTTGACGCGGTGGATGTTCACCGGCACGGCGACATAGTCACCTTCGTACTTCACCGTGTCGGAAACTTTTTTCGACAGCAGGCCATCCCAGTTTTCCGCCTTGGAAACGTCTTTCAACGCGTCGGTGCTGAGCAGGCCGGTGCTGCCCCATTCCTGGATGTCCGGACCCTTGATTTGTGCAACGCCCGGCGGGTTGCCGGCTACGGCGCGACTTTTGAGTACGGTCATGGCCGTGGAACCGCCACCACCGGCGACTGCACCGTCCTTCCAGGTGAAGCCGTCTTTTTCGACTTGAGCCTTCAGGACATCGACCGCTGCTTTTTCACCACCGGAAGTCCACCAGTGAACGACTTCAACGGAACCTTTGGATTCGGCGGCCAGGACACTGAGAGGGAGTGCAGACAGGGAAGCGAGAGAAATGACAGTAGCGAGGCGAGAAATCGCATTCATCTAGGAGCACCTTTCTTGTTGTTATGCATGCAAGTCTGTTGCTTGCGCTGCATAGGATTTTAAACAGGAGATATCCCCTCGCAGGTAACGAAGGGATGCGCGTATGTCACCGCATGGTTACATAGAACCGCTCTGGGACAGCTGCGCCAGTGCACTGGCCATGCTCGGTGCCAGGGGCAGGCGCGGAATCAGCACGGCTTGCCAGGCGTGGTAAAGGTCAGGTTTGCCGGGCCAGATATCGGCACTCGGGCGGTTCAGCGGGTCGAGTTCGTGATGCCAGCTGCCGCCTTCGTGGTCGATGAAATAACGGTCACAGAACTCCCAGAATAGCCGGTACCAGTGTTCGTACTGCGCGTCCCCGGTGCGCTTGAGCAAGGCACTCGCGGCGGCGCTGGCCTCGCAATGGGTCCAGTGCAGACGGTGGCGGACCACCGCTTTGTTGTCCCAGTCGAGGGTGTAGACAATCCCCGGTGCGCCATCAATGTTCCAGCCGTAACGGCAGTTGTGCTCGAAGAGTTTTTGCGCGTCGGTAACCAGCCAGCCCGGCGTGAGCATCCCGGCTTTCACCCGCGAAGCTTCGAGGTGCAGCAACAGCCGCGCCCACTCGAAACCGTGGCCCGGGGTAGTGCCGTAAGGGCGGAAGCCATCGGCCGGATTGTCGCGGTTGTAGTCCCGCAGTGGCTGCCAGGTGCGGTCGAAATGCTCGATCACCAGGTAGTCGTTGGCGGCGGCATGACCATGAATCACTCGCTCGACAATGCGTTGGGCACGGCTCAGCCAGCGGCTGTCGTCCGTGACATCGGCCAGGGCGAGGAAGGCTTCGGTGGCGTGCATGTTGCTGTTGGCACCGCGATAGGCTTCTTCGCAACTGAAGTCGCGGTTGAAAGACTCGCGCATCGCACCCTCTTCTTCGCTCCAGAAGTACATGTCGATAATGTCGACTGCATCATCGAGCAAGGCTTGTGCACCAGGACGCTGCGCGACCATCGCAGAACTGGCGGCCAGCGCGACGAAGGCATGCAGGTAGGCGTTCTTGCCGGTGTTGCCATCGCGATGTTCGGCGGCCGCGAACCAACCACCATGCAGCGCATCACGCAACGGACCGCGCAGCGCCGCAACACCGTGATCCACCAGCTCGGCAAAGCCCGGCAAGCCCTGAATATGGGCCATGGCGAAGCTGTGGGTCATGCGCGCGGTGTTCATGGTCCAGGCTTGCGCATCAGCCGGGAGGCGACCCTTTTCATCGAGATTGCCGAAGCCTTCAGGGAGTTTTGAAGCCTTGGCGAACGCCAGCAGGCGCAAGCCTTCGGCGGCAAGCCATTGCTGATGGGCAGGTGCGTTCAGCCAACTGCTGAAGGCTGGTTGGAGGGTGTCCATGGCGTACCTTTTTTGTTGTTATGACTGAGGGGCAGTCTAAACAACGGACGAAGGTTGGCTTGTAACGAAGGGGGTGGGTTATGTCACCAGGCTGTGACATTTATCTTGAGGGATGTGTTGAATCTTCTAACGCCTTCGCGAGCAAGCCCGCTCCCACACTTGATCGCATTCCATCTGGATGAACTCGGTCAAATGTGGGAGCGGGCTTGCTCGCGAAGAACGATAACGCGGTCTAACTAGTCAACGCTACGTGGCAACTGCAGGGTCACCCGCAACCCGCCCTCACGCAGGTTTTGCAGGCTCACTTCACCACCATGACTATGGGCAATGTTGCGGGCAATCCCCAGCCCCAACCCATAACCCTGCTGCTGCCCGGCCAGGCGGAAGTGCGGTTCGAACACCTGCTCCAGCCGCTGCTCCGGCACACCCGGCCCTTCATCATCGACATGCAGGATGAACGCGCTGTCATCGTCATCGATGTGCAGGTGCGCGTTCTGCCCGTACTTCAACGCATTGTCGATCAGGTTGCCGATGCAGCGCTTGAGTGCCAGCGGTTTGCCCGGGTACGGTGCCAGCGCCCGCCCCTGCTGGGTCACGCGACCATTGCCGTTGGGGCCCAGGTACGGCTCCACCAGACAATCGAGCACATGGTTGAGGTCCACCGGCTCGATGTTCTCGTGGATGTCGGTGTCTTTCACGCATTGCAGCGCACCCTTGACCAGCAATTCGAGTTCGTCCAGATCGCGCCCGAATTTGGCTTGCAGCTGTTCGTCTTCGAGCAACTCCACCCGCAGCCGCAGCCGGGTGATCGGCGTGCGCAAGTCATGGGAAATCGCGCTGAACAACTGGCTGCGCTCCGTCAGGTAACGACTGATGCGTTCGCGCATGGTGTTGAACGCACGCCCAACCTCGACCACTTCGCTGCCCCCGCCCTCGGCCACCGGTTCCACGTCGGCTCCCAGCGACAGATCCCGCGCCGCCCGCGCCAGGCGCTTGAGCGGACGACTCTGCCAGTGCACCAGCAGGCCGATGAACAACAGCAAAAAGCCGCTGGTCAGGACGATGAACCACACCTGCTGCGCCGGCAGGCCCTGCTCTTCAAGACTGGTGTAGGGCTCGGGCAACAGCGAGGCTATGTACAGCCATTCGCCCGGCGCCATCTGGATCTGCGTGACCAGCACCGGCGGGTTCACCGGCTCCAGGGTCAGCGCGTAGTGCGCCCAGGAGCGCGGCAACTCATCGAGCTTCAGGCCGCCATTGAAGATGCGCAGGTCTTCCGGGCTGACGAAGGTTACCGAGATGTCCGTGTCCTGGCCGAGGGACTGGCGCAACACTTCGTCCACCGCTTTGAGTACCGCCTCTTTGCGCGGGGTGATGGGCAGTACTTCCATGCCCAGGGGTTTGTCGTTGAGCGTCACCACGAACCGGGTGCCGCCCATGCTGCGCAACTGATCGAGCACCAGGGGCCGGAACGCCACCGGCAACGAACGGAAATAACTGACACTGGCCGTCATCGAATGGGCCAGGCTGCGGGCGCTGGTGACCAGGCCCTCGAGCTGCGTGGCGCGCAATTGCGAAACCCAGATTACGCTCGACAGCGTCTGGGCGAACAACACCGCCAGCAAGGTCAACAGCAACATGCGCCCGAGCAGCGAACGCGGCGTCGGTATTTTGGCTGCGAGCTTGCGAAGGATCTCAGTGGCCATTGCTGGCAACCACACTGGCCGCCAGTTGGTAGCCGCTGCCACGCACGGTGCGGATCAGCCGTGGCGGTTTTTCCGTGTCGCGCAGGCGCTGGCGCAAACGGCTGACCGCCATGTCGACGATGCGATCGAGGGGCATCAGTTCCCGGCCACGGGTGGCGTTGCCGATGGTGTCGCGGTCGAGGATTTCCTGCGGGTGATCGAGGAACAGTTTCAGCAGCGCGAAGTCGGCACCCGAGAGAATCACCTCTTCGCCGTCGATGTGAAACAACCGATGGCTGACCATGTCCAGACGCCAGTCATCGAAGGCCAGCACCTCACCGCCATTACGTTCCTGGCCGAACTGCGCGCGGCGCAGCAACGCCTTGATCCGCGCCTGCAACTCCCGCGGGCTGAATGGCTTGCCCAGATAATCGTCGGCGCCCAGTTCCAGGCCGATGATGCGGTCGGCTTCGTCGGAACTGGCGGTGAGCATGATGATCGGCACCTGCGCCTGGCGTGGGTGCTGGCGAATCCAGCGGCACAGGCTGAAGCCGTCCTCGTCGGGCAGCATTACATCAAGGATCACAAGATCGGCCGGTGCCTCGTTCAGCGCCTGGCGAAAACCGGCACCATCGGCAGTGGCACGCACCTGGAACCCGGCGCGGGTCAGGTAGGTGTCCAGCAACTCGCGTATCTCTTGATCGTCATCGACCAACAAAATCGACTTGTTGACTGAGCTCACTTCGAAGGCATCCTTGTTGTTGGAATTGGGCGGATTATGCCTTAAGCACCGATTTTACAAACACCATAGAAACAATGTGGGAGCGGGCTTGCTCGCGAAAGCGGTGTGTCAGTCGACATTAATGTTGAATGTCAGTCCGCATTCGCGAGCAAGCCCGCTCCCACATTTTGATTGCATTTCAAGCGGGGAGGGATTGCTCCAGCGCCACACCCGCCCCCATCAATCCCGAATACGGCGCCGTCACCAGCCACACCGGAATCCCCTTGAAGTAGTCGCTCATGCAGCCCTTGTCGGCGAAGCAGCGGGCAAAACCGCTTTCGAGGAAGAAATCGGCAAAGCGCGGAATCACCCCGCCAACGATAAACACCCCACCTCGAGCACCGGTGGTCAACACGTTGTTACCGGCCACACGACCAAGCCAACAGCAAAACTGCTCAAGCACTTCCACGGCAACCGGGTCGCCCGCCAGCCCGGCGGCGGTGATGGCTTCCGGGGTTTCGAGCACCGGCTCATGTCCGTCCACCGCGCAGATCGCCCGATAGACCCGCGGCAAGCCGCCGCCGCTCAACGCAGTTTCAGCGCTGACGTGGCCGATCTCGTTGAAAATGTGCTGCCACAGTTGGGTTTCACGCGGACTGCTCAATGGCAGATCGACGTGACCGCCCTCCCCCGGCAACGCAGCGAATCGGCCTTCGCCCAGATCGAGCAAGGTGCCGACGCCCAGGCCCGTACCCGGACCAATCACCACCGCCGGACGCAACGGCTCCGGCGTACCTTCACAGACCACGCGAAATTCGCCGGGTTGCAAACGGGTCATGCCCAGGGCCATGGCCGAGAAGTCGTTGACCAGCAGAAGTTGATCGACCTGCAAGGTCTGGCAGAAACCCTTGCGGCTCAAGCGCCAGTGATTGTTGGTGAACTTGAATTCGTCGCCACTCACGGGACCTGCCACCGACAGGCACACCGAACCGATCGACCCCGGCGCCAGCCCCAGGCCATTGAGGTAGAGGCTGATTGCCTCTTCGGGGCTGGGGAAATCTGCTGTCGCCAGCACCTGGACCGATTCCAGTTGCTGGTTTTTCCACAACGCGAAACGTGCGTTGGTCCCACCGATGTCACCGACCAAAGCCAGTTTCAATTAAGCGTCTCCAGGGCAGAAGTAAAGGCGCTGGCGCCCTGCTCCGCCGAGCTGAAGGCCATGCGCATGAAACCGAACAGCTCGCGACCGGTGCCGATGTTGTTGCCCAACAGGCCCTTGGCCGGCGTGCGCGCTGCGAATTCTTCGGCGTCCACCTTAAGCTCCAGGGTGCCTTTGACGCCATCGACGCGGATGATATCGCCCTCTTGCACCCGCGCCAAAGCGCCGCCGACATAAGCTTCGGGGCTGACATGAATGGCCGCCGGGATTTTCCCCGATGCACCAGACATGCGTCCGTCGGTCACCAGTGCGACTTTGAAGCCGCGATCCTGCAGCACACCGAGGAACGGCGTCATCTTGTGCAGCTCCGGCATGCCATTGGAGCGCGGGCCCTGGAAGCGCATCACCGCGACAAAATCCTTCTCCAGCAAACCGGCCTTGAACGCATCGGCCAGGTCCTGCTGATCCTGGAACACCATGGCCGGTGCTTCGACAATCTGATTCTCCACGGCGACGGCGGAGACTTTCATCACCCCGCGACCGAGGTTGCCTTCCATCACCCGCAGACCACCTTCCGGCGAGAATGCACGGGCGACCGGACGCAGGATGCTTTCATCGAGGCTGTCGGTCACGCCTTCGCGCCAGACCAGTTCGCCATTGTCGAGGAACGGTTCCTGGGTGTAGCGACTCAGGCCGTGGCCCATCACGGTGTTGACGTTTTCGTGGAGCAACCCGGCTTCCAGTAGTTCACGGATCAGGAACGACATACCGCCCGCGGCCTGGAAGTGGTTGATGTCGGCCTTGCCGTTCGGGTAGACGTGGCTCAGGGTCGGTACCACCTCGGAGAGGTCGGCCATGTCCTGCCAGGTCAATTGAATGCCCGCCGCCATGGCGATGGCCGGCATGTGCAGGGTGTGGTTGGTCGAGCCACCCGTGGCGTGCAGTGCGACAATCGAGTTGACCAGCGAACGCTCGTCGACGATTTCGCCGATCGGCATGAAGTCGCCGTTCTGCTTGGTCAGGCGCGTGACCTGATGCGCCGCTTCGCGGGTCAAGGCATCGCGCAACGGCGTGTTCGGGTTGACGAAGGACGCGCCCGGCAGGTGCAGGCCCATGACTTCCATCAGCAACTGGTTGGTGTTGGCGGTGCCATAGAAGGTGCAGGTGCCAGGGCTGTGGTAGGACTTCATTTCCGATTCCAGCAGCTCTTCGCGGGTCGCCTTGCCTTCGGCGTACTTCTGCCGCACATCGGCTTTCTGCTTGTTGGAAATGCCCGACACCATCGGCCCGCCCGGCACGAAGATCATCGGCAGATGGCCGAAGCGCAGCGCGCCCATCATCAGGCCCGGCACGATCTTGTCGCAGATGCCGAGCAGCAGCGCGCCATCGAACATGTTGTGGGACAGCGCCACGGCCGTGGACAACGCGATCACTTCACGACTCGGCAGGCTCAGCTCCATGCCTGGCTCGCCCTGGGTCACGCCGTCGCACATGGCCGGCGTGCCACCGGCGAACTGGCCGACGGAGCCGATTTCACGCAGGGCCTTTTTGATCAGTTCCGGAAAGACTTCGTACGGCTGGTGCGCCGAGAGCATGTCGTTATATGACGAAACTATCGCGATGTTGGCGGAGTTCATCATCCGCAGGCTGTGCTTGTCATCGCTGCCACAACCGGCCACGCCATGGGCGAAGTTGGCGCATTGCAGCTTGCCGCGCATCGGACCGTCGCTGGCCGCACCGCGGATCAATGCAAGGTAAGCCTCACGCGTGGCGCGGCTGCGGGCGATAAGCCGTTCAGTGACCTCAAGGACGCGGGGATGCATGTGTAGAACTCCAGGCTAACGGATGTGGCGACCTGATTGTCTATGCTGATCAAAGGCCGGTGTCGATGGGATGACAGACGGTTTTTTTGACCATTCGGACCAGTTGATTCAGGCCACTCGTTGTAGATTGAACAAAATATTGCCATTAAAAAGGCTTGTTTTCTATTTTTTTGCGAATAATCTTGTAATTCCAACAACAAAACGACGGCGGCGCTGAAATATGACTCTTCGAATCGCAATCAATGGTTTTGGCCGTATTGGCCGTAATGTCCTGCGGGCACTCTATACCCAAGGCTATCGCCGGGATTTGCAGATCGTCGCCATCAACGACCTGGGCGACAGCGCGATCAACGCGCACTTGCTCAAGTACGACACTGTTCACGGCACGTTCGATGCCGATGTTCAACATGATCAGGAAAGCCTGACCGTCAACGGCGACCGCATTTCGGTCAGCGCCATCCGCAACCCGGCCGACCTGCCATGGGCCGCGGAAAAGATTGATGTGGTATTCGAATGCACCGGTCTGTTCACCGACCGCGCCAAAGCCGCCGCGCATATTACGGCCGGCGCGCGCAAAGTGATCATCTCGGCTCCCGCCAAAGGCGCCGACGCCACTGTGGTTTACGGGGTCAACCACGACATTCTGCGCCAGTCGCACCAGATTATTTCCAACGCCTCGTGCACCACCAACTGCCTGGCGCCGGTGGCCCAGGTGCTGCATCGCGAACTGGGCATCGAAAGTGGCTTGATGACCACCATTCACGCCTATACCAACGACCAGCACCTGACCGACGTCTATCACGTCGATCCGTACCGCGCACGTTCGGCCACCCAGAACATGATCCCGAGCAAGACCGGTGCCGCCGAAGCGGTGGGCCTGGTGCTGCCGGAACTGGCGGGCAAATTGACCGGCATGTCGGTGCGCGTCCCGGTGATCAATGTGTCGCTGGTGGACCTGACGGTGCAGCTCAAGCGCGAAGCGTCGGCCGATGAGGTCAATGCGCTGATGAAAGAAGCCAGCCAGCACTCGAAGATCCTTGGCTACAACACCCTGCCGCTGGTCTCCAGCGACTTCAACCACAACCCGCTGTCGTCGATCTTCGACGCCAACCACACCAAATCCAGCGGCAAGTTGCTCAAGGTATTGGCGTGGTATGACAACGAGTGGGGCTTCTCCAACCGCATGCTCGATAACTGCCTGGCGCTGTGTAACGCGGAATAAGCAGCACACCCCCTTCTTTGTAGGAGCGAGCTTGCTCGCGATGGTCGTTAACGATGACAAGGGTCGCCTGAATGAACGCAAGGCCCTTACATCCTTCGCGAGCAATCGAGCGTCGACCGGCTGCTCCTACAAGGTGCGTGTCATGTCTGGAGCGACAATCGATGATCGGCATCAGCTTTACGCAAAAGACCATGGCAGCGCGCAAGCGTATTGCCCTGGTCGCCCATGACCACTGCAAGGTGTTCTTGCTGGACTGGGCCGAACGGCAAAAACACAAACTGGCCCAGCATGATCTGGTCGCCACCGGCACCACGGGCTTGTTGTTGCAACAACGCCTCGACCTGCCTGTACAAAGCATGATCAGCGGGCCGCTGGGCGGCGACCAACAGCTCGGTGCGCAAATCGCCGAGCAGCGGGTCGACATGCTGGTGTTTTTCTGGGACCCGTTCGAACCCCAGCCCCACGATCCGGATATCAAGGCATTGCTGCGGGTCGCGGCAGTGTGGAACATCCCGGTGGCGTGCAACGAATGCAGCGCCGACTATCTGCTCAGCAGTCCGCTGATGGATCAGGCACACCCCCATCGGATTCCCGATTACGCGACCTATTTGCAGGATCGTGCGTAAAGCTTCACAAATCAGTGCTTGACCATTCGAGTAGATGATAAGCATTATCATTTGCTCGAAATGGATCAGGTCCTCCCGTGAGTCAGTCGCGCTTCAACCACGTTTTCCTCACCCAGCGCAATTCCCTGCTGCGCACGCTGGAACGGATGGTCAACAATCACAGCACCGCTGAAGACCTCTTGCAGGAAACCTATCTGCGGGTGACCCGTGCGTTGAGCGAACGGGCCATCGATCATCTTGAGCCCTTTGTCTTCCAGACGGCGCGCAACCTGGCGCTGGACCATTTGCGCGCGCGGCGCATCCATTCGCGCACCATGGTCGACGACGTGCCACAAGAGGTGATGCACAGCGTCGCCGCCCCCACCAGCAGCGCCGAAGACGCTGCCCATGCCGAACAATTGCTGGAGCGCCTGAACGTGAGCCTCAGTGAACTCAGCGCTCGCCAGCAGCGAATTTTCATCCTCAGCCGCCTGCACGGGCACAGCTATCAGGAAATCGCCGACGAGCTGAACGTATCCCTCAGCACCGTGCAGAAAGAACTCAAACTGATCATGTCGATCTGCATGGGTGTCGCCGAAAGGAATGACGGCAGCGGCAAGCTTTAAGCGGCAAGCCGCAAGCTCAACGCCAAACCGAGCTTTAGCTTGCAGCCTGTAGCTTGAAACTTGAAACTGCTGCTCAAAAAGCCCCCCGCCGAGGAAACATCGTGACGGACAACCACCGCTCCCCCGAGCCTTCACTGGCGCAGGATCCCGCAAGCGCGATGGACCAGGCCCTGGACTGGTTGATCGTGCTCGGCAGTCCCGATGAGGAGCAGAGCCGCCAATTCCACGCATGGCTCGACGCCGATCCGTTGAATGCCCAGGCGTTCGCCAAGGCTCAGGCGATCTGGGACGGCCCGCAAGTGGCGCAATGTGCGCAAAGCCTGGCTGCGCGTCCCGCGAAAGTCACGGTCCTCGCCCGCCTGCGTCCGCACTGGAAACCGCTGGCCACCGCCGCCGTGCTGCTGCTCGGGATGTTCAGT
This sequence comes from Pseudomonas sp. GM48, assembly GCF_000282335.1. Classification (GTDB taxonomy): domain Bacteria; phylum Pseudomonadota; class Gammaproteobacteria; order Pseudomonadales; family Pseudomonadaceae; genus Aquipseudomonas. The sequence continues at coordinate 11,046 of NZ_AKJM01000082.1, forward strand.
TTCAGCAATTTGCCAATGCGCCTGCAGGCCGATCACCTGACCGTGGTCGGGGAGCGTCAGCGCCTGCAACTGGAGGACGGCTCCAGGGTTCTGCTCAATACCAATTCGGCGTTTTCCAGCACTATCAACGATCGACAACGGGTTGCCCGTCTGTACCAGGGCGAAGCGTTTTTCGAAGTGCAGGCCAACCACAACCAGCCACTGGAAATCGACGCCGGCCCGGTCACGGCCAGCGTTCGCGATACCGCGTTTGCCGTGCGTTACCTCGACGGCGTGGCACAGGTGCGGGTGCAGCGCGGGGATGTCGACTTGCGAGCCACCCGCGACGATGCGCGGGTGCGCTTGTCCGCCGGGGAAAGTATCCGCATCGGCCCCAACGGTTTCGACCGCCCGGCCAGGCTGGATGCCGCCACCGACCTGGCGTGGGTCCAGGGGCGACTGGTGTTTGAAAACTGCCCGTTGAACCAGGTGCTGGCAGAACTTAGCCGCTACTACCCGGGCTGGATCATCAACAACAACGAGCAGTTGGCCGATGTCGCCGTGACGGGCAACTATCGCCTCGACCAGCCGCTGGACGTGGTTCGCGCCCTGGCCCACATCACCTCGGCACGGCTCCAGGAATTCCCGGCGCTGGTCATCCTGAACTGAATGAGAATTATTTTTACTCGATAGCCAAACCCCGTACGTCTCGTTATAGCCATTGCAATTGATTCGCATCTAACCATGCCGATCAGCACCTATAAAGATTCGTGCGACACGGAGCGCTATCGATGTCCTCTCGCCTCACCCGCCCAGCCTCTTCACCCTCCCGCGTACTGTCGCTGCTGACCGCCGCCATCCTGACGGCCGGCGCCGCACCGCTCATGGCCGCCACCGCCGCCGAGCCGTCGACTCGTAAAATGGGCGACTACTCGTTCGCCATTCCCCAACAGTCACTGGTGTCGGCACTCAATGCCTTTACTGCCGTGACTGGCTGGCAGGTCGGCGTGTCGTCGGAGCTGGCGCAAGGTGTGGCCTCGCCGGGAGTACGCGGCTCCCTGTCACCGGAAAAAGCCCTGGATCGCCTGTTGGTGGGGACCAACCTGAGCTATCGCAAACTGGGCAACAACAGCATTGTTCTGGAAAAGCGCGCCAACAGCGGTGCCCTCAGTCTGGATCAGGTGACCATCAGTGCCACCCGTAATGAACAGAGTGTGAACAGCGTGCCGAGCACAGTCTCTGTCTACACACGCGAGGATCTGGACCGCAACAACGTCAATACCATCAAGGAACTGGTGCGCTATGAACCCGGTGTTTCGGTGGGCGGTTCGGGCCAACGCGCCGGCATCACCGGTTACAACATTCGCGGCATCGATGGTGACCGAGTGCTGACCCAGATCGATGGCGTGCAGGTGCCCGACGGTTTCTTCAACGGCCCGTATGCCCAGACCAACCGCAACTATGTCGACCCGGAAATCGTCAAGCGTGTGGAAATCCTCCGGGGTCCGGCCTCTGTTTTGTACGGCAGCAATGCCATTGGCGGCGCCGTCAGCTACTACACGCTGGACCCGGACGACATCATCAAACCGGGCAAGGATGTCGGCGCACGGCTGAAAACCGGCTACAGCTCCGCCGACGACAGCTGGCTGACCTCCGGCACCATCGCCGGCCGCACCGGCGAGTTCGATGGTCTGTTGCATCTCAGTCAACGCAACGGTCATGAAACAGAGTCCTTTGGCGAAACCGGCGGCACTGGCCTGAACCGCACTGAAGCCAACCCCCAGGACGTGCGCACCACCAGCGTGCTGGCCAAACTGGGCTGGAACTACGCCGACGACGCACGTCTGGGCCTGACCTACGAGAATTACAAGGACGACCGCGACACCAATCAATTGAGCGCAGTGGGCGGCCCGTTCAATGCCGGACGCGGTTTCGGCTTCTATAAGTCCCGCACCGGCAACGACACGATCACCCGCGAACGCTTTGGCCTGGAACACAGCTTCGGCCTGGACAGCTCGCTGGCAGACAACATCAAGTGGACGCTGAACTACCAGATCGCCAAGACCGACCAGAGCACCGAGGAAATCTACGCACCGTCGCGGACTGTGCTGCGTAACCGCGATACCAACTTCAAGGATCGCCAATGGATATTCGATGCCCAGGCTGACAAGTCGTTTGCCATTGCCAACACCGAACACCTCGTCACCTATGGCACCACCATCAAGCAGGACAAAGTCACCGGACTGCGTACCGGTACCGGCACCTGCCTGACCGTGGCCGGTGCCTGCCGGGTCATTGGTGCCCCTAGCGCCCTCGACACACTGACACCGGCCAGTGACTTCCCGGACCCGACCATCAATAGCTACAGCCTGTTCGCCCAGGATCAGATCAGCTGGGGCAACTGGACCTTCCTGCCCGGTGCACGCTACGACTACACCGAGCTCAAGCCGCACATCACCGAAGAGTTCCTGGCCACCGCCGACCAGAGCGGCAACGGCACGGTGAGCGACGACACCAAGACCTGGCATCGTCTGTCGCCGAAGTTCGGCACCACCTACAACTTCGACGATAACTACACCTGGTACGGCCAATACGCCGAAGGCTTCCGCACACCAACCGCCAAGGCGCTGTATGGTCGTTTCGAAAACCTCGCCGGCGGCTATCGGGTCGCGCCTAATCCGGACCTGGAACCGGAAAAGAGCAAAAGCTACGAGACCGGTTTGCGCGGTAACTTCGAGCAGGGTTCATTTGACGTGGCAGTGTTCTACAACAAATACCGCGACTTCATTAACGAGAACGCCATCACACCCGGCTACACCGAGACCACCTTCCAGAGCAACAACATCAAGCACGCCACCATCAAGGGTGCCGAGGTCAAGGGACGTCTGAACCTCGACACCTTCGGTGCCCCGCAAGGCCTCTACACCCAGGGCTCGGTGGCTTATGCCTACGGCCGCAACGACGACAGCGGCGAACCGCTCAACAGCGTCAACCCGCTGACCGGCGTGTTCGGCCTCGGTTACGACCAGGACAATTACGGCGGTTTGCTCAGCTGGACCCTGGTGAAGAAGAAAGATCGCGTCGACAGCACCAGCTTCAAAACCCCGGACGGCACCAGCACCCAGTTCAAGACCCCGGGCTTCGGCATTCTGGACCTGAGCGCCTTCTATAAGGTGACCGACGACGTTACCGTCAGCGGCGGCATCTTCAACCTGACCGACAAGAAATACTGGCTGTGGGATGACGTGCGCGGCTACGACAGCGTCGGCGAAGCGTCGGTGACCCAGCCGGCCAACCTCGATCGCCTGACCCAGCCGGGTCGCAACTTTGCGGTCAACGTGATCTGGGACATCTGATCCGGTCCTGCCACCGGGCGGTCTGATCATGCCGCCCGGTGAAGATTTTTTACTGCCAGGCGCCTGCTTGCTCGTCTTGTTACCAAGCGCCTTTTTTCCCCAAGGAATTGCCATGACTACCCAGGCCACCCAACAACGCCCCAACCTGCGTTCGCAACGTTTGAACCAGATCACCCACGAGCCGCACAGCAAGCTCGATACCCTGGTCAAGGCCCATGCCCCGTTTGAAACCCCGGCCAATTTCGCCCGCTTCGTGGTGGCGCAGTACCTGTTCCAGTCGGAACTGGTTTCGCTGTACAACGATGCCGAACTGACCGCCATCGTCCCGGACCTGCCAGCCCGCTGCCGTGCCGATGCAGCCAAGGCCGACCTCGCGGACCTGGACACCGACGTCCCGGCGCCCGTCGCCGGTGCACTCAAGCACCCGACCAAGGCCGAAGCCCTGGGCTGGATCTTTGTGTCGGAAGGTTCGAAGCTCGGTGCCGCGTTCCTGATCAAGCGTGCCGTGGGCCTTGGCCTGAGCGAAACCTTTGGCGCCCGTCACCTTGGCGAACCGGCCGGTGGCCGTGCTGAAGGCTGGAAAAGCTTCGTCAAAACCCTCGACGGCCTGGTGTTCAGCGCCCAGGAAGAGGCCGACGTGGAAAAAGGCGCCATCGACGCGTTCAACCGTTTTACCGTGTTGCTGCAGCGGGCTTACGCCACCGAAGCCGCCTGACCCCACGCGTTCCCCTTGTGGGAGCGGGCTTGCTCGCGAAGAGGTCATCAGCCTCAACATCAACGTTGACTGACACACCGCTTTCGCGAGCAAGCCCGCTCCCACAGAGGACGAAGCAAATCTGTCAGATTTCGATCCGCCTCACGTATTGCCTTGAGCCCATGCCCACCTCTTCCAGACTCTCCCGCCTCCTCTTCGGCCTGTTGGCCTATGTCAGCCTGGGTATCGGCCTGATCGCCATCGTCATTCCCGGCCTGCCAACCACCGAATTCATCCTGCTGGCCGCCTGGGCCGCGACCCGAAGCTCGCCGCGCCTGAGTGCCTGGCTGGAAAACCACCGGCTGTTCGGTCCCATTCTCCATAACTGGCGCAACGGCAAGGTCATCGCGCGCCGGGCCAAGGTCAGTGCCACCGTCAGCATGTTGTTATGTGCAGGTCTCATGCTGGTGATGCTCGAGCACAGCTGGCCGATCTACCTGGCGATTGCCGGCATGGGACTGGGCAATCTGTGGATTTGGTCACGGCCGGAATCCACCTGAAACCCCTTCAAACCTCCCTGTAACAGCCGGCAACGGCACACTTGAAAGTACCTACTTCCTGTTCGGACTTCTCCTACATGTTTATCAGGTCATCCATTACCGGGCCTGGCCGTTAAGCACCATGAACCCCCACAACGAGAAGTTGATATGAATATAAGTGCCGCTGCATCTTTTCAAATTCCGTACCCGCAAACAGTGAAGGCGAACACGGAAAAAGCCCAACCTGAGAAAGTCGACATTCCGGGAATGGATGACAGGTTAAGGTTGACCATCGAGAAACTGCGAGCTCCTAGAAGTGAAGCTAGAAATCTCAGCAGCGAAAAACTGAATGAGGTGGAGGCGTTTTTGAATGCGCTCGAACCATATAACGAGTTCACTGACCTACCCCCTCTGATAAAAAGCTTTAGATATTCAATGATTAGGCATCATGAATTCCAGGCAAATTTGATGCTCAAAAAAATGGAAGGGGTTTACTCTGACTTCAAAAAAGACCTGCAAAGCAAATGGCCTGGCCTGGCCAATAACGTAATGGGCTTCACCGTGGCCGAAGACGGTCAGTTGAAAGTCACTTCGCCCCCCGACACCCTGACTGCCAGGGATGAGGAAATATTGAATACCCTGTTGAACGAGGCCAAAGACTTGCAACCCCTGACCCTCAAGCACGCCAAGACCGTAATCGAGTTGGTTCAGCTGGATAAGCCACAGTTTGAGGGCAAGGTGAAACTGGACCTGAGCAACTTCCACAAGATGATTGACTATGGATTATTGCTGAGTAAAGGTGCGCTGGACCTGAGAAGTTCAGACTCCTGGCTGGATCAACTGCATAAAAATGCCGAAAAGGATCCGATCGAGAAAATGCCGGGGTTGCACATCGAGGCCTGATCGATTGATAAAGCCCGGCAAAGCGGGTGTATGGACCGCTTGCCGGGAACATGACAGATCTAGTTGCGCAACATGTTTTGATAGCAGATTTGAGCAAATGAAACATTCGGTACGTTGTAACCCCCCACCCCCGAATCCTCTTTGTCTTGAACCTGAATCGACCAATGCCCCAGATTGTATTCAACTTCCCACTTATAGCGATACTTTCCGCTGCTGGTCCAGAAAGGATCAGACTTCAACTGGCCATAACACCTGCCCAACTCGAGGGCTTGCGTGGCGTTACCAGTGCTGTCCGTTATAAGGTCGAACTTTTGCTCACCCGCCCCTTTGTTCAATATCAAAGTAGCGGTAGCGCCTTCGAGCGGGAGTCCTGTCGAATCCCTCAACCGGACCGACCAGTTCAAGACTCTGTAGGCCTGTGTGGTCGCCCAGTAGAGCGACAGTTCACCGGCATCGCCCCGGACGAGACTATCGGCGTAGTAAGGCGCTGAACCAAACTCGAGCGTGTAGATATCACCCGCCATGAACGGGGTGGACGGTTTCTTCGAGATGCGAACCTGAACTTCCTTATTCGGCTGCAAGCCAGAAACCGTTAAGGATGTACCCCAAGGGATTACGACCCAGTTTCCATCGCGATTGTATTCCAGCGTCAATGGCCCGCCTTTCGTCCCACTCGCATGGATCCACACATCCTGCCCCCGTACCGCCATAAAGCTGTATTGCTTCACATCCGTTTCGTCAGCCAGACTTTCCTTGAGGGTGTTCAGTTTGTCCGGCAGTACCGAGGCCGCCGAGGGTATTTGAGAGGCGATACCCGAAATAGCTGCCGAGTTCAGAAAAGACATTGCAGGTGCCGCACCTGCCGCCAAAAACATCCCCCAAAACAATAATACCGAGCACAACCCGGTCCTTTTAAAACAAGTAATGCGCATGATGGCCTTCTCATAATTTACTGTCAGATGCGGAAGCCAAAACTTCCGGAGGAGCTCCACCGAAGTGGCATCTGCATTGAAACGCCCTGCCGTTTATGAGAAGCGGTACATATGTATTTCATGAATTTCATTCAGTCGGCTCGAGCCCGGCATCCTTGCCGCACCCCTCCTGAATTCACCCCGCGTTTTTTCCTCTTTTTACCCCCATTTTCGGCACATTTTTCTGCGCAAACGTTCAACCGATACCGTTCGTCGGCACCCCATTCATGTAACTTGGCCTTCACGCCGATGTGCATTGATCGGCGCTAAATGGATTTAGCGAGTGAGCCGCAACGGCTCGCAGCCAACACTTCATCCATTCGCGAGTTCGCCCTATGTTCGACTCACTGTCCATCCGCCTGAAAATCGTCCTGCTGTCCGGTCTGTGCCTGCTGGGTGTAGTCGCCTTGATAGTGGGCATGAACATCTACCAGACCAATCAGAACGATGATCTGGTCAGCGATTCCAGCAGCAGAATGCTCACCGCCAGTGTTCAGGACCTGCTCCAGGCCAAAGCCGCCGAGCAAGCGGTACGGGTGCAGAAGACCTTCGGTGAAACCCTGACGGTGGTGACCGCCCTGGCGGATCAGATCAAGGACATGCGCGCCATGGCCGCCAAGCGCTCGCTTGAGCCCGGCGCCCTGCGTGAAGAGTTGAACCAGAGCCTGAAAACCGCCTTCGAGCGCAACGGCAAGGTGCTGGGCATCTGGCTGGCGTTCGAGCCCAACGGCCTGGACGGCAAGGACAGCGAATTCGTCAATGACGCCTTGCGCCAGTCCAACGAGATCGGTCGTTACGCCACCTACTGGAGCCGCGCCGGCGGTGAGTCGCTGAACACGATCATGGTCGAAGAGGACATGACCAAAACCACCCTGAACCTCAGCGGCACGCCGTACAACGTCTGGTACACCTGCCCTCGGGACAGCAAGCGCACCTGTCTGCTCGACCCCTACGCCGATACTGTCGGCGGCAAGGAAGTGTTGATGACCACCATTTCCGTACCGCTGCTGGAGAATGGCAAGTCCATCGGCGTGGTCGGTATCGACATCGCCCTCGACGCCCTGCAAGCGGCGGCGGTCGGCTCCCAGCGTGGACTGTTCAACAACGCCGGGCACATGCTGATCGTCTCGGGCACTGGTGTAATGGCCGCCTACAGCGTCGATGCGGCGAAAGTCGGCAAGAGCATCGGCGACACCCTGGGCGCGGATGGCAAGGACATCCTGCAACTACTCAGCGCTGGCGCACCGAAGATTCTCCAGCAAGGCGACCTGATCCGTGCGGTGTACCCGGTCAGCCCGATTGCCGATGCCAAGGCTTGGGCCGTGGTGATCGACCTGCCCAAACAAGTGCTGCTGGCCGACTCGGTGAAGCTGCAAACAGTGCTCGACGATGCCCAGCAAAGCGGCACGATCAAGGCCCTTGCGGTGGCGGTGATTGCCGGCCTGCTCGGGCTGCTGCTGATGTGGCTCACCGCGTCGGGCGTGACCCGGCCGATCAACAGCGTGGCCGAAATGCTCAAAGCGATTGCCAGTGGCGACGGCGACCTGACCCAGCGCCTGCACTACAGCAAGAAAGACGAATTGGGCGAACTGGTAGGCTGGTTCAACCGCTTCCTCGACAAGCTGCAACCGACCATCGCGCAGATCAAGCAAAGCATTACCGACGCCCGCGGCACGGCCGATCAGTCGTCCGAGATTGCCCGCCAGACCAGTGAAGGCATGCAGGTGCAGTTCCGCGAAATCGACCAGGTCGCCACGGCGTCCAACGAAATGAGCGCCACCGCCCACGATGTCGCCAACAGCGCCTCGAACGCGGCCAACGCCGCCAAGGGTGCCGACCAGTCGGCCCGCGACGGCATGTCGATCATCGAGCGCAGCACCCGCGACATCAATCAACTGGCCGAGGAGGTCAGCAAGGCCGTGACCGAAGTCGAAGCCCTGGCGGTCAACAGCGAGCAGATCGGTTCGGTGCTGGAAGTAATCCGCAGTATTGCCGAGCAAACCAACCTGCTGGCGCTCAACGCGGCCATCGAGGCCGCCCGTGCCGGTGAAAGCGGTCGCGGCTTTGCGGTGGTGGCCGACGAAGTCCGTAACCTGGCCAAACGCACCCAGGATTCGGTGGAAGAAATTCGCCTGGTGATCGAGCGCATCCAGTCCGGCACCCGCGGCGTGGTCGCCACCATGCATTCAAGCCAGACCCAGGCCCACAGCAACGCCGGGCAGATCCAGCAGGCAGTCCAGGCCTTGGGCAAAATCAGCGACGCGGTCACCGTGATCAGCGACATGAACCTGCAAATCGCCAGCGCCGCCGAGCAACAAAGCGCCGTGGCCGAAGAGGTCAACCGCAATGTCTCGGCGATCCGCACCGTCACCGAAACCCTGACCGGCCAGGCCACTGAATCGGCGCAAATCAGCAGCCAGCTCAACTCCCTGACCACTCACCAGATGAAGTTGATGGATCAGTTCCGCGTTTAAGAAGCACCGCCGACCAATGTGGGAGCGGGCTTGCTCGCGAATGCGGTGTATCAGTCACCATCATCGTTGAATGATGGATCGTATTCGCGAGCAAGCCCGCTCCCACAGAGGGATTTCATCTGGCCTCGAGGTTTTTGAACTAAGATCAGGCTCTCGCTCTGGAGGGCCTTCGATGACTGATCTGCTCACGTCCATTCAAGCCGCACTCGGCTTGCCTCACACCCAGATTCCTTTCACCTCCAGCGGCGCCCTGCCCTCGGCGTTTGCCGTCACTGACCTGGCCTGCGCCAGCATTGCCGCCGCCGGCCAGGCCGCCAGCGAACTGCTGCACCAACAAACCGGACGCCTGCCCGACCTTGAAGTTGACCGACGCCTGGCGTCCTTCTGGTTCGCGACCTCGATTCGCCCGACAGGCTGGAGCGTTCCGCCGCTGTGGGATGCGGTCGCCGGTGACTACGCCACCGGTGATGGCTGGATTCGCCTGCACACCAACGCGCCCCATCACCGTGCTGCTGCCGAAAGCGTGCTCGGTGCCTGTGCCGACCGCGTAACGATGGCCGGCAAAGTAGCGCAATGGACGAAAAGCGAACTTGAGCAGGCGGTGGTTGATGCCGGTGGCTGTGCCGCCGAAATGCGCACCTGGGAACAATGGCAAACCCATCCTCAAGGCCAGGCGGTAAATGCCGAACCCCTGATTCAATTCGCCAACCACCCAAGCCAGCGCAGCCAACCGTGGATGGGGTCAGTGGCCCGACCACTGGCCGGTATCAAGGTGCTGGATTTGACCCGGGTGCTTGCCGGCCCCATCGCCAGCCGCTTTCTGGCTGGCCTCGGCGCCGATGTCTTGCGCATCGATCCGCCGACCTGGAACGAGCCGGGGGTGGTGCCGGAAGTCACTTTGGGAAAACGCTGCGCGCGTCTTGATCTGAACGACAAATCCGACCGCGGCGTATTCGAAAAACTGCTCAAGGACGCCGACATTCTGCTCCACGGCTATCGTGCCGATGCACTGCAGCGGCTTGGCTTGGGTATGAATGAGCGCCGGCAACTGAACCCGGGCCTGATTGATGTTTGTCTCAACGCCTATGGCTGGAGCGGCCCGTGGCAAAACCGCCGGGGCTTCGACAGCCTGGTGCAGATGAGCAGCGGCATCGCCGAAGCCGGGATGCGCTGGAAAAGTGCTGACAAGCCGACACCGCTCCCCGTGCAAGCGCTCGATCACGCCACCGGCTACTTGATGGCGGCCGGTGCGATCAGGCTGTTGGCACAACGGTTGAGCGACGGTACAGGCGGCTCGGCGCGATTGTCGTTGGCGCGTACGGCGAAGTTGTTGATCGAGCACGGGCCCGGGACGGGCGAGGCGTTACGCGCGGAAGATGTGCAGGATCAGGCGATGCTCGTAGAGCAGACACCGTGGGGGGCGGCGCACCGGTTGCACGCGCCATTGAGGATCGCGGCGACGCCATTGCATTGGGCGCTTCCGGCAACGGAACTGGGTTCACATCCCGCGCAGTGGTGGTGACTTTCAGATCGCCTTCGCGGGCAAGCCCGCTCCCACATTTGATCGCGATCACCTGTGGGAGCGGGCTTGCTCGCGAAGGCGTCAGGGTTATCGGTACAAATTCCGGATCAACTCAGTCCGCCCGACTCAACGAAGTCCAAAGAAGCTGCGCCGCATACCCTCGATAAGGCCGCCAGCACTCAGCCCGCAACAACAGCTGCTTCGCTGTTACCCGCCCACCCTCCAGCGCTGCCAACGCATTGATCAGCCCTACGTCGCCATTGGGAAAGCCATCCATCTCCCGCAACTGGCGCAACGCAATGTACTGCGCCGTCCAGTCACCAATCCCGTGCAAGGCCAGCAACCGCGCTACGCCCCCCTCCCGCCCGGACTCGAACAACCGCGGATCATCGAGTAACGCCTGAGCCACCCCCGACAACGTCCGGCCTCGGCTTTTCGGCATGCCCAGCGTCGCCAGATCCGCCCCCGCCAGCACCTCAGCCGTGGGAAACACATGGCTCAATCCCGGCTGCGGTGAACTCAATGGCACACCGTATTGCGCCAGCAGCTTCCCCGCCAACCGGATCGCCGCCACTACCGTAATCTGCTGCCCCAGCACCGCACGGATCGCCAGTTCCAGCCCATCCCACGCCCCCGGCACTCGCAACCCGGGACGCTCGGCAATCAACCGTGCCATCAGCGGATCAACCGCCAGGTGCCGGTGAATTGTGGACAAGTCGGCATCCAGGTCGAACATCCGCCGCAGCCTTGCGACAATTTCAGGTACGGCGTCCGGGTCAGGAAAATCCAGGGTCAGCTCAAGTGCATCGGATGCAGCAGGCTGGATCGAAAACGTACCGTGAACGCCATGCAAATCGATGCTGCGCGAGTAAACACCCCCGACCACCGTTTCCAGGCCAACAATCGCCCGCGCCGACAAGAACCCCAGCAACGCCGGCCAGTCATAGGGCGGCTGGTACGCCAGCAACAACCTCACAGACTGAGCAACCCGCTATACAACCCATAGGCCGCCAGCCCCGCACCACCGATGACACAGGTGAAAATGCCTTTCTCGACCACCGTGAACAATGGCTTGCCCAGCTCATGACGTGCCTTGGCAAACAGGATCACACCCGGCGCATACAACAACGCTGACAGCAGCAAATACTTCAGGCCGCCGGCATACAGCAGCCACACCGCGTAGCCCAGAGCAATGCCACCGATCAGCAGATCCTTGATCCGCTCGGCGGGTGCCTGTTGGTAGGTTTCACCCCGCGCGCACAACAACACCGCATAGGCCGCCGACCACAGGTACGGCACCAGAATCATCGAAGACGCCAGATAAATCAGACTGGTGTAGGTGCCGGCGGAAAACAGCGTGATCAGCAGGAACAACTGGATCATCGAGCTGGTCAGCCACATCGCATTGACCGGCACACGGTTAGCATTTTCCTTGGTCAGGAATGCCGGCATGGTCTTGTCTTTCGCCGTGGCAAACAGAATTTCGGCGCACAGCAGCGCCCAGGACAACAAGGCCCCCAACAGCGAGATCGCCAGGCCGACGCTGATCAGCAACGCCCCCCAGGGGCCGACGATATGTTCCAGCACCGCCGCCAACGAGGGGTTCTGCAGTTTCGCCAACTCCGGCTGGGTCATGATCCCCAGCGACAGCACGTTCACCAGCACCAGCAGCGCCAAGACCCCAAGAAACCCGATAACCGTCGCCCGGCCCACGTCGGAACGTTTCTCCGCCCGGGCCGAATAGACACTGGCCCCCTCGATCCCGATAAACACGAACACGGTGACCAGCATCATGTGCCGGACCTGATCCATCACGCTGCCGAATTCCGGGTTGTTGCGCCCCCAGATATCGAGAGTAAAGACGTCCGCCTTGAACGCCACGGCGGCAATCACGATGAACATGATCAGCGGCACAATCTTGGCCACGGTGGTCACTTGATTGATGAATGCTGCCTCCCTGATCCCGCGCATCACCACAAAATGCACCATCCAGAGCAGCACCGAAGCGCAGACGATAGCGATCGGCGTGTTGCCTTCGCCAAAGACCGGAAAGAAATAACCGAGGGTGCTGAACAGCAGCACGAAGTAACCGACGTTGCCCAGCCAGGCGCTGATCCAGTACCCCCAGGCCGAAGAAAAGCCCATGTAGTCGCCGAACCCGGCCTTGGCGTAGGCATACACCCCGGAGTCCAGCTCCGGCTTGCGATTGGCCAGGGTCTGGAACACAAACGCCAGGGTCAGCATGCCGACGGCAGTGATTGCCCAACCGATCAGGATCGCCCCGGCATCGGCCCTGGCCGCCATGTTTTGCGGCAGGGAAAATATTCCGCCGCCAATCATCGACCCCACCACCAACGCGATCAATGCACTCAGGCGAAGCTTGCTCGGTGGTTGCGACATCGTTGCATCTCCATTTCTCCGGGGGGCGACAAGTGCCGCGAGATCGTCACATAACGAGCGTCAACTAAACTTTTGAAGAGTAATAACGTTTATTGGATAACGCCAACATACGTCTTTTTACTTGCACAAAACGGCTATTGGAAGCGCCGATATAATCATTTGTTGTATACGTTTTGCTAATACATCAATTTTGTACAAAAAACCCACGGGGAAGATTGGCGGATTCTGAAAAACCAACTAGCGTCATAATTCGAAACAAAACACAAAACAACTGAAACAATCTACAAAAAGGCTCTAGAACAAGCATTACAAGCAGCCGCCTTGCAAATGATGGCACTCCGCCAACAAACTGGGAACGCTCTCATTTAGTGATCCAAGTCAGCTGATTGGATAGCCAACGGAATTAGTCTGTTGCCTCTCTTCTCCTGCATTGGAGTCATGCAATGTCTGAAGCCCCCGGAAAACTCAAACTCGGCGCACTGGTTGCATTAGTCGTCGGTTCGATGATTGGTGGCGGGATCTTTTCCTTGCCGCAAAACATGGCCGCCAGCGCGGATGTCGGCGCCATTCTGATCGGTTGGGCGATCACCGCCGTCGGCATGCTCACCCTGGCGTTCGTATTCCAGACCCTGGCCAACCGCAAACCCGATCTTGATGGCGGGGTGTACGCCTACGCCAAGGCCGGTTTCGGCGACTACATGGGCTTCTCGTCCGCCTGGGGGTACTGGATCAGTGCCTGGCTGGGCAACGTTGGCTACTTCGTTTTGCTGTTCAGCACGCTCGGCTACTTCTTTCCGATATTTGGGGAGGGGAATACCCCTGCTGCCGTGATCGGTGCCTCGGTGCTGCTCTGGGCCGTACACTTCCTCGTACTGCGAGGAATAAAGGAAGCAGCGTTCATCAACCTGGTGACCACCGTTGCCAAGATTGTGCCCCTGGTGCTGTTCATGTTGATCGCGTTGTTCGCCTTCAAACTGGAGATCTTCACCGCCGACATCTGGGGCCTCAAGAACCCTGACCTGGGCAGCGTGATGGACCAGGTGCGCAAAATGATGCTGGTCACCGTGTGGGTGTTCATCGGCATCGAAGGCGCGAGCATCTTTTCCGCCCGGGCGGAAAAACGCAGCGATGTGGGTAAAGCTACCGTGATCGGCTTCGTTACCGTCCTGCTGTTTTTAGTCCTGGTCAACGTGCTGTCGCTGGGGATCATGACCCAGCCGGAACTGGCCAAGTTGCAGAACCCGTCGATGGCCGCCGTACTGGAACACGTGGTCGGTCACTGGGGCGCAGTGCTGATCAGCGTCGGTTTGATCATCTCGTTGCTGGGAGCGTTGCTGTCGTGGGTGCTGCTGTGCGCGGAGATCATGTTCGCCGCCGCCAGGGACCACACCATGCCGGCGTTCTTGCGCCGCGAAAACGCCAACCATGTACCGGTCAACGCCCTGTGGCTGACCAACGCCATGGTGCAGATTTTCCTGATCATCACGCTGTTCTCCGCCAGCACTTACCTGTCGCTGATCTACCTCGCCACCTCGATGATTCTGGTGCCGTACCTGTGGTCGGCAGCCTATGCCTTGCTGCTGGCCGTGCGGGGCGAAACCTACGAGGGCGCGTCAGGCGGCCGGCAGAAAGATCTCGTCATCGGCGCCGTGGCCCTGGTCTACGCGATCTGGCTGCTGTACGCCGGCGGCATCAAATATCTGCTGCTCTCGGCCCTGCTCTACGCCCCCGGCGTGATCCTGTTTGCCAAGGCTAAGCTTGAAGTAAACAAACCGGTTTTCACCAACGTCGAGAAGCTGATTTTCGCCGCGGTGGTCGTCGGCGCCGTGGTGGCGGCCTACGGCCTCTATGACGGCTTCCTGACTCTTTAACTACCCTGTTTTGTCATCTGGAGGATCACTGTAATGACCAAGGAAAAAGTTAAGTACGGCGTCCATTCCGAAGCCGGAAAACTGCGCAAAGTCATGGTTTGCTCCCCAGGGCTTGCCCATCAGCGGCTGACCCCGAACAACTGCGATGAACTGCTGTTCGATGACGTGTTGTGGGTGGCCCAGGCCAAGCGCGACCACTTCGACTTCGTCACCAAGATGCGTGAACGCAACATCGATGTACTGGAAATGCACAACCTGCTGACGGACATCGTCGCCATCCCCGAAGCCCTGGACTGGATTCTGGAGCGCAAGATCACCGCCAACTCGGTGGGCCTGGGCCTGATCAACGAAACCACTTCGTGGCTGCGTAGCCTGGAGCCGCGCAAGATCGCCGAGTTCCTGATCGGCGGCGTCTCGGGCGACGACTTGCCCACCAGTTTCGGCGGCAAGGCCATCGAGATGTTCCGCGACTTCCTCGGCAATTCCAGCTTCATTCTGCCGCCGCTGCCCAACACCCAGTTCACCCGCGATACCACCTGCTGGATCTACGGTGGCGTCACCCTCAACCCGATGTACTGGCCGGCGCGCCGTCAGGAAACCCTGCTGACCACCGCCATCTACAAGTTCCACCCCGAGTTCACCAACGCCGACTTCCAGATCTGGTACGGCGACCCGGACAAGGACCACGGCAACTCCACCCTTGAGGGCGGTGATGTGATGCCGATCGGCAACGGCGTGGTATTGATCGGCATGGGCGAACGCTCGTCGCGGCAGGCCATTGCCCAATTGGCGGTGAACCTGTTCAAAAACAAAGCCGTCGAGAAAGTGATCGTCGCCGGCCTGCCGAAATCCCGCGCGGCAATGCACCTGGACACCGTGTTCAGCTTCTGCGATCGCGACCTCGTCACGATCTTCCCGGAAGTGGTGAACCAGATTGTCGCCTTCACCCTGCGTCCCGATGAAAGCAAAGCGGGTGGCATCGACATCCGCCGCGAAGAAACCAACTTCCTCGACACTGTGGCCCAGGCCCTCAACCTCAAGGCCCTGCGTGTGGTGGAAACCGGCGGCAACAGCTTCGCCGCCGAACGCGAGCAGTGGGACGACGGCAACAACGTGGTAGCCGTGGAGCCCGGCGTGGTCATCGGCTACGACCGCAATACCTACACCAACACCCTGATGCGCAAGGCCGGGGTGGAGGTCATCACCATCAGCGCTGGCGAACTCGGCCGGGGACGGGGCGGCGGCCATTGCATGACCTGCCCGATCATCCGCGATCCGATTGACTACTAACCTATTAGCCTTGGCCCGCACTTACCGAGTTCGGGCCAAGGGGATAACCGACACCTTAGGAGATCCAAAATGGCGTTCAATATTCATAACCGCAATCTGCTGAGCCTGGAACACCACACCCCTCGCGAATTGCGCTACCTGCTCGACCTGTCCCGCGACCTCAAACGTGCCAAGTACACCGGCACCGAACAGCAGCATCTCAAGGGCAACAACATCGCGCTGATCTTCGAAAAAACCTCGACCCGCACCCGCTGTGCGTTCGAAGTTGCAGCCTATGACCAGGGCGCCAATGTCACCTACATCGACCCGAACTCCTCGCAGATCGGTCACAAGGAAAGCATGAAGGACACCGCCCGCGTGCTCGGGCGCATGTATGACGCCATCGAATACCGTGGCTTCAAGCAGGAAATCGTCGAGGAGCTGGCCAAGTTCGCCGGCGTACCGGTGTTTAACGGCCTGACCGACGAGTATCACCCGACACAAATGATCGCCGATGTGCTGACCATGCGTGAGCACGCCGATAAGCCAATCCACGAGATCAGCTACGCCTACCTCGGCGATGCGCGTAACAACATGGGCAACTCGCTGTTGCTGATCGGCGCCAAACTCGGCATGGACGTGCGCATCTGCGCGCCAAAAGCCCTGTGGCCGGCGGACGACCTGGTGGCTCGCTGCAAACAGTACGGGGAAGAAAGCGGCGCCCGCATCACCCTCACCGAAGACCCGAAAGCCGCCGTCAAGGGCGT
This sequence comes from Pseudomonas sp. GM48, assembly GCF_000282335.1. Lineage (GTDB taxonomy): Bacteria > Pseudomonadota > Gammaproteobacteria > Pseudomonadales > Pseudomonadaceae > Aquipseudomonas. The sequence goes on from NZ_AKJM01000082.1 coordinate 27,791, forward strand.
GGATTTCATCCACACCGACGTCTGGGTGTCGATGGGCGAACCGGTTGAAGCCTGGGCCGAACGTATCCAGCAACTGCTGCCGTATCAGGTCAACGCCGAACTGATGAAAGCCACCGGCAACCCGCGCACCAAGTTCATGCACTGCCTGCCGGCGTTCCACAACTGTGATACCAAAGTCGGCAAGCAGATTGCCGAGCAGTACCCGCACCTGAGCAACGGCATCGAAGTGACCGATGACGTGTTCGAGTCGCCGGCCTGCATCGCCTTCGAGCAAGCGGAAAACCGCATGCACACCATCAAGGCGATTCTGGTGTCGACGCTGGCTGATCTTTAACGGCTGACTCGGCTCCCAC
>NZ_AKJM01000083.1 GCF_000282335.1 Pseudomonas sp. GM48
AGCAAGCCCGCTCCCACAGGACCTACACCGCTCCGAAAATCTCGATCAGCTCATTCAGGAACGCACTCACCAGATCGCGCTGGCGAGACGAATGCCGCACCGCCGCATGAAAGCTGACCTCATAGCGCAGCAGGTCCGGATTCAGCGGGTGCAACTGCCCCAGCTGTTCATGGCGGGTCGCGTAGTGCTGCGGCAGAAACCCCAGGTGCTGGCCGGACAGAATCAGCAGGGCCGCGCCGTCCATGCTGTCAGTGAGCACGGTCAGGCGTTCGATTGATGTGGGGGCCGGCATTTCCGGCAGCGGATGGCTCGGCCAGACCCAGTCAAACCCGCTGACATCTTCGCGGGTCAGTGCGCCGACCTGGTCGAACAACGGATGCGAGGGCGCGCAGTAGGCAATCTGGGTTTCCGGGAACAAGGGGAAATAATCGATGCTGGGCAAGCGGTGCCAGAAGTAGCCGATGGCCAGATCGATATGGCCATTGATGATTTTTTCCTCCAGCAAGGATGACGATAGCTCGGTGAAATGGAAATACAGCCCCTCGTGCCGAGCCCGCAAATGGGCAATGGCCAGGCCGATTTTCTTGTTCGCCACCGGATCGATTTGCCCCAGCAGGCCGATGTTGATGCTGCCCGAGACTTTGCGGTTGATGTGCTGCACCTCGACCCGGAAACCCTCGGCCGCCGCCAGCAAGCGTCGGGCCGCCTCGATGAATTGAGTGCCTTTGGGCGTTACGGAAAACCCGCCACGCCCGCGTTCGCACAGACGGAAACCGACCCGCGCTTCCAGCGTCGCCAGTTGCGCGCTGATCGTCGGTTGGGTGGTGTTGAGGGCGGTTTGTGCCGCCGAAATGCCGCCGGCCTCGACGACGGTCAGAAATACCCGGATCAGACGCAGATCCAGCTCCGTTACAGTTCCCAGCATGGGGGCTCCCGACTCTCGATTACATAGGTGCTGATCTATGTGAACAGTGTGCCTGCGATATTTTATTGCCGGAACTCACGCCCTACATTGCCGTGAAACCAGCGTCATCGTCAGCTTTTTATGGAGTTTCACCGGATCTGGACGTCGTGGCGAGCGCTGTACCCACAAAAACAACAAACAACAGCATAGGAACAATCGTATGTCAGGTTCCCCAGTGTCTGCGCGCGCCGCCGAGACGAGCGGCGGATTGGCCATCGAAGGCCACTCGATCGATTACATTCCGGAAAACGAACGCCACGCCAAACTCAGCAGCCAGGGGCCGTTCTGGTTCCTGGGTAATTTCCACTTCTTCACTATCTCCATTGGTTTTGTCGGCCCGAGCCTCGGTTTGTCGGCATTGTGGACCATGCTCGCCGGTGCCCTGGGCATCATGTTCGGCACCATTTTCATGGCGTTCCACGGCTCCCAGGGCCCGGAAATGGGCCTGCCGCAGATGATCCAGTCCCGCGCACAGTTCGGTTATCGCGGGGTCATCCTGGCCTTGATGGCGACGATGTTCGTGTTCGTCGGCTTCAACGTGGTGAACATCTCGCTGATCATGAATGGCCTGGAGCACGTGTTTGGCATCGACCCGACCATCGTCGCCGTCGCCGTGGTGCTGATAGGCGCACTGTTGTCGATCTACGGCCACGACCTGATGCACAAGGCGTTCAAGTGGGCCTTGCTGGCGACTTTGCCGCTGTACGCCCTGGTGACCATCGCCCTGATGTTCGGTGCGGGTCAGGAAGGTGTCACGCCGGCGACCGATCTGGGCTTCAACTGGGTGGCCTTCGCCACGCTGTTCGCCATCGGTGCCAGCTACAACATTTCCTATGCACCCTACGTGTCCGACTATTCCCGTTACCTGCCGAAAAACACCAGCCGGGCGAAACTGATCGCGGCGGTGTTCATCGGTGCCTCGTTGTCCGGCAGCTGGATGATCGGCCTCGGTGCCTGGCTGGCGCAGCAGTTGAAAGCAGCGGATGCACTGGTGGCGTTGAATCAGGTCGGTTCTTCCATGGTGCCGGGGTTGGGCAATCTGCTGGTGATCGTCTCGGTGGCGGGCTTCCTGCCGATCATTGCGCTCAACACCTACAGCGCCATGCTGACGCTGCTGACCGGTGTCGACTCGATCAAAAAAATCACCCCGACTCCCCGCGCCCGCGTGCTGTCGATCAGTGTGATCAGCGTGATTCTGTTGACCTGCGTGCTGTCGATCAAAGGTGACGGCATCGCGCTGTTGAACACCTTCCTTGTGTTGTTGCTGTACTTCCTGGTGCCGTGGACAGCGGTGAACCTGGTGGACTACTTCTTCGTGCGCAAGGGCCGCTATGCGATCCCGCATTTCTTCACGCCAAAGGGCATCTACGGCGCCTGGCAATTTCGCGGCATTGTCTCGTACCTGATCGGCTTCGCCGCGATGGTGCCGTTCTTCTACATCTTCGATGCCGCCGCCGGCAAAGAGGTTTTCGTCGGCCCGCTGGCGCGGGTGCTGGAAGGCGTGGATATCGCGTGGCTAGTGGGCCTGGTGGTGTCGGGGCTGACCTATTACCTGCTCAGCCGCTCGATTGATCTGGCCGCCGAGCGCCGGGTGATCGACGCGCTGAGCGAAAGCGACATCGTCGCCATGACCCATTCATTTGCGGAGGCAGGTCGTTGAACAGCGTAAAAAATACGGTGGTCGCCTGCTGCCAATTGGCACCGAAAATAGGTGACCTGGCCTACAACCGCACGCTCACCGAGCGCGCGATTCGTCAGGCGGCGTACCTGGGCGCGCAGGTTGTCGTGTTGCCCGAACTGGTGCAGAGCGGCTATCTGTTTGCCGACCGCGACGAGGCGCTGACCCTGGCGGAAACCACTGATGGCCCGACCTTGCAACTCTGGCAGACCCTGGCCCGTGAGCTGAATCTGGTAATAGTCGGCGGATTCTGCGAGCGCCTGCCCGGTGATGAGCTGGCAAACAGCGCGTCGATGATCGATGCCCAAGGGTTGCGTGCGGTGTACCGCAAGGCGCATCTGTGGGATGCCGAAAAAGAAATCTTCAGCGCCGGCGATGCCGCGCCACCGGTGGTCGAGACGGTTCATGGGCGTCTCGGCATGCTGATTTGCTACGACCTGGAGTTTCCCGAGTGGGTGCGACTGCCGGCACTGGCCGGGGCCGATCTGCTGTGTGCGCCGGTCAATTGGCCAGACGGTCCGCGGCCGCAAACCGAGCGCCCGGCGGAAGTGCTGCGGGTGCAGGCCAATGCTTCGGTGAACCGGATGTTCATTGCAGCATGCGATCGCTATGGCCATGAACGCGGGGTTGGCTGGGTGCAAGGGTCGGTCATCGTCGATGCTGACGGTTACCCCTTGGCCGGTCCGGCGGAGCAGGGCGGCGAGCAGATCCTGCTGGCGACGCTGAACCTCGCCGAAGCGCGCAACAAGCGCATCAGCGCGCGCAACGACCTGCATCAGGACCGCAGACCACAGTTGTACGGGTTGAACAGCAGTTTGTAACCGTTGATGTCACGGCGAACTGGACGCCATTCCCGAGCCTATGGCATCGTCGCGGCAACAGACCATGCAGTGAACGGGATCGCAAAAATGGAGGGGGCAAACCAGGTTGACGACAACAGGTCGCTGGCCACGCTGAAGGCGTTCAATCATTGCGTGTTGCACCTGGGGCGGCTGGCACGGGAAAGCGGGGCGTCGCGGTTCATCGCCGATGGCGTGCAAACATTCGCTCAACTGGTGCCCTTCACCTCTGCGTGGTGGGGCGAGATGTCGCCCCCCGGCAACGTTACCCCGCAAAGCTGGATGCACGGACGCATCAACCTGCCCGAATCCTTTGTTGCCGAATGGCATCCGGTAGCGGCCAATGACAAATTCTCCCATACCACCTTGAATCAACCCGGCGAGGTGTTGCGCGACAGCGGTTTCAATGACCCCTGCGAAGCGGTCAACGACTTCGCCCGGCGTCACGACCTGTTTCATTTGATGTGCATCACCTTCGAACTGCCTGAAAGCGGCTTGATGTTCTTCGTCTGTCTCTACCGTGGTGAGCATGAGCAGGCATTCAATGAAACGGAAGGCGAGCTGTTTTCCGCTTACTGCGAACACCTGTTCCAGCTGTGGCGGTTTCAGGTGCAGGACATGATCCGCTTCGACACCGACAATGGTGCGAGCGACTCCGGGATCGCGCGCATGGACGGCAGTCTGCTCTATGTCGGCGCCCGGTTGTGTGCCGCGATTCAGCGCGAACTGCCCGGCTGGAGCGGGTCGACACTGCCGGTCGACGTCATTGCGCAATTGTCCAAAGCCCCCTGTGTGATCCGCCTGGGCCGCTGCGCCCTGACCCTCAGCCCCAACGCCGAGCACGTCATCCTGTCCCTCGATGCGCCGTCAGGCGGAGACGGCCTGGCACCACGGGAACGCAGCGCAGCGATGCTGTTCGCCGCCGGCCATTCCTACAAAGAGATCGCCAAACTCCTCGCCCTGAGCCCCGCGACCGTGCGCACCTACCTGCGCAATTGCTACTTGCAACTCGGTGTGAAAAGCAAGGTGGAGCTGGGCTCCGTCCTGCGTTCGCCGGGTGCGCTGGCGGAGTCCGTGCGCCGGGATTAATCCCCGCCGTTTCAATTATTTGCCTGCCCCCTCCTCATTTGCAGAGGTCCATTCGAGCGCTGCGCCCTATAGGGTAGTCCCTGTCTATCAAGGGCTTGTGCAGTCGCTTCGGGCCGCTTCAAAACAATAAGAACAGGGGTGAGGCATTTGAGACTTTCCAGGTTGTTCATCGCCGTTGCATCGACAACGGCGTTTTCCTGCATGGCATTGGGCGCGACGCCCGCCGACACGGTCATGCGCAATGGCTACGTCTACACCGTCGATGGCCAGGATTCCGTGCAACAGGCCATCGCGATTTCCGCCGGCAAGATTGTCTACGTGGGCAGCGATGCCGGGGTTGACGGCTACATCGGCAAGCAAACCCAACTGATCGACCTGGCCGGGCGCATGCTGATGCCGGGGTTCGTCGATGCGCACATGCACCCGGGGGATGGCGGTCGTGCCATGACGCTGTGCGATCTGAAATACCAGACCATGACCCGCGCGCAGTTTCAGGCGAGCATCCAGGCCTGCCTCGATGCCGAGAAGGACAAGGGCCCGGATGTCTGGCTGGAAGTCGGCAGCTGGGATCGCATGGGCATGACCGGGCTTGACGGCGACGCCGACAAATCGACCCTGGACGCGCTCAAGACCAAGCGTCCGATCCAGGTGCGCTCCACCGATTTTCACACCGTGTTGACCAACTCTCGCGGCCTGGAACTGGCCGGGATCAACAAGAGCACCGTCGACCCCGAAGACGGCAAGTACCGACGTGACAGCGTCGGCAACCCGAACGGCATCTGCGAGGACGGCGCCGCCGAATCGTTGGCCGCCGTGGTGCCGCCCGCGACCGACGCGGAAAAGCTCAACCAGACCCGTGCGGCCCTCGACGCCATGCGCCAGCAGGGCATCACCAGCTTCTTCGATGCCCTGTCGGGACCGGAAAGCGGCAAGGCCTTCACCAGCCTGCAAAAGTCCGGCGAACTGACCGCCCGGGCCTTGCTGGCGATCAAGCTGGACCCGGCCGCCGCTGCCGCCGACCCGGTGAAAACCATCGCCGAGGCCAAGGCCCTGGCCAACACCTACGACCAGGGCGAAGTGCATGTCGCGCCGGGCGTGAACATGCGCCACGTCAAACTGTTCATGGACGGCATCATCAATGCTCCGGCGGACACCGGCGCCATGTTGACGCCGTACCTGCACAACAGCGGCACTGACAAGGCGCCGAAGTGGACACCGGGCAAAAACCTGGGCGAACTGTACTTCCCGCCGCAAGTGCTCAATCCGTTGTTGCTGGAGGCGGTCAAGGCCGGGTTCGATCCGCATCTGCACGCCACCGGCGAGCGCGCGGTGCGGGATGCACTGGACAGCGTTGCCTACGTGCGCGAGCAACTGCCGGGCAATCATTTCCGCCCGGCCATTGCGCACGCCGAATCGGTCGATCCTGCCGACTACCCACGCTTCAAGGCACTGGACGTCACGGCCACCATGTCGTTCCAGTGGGCGCAGCAGGCACCGTCCACGGTCGACGGCACCAGCGATCACCTCGGCGCCGAGCGATTCGAGCGCATGGAACCCTCGGGCAGCATCGCCCAGGCTGGCGGCCGTGTGGCGTTTGGCAGCGACTGGCCGGTCGATCCCCTCGATGAGTTCCTGGCGCTGAAAATCGGTGTCACCCGCTCCGGCGACCCCACCAATCCGCACAGCTATGGACCGAAATATGCCGGGCGACTCAATGCCGATCCGGCCATGTCGCGAGCCGAAGTGCTGCGCAGCATCACCCTCAATGCCGCCCAACAGCTGAAGCTGGATGCGGTGCTGGGCTCGGTCGAAGTCGGCAAGTTCGCTGACCTGATCGTGCTGGACAAGAACTTCATGCAGGTGCCCGAAGAGGAGTTGGGTCGCAACGACGTGCTGCTGACGTTGGTTGGCGGCAAGGTCGTGTGGGCCAAGGCGCCGTTCCTCGGGCTGGCTCCACAGGTTGCTTCCCAAGTCGTCAGTTCCCGATCCGTCCAATAAAAACCAGAGAGCGTTCCGATGCGATTTATTCCAAACCTGTTGGCCGCCGCGCTGGCGTTATCGTCGGTGCAAGCGATGGCCGCCGCCGACCTGGTGTTGTTCAACGGCAAGGTCTTTACCGCCGAACCCGGCCAGGCGCTGGTGCAGGCTGTTGCGGTACAAGACGGCAAGATTCTGAAAGTGGGCAGTAATGCCGAAATCAACGCCCTGGCCGATGCCGGGACCCAGCGTATCGACCTGGCGGGCAAGGTGTTGATGCCAGGCATGATCGACACCCACAGCCACCCGATCGTGGGCGCTTTCGACAACATGAAGGCCAACCTGCTGGACGAGGTCAAACCCTTGCCGGAACTGGAGCAATGGTTGATCGAAGAGGACAAGGCCGGCCGTGCCAGGGCCGGTGATGTGATCAGCGTCGCCGGGGTCAGTTCGGCCTATTGGGAAAAAAGCCGTGAACTGGGCAAAGTGTTCAATCAGGGGCGTTGGGCCGATCAGCCGATTGTCTTCAGCGGCATCGACGGCCACACCGGTTGGGCCAACAACGCGATGCTCAAGCGCCTGAACATCGACGCAGCACTGGTCAAGAGCCTGCCGGAAAAAGACCGCGGTTACATTGGGCATGAACAGGATTTCACTCCTAACGGCTACTTTGCCGAATCCCGCTGGGACGTGGTGCGCGGCGGGATCCCCGCGCCCAGCCCGGAGACCATGCTCAAGGCCGCTCGCGAGGCGGTGAGGGTTAACAATCAATACGGCGTCACCGCCTGGATGGACGCTGCGGCGAATGGCGGCAGTGAGGATTCGCTGTTCGATTTCAAGGCCACCACGGAAAGTGTCGGCGTGCTGCCGCTGTACAAGGCGCTGGCGCAGAACGGTGAACTCAGTGCTCACGTCGCGGCATTGATGGTCACCAACCCGAAGAGCCGCCCGGCCGATCTGGAAGTGATTGCCACGGTGATGAAGCAGTTCGAAGGCGTTCCCAACCTGACATTCCCCGGCATCAAGGTGTTCACCGATGGCATTCTCGAATTTCCGGGGCAGACCGCCGCGGTCATCGTGCCGTTCAAGAACAGCCACAAGAACGGTCAGCTGCTGATCGAACCGGCGCACTTCGGTGAGTTGGTGGTGGCGGCAGAAAAGCGCGGCTGGATCGTGCACATGCATGCGGTCGGCGACCGTGCGGTGCGTGAGTCGCTCAATGGCGTGGCCTATGCGCGCAAGCTCAATCCGACGCCGGTGCCGCACAGCATCGCTCACCTGCAACTGGTCAATCCCAAGGAGTTTGCGCGCTTCAAGCAACTGGGGGTGATTGCCTCCATGCAACTGCTGTGGGCTACCGGCGAGACCTACACCGTCGAACTGGTCAAACCCTACATCAGCGCTTTCGCCTACGGTTACCAGTATCCCGCCCGATCGCTGCATGACGCCGGCGCGGTGATTGCCGGCGGCAGTGACTGGCCGGTGTCCAGCCCCAATCCGTTCAACGCCATTGCCCAGGCCAGCACACGCAAAGGGCCGCTCGGTGTGCTCAATGCCAAGGAGAGCATCGACCGCCAGACCATGTTCTACGCCTACACTCTCAACGCCGCCAAAACCCTGCGTCTGGAGCAGCAGATCGGTTCGCTGGCGCCGGGCAAACAGGCTGACCTGATCATCCTCGACCGCGATGTGTTCAAGGTCAGCGATGACGAACTGTTCGAGACCAAAGTCCTGAAAACCTTCTTCGCCGGCAAGCAGGTCTACGCGCCCGCGTCCTGACCTGCGTTCAACCGCACTGCCTGAAAACTGCCAGGCCCTCGCATTGCGACGGGCCTGGCAGCGCCGTGGCTGAAATTCCCTGTACCCCCATAAAAACAAGAGAAGCGCATGAACGTACTTTCAGCTTTGACCCTCGCCGCACTGGCATTGGCGCCTTTGACCAGCCAGGCCCTGGCCCTCAACGATGACTTCAGCCTGGACATGACCCTGGGCGTCGTCAGCGACTACCGTAGCCGCGGCATCTCGCAAACCCTGGGCGATCCAGCGGCCCAGGCCGGCGCAACATTGCTGCACAGCAGCGGCCTGTACATTGGCGCCTGGACCTCCAACGTGGATTTCGGTGGCGGCTTCGATACCCGGCAGGAACTTGAGTACTACGCCGGTTACTACTGGCAGGCGACGGACGCGATCAGCCTCGATCTGGGCTACATCAAGTACGACTACCCGAAAAATTCCGAATTCAACCTGAGCGAGGTCTACGCCATTCTCGACGTGTACGGCGTGAAGCTGGGTGCCTATTACTCGAAGGACACACCGAACGTTTTCGGCGAAGACCAGGACACGCTCTACACCTATGTCGGCTATAGATTCTCGTTGCCGGCCGAAGTCGGCCTGGAGCTGCGCGTGGGGCGCAACGATGTGAAAGACCCGGCTTTCTGGTCCGCCAACGGCGACAACCGCGAGGCCTACTACGAGTGGGAAGCCAAGCTGACCCGCGACTTCGTCGGCGTGACCTGGGGCCTGAGTTATGTCGACACCGACCTGACGAAAAGCGAGTGCAGTGGCTGGTATGGCTATGACGATCTGTGCTCGGCCACGGTGGTGGCGAGCGCCACCAAGACCTTCTAAGTTCTACCCCTGATAACAAAAACAGTTCCTCAAAGGAAACACCGTCATGAGTGTGCAACGAAGTTCCCTGATCGAAACCCGTTCGATCGATTTCATCCCCGAGGCCGAGCGTCACGGCAGTCTCTACAGCCAGTTCACCCTGTGGCTCGGCGCGAACCTGCAAATCACTGCCATCGTCACCGGCGCCCTGGCCGTGGTGCTGGGCGGCGATGTGTTCTGGTCACTCATCGGCTTGCTGATTGGGCAGCTATTCGGCGGTGCCGTGGTGGCGCTGCACGCGGCGCAAGGGCCGAAGCTCGGCCTGCCGCAGATGATCTCCAGCCGCGTGCAGTTCGGGGTGTATGGCGCGGCGATCCCGATTGTCCTGGTATGCCTGATGTACCTCGGTTTCAGCGCCACCGGCGCGGTGTTGTCGGGGCAGGCGATTGCGCAATTGATCAGCGTCAGCGACAGCGCCGGCATCCTGATTTTCGCGGCGTGCATCGCGTTCCTGACCATCTTCGGTTATCGGGTGATTCACCTGGTCGGGCGGGTGGCCAGCGTGCTGGGCATCATCGCCTTCGCCTATCTGTTCACCCGGTTGATGACCCTCAACGACATCGGCCTGTTGCTCGACAATCGTCATTTTGGCTGGAGCACCTTCCTGCTGGCGGTGTCGCTCTCGGCGTCCTGGCAGATCGCGTTCGGTCCTTATGTGGCGGATTATTCGCGTTACCTGCCGAGCAAAACTTCATCGTGGAAAACCTTCGCTGCCGTCGGTCTCGGCACGGTGCTGGGGGCTCAGGCTTCGATGGTGCTCGGGGTGTTCGCCGCCGCATTGGCCGGGGCGAATTTTCGTGGGCACGAAGTGGCGACCATTGTCGGTCTGGGCAGTAGCGGGGTGATCGCGTCTTTGCTGTACCTGAGCATTGTGTTCGGCAAGGTCACAGTGTCGACCCTCAACGCCTACGGCAGTTTCATGTGCATCGCCACCATCATTACTGGCTTTCGTCGCCGCCTGGAAATCACCGCCCGCCAGCGCATGCTGTTTGTGCTGCTGATCGTCGCGGCATCCACCACGCTGGCGTTGCTGGGGCAGTACTCGTTCCTCAACTCGTTCAAGTACTTCATCCTGTTTTTGCTGACGTTCTTCACTCCGTGGAGCGCGATCAACCTGGTGGATTACTACTTCATCAACAAGGAACGTTACGACATCCCGGCACTGTCCGACCCGGCAGGCCGCTACGGTCGCTGGAACGTGCTGGGGATCAGCGTGTACGTGATTGGCGTGTTGATCCAGTTGCCCTTTGTCGACACCCATTTCTACTCCGGGCCGATGGTTGCGCAATTGGGCGGCGTGGATATTTCGTGGATCGTCGGGTTGTTGGTGCCGGGGGTGATCTATTACGCGTTGGCCAAGCCGTCGATGAGTGGCGTGGTGGTTGAACGGGGTTAACACCCGCATTTGTGGCGAGGGAGCTTGCTCCCGCTGGACTGCGTAGCAGTCCCATCTTGTAGGGCCGCTACGCGCCCCAGCGGGAGCAAGCTCCCTCGCCACAGGGTCCGGCGTTGACTAGCGCTTGGGGAGTTTCCAACGCTCACGCAACTGCTCGTACTGCGCTTCAGGCAGTTGCACCAGCACCGGGGATTTGCCCGGGTCCAGCCAATCCAACAGCCGCGCAATATCCGCCGGGTCCATGGCCGTACAGCCGCGGGTCGGCGCCGTGGGGCCGCGCCAGATGTGGAAGAAAATGCACGAGCCGGCAGCGGGAGAGGCCGGGGTATTGTGCTGGATGAAAATGCCCTGGCGGTACAACTCATCTGGGCGGCGCATCCGTTCGGAGCTGCTCCAGTCTTTTTCGACGACCGCGCCGTCGACCAGTTCGTTGTAGCGAGTCGATTGGCTGTCATCCACGCATTCGATGCTCGGTGTCAGCGACAGATAGGGCAGGCGGGTATCGGCCGAAGGCGCGTAGCCAAACGCCGTGCCCAGCTTGAACATGCCAGCTGGCGCCTTTCCATCGCCTTCCTGCTTGACCGGTCCTTCAGGTGGCCCGCTGTCGAGCAGCCCCTTGCCCCAGCCCATGCCGTTCTTGCCGAGAACGACGGCAAAGGATGCTTCGAATTTGCGCAAGGTCTGCCCGTGCCGTTCATAGCGCTGGGCAGTACCCTGGATATCATTCCAGCCTTTACTGGTGACCACGATCAGTTGGTCGCTGCCGTCGAGTCCCTGGGCCATGGCGGCCAGCGGAAAAAACGCCACCAACAGGGTCTTGAGCAGATGGTTCATGGCGTTAACGGCGTGATGGGGAAGTCCATGACGTCCGGCTTCGGCGGATTGCCGCTGTACGTGAAGTGCCACCACTCGGCCGAATAACCCACAAAGCCTTCCTTGGCCATGGCATCGGTCAGTCGCTGGCGATTGGCTTTGGCCGTGGCGTTGATCAGCGCCGAATCGGTGTGCGCCCGTTCATCGAAGCAATCGAACCCGGTGCCCATGTCGAGCGCGCCGTCGTGCCAGCGCTGGCCGTAAGGCGCCGTGCAATCCACTTGATGGACGGATGGCGTCCAGGTATCGGCAGGCAGGGCGTCGGGGCCGGTCAGGGTCAGGTCGACGGTGTTGCCCCGGGAGTGATTGGACACCCGTGCCACGTAACCCAGGCGCCAGAAGTCCTGTTTGTCGACCCGTGGATAGAATTCGGTCTTGAGCGGGTCGCCGGGCTCGTTGGCGAAGCGGCCCATGTCCGCTACCGCCCGCACCGGGCGATAACAGTCGAATACCTTCAAACCGTAACCCTCGGCGTTCAGTGCCGTTTGCACTCGGGCCAGGGCTTTGGCGGCGTCCACGGACAGCAGGCACTCCGGCGCCTGATAACCGTCGAGCGGGTGTCCGGTAAAGTTGTGGGCGCTGGCGTAGCGGATGTCCTGCACGATGCCCGGGTCGACCGCACGCAGATACACCATGTGCCCGGGTTTCGGTTCGTCGGCCATGCACGGCGTGGCAAGGCTCAGGCACAGCAACAACAGACAGGGTGAACGAGACATCGGAAGCGGCTCCATGCATTACCAGTCAACTCATCATGGCTTGAAACCGCCTGCACCTCCATGAAGTTGTTGATCGGCGTGATAGGACGAGCGCACCAGCGGCCCGGACGCGACGTTCTTGAAACCCATGCGTGCACCTTCCTCGGCGAACCAGGCAAAGGTGTCCGGGTGCACGAAGCGCTGCACCGGCAAGTGACTGCGGGAGGGCTGCAGATACTGGCCGAGGGTCAGCATGTCGATGTCGTGCTCGCGCATGCGCTGCATGACCTCGATGACTTCCTCGTCGGTTTCGCCAAGGCCCAGCATCAGCCCGGATTTGGTCGGCACGTGGGGCACCGCGTGCTTGAATTTCTGCAGCAGGTCCAGCGACCATTCGAAGTCCGAACCCGGCCGTGCGGCTTTATACAGGCGCGGTACGGTTTCCAGGTTGTGGTTGAACACATCCGGCGGTTCAGTGGCGGTGATCGCCAGTGCCACGTCCATGCGTCCGCGATAATCCGGCACCAGGGTTTCCAGTTGCACGCCGGGCGACAGCTTGCGGATTTCACGCAGGCAATCGACAAAGTGTTGGGCGCCACCATCGCGCAAATCGTCGCGATCCACCGAGGTGATCACCACGTACTTCAAGCGCAGTTCGGCGATGGCCACGGCCAGGTTCATCGGTTCGTTGGCATCCAGCGGCTTGGGCCGGCCATGGCCGACATCGCAGAACGGGCAGCGACGGGTGCAGATGTCGCCCATGATCATGAACGTGGCGGTGCCACCGGAAAAACACTCGCCCAGGTTCGGGCACGAGGCTTCTTCGCAGACGCTGTGCAGCTTGTGTTTGCGCAACAGTTGCTTGATCCGCTCGACCTCGGGGGAGATCGGCATGCGCACGCGAATCCAGTCGGGTTTGCGCGGGAGTTCATCCGTGGGAATGATCTTCACCGGAATCCGCGCGACCTTGTCCGCGCCGCGCAGTTTGGTGCCGACCTCCACCTTGGCCGGGTTGTTGCCGGTCGATTCGACAATGGCGTTCATGGTGTTTTCCTTGTGCAATTGCGCAGATCCTGTGGGAGCGGGCTTGCTCGCGAAGGCGGCGTGCCAGTCAATATTGATGTCGACTGACACGGCCCCTTCGCGAGCAAGCCCGCTCCCACAGGGTTCTATGTTGTCTGGTCAGTCGCGGTAGACCGGGAAGTCCGCGCACAGGGCGGCTGCCTGTCGGGCGACGTTGGCCTCGATATCGGCATCGCCCAGGTGGTCGAGGATGTCGCAGATCCAGCCTGCCAGGGCGATGCTTTGCGCTTCCTTGAAACCACGGCTGGTGATCGCAGGGGTGCCGATGCGCAGGCCGGACGTCACGAACGGCGATTGCGGATCGTTGGGCACGGCGTTCTTGTTGACGGTGATGCCGGCGCGGCCGAGGGCGGCGTCGGCGTCCTTGCCGGTCAGGCCCTGGCGGATCAGGCTGACCAGGAACAGATGGTTGTCAGTACCGCCGGACACCACGTCGTAACCGCGTTCGATAAAAACTGACGCCATGGCCTGGGCATTGCGGATCACTTGCGCCTGATAGGTCTTGAATGCCGGTTCCAGCGCCTCCTTGAAACACACGGCCTTGGCCGCGATCACGTGCATCAACGGGCCGCCCTGACCGCCGGGGAACACCGCGGCGTTAAGTTTTTTCTCCAGTTCGGGATTGGCCCTGGCCAGTATCAAACCGCCGCGTGGGCCACGCAGGGTCTTGTGGGTGGTAGTGGTGACCACGTCGGCGTAGGGCAGCGGGTTCGGGTACAGACCGGTCGCCACCAGACCGGCGACGTGGGCCATGTCGACGAAGAAGTACGCGCCGACCTTGTCCGCGATCTGGCGGAAGCGCGGGAAGTCCAGGGTCTTCGAGTACGCCGAGAACCCGGCGATGATCATCTTCGGCTTGTGCTCGACGGCCAGGCGCTCGACTTCGTCGTAATCGATCAGGCCAGTGGCGGTATCGATACCGTACTGCACCGCGTTGTAGAGCTTGCCGGAAAAACTCACCTTGGCGCCGTGGGTCAGGTGACCGCCGTGGGCCAGGCTCATGCCCAGCACGGTGTCGCCGGCTTGCAGCAGGGCCAGATAAACCGCGGCGTTGGCCTGGCTGCCGGAGTGCGGCTGGACGTTGGCATAGTCGGCGCCGAACAGTTGTCTGGCACGGTCGATGGCCAGTTGCTCGACCACATCGACGTGTTCACAGCCGCCGTAATAGCGCTTGCCCGGATAGCCTTCGGCGTACTTGTTGGTCAGGCCGCTGCCTTGGGCTTGCATCACCCGCTGGCTGGTGTAGTTCTCCGAGGCGATCAGTTCGATGTGGTGTTCCTGCCGCGCATCCTCGGCGTTCATCGCCGCCAGCAGTTCATCGTCGTAGCCTTTGATCTGGTCGTGTTTGCTGAACATGGGGTGGTCCTTTTTCTGGATTCGTGGGGGCTTCAAGCGTCGGCGTGTTCGGCGGTCAGGCGTTCATAGGCGTCCAGATCCAGCAAGTCGCTCAACGCCTCGACATCGACCGGTTTGAAACGGAAGAACCAGCCTTCGCCCAACGGGTCTTCGTTGACCAATTCCGGGGTGCTCTCGAGCGTCGCGTTGATCTCGACCACTTCACCGTCCAGCGGCATGCCGATACTGCTGGCGGCTTTCACCGACTCCAGCACCGACACTTCAGCGCGTGCATCGAAGGCGCCCAGTTCAGGCACCTGAACGAACACCACATCCCCCAGCGCCTGCTGGGCAAACGCCGTGATGCCGACGGTGACCAGGCCATTGCTCTCAAGGCGCAACCATTCGTGATCGACGGTGAAACGCAATTCGCTCATATCAACTCCTTATTGTTTTAAGGCTCGTGGCGGGGCGACGAGCGGGGTTGGAGGAGTGATAGCAAGGGCGGTGCCAATGTTTATTAGTTGTTCTAAATCAATGGCTTAAAGTGTTTTTACAAGAAGGGAACGACGAGTGTCGTATTGAAATCAATACAGGCAAGTAAAGCCTCGGACGCAAGCGCCGTGATAGCTGGCAGGCAAGTGGTTGTCTTGATTTCGCTACGCTGTATCGATTTTCAGACAGGGAATCCGGCAACAACACTGATCCCCCTGTGGGAGCGGGCTTGCTCGCGAAGGCGCCCTGTCAGGCAACACTGATGGTGAATGACACACCGCTTTCGCGAGCAAGCCCGCTCCCACATTTTGACCGAGTCAGTCTTACGGTTTGTTGGGAATCCCGTACTTGCGCAAGCGAATGGCAATGGCGCTATGGGACGTCTGCAACCGCGCAGCGAGCAAGCGACTGGACGGGTAGCTGCGGTAGAGCTGTTCCAGCAGGTTCTTTTCAAAGTCGCCAACGGCCTCTTCCAGGCTGCCCACTTCACCGTCGTTTTGCCGCTCGACGGCGGTGCGGGCGATGTCAAGGTCGTCGATGTCCACCAGCGGGTTTTCGCAGATCGCCGCCGCGCGAAAGATCACGTTCTGCAATTGCCGCACATTGCCCGGCCAGCGGTTGCCGAGCAGGGCGCTGAAGGTGCTCGGCGCCAACCGACAAACCGGTCGCTGGATCTGCGCGCAGGCCTGTTGCATGAAGTGATTGGCCATCAGCAGGATGTCGTGACCGCGCTCGCGTAGCGGCGGTACTTGCAGGTTGAGCACGTTGAGGCGGTAGAACAGGTCTTCGCGAAAACGCCCTTCGGCGACCATTTTTTCCAGGTCGCGGTGGGTGGCGCTGAGTACCCGCACATTGACCCGGACCTCTTTGTCGCCACCGACCCGACGGAAGCAGCCATCGCTCAAAAAACGCAGCAACTTGGCTTGCAGATAGGGCGACATTTCACCCACTTCATCGAGGAACACCGTGCCCTGATCGGCCAGCTCCAGCAGGCCGAGCTTGCCGCCCCGTTGTGCGCCGGTGAAGGCGCCGGGGGCGTAGCCGAACAGCTCGCTTTCGGCCAGGCTCTCCGGCAGCGCCGCGCAGTTCAGGGCGAGGAACGGCGCATCGTGCCGTGGACTGATGGCGTGGCAGGCACGGGCCACCAGCTCTTTGCCGGTGCCGGTTTCACCCTGGATCAACAACGGCGCATCGAGGGCCGCTACACGCTGAGCACGGGCCTTGAGCGCACGGATCGGCGGCGATTCGCCGAGCAGCGCATCGAAGCCTTCGGCATGGTCGTGGTGCAGCGCCGACAGGCGTTCGCCGATGCGATTGGGTTGATACAGGGTGAGCAGGGCGCCGGCGTCGGTGATTGGCATCGCGTCGAGGAGCAAGGTCTGGCCGCCGAGGCTGACCTCGTGCATCGGCAGGCGGAAATGATGGGCGATCAGGGTGCGCTGCAAATCGGCATCGTCGAACAGTGCGGTCAGCGATTCACCGGCCGGTTCACGCCCGCAGAGGGCGATCAGCGCCGGGTTGGCCAGCAGCACATGGCCGCGATCATCCACCGCCAGCACCGGGTCGGAACTGGCTGCCAGCAACGCGTCCAGTTGCAGGCGCCGGCGTTGTCCCGGAAGGATGTCGACCATGGTCACCGCTTGCACGCCGTGCACGCCGAATAGCGCTTCGCGCAGCTCCTCCAGCACCTCGGTACCGAGGGTTGGCGCATCGATGTAGACGTTCGGCGGGACCATCTCCACGGCGTCCAGGTTGAAACTGCGTCCACCGAGCAGGGCCAGCACTTCCTGGGTGATTCCGACGCGGTCGATGAAGGTGACGTGGATGCGCATGACGGGCCTGCAAGGTTGGCGAACTGAAATCAGTATGCCCGGCAAAATTTCAATTTGGCGAGTGTCACCTCACGGCGTGCCGGTTTTACGGGCGCTGGCGGCCAGGTCCTCGAGGAACGCTTGGAGGATCGGCGGCGGTGCCGTACCGCGTCGGGTGATCACGTCGAACGGCGATTTCAGACGCAAGCTCGCGGGTGCCAGTTGATGCATCTCACCGCTCTTGACCCATTGGGCGGCAAAGTGCTCCGGCAGAAAACCCAGGTAGGCGCCGGAAATGATCAGGATCGCGGTGGCTTCGATGTTGTCCACGGTGGCGGCCGCCTTGCTGACGCCCAGGTGCTCGAGGTCGTATTGCTGCATGTAGCCACGCACGACGATCCGCCCGGCAGCGACTTCTTCGAGCAGCTCCTCACCTTCAGCCTGGCTGCCAAACAGCGGGTGGCGCCGCCCGCAATACAAACCCAGGGCTTCCTGGTACAGCGGCGATTGCAGCAGCCCCGGCACATGGATCGGGAAGTGCCCGATGGCCAGGTGCAGCCGGCCGTCGAGCACCCGTTCTTCGAGCTCCGCCGGAGTGCCGACGTACACGTTCAGGTGCACGTCATGGCCGCGGGAGACGAAGCGCTGGGTGGTGCGCGGAATGGGCGAATCCGGGTCGGTAATCGTGGTGTCGATGATCCCCAGGTTGAGCTTGCCGCTGATGTGCTGTTTGAGCACGTCGGCGTCCATGCAGAAATTTTCCACCGCCGACAGCAGGCGCTGGGTGGCTTCATGGATCGCCACGCCTTGCTCGGTCAGGCGAAAGCCGCTGCGCCCGCGCTGGCAGAGTTTGACCCCGAGGCGGGTTTCCAGGTGGGTCATCTGTTCGCTGATGGTTGACTGCCCGGCGTTCAACGCCGCCTGCGCGGCGGAGAAGCCGCCACACCGGACAATCGTGGCAAATACTCTGAGCAACTTCAGATCAACATCGTGCAGCTGAATCACCTGGAACCTCCCGCTTGTGGATGCATCGGTAATGCCGATATGAGTATCTGATGTTTAGCATTTTTTCCACGAAAACCTGCGCCCATAGTCTTTCCAACGGCGGTCGCCTTGCAGTCCGCCAGGCCGATAACAAGAAGTGGAGAGGCTAGAAATGTCGAACAACGGTTATGAATCCGGTCGTCTGAACCTGCCATTCGTGGGTCATTGCACCTTTGGCAAATCCCCGGTGTGCACCGATTGGGACGCGCTGGATGCCGACGTTGCGGTGCTTGGCGTGCCCAACGACATGGGCACCCAGTGGCGCTCCGGCGCACGCTTCGGACCACGCGGGATTCGCGAAGCATCGACGCTGTTTTCCTTCGGCCACGCCGGCGCCTACGACCACGAAGATGACGTGATGTACCTCACCGCATCGGACGTGCGCATGGTCGACGTCGGTGATGCCGACATCGTCCACACCGACATGGAAACCAGTAACAAGAACACCGAATACGCCGTACGCAAGATCCTCGATGCCGGCGTGATGCCGGTGGTGCTCGGCGGCGACCACTCGGTGCACGCGCCAGTGATCAAGGCCTTCGAAGGCCGCGGCCCGATCCACATCATTCACTTCGATGCGCACCTGGATTTCGTCGACGAACGCCACGGCGTGCGCTACGGCCACGGCAACCCGCTGCGTCGTGCTTCGGAAATGAACCACATTGTCGGCATGACCCAGATGGGCATCCGCAACGTGTCGTCGTCCAACCGCGACGACTACGAAGCGGCCCATGAAGCCGGCTCGAAAATTCTCTCGGTGCGTGATGTGCGTCGCCTTGGTGTCGAGGGCGTGCTGGCGCTGATCCCGCAGAACATCAACTACTACATCACCATCGACATCGACGGTTTCGACCCGTCCATCGCCCCCGGCACCGGCACCCCGAGCCACGGCGGCTTCCTCTACTACGAAGTGCTGGAAATCATCCAGGCCCTGGCCAAGCGCAGCAAGGGCAACATCGTCGGCATGGACTTGGTGGAAGTGGCGCCGGTGTACGACCCGACCGGCATGACCTCGATCCTCGCCGCGCAACTGCTGCTCAACAGCATCGGTTTCATCTTCCACGAGCGCGGCAAGGTGCGTGCGGCCGCCGAGAGCGAAGCCACTCCAGCCTGATATCGAAACCACAAAGCCCGGCAGGACCTGACTGCCGGGCAGAGAGAATAAAAATGGACACGATCGTCAAAAGTTACCTGCAAAAATTCGGCGTCAGCGAAGCCACCCAGACCTTCCTCAGCAAGGTCCAGAAAATGTTCATCGGCGGCGCCTGGGTCGAAGCCAGCGACGGCCAGACCTCCGATGTGATCGAGCCCTCGACCGAAGGCCTGATCACCCGCATTCCCATGGGTACTACCGACGACCTGGACCGCGCCGTGCAAGCCGCCCGCGCCCAGTTCGACGGCGGCGCCTGGCGTCAGGCCAAACCGGCCGAGCGCGAACGGATGATGCAACGCCTGGCCGACCTGATCGAACAGAACGCTGCCGAGCTGGCGGAAATCGAATCCATCGACATGGGCAAGTCCGTGGCCTTCGCCAAGGACGTGGACATCCAGGGCACCGTCGATACCCTGCGCTACTTCGCCGGCTGGGCCACCAAGCTGCACGGCCGTACTGTCGAACCTTCGTTGCCGGGCAATTACCTGGCCTATACCCGCAAGGAAGCGGTCGGCGTGGTCGGCGCCATCGTGCCGTGGAACTTCCCGTTGCAGACCATGGCCTGGAAACTCGGCGCGGCCCTGGCGACCGGTTGCACCGTGGTAGTCAAACCCGCCGAGCTGACCTCGTTGTCGGCCCTGCGTTTCGCTGAACTGGTGCAGGAAGCGGGCATCCCCGACGGCGTGATCAACATCGTCACCGGGCGCGGCAGCGTGGTCGGTGCGGCCATGGCCACCCACCCCGGCATCGACAAACTGACCTTCACCGGATCGACTCCGGTCGGTCAGACTGTCGGCCGCGCAGCGCTGGATGACATGAAGCGCCTGACCCTCGAACTCGGTGGTAAATCACCGGTCATCGTCTGCGCCGACGCCGACATCCCCGCCGCCGCCCAAGCGGTCGCCAATGGCGTGTTTTTCAACTCCGGGCAGGTATGCGACGCCGGTACACGGGCCTATATTCATAGCAGTGTCTACGACGAATTCCTGCGTGAGCTGATCGCCTACACACGCACCCTGAAAATGGCCCCGGGCCTGGACCCGGACTGCTTCATCGGCCCGCTGGTTTCGGCCCTGCAAAAGCAGCGTGTGACCGAGTACATCGAAACCGGCAAGGCCGAAGGCGCCGAACTGGTCTACGGCGGCCAACCGGTCGATGGCCCTGGCTTCTTCGTCGAGCCGACCATCTTCGCCAATTGCCGCAACGACATGCGCATTGTCCAGGAAGAGATCTTCGGCCCGGTGCTGGTCACCGCACCGTTCGACGATGAGGAAGAGGCACTGGCCCTGGCCAACGACTCGCCCTTTGGCCTGGCTGCCGCACTGTATTCCAACGACCTTGGCAAAGTGCACAGCCTGATCCCGCGCCTCAAGGCAGGTTCGGTCTACGTCAACGCCCACGGCACCCTCGATCCGTCGATGCCGTTCGGTGGCTACAAGCAGTCCGGATTCGGCAAGGACCTGGGCGCCGAGCAGCTCGATTACCTGCTCGAAACCAAGGCAGTGTGGATTACGCTGCCAGGCTGAAGCGCGCCCTGGCCTCCCTGTAGGAGCGAGCTCGCTCGCGATGGTCGCTAACGATAACGCTGGAAGCCTGATACCCCGCGGCGTTCCTGGCTTCATCGCGAGCAAGCTCGCTCCTACAGATTTTGGAACAGCAAGGACGCATTCGGGCGTTATTCCCCCGAAAGAACGCGGTTATCTCGTCATGATCTTCCAACAATAAGAGCCCATCATGAACACTAACGCCAAGTCCGCCCCGAGCGTGTCCAGCCTCGACGAAAAATCCGTCGTCGAGGGGCATTCGATTGACTTCATCCCCGAGAACGAGCGCACCGACAAACTGTCGAGCCAGGGCCCGTTCTGGTTTCTCGGCAATTTCACCTTCTTCACCATGACCATCGGCTTCGTCGGCCCGAGCGTCGGCTTGACCGCGCTGTGGACCACCCTGGCCGGCACGCTGGGCATCATGTTCGGCACGCTGTTCATGGCGTTCCATGGCTCGCAAGGCCCGCACCTTGGCTTGCCGCAGATGATCCAGTCCCGTGCGCAGTTCGGTTATCGCGGAGTGATCCTGGTGCTGTTGGCGACGCTGTTCGTGTTCGCCGGCTTCAATATCGTCAACCTGGTGTTGATGATGCAGGGGTTGCACACGCTGTTCGGGTTCAACCCCGCAGTGATCGCGGTGGCGGTGACCATCCCGGCCGCAGTGCTGGCGATTCTCGGTCACGACTGGATGCACCGCAGTTTCAAATGGGCTCTGTTCCTGTCGCTGCCGCTGTATGGCCTGGTGACCGTGGCGGTGTTGATGGGGTGGGTGCCGGACGCAGCCATGCCGGCGCTGGCAGCGGGCGAAGTGGCCCGTGAACCGCTGGGTTTCAACTGGACCGGTTTCATCGCGCAGTTTGCGGCGGCCGCCAGCTACAACATCGCCTACGCCCCGTACGTGTCGGACTACTCGCGCTATCTGCCGAAGAACACCTCCAGCGGCAAGCTGATCGCGGTGGTGTTTCTCGGGGCTTCGCTGTCCGGTGCGTGGATGATTTCCGTGGGCGGCTGGCTGGCCGATCACCTGCATTCCACTGACGTGCTGGTGGCCCTCGGGCAAGTCGGCAACACCGTGTCGCCGCTGGTGGGTACGGCGGTGGTAGTCGTCACTATCCTGGCGTTCCTGCCGGTGATCGCGATGAATATCTACAGCGCCAAACTGACCACGCTGACCTGTGTCGACTCGATCAAGCACATCGAGCCAACACGCAAGGCACGCATCCTGGCCATCGGCTTCGTGATCCTGCTGCAACTGGGCGTGGCCCTGAGCATCCAGAGTTCGGGCAAAGGCCTGTCGGTGCTGGGGATCTACCTGGTGGTGATGCTGTACTTCCTGGTGCCCTGGACCTCGGTCAACCTCACCGACTACTTCTTCGTGCGCAAGGGCCGCTACGCCATCCCGCACTTCTTCATGCCCCACGGCAACATTTATGGCAGCTGGGGACTGCGCGGGATCGCCGCGTATGCCATCGGTTTTATCTCGATGATCCCGTTCTTCTACATCTTCGACGGCGTTGAACAGCGCGAGGTGTATGTCGGCCCGCTCGCCAAGGCACTGGGCAGCATCGACATCGCCTGGCTGGTCGGGCTGATCGTCTCGGGGCTGGCGTACTACTGGCTGAGCCGCTCGATCGACCTCAAGCGTGAAGAAACGGTGATCCAGCACATCGAAAAAACCTCCCCGCAATACACCACCGGCGACACGCTGACCCACAAGCAGCAGCCCCTGCCGGTATTCACTGAATCGACGGTCGGGAGATGACCATGGCTACGCAAAAATACGACTACATCATCATTGGCGCAGGTTCGGCAGGTTGTGTGTTGGCCAACCGCCTGAGCGAAGACCCGGCCACCTCGGTGCTGGTCCTGGAATTCGGCGGCAGCGACAAGAGCGTAGTGATCCAGATGCCCAGTGCCTTCTCGATCCCGATGAACACCAAGAAGTACAACTGGCGCTACGAGACCGAGCCGGAAACTTACCTCAACGGCCGGCGGATTCACTGCCCACGGGGCAAGGTGCTGGGCGGTTCGTCGTCGATCAACGGCCTGGTGTACATCCGTGGCCACGCGCTGGATTTCGACGAGTGGGAATCCCTTGGGGCCGAAGGCTGGGGCTATCGCAACTGCCTGCCGTACTTCAAACGCGCCGAAAGCTACGAGTCGGGTGGTGACAGCTATCGCGGTCAGAGTGGGCCGCTGCACACCACCAACGGCAACCACATGAAAAACCCGCTGTACGGCGCCTGGGTCGAAGCCGGTGCCGAAGCGGGCTACATCAAGACCGAAGACTGCAACGGCTACATGCAGGAAGGTTTTGGTGCCATGCACATGACCGTCAAGAATGGCGTGCGCTGCTCCACGGCCAATGCCTACCTGCGCCCGGCCATGGGCCGTCCGAACCTGACGGTGATCACCCATGCGATGACCCGCCAGATCATCCTCGAAGGCAAGCGGGCGGTGGGGGTCATGTATGACCACGGTGGTCAGACCCACCAGGTGCGATGCAACCGCGAAGTGCTGATCTCGTCGGGCCCCATCGGTTCGCCGCACCTGCTGCAACGCTCGGGTATCGGCCCGGCGGAAGTCCTGCGCAAGGCCGGGATCGGCGTGCGCCATGACCTGCCGGGGGTAGGGGAGAACCTGCAGGATCACGCCGAGGTGTACATCCAGTTCGGCTGCAAGGAACCGGTGACCCTCAACAGCAAGATGGACCCGCTGAGCAAACTGATGATCGGTCTGCGCTGGCTGCTGTTCAAGGATGGCCTCGGTGCCACCAACCACTTCGAGGCCGGTGGTTTCATCCGCTCCGAGAAGGGCCTGCGCTGGCCGGACATCCAGTTCCACTTCCTGCCGGCAGCGATGCGCTACGACGGCAACAAGCCGATCAAGGGCCATGGTTTCATGGTGCTGACCGGGCCGAACAAACCGAAAAGCCGTGGTTATGTGCGGGTACGCTCGGCCGATCCGTACGAGCATCCGGAGATTCGCTTCAACTACCTGCAACGGGAAGAGGACCGCGAAGGCTTCCGTCGCTGCATTCGCCTGACCCGGGAAATCATCGGCCAGAAAGCCATGGACCGCTTCCGCGACGGCGAAATCGCCCCGGGCGCGCAGGTGACCAGCGATGAAGACCTCGACGCCTTCGTGCGTGACAACCTGGAAAGCACCTACCATCCGTGCGGTTCGTGCCGCATGGGCGAGGACGACATGGCGGTGGTCGATTCCGAATTGCGCGTACGCGGCATCGCCGGTCTGCGGGTGATCGATTCGTCGGTGTTCCCGACCGAGCCGAACGGCAACCTCAATGCGCCGACCATCATGCTCGCTGAACGGGCGTCCGACCTGGTGCGTGGCGTGAAGATGCTGCCGGCGTCGGATGTGCCGGTAGGGTTGGTCGAAGGTTGGGAAAGCAGTCAGCGCAGTTCGCTGCCGGGGCGTAACGTGCGGGTCTGACTGCAACCCGCAATCAATGTGCAAACCTAATGTGGGAGCGGGCTTGCTCGCGAAAGCGGTGGATCAGTCACATCAATGTTTAATGTGCTGCCGCCTTCGCGAGCAAGCCCGCTCCCACAGGGTTAACGGTGCTTTCAGGAAAATAGTGCGTCGTTGTTTCCTGGCCATTGCTAGTCTGTAAATCCTTGAGACCGCAATGGAGCACCCTCATGGCTATTCAGGCCCTGCGCGCCGACGCATCGCACATCGACCAGATCGCCCCTTTGTTTGACGCCTACCGGATGTTCTACAAGCAGCCGTCGAACCTTTCGCAATCGCGCGCCTTCATTGCCGAGCGCATCGCCCGGGATGAATCGGTGATTTTTCTTGCCCGGGACAGCGACGGGGAAAACCTCGGGTTCGTCCAGTTGTTCCCGACCTTTTCCTCCATCGACGCCCACCGCACCTGGTTGCTCGGTGATCTGTTCACCACACCCGCCGCCCGGGGCAAAGGCGTCGGCACACTGCTGATGAACACCGCCCGCGACTTTGCGCAGCTGGCCGGTGGCAAAGGCATGACCCTGGAAACCGCCACCGACAATGTCACCGCCCAGCGCCTGTATGAGTCCCTGGGTTGGGTGCGCGACCCCGGTTACTACACCTACTGCCTGGATCTGAAAAAAGACTGAGTCAGCGAGCCTTTCAGCCAAACACCGGCCGCATGAATGAACGCTCGTAGCTGAGGATGAATTTCCTCTCTTCGGCGTACTTGAATGCCGCGATGCAGTCCGGATCGCTCATCGATTGCTGCCGGTAATGTTCGTACGCCGCCAGGCTGGGGAAGGTGAACAGGGCCAGGGCGATGTTGTTGGCGCCCTCCGAAGGCAAAAAGTAGCCGTGGTGCTGGCCGCCGAATTTTTCTACCAGTGGAATCCACAACTTGCCGTAGTGCTCGAAGGCTTCGAGCTGGTAGGGGTCGAGTAGGTATTTCAGGTAGCAAGTGACCATGGTTTCTCTCCTTGATAAAGCGTCTGACTATCCGCTGATTGCAGCTGTCGCCACAGCACTGTATGCGCCATAGACCGGTAAATTTGCGCCAACTGAACCTTGTTTTTATGGTCAGCCTCAAGAGTGATGTCAATGAGGCATCATTTTGCTAGGATGCGCGCAGCCCGAGAATTGGATCCCGGGCGTTTTCCCCCCTGGAGTTGTTCAGTGAAATACCTCAGTAAAGTGGCTGCCGTTACCCTGTTCGGCCTGGTATTGGCCGGTTGCAACAGTGCCCCGATGAATACCCAGCATTACGACAGCAGCCAGTACACCGTGCTTGGCCACAGTGAAGCGAGCGCCACCGGCCTGTTGCTGTTTGGCGTCATCCCTATCCGTCAGAACAGTCGTTTTGTGCGCGCACAGGACGAGGCAATCAAGGCCAAAGGCGGCGATGCCATGATCAACACACAGGTGCAGGAACGCTGGTTCTGGGCGTGGGTCCTGACGGGTTACACCACCAAAATCTCCGGTGATGTGGTCAAGCTGAAGAACGTACAGTAAGCACACGAACCTACACCTGTGGCGAGGGAGCAAGCTCCCTCGCCACAAAGTGTTTGCCGCTGGTGCTGTCGCACTATCGGTTCAGTCAATAGTCACCATCAAGAATCGCAAGTTCTGTTTTTTGTGCAAAGGCGGAAAATCGCCTGCATTGAACACGCTGCTCAAGGAACCTGCGCGATGAAAATGTTGACCCGACTGGCTGTGATTGCCCTGTTGCTGGGCAGTGTTGCATCCACCGCATCGGCCTACGCCGAGGACACAAGCGCTTGCCACCTGTCGCCGATTATCGGCGCTCACAGCGGGTTGCAATACGGGCAGACGGTCGGGGTGCTCTACAGCGAAAACACCGTGGAAAACCAGCAATACCTCGAGCAATACCACTCGGTGGCCGTGAACGGTGCGAAGAACGCACTGGATGCGCGGATTCGCCAGGCGTTCGTCAACAGCTCCGATCCGCAATTGGCCATCGACTGGCTGATGAGTTCACTGCACAACACCTTTCTGTCCGTGACGGTCTACGACAACCTCGATGAGCTGGTACAGGCCCACCCGGACGTGGTGGTGATGCTCGATACCCACAACCAGTTGCTGACCCAGCGTAACGACCGGGTCGAAGCACGTTTCGCCGCGCGGTTCTACGACGCCAATCTGCAATACATCGGCAAGGCCGAAGGCGCGGTGGAGAAACAACTGCCGTCGGTGTGGGTGCATGACAAAGCCGCGCCCGAGATCGCCGCGCAAATCGAACAGCAACGCGACCTGCAACTGACCGCGCTGAAACAGTTCGATGCGTCGTTGAAGGCGCTGGTAACGGCCGGCTGAAACAACAGCAAGTTAACCAACCCCGTCGCCCATTGAACGGCGGGCACTCAATCAACCGTGGATTGCTTGACAGGACCTGACTCATGCGCGCTTCCCTTGCCCCCGCCATGGCCTTCGCCTCGCTGCTGCTGGCCGGTTGTGCCGGCACGCCGAACGACCCGACGCTGACCTTGCAGACGTCGAAGTCACCCGAGGAATACACCCATTGCGTGGTGCCGAAGTTGCAGCACGAAGCGCTCAACCCCACCGTATCGCAGACCCAGCGCAGCTACCGCATCGTCGTCCCGAGCAAGGTGGCGGCGGACAATGTGATGGAAACCTACAAGGCTTCGAACGGCGGCAAGGTGTTCCTGTACGAACGCAAGCTGCTGGCGTCGACCTTTGTGCCATCGAGTTTCGAGCGTGCGGCGCAGGAATGTTTGTAGGCTAATGACGATTGAGGTTGTCACCAACTGCCATAGGGAATGCCGAAGCGCTCGATGTAGCGTTGGGAGGAGTCTTTGATCTTCCATGCGTACCGGCCCTCGTTTTTTCCAAGATATGGACCCAGTGGCTCGACATTGACTTGCCCGCGGTCGACTTTGTGGGCGCGGAAGCAGTCGTCCCAGACCCAGACCTGAATGATGCCACCCGGCGCCAGTCCCAGATTCAGGGCGGCACTTGGGTTGGCGGTGAACTGGGGTGTTTCGTGGCAACGCTGGGCTGTCGAGTTGCGCATGATGTCGCGGGTCGATTCGGAGATATCGATCCAGCCGGCGTAGGTCTGGCGTTCCACTATCGATTGCCAGCGCACAAAGAGGCGTTTGGGCAGGTCGGCGCCCGTGACGGGCATGCCGGCGCCACCCACACCTACCCAGCCGCGAGCATTTTCGGTGCCATTCTCATTATCACTGCGGGCTGCTGCGCCCGCCGCGATATGGTGAAGTACCCGTCCCTTTATGTCCTCGACAGCCGAGGTCTCGACCAAGACCGTCATGTGGGCGGGTTCGGTGAAACCGATGTACCACCAGGATGTTCTGTAATCATTTTTGGCGGAAAGCGGATCGCCGGACTGGCACGCGCTTATCGCCAACGTTGCCAGTAGTGCAATGAGGGTTTTCATGGTGACAGCGTCCATTCCGGAACATGAGGGTGGTGCACCCGCACGGCGTCCGCGGTGGGGACATGGATGAAAACCAAGACTCCTGATTACCAACTGCCATAGGGGATGCCGAAGCGTTCGATGTAACGTTGGGAAGAGTCTTTTATCTTGCCGTAGAAGCCGTTGTACTTGCCTTGGTCGGGCCCCAAGGGTTCGATGCCAACTTGCCCGCGGT
>NZ_AKJM01000084.1 GCF_000282335.1 Pseudomonas sp. GM48
GGCTCGCCACCCGCCGTGCCGCGATATTGGCCGGTTTCCTGTTGGCCTTGCTCCCGACGGCGGTGCGCTATAGCCAGGAAGTGCGCATGTATTCGCTGCTGGGCCTGTGGTTGCTGGGGGCAACCATTGCGCTGGTGTACTGGATCCGCAAGCCGCAGTGCCGGCGCTACCTGGTGATGTATGTCGTGCTGATGAGCGCGGCGTTTTACACACATTACTTCACGGCCCTGTGCGTACTCTGCCATTGGTTGTACCTGGGGATCATCCGCGTGCAGCCGGGCCATCGTCTGCGGCACATCCAGCGGGGTGACTGGTGGCTGGCCAATGTGGCTATCGTGGCGCTGTATCTGCCGTGGTTGCCGGGGTTTGTCGACCTGATACGGCACCTGGATCAGCTCAAGGCCAATGGCGACGTTGGCTGGGAACTGCCCGTCAGCCTGGATTCCTTACCGTCGATGGTCTGGTCGTTGCTGACCCAGGACGACGGTGAAACCCTGCCGCCCCTGGTATTTATTGCCTTGCCGCTGACCTTGCCGGTATTGGCGTGGGTGGCGCTGGCGCGTGATCGCAGTGTGTTTCGCGGCAGTGTGTTGCTCGCGGTCTATACCTTTGTCCCGATGCTGTTGGTGTTTGCGGTGTCGTTTTTTTCGCCGATATTCATCGAGCGCTACCTCACCGCGTATGCCCTTGGCCTGCCGTTGCTGGCGGCATTGGCGATCGACCGCTTGTACAACGGCTCCCGGGTGCTGGCCTTGACGGTGCTGGTGCTGTTTGTCGGTGTTGAACTGGTGGGCCTGAAAAACAATGCCACGGTGGACGTCCATGATCAGGTCAATGTGCTGGTGGATGACGTCAATCTGCATTTTCAGCCGGGGGACCGGATCGTCACCAGCGACATGCTCTGGTACTTGAGTTACGTCTACTACAACCGCACCGAAACTCAGCCTCTGCTGTACACCCCGCCACGGGCCGATGGCACTTCGAGCCGGCCGAACGAATATGGTTTCGGTACGTTGACTACGCCAGACGTGTATCTGGACCACTTGAGCGATCTGCCCAAGGGCACTGAACGAATCTGGTTGATCGGCACCGCTGACGTGCCGGACGAATTCGAACCTTTGCCGGCGCAATGGCATATCGGTCGTCAGATGAAGGCCGGTGGTGCCGCTGCGAGGTTGTACCTGTCCGGCAATAACGGGCAATGAGTGAAGTCATCGCAACCGTCAGGATTTCGACGACAAGTCCGCCATGCCCTTGAGCAACTCGATCGGCAACGGAAAAACGATGGTCGAGCTCTTGTCGCCGGCAATCGAACTCAGGGTCTGCATGTAGCGCAACTGCATGGCCCCCGGTTGGCGACCAAGCATTTCGGCGGCCTGCATGAGTTTTTCCGACGCCTGCAATTCGCCTTCGGCGTGGATCACCTTGGCTCGCCGTTCCCGTTCGGCTTCGGCCTGCTTGGCGATGGCGCGGATCATCGATTCATTGAGGTCCACGTGTTTGATCTCGACGTTGGCGACTTTGATGCCCCAGGCGTCAGTCTGGGCGTCGAGCACTTGCTGGATATCGATGTTCAACCGTTCACGCTCGGCGAGCAGTTCATCCAGTTCATGTTTACCGAGCACCGCCCGCAAGGTGGTTTGAGCCAATTGGCTGGTGGCCATCAGAAAGTCTTCGACCTGGATGATCGCCTTTTGCGGATCGAGCACGCGGAAATACAGCACCGCATTGACCTTCACCGAAACGTTGTCGCGGGTGATCACGTCTTGCGCCGGTACGTCGAGGACCACCGTGCGCAAATCGACGCGAACCATTTGCTGGACCGCCGGAATCAGCAGGATCAGGCCGGGGCCCTTGACCTGCCAGAAGCGCCCGAGCTGGAACACCACCCCGCGCTCGTACTCGCGCAGGATGCGAAACGTCGCCCCCGCCAGTGCGATGAGCAGCAATAGCAGCGCGACAAGACCCACTTGCAAACCCATGACTATTCTCCACCCGGCGCCGCGTCAGCCGCGGCCACTTGCAGCAGCAAACCCTTGCGTCCCACCACCCGCACCGGTTGCCCGGGTTGCAGCGGCGTCGCGCTGAGCACTTGCCATCGTTCTCCTTGCAGATGCACCCAGCCGCCATAGGCGTTGCCGGCCTGCAATGACGTCACCGCCGTCACGCTGCCGACCAGCCCGGCATCACCGCTGACGGTGTGGCGCGGTCGGGTCTTCAGGGCGTGGACCACCAGGTAGATCAGCAACAGCGCGCTGAGTAGTCCCAGGCCGATCATCAATGGCACGGGCACTTCGGTGTTGGAAAGGATCACCGCGCCGATCACGAACATCACGATGCCGCCCAGGCCGATCACGCCGTAATTGGGCAGGGCCGCCTCAGCGATCAGGAACGCGAGGCCGAAGGTGATCAGCCAGATCCCGATGGGGTTGGGCACTAGCAACACAACTGTGTCGGTGGCGCAGGCCGATCCGCTCAACGCCAACAGCAACGCAACTGCACAGCAACGCATGTTCACTTGACCCTCCGGGAGAGTCGTGGAGTGATTCTGTACACAGTTTAGTTGAGCCTCGGCCGGTATGAATTTTGCTCAATTGCCGTCGGCGTCCGATGGGCGGATTTCCCGCCGGAACGCGCTGACGGGCCTAGACTTTTACTACGCAAGCAAAGCTTTAATCATCGTCTGCCAGCGGTCATGGCGGACACCGAGGTGCATCATGCGTATGGCAAGAACCGTGCAGCGAAGCCTGGAGAAGGCTCAATGCGAATATGACATCGTCAGCCACCCACACTCGGCCAGCAGTCTTGAAACGGCGCGGGTCGCAGGCATTCCTGCCGAACGGGTGGCCAAGTCGGTGATCCTCGACGATCACCATGGGCATTATCTGATGGCCGTGCTACCCGCCAGCCGTCACCTTGACCTGAGCAAAGTCCGCAGTAGCGGTGAATGGCAGGTTTCCCGCGAAAGCAACCTGGCGCACCTGTTCGAAGATTGCGAACGCGGTGCCGTACCGGCGCTGGGTGAGGCCTATGGGCTGGAGGTGGTTATCGATCCTCTGCTGACCCGGCAGAAAGACATCTATCTGGAGGCCGGCAACCACGTCAACCTGGTACGTATGGACGTGCCCGAGTTTCTGAAAATGGTGCCGCATGCCGAGGTGCGGGAGTTGAGTCATTGAGTTTTGTTTCGTCAATGCTGACGTCATTCGCGGGCAAGCCCGCTCCCACAGGGACTGCGATTAACCTGTGGGAGCGGGCTTGCCCGCGAATGACCGCGCAGCGGTCCCTTGATAAGTTCACCGGAGTTCGTCATGGAAAACCCGACCCACAACCTGCCTTCGCTGTTCAAACAACTTGGCCTGCCGGATGACGCCGAAAGCATCGATAAATTCATCGCGACCCATTCACCGTTAAAGCCGGATCTGCAACTGGCGGATGCGTTCTTCTGGAGCAAGTGCCAGGCGGATTTCCTGCGAGACGAGATTCTCGATGACGCGGATTGGGCTGAGGTGGTGGATCAGCTGGATGTGATGTTGAGGAAGGGGCGGGGGGCGTAAAAAGTGATAGGCGGCGGTCCACCGAGGTTGCTCTGATCAAAATAATTGACCAGAATTAAGACCTTATTTGAGGTCTTAATTATGCAAAGTGTTCTGGCCAACATGGCTGTCAGTGTGTCTGAACTAAAGAAAAACCCATCTGCCGTTTTGAATGGCGCCCATGGAGGGCCCGTCGCAGTGCTCAATCACAATCGCGTCATGGGTTACATGGTTCCTGCCGATGTGTTCGAAGCCATGATGGAACGTCTGGATGATTTGGAGTTGGCGGAAATCGTGCGTTCTCGTCGTCATGAAACGCCGATCCCGGTAACCCTGGATGACTTATAAGCTCGAATTTTTGCCGTCTGCACGCAAAGAATGGGACAAGCTGGGGCATACGCTGCGTGAGCAATTCAAAAAGAAACTGTCAGAGCGCGTTGAATTGCCTCGAATCCAGTCTGACGCGCTGCATGGCATGCCTGACTGCTACAAAATCAAATTGAGGTCATCGGGATATCGACTCGTCTACGAGGTAATAGATGAGCGCGTCGTCGTTTCTGTCGTTGCAGTAGGAAAGCGCGAACACAGTGAAGCGTATGAGCGTGCCAAGAAACGTTGATGGCTCTTTGCAGGTTGCTGTTACGAATTTGTTTCAAAACTTGACGGAAAATCCTCTCCAGTGCGATATTGATAGTTAGCAAACTAACAGTGTGTGTTTTCCCTCGTGCCGAATAACCTCGACGTTCTCCAGATGAACATCAGCAGCGCCATGGTGGTGGCCGCCAGGCATTGGCGCAAAATCTGCCAGACCACGCTGGTCAACTATGGAATCTCCGAAGCCTGCGCCGTTCCGCTGTTGATGATCGGGCGTCTGGGTGAGGGCGTGCGCCAGGTGACGGTGGCCCAGGCCGCCGGGATGGAGAGCCCCTCGCTGGTACGTTTGCTCGATCAGCTGTGCCATGACGGTTACGTTTGCCGCACCGAAGACACACAGGACCGCCGCGCCAAATGCCTGAGCCTGACCGAAACCGGCCGGGACCTGGTGCAGGCGGTTGAAGTGGAACTGGTGCGCTTGCGCCACGAAGTACTTGGAGGCATTGACCAGAGTGATCTGGAAGCTACGCTGCGGGTACTGAGAGCTTTTGAAGCGGCCACGCCGCCATCGGTGGCCATTTCTTGAACGGATTTTTCTCTGGCATGCCACCGGCGCGGGACTGGTTCTACGGCGTGCGCACATTCGCTGCATCGATGATCGCGCTGTATATCGCCCTGCTCATGCAAATGCCGCGTCCGTACTGGGCGATGGCCACGGTGTACATCGTTTCCAGTCCGTTTCTCGGCCCTACCAGTTCCAAGGCGTTGTACCGGGCGGTCGGCACCTTTATCGGCGCTGCGGCGGCGGTTCTGTTCGTGCCGATGTTTGTGCAGAGCCCCTATGTGTTGGTGGTAGTGATTGCCCTGTGGACCGGCACGCTGCTGTTTCTGTCCCTGCATTTGCGCACGGCCAACAACTACGCCTTGATGCTCGCCGGTTACACCTTGCCGTTGATCGCCCTGCCAGTGGTGAATAACCCGCTGGGGGTGTGGGACGTGGCCGAAGCACGGACCGAAGAAATCTTTCTCGGCATCGCCGTGGCGGCGGTGGTCGGTGCCATGTTCTGGCCGCGGCGCCTGGCGCCGGTGTTCAATGATTCTGTGAGCAAATGGTTTGCCGATGCATCGACCTACAGCCTGCGCTTCCTCAGCCGCAACGTGCAGCCTGAAGAAGTCAGTGCGTTGCGTGCATCGATGGTTGCCACGTTCAACTCCCTGGAATTGATGATCGGTCAGTTGCCCCACGAAGGCTCGCGTCCGCAGACGGTGCGCAACACCAAGGAGTTGCGCGGACGGATGATTCACCTGCTGCCAGTGATCGATGCCCTCGACGACGCACTTTATGCCTTGGAACGGCGCACTCCCGAGCTTGTGGACAAGTTCGCACCGTTGTTGACCGCCACCACCGAATGGCTCGGGCACAAGGATGCCGATCTCGACCGCTGGCAAGCCCTGAAGGATCAACTTGAGGCCCTGCAACCTGCTCCCGAAGCACTGGATGATCGCAAGCAATTGCTGTTCTCCAACGCCATTTACCGCCTCGGCGAGTGGATCGATTTGTGGCAAGACTGCCGCAGCCTGCAATACGCCATCCAGTGCGAAAGCCAGGACAGCTGGCGCGCGGTGTATCGGCACTGGCGGCTGGGACGGCTGACGCCGTTTCTGGATCGCGGCCTGATGTTTTATTCCGCTGCGTCGACGGTCACGGCAATCATTGTCGCCTCGGTATTGTGGATTCTGCTGGGTTGGACCGATGGCGGCAGCGCGGTCATTCTGGCGGCGGTGGCGTGTAGCTTCTTCGCCTCGATGGACGACCCGGCGCCGCAGATTTACCGGTTCTTTTTCTGGACGGCGATGTCAGTATTGTTCGCCAGCCTTTATCTGTTTCTGGTGCTGCCCAATCTGCATGACTTTCCGATGCTGGTGCTGGCGTTCGCCGTACCGTTCATTTGCGTCGGCACCCTGACCGTCAAACCGCAGTTTTACCTGGGCATGCTGCTGACCCTGGTCAATACCTCGTCCTTTATCAGTATTCAGGGTGCTTACGACGCGGATTTCCTCAGTTTCGCCAACTCCAACCTGGCCGGTCCCATGGGGCTGCTGTTCGCGTTCATCTGGACCCTGATCGCCCGGCCGTTCGGTGCTGAACTGGCGGCCAAGCGCCTGACCCGATTCAGCTGGCGTGACATCGTCGGCCTCTCTGAACCGGCCACGCTGTCTGAGCATCGGCTTCTGGGCATACGGATGCTCGATCGGCTGATGCAGCATCTGCCGCGCCTGGCCATGACCGGCCAGGACTCCGGCGTGGCGCTGCGGGAAGTGCGAGTGGCACTGAATCTGTTGGACCTGCTCGCGTATACGCCGCGGGTCCTCGGTGTGCCGCAGGTGCTGCTGCGCCAGGTGGTGGCCGAGGTGGGCGAGTACTTCAAGGCCTGTCTCAAGGCCGGTGAACGCTTGCCGGCACCGAGCCCGTTGCTGATGACCCTCGACCGCACGCGTCGCGCCCTCAGCGGTGCCGGCGATGATGAAACCCGTCGGCATCTGCTGCACGCCCTGAGCGGCTTGCGCCTGGCACTGTTGCCCGGCGTCGAATTCGTCGGTGCCGCCGAGCCGGAAGAACCGCTTCCCCATGGCATTGATGGAGCGCCTTTATGATCGGTGACCTGGATCTCAGCGGAGTGTTCCTGCCCACGCTGCTGGTGCTGATGGGCATTACGTATGTGTTGTACCTGTTGGTGCACGGGGTGCTGACGCGCCTGCACTTTTACCGTCTGGTCTGGCACCGGGCATTGTTCAACGTGGCCCTCTACGCCTTGCTGCTTGGCGCTGTGGATTCACTCAGTCGATACCTGATGACATGAAAAAACCCTTTCTAACCCTTGGTCGCGTGGTGTTGACCCTGCTGATCGTGAGCTTCGCCGTGGTCGTGGTCTGGCGCATGGTGATGTATTACATGTTTGCACCCTGGACCCGCGACGGACACATCCGTGCCGACATCGTGCAAATCGCGCCGGATGTCTCCGGGTTGATCCAGCAAGTGGAAGTGCGCGACAACCAGTTGGTCCAGCGCGGCCAGGTGCTGTTCAGCATCGATCCGGACCGCTTCAAGCTGGCGCTGCGCCAGGCCAAGGCGGCCGTTGCCGACCGCGAAGAAACCCTGGCCCAGGCCCAGCGCGAAGCCAAGCGAAACAAAGGTCTCGGCAATCTGGTGCCGGGTGAACAACTGGAAGAAAGCCAGTCAAAAGTCGCCCGCGCCCAGGTGGCCCTGATGGAAGCCCAGGTGGCGGTGGACAGCGCACAACTCAACCTCGATCGCTCGGTGATCCGCAGCCCGGTGGACGGCTACGTCAACGACCGTGCGCCACGAGCCCAGGAGTTCGTCAGCGCCGGGCGTCCGGTGTTGTCGGTGGTCGACAGCAATTCATTCCACATCGACGGCTATTTCGAAGAAACCAAACTGAACGGCATCCATATTGGCCAAAGCGTCGACATCCGGGTGATCGGCGACAATGCGCGCCTGCGCGGGCATGTGGAAAGCATCGTTGCCGGTATCGAAGACCGCGACCGCACCAGCGGCAACAACCTGTTGCCCAACGTCAACCCGGCATTCAGCTGGGTGCGCCTGGCGCAGCGGATTCCGGTACGGATCGCCTTCGATGACGTGCCGGAAGATTTCCGCATGATCGCCGGACGCACCGCCACGGTTTCGATCATCGACGATCAGCAACGGGAGCTGGCGCAATGAGCAAGGCCTCGGGTTTGGCGGTCGCCGGTTTAGGTTTGCTGCTGTCGGCGTGCCAGATGGTCGGGCCGGATTATCGTTTGCCCGATGAGGCGGCTGTCCATCGGCCCGACTTCCAGGGCGATCTGGCGGTTGACGGTAAAACGGTGGTGTCCGCACCGGTGCCGGCCGACTGGTGGCGCCTGTATCAAGACCCGCGACTCGACCAGCTGGTACAGCAGGCCATGGCTTCCAACACCGATTTGCGCGTGGCGGCGGCCAGCCTGTTGCGGTCTCGCGCTCAGGTGGATGAGGCCGAAGCGGCAGGCGGCTGGAGCGGCGGCGTGCAGATGGGCGCCCAGCGCTTGCAGGAGTCCGGCCAGGCGTTCCTGATACCGGAAAAAGTGCCGGTGGCCAACATTGGCGACATCGGCATCAGCGCGTCCTACCAATTCGACCTGTTCGGCACCTTGCAACGCGGTATCGAAGCGGCCAAGGCCAATGCCGATGCGACGCAGGCCGCCGCCGATACGGCACGCATCACCGTAGTGGCCGACGTGGTACGGGCCTACACCCAGGTGTGCGCGGCCAATGAAGAGCGTGAAATCGCCCAGCACTCCCTCGACCTGCAAGCGCAAAGCACCACACTGATCCAGCGCCTGCGCGATGCAGGGCGTGGCGACGAAACCCAGGTCACCCGCTCGCAAACCCAATTCAAATCCCTGCGCGCTGACATGCCGCGCTATGAAGCCTCACGTCAGGCCGGGCTGTATCGCCTGTCGATGTTGTTGGCCAAGCCGGTGGACCAACTGCCGGCCGGCACCGCCACCTGCGACGAGCTGCCGAAAATCGCGCAATTGGTCCCGGTGGGCGATGGCGCAGCGTTGCTCAAGCGACGCCCGGATGTGCGGCAGGCAGAGCGGCGGCTGGCGGCCGCGACGGCCGGCATCGGTGTCGCCACGGGTGAGCTGTACCCGAATATCAGCATCGGCGCGACGATTGGTACCGTCGGTATCCTCGACGATCTCGGCGACCCGTCGACCAACCGCTGGGGCTTCGGCCCTTCGCTGACCTGGAAGGTGCCGACGAACGGCGCCCGGGCACGCATCCGCGAGGCCGAAGCGGTGACCCAGGCGACGCTGGCGCATTTCGATGGCGTGGTGCTCAACGCGATTCGTGAAACCCAGACCGGCCTCGCCCAGTACACGGCATTGCTGCAACGCCGCGACGCACTGGCCGATGCCGAGCAATCGGCAAAACTGGCGGCGGACCAGACCCATCGCTTCTTCCAGGCCGGCCGCGCCTCGTTCCTGGCGGACCTGCAGGCCACCCGCACCTACATCGATGTCACGGCGCAACTGGCGGCCGCGAACACCCAGGTTGCCGCGAGCCAGATCGATTTGTTCCTCGCGTTGGGCGGCGGTTGGGAAAGCGGACGAACGCAAGCGTCGAACTCCGGCAAACCCTGAGGCCGTTGCTATGCTTTGAAGTGTTGGAAGGGCGCTCCATGCAAAGTGCCCTTTCTTCGCACAAGGCTCGCGCAGGTCAGGGGGACCAATAATGAAAAACCCTTATGCTCTCGGCTTCTGGTGCGCCATCGTGGCATTGGTGCTGCTATCGGCCACCTATTTCTACGGCATCATGCTGGGCCACCAGATCGACAAGGCCCTGGCGTTCCTCGACAGTGCCGTCGCGCTGATTGCCGTGATGTCCGTTGCGGTGGTGGCCTGGGCTTCGGTCCAGAATCAACGCATCAAAAAAAGACAACTCGAACAAGGCAAGACCCTGGTCCTGATCTGGGATACCAAGGTGGCGTTGCGTCGGGTCGAAACGGTGTTCGACCGCTATTTCTGGGGCAGCTACTGGCAACCGGGGCGCACATTCCAGGAAGTCATGGGCGAACTGACCGGCACGCCGCTGGAAAAAAGCCTCGATACCCTGAAAAAACAATGCCTGGCGCTGGACCGACAAGTGGCTGACGACGGTCGGCACTGGCTCAGCAATGCCCGGGAACTGGCCGATGTCGCCACGGCCATGGCCCGCGAACGCTATCAACTGGACGTCTGCGATCCACGTGCGGAGGTGACGGGCGGGGCGGTGATCAACCGCGACTTCGAAGTGCTGGTGTACACCTGGACTGCGCGGCTTAAAAGCTTTGATCATCAACTCGATGAGATTGAAGTCCAATACTCCTGATCTTGTGTTGGCTGTTCTGACGCCTTCGCGAGCAAGCCCGCTCCCACATTGGAATGCATTCCTCCTGTGGGAGCGGGCTTGCTCGCGAAGGCGATTGCATAGGCGCAAAAAATCCCCAGCCCAGTGATCAACCCCATGACACTCTTTCACCTTTAATCATTGGGCCGTTCGTCGTGCCTGGTGCTAATCTGCACTCCACTTTCAGCGCAGTCGAGCCGCAACCCGTCAAGGGTTCAGGGAAGACGACCTCTCTTTCAGCAACGGACATTGAACGGGTCATACATGAATAAATCAGCAGGCGTGCTACTGGGAATTGTTGTCGCAATCGGTGCCATCAGCGCAGGCGGAGCCTGGTTCACCGGCACCAGGCTCGACGGTGTGTTGAACACCTCGATTGCCAATGCCAACAAGGAACTGCAAGCAGCCATGGTCGGTTCCAACGGCACCGCGTCGCTGGAGCTGGTGTCGCTGGAGCGTCATGTATTCAGCAGCACCGCGCACTACCGCCTCAAGGGCGAAGGTGAAATGTTCGGCGAAGCGCCAGTCGAGTTGCTGTTTGTCGATCACATCGAACACGGTCCGTTGCCGTTCTCGCGGTTGGTGTCGCTGAAGTGGTTGCCGGTCCTGGCGACCAGTCACTACGAACTGGAAAAGACCCCGCTCACCGAGAAGTGGTTTGCCGCCGCCAAGGATAAATCCCCGCTGACCGGCGTGGTCAACATCGGCTATGACAACGCCACCAACGGTACCTTCGAGTTGCAGCCGCTGGAGATGGCGCTGGATGACAAGTCGAGCATGAAGTTCTCCGGCCTGAGCATCGACGTCGCCGCCAGCGCCCAGGCGCAGAAGGTCAAGGCCAGCGGCTACATGGACAGCTTGAAGGTAACCACTGTTTCCGAAGACCAGGCACCGGTGCAGGTTGAATTGAATGGCCTGACCCTGGCCAGCAACCTGACAAAAAGTACCTACGGCTTCTACACCGGCGAGAACGTCCTTGAGCTGGCCAGCGGCAAATCGACCTTTGGCGTCAAGCAGTCGGTGCTGGACTTCAAGAAATTCGAGATGAAAAACCTGACTGAAGAATCGGGCAGCAGCGCCTCCGGGCGTGCCGATTACAAGGTCGGCGAAGTGTCCCTGAACGGCAAAACCATTGGTTCCGGTGCGCTGGCCATGAGCCTGAAGAACCTCGACATTCCGGCCACGATGTCGTTGATGCAGGTCTACCAGAGCAGACTGCAGCCGTATGAAAGGGCGGCGGCCGAAGCGACGGCGGCGGGCCTGCCGGCGCCGGAGCTGAAACTCACTGAAGCCGAAGAAGCGCTGCTCAAATCCAGCCTGGAAAAACTGCTGGCGGCCGGTCCGCGGGTGGCCCTGGAAAACCTGTCGTTCAACACTGCCAATGGCGAGAGCCGCGCCAATATGGTGCTCGACCTGACCAAGCCACAAGCCATCGACCTGCCGACCGATCAGTTGGTCAGACAGCTGATCGCACTGCTGGACTTCAAGCTGCAAGTGTCCAAGCCCATGCTGGTCGATGTACTTACCGTGCAATCGCAAATCGACGGTCAGACCGACGCCAAGCTGATTGCCGATCAGGCCAGCGCCACCGCGGACATGTTCAGCAGCATGGCGGTCGGCAGCCAACTGGCAACACTGGACGGCAATAACATCGTCACCAACCTGCATTACGCCAACAATCAGGTGGACTTCAACGGCCAGAAGATGACCGTCGAAGAGTTTGCCGGTTTTGTCATGAGTAAATTTTCAGGAACTGGCGCTACCGAATAACGTCGGCTGTTGACTCCGCAACGCCCGGCCTCTGCATCGCGCAGACGCCGGGCGTTTTGCTGTCCCTCTAGGGAACGTCACGGATCAGGCGCCATGCCTCTGCCCATGGCAACGGTTGTTTCATCCGCTCAGCGAGCATCGCCATTGCCCAGTCCATCTCGCAGGCTACTGCCGCCGACACCACACCGTTTTTTCCAAACAGGCCTATGAAAGGCGGATCGTAAGGGTCGCCTTTGAACTCGACTTCGTCCCAGGCCTCGGCGTGCCCGAGGTAGTCGTAGGTTTTACCGAAATGCCAGGTCCAGAAAAACGGCACGTCGAGGTAATGCTCGTCGCCACCGAGCATATTGGCCGCAGCGATTCGCGCCTGTTGTTGGGCCAGTCGCCAGTGTTCGATGCGCAAGTGTTGGTTGTTCAGCGGGAACGTGGCGATATCGCCAGCCGCCCAGAGGCCGTCGGCCACGCGCATTCCGCCGTCGACACGCAGTGAGTGATCCTGCTCTTTCGGCAGTCCGGTGAAGGCAGCAGTGGCTGGTGTGACGCCAATGCCGACCAGCACCAGATCTGCCGCCAAGCGTTGGCCGTTGTCCAGGCGCACGGCTTCGACCTTGTCCGTTCCTTCGATCCGCGCCGCATTGCCCTGGGTGTGAAACACGACGCCATTGGCTTCATGCCGCGCGCGAATGGCCTTGCCGACTGTGTCCCCGAACTGTTTGGCAAACGGCACTTCATGGCGGGCCAGCACCGTTACATTCAGGCCAAGCTGGCGCAGGGACGAGGCGGACTCCATGGCAATGAAACTGTCGCCGATGATCACGACTCGCTGGCCGGCGCTGGCGCTGTCGAGAATCTGCTGTGCATGGACTTTGGAGCGTAAAACGAACACCTGCGGCAGGTCGGCACCGGGCAGCGTCAGCGGTTTGGGTACGCCGCCGGTGGCCAGCAGCGCGGCGTCGTATGTCAGTGCTTGGCCGTCAGTCAGCCGCAGTGTGCGGTTTGATGCGTCCAGGCTGGCCACTTCGCCCTGCAGGCGCTCGATGCGCTGCTCGCGGTAAAACGCCTCGTCGCGCAGCGGCGGGACTTCCTGCGGCGGCATCTCCCCGGCGATCACATATTTGCTCAGCGCGGTGCGGTCGTATCCGGCATCGGCTTCGCGGTCGATCAACAGCACCCGGCCACCGAAACCTTTCTCGCGCAACGCCGCCGCTGCCGCCGTGCCTGCCGCGCCAGCGCCGATAATGATGAAGGTTCGTGGATCGTCGGCCGGCGGCGTGTGGGCGTCCGGTAATGGCTGGTCGCCGACCCAGATATCGCCGTCACGGACTTCGAGGGGATAGCGCATGAGACTGTCCAGGGCTGGCGGTTCACACAGGCCACCATCCTCGATCCGAAACTGCGCCTTGTGCCACGGGCAAGTCAGGCGCCCGTGACATATCGCGCCGTCCGCCAGCGGGGCTCCTGCATGCGGGCATTCGGCTTGATAGGCGCGCAGGTGTGCGCCCGCCCGCAACAACAGAATCTTGCTGCCCTGGACCTGCACTTCCAGACCCCGGTCTTCGGGCACATCGATGAAGCGCGCAACGCGATGCAGAGTCATGATCGCTCTCCAGACAGACGTTTCACTTAAGAGTCTGGTGCTTATCGCGAGGTTCAGCCAATTTCCCCCCTGCCACGGCGTGAACGGTCCGGCTATAGTTTGCACGCCGACGACGGCCCAACACGCACAAGGTGCTCCGGTATGACCCGATTAACCTCATTGAACCCTTGGCTCGCGGCCGTAACAGTCGCCCTTTGTGTGCAGTTCCCGGCGCAGGCCCAGGAACGCTTCACCCTGAATATTCCCGGCGTCTCGGATGACCGTTTGTTCACCTCGGCCGCTGCCAGCGATTCCGCGGGCTGTGGCGGACATAACATTTCCCCGGCATTGAACTGGAACGCCGGCCCGGCAGCCACCCAAAGCTACGCCATCGTCATGCACGACCCTGATGGCCAGAACGGCCAGGGCGTCGATCAGTGGGTGCATTACGGCATCAAGGCCGGCACCCACCAGATCCCGGCGGGCGCCGGGAGTAAACCCGGCCTTGAGGGCGTCGGCGGCACCAACAGCAAGGCAACCACCGGATACATCGGCCCTTGCCCGCCTGTCGGCGACAGCGCGCACCACTACATCATCCAGATC
This sequence comes from Pseudomonas sp. GM48, assembly GCF_000282335.1. Classification (GTDB taxonomy): domain Bacteria; phylum Pseudomonadota; class Gammaproteobacteria; order Pseudomonadales; family Pseudomonadaceae; genus Aquipseudomonas. Next base: position 14,015 of record NZ_AKJM01000084.1, read on the forward strand.
TACGCCCTGGACCTGGCCCCGGACGCCTTGCCCGCCGGCCTGACCCGTACGCAGTTGCTGGAAAAAATCAAAGGCCACGTCCTGAGAAACAGCAGCGTGGTACGGCGCTATCACCGCTAAAGGCTGATCGCCCCGGCGGATTTGCAGAGAACTGAAGTGCGCAGCATCCGGGGATTTGGCATCCGCCCCCGAAAGCGCGCACTATCAGGCCATAGCCGATGCGTTGGAGGATGCCGTGGCAAAAAAGATCGACCGCATCGCCCAAATGCTCAACTGCCCGCAAAAGGGTGAAGAACTGCGGCGAGCGATAACCGAGAGTCGCAAGGATTTTCTGCTGAACCAGCCGGAAGAAGACGTTGTTGAAGACGACGACCTTGAAGAGGAATTCTTTGAGGACGACGAGGATGATGACGATGAATATGACGAGTTCGACTGGACGACAGAATGAAAAAACCGCTTCGGCGGTTTTTATCGTAAGCAGGCGTTTGGACAAACCGAACAACTGACGCGGGAATGACTTACTCCCAGTAACCTGAAGCAAAGATTGCCGGTGATCCCGGTCGTTGACGATAGGTCATCAACCCTTATAATCGCCCACAACACGGCCCCTGTCGGTTGATACGCTTCGGCGCTGAGACTGCTCAGGGGTTTTTTATTGTCCCGACTTTCTGCATATCACCAGTCGTATCTCTGCCAGTCTTGATTGGTCCCCATTCCTTCCAGGCTGAGACCCAGGTGTGCCAGATCAGGAAAGTCGTTTTCCAACAGCGCCTTCAAGCGTTTCCCCCAACTCGACAATGGGTTGATAAATTTCATCAGATGCTGGGCGATGCACAAAAGCATGAACGGGCGAGCCCGGCGATATGCATCATCATGAAAGGCAGACAACGTGGGAGCCTGCTTGGCTGGTGGCAATTTCGGTTGATCAACGATGTTTCGGTTCCAAAGGCGGCTGTGATGAGCGCATACATTGCGTAGATAGTTCAGGCTGCGTAGCCAACTGGCGAAAACCCTTCCATTCGTGATGCCGTACTTTTGAGAAATAGCATCCTGGTCCGCTTCACTCATTCCAGCATAAAGCGTGGATAGCGTTCCGAAGTCCCAAACCTCGCATGCCACCCAGACCGCTAATGGAAGACCATATTTTTCTTTGTTGTGGCGAATAAAGTCTTCATTCGAGCGATTGATCAGCGCAGCGTGTTTGCCAAGCCAGGCATGATGCTTCGTCAGTCCCGTCTTGCCATCCAACTGGATAGAAAAGCTTTCATGGAACAGTTCGGGTTTGAGGTAAGCAAATTTTCCGTGTTTACCGAGACCGTGGGCAATGTCCACCCGTAGTGCAATTTCAATACGCTCCAGCGCATCCAGGACCAAAAATCGCAGCTTCTTATCAAACACGTACAATTCGACGGCATTCTGGAATGTTGTTCCTGGTTTGAATTTGTCGAGAGGAAGGCGAGTCGGTTTCGTTCTGTTTGGTTTATTACTGCCTTTTCCATCGAGTGGGCAGCAAAGCTCAGTGCGCTCCCGAAAGGCAAACCAATAGCCGCTGAGGCGGTAGTAGCCAATGCGCTCCAGGTATTCCAACGCTTTGAAGGGGTCAGTCACTTCCATTCCGCGAGCTGTCAGTAGCTCAAGCTGCTCCTGATAGCTGTGCCACGGTTTTGAATAGCCTTGTGTCATCGGCATATTCCCTCATGTGTTGGTTTATCGCGATACTGAACGCATTGAGGAAAATGCAGAATGAGGCAGGTGTTTCAACGATTGACATCGCCAAACCCAGAACGCAAAAAAGCCCCAGACCCAACGGCCTGAGGCTTTCTTGTTACAACGTATGGTGCACCAGGCGGGATTCGAACCCACGACCCCTGCCTTCGGAGGGCAGTACTCTATCCAGCTGAGCTACTGGTGCAATGCGGGCGCCATGATACTCATATGCGCTGCGGGCGTCCATGCTGCTGAATCGTCTACGTTTATTACAAGCGTAACGGGCGTTTGCTACGTTGATCAGAAAAAATGGGCAAAAGCGTCGTTTTCGTTCTTTTTTTCGAACAGGCTATTGTCCTTTACCCCCTTTGATCCTAGGATTCGTTTGAGATTTCAAACGCTCTTGTCTGGGTGCTGAACCGCACGAGTTCAATCAGTGCGCTATTTATGTGCTTCAGCCCGGTGAATGATTTCCCTGACGGCAGCCTATTGAGGCGCCTTTCTACAATCATAATTTGCTCCGTATTGTTACGGTGCTGTTAAGGAAAGCCGACATGCAGCTTAAAGACAGCCAGTTGTTCCGCCAGCAAGCCTTCATCGATGGCGCATGGGTTGATGCGGACAATGGTCAGACGATCAAGGTCAACAACCCGGCAACAGGCGAAATTCTGGGCACCGTGCCGAAAATGGGCGCGGCCGAAACCCGCCGTGCCATCGAAGCTGCTGACAAAGCGCTGCCGGCCTGGCGTGCACTGACCGCCAAAGAACGTGCGAACAAGCTGCGTCGCTGGTTCGAGCTGATCATCGAGAACCAGGACGACCTGGCTCGCCTGATGACCCTGGAACAAGGCAAGCCATTGGCCGAAGCCAAGGGCGAAATCGTTTACGCCGCGTCGTTCATCGAATGGTTCGCCGAAGAAGCCAAGCGCATCTACGGTGACGTGATTCCGGGCCACCAGCCAGACAAACGCCTGATTGTGATCAAGCAGCCAATCGGCGTGACCGCTGCGATCACCCCGTGGAACTTCCCGGCTGCGATGATCACCCGTAAGGCTGGTCCAGCACTGGCCGCCGGTTGCACCATGGTGCTCAAGCCGGCTTCGCAAACTCCGTTTTCCGCCTTCGCCCTGGCCGAACTGGCCCAGCGTGCCGGCATTCCGGCTGGCGTGTTCAGCGTGGTTTCCGGCAGCGCCGGCGACATCGGCAGCGAGCTGACCAGCAACCCGATCGTGCGCAAGCTGTCCTTCACCGGTT
>NZ_AKJM01000085.1 GCF_000282335.1 Pseudomonas sp. GM48
CTCGCGAAGGCGGCGTGTCAGCAACAGACACTTTGACTGAACGGCCGCCTTCGCGAGCAAGCTCGCTCCCACATTTGTTTTGTGCATGCAGTGAATTGTCTATGCTTGCCTCACACACATTCCTGGCGAGGGATTTATGGACGATCCGGCCGACAACAAGCCGCCGACCTTCTGGCAAATGCTGCACAGCGTCGTGGCGGCGGCGTTCGGGGTGCAGAGCGGAAAGAACCGGGCCCGTGATTTCACGCACGGCAAGCCCAGTCATTTCGTGATTCTGGGGATCCTGTTCACAGCGGTGTTCGCCTTGACACTGTTCGGCATCGTCAAACTGGTGCTGTTTCTGGCCGGGGTTTGATGCGACTCAGTGCATCAGGGTTTGCAGGGTGAACGGGTAGCGCCAGGACGCAGGACGGCCCTTGGCCGAGAATTTGTGAAAGTCCACGCCGAAATCCTGCGCAGCGCCCATCTCCAGCAGTCGCCTGGCCTGTTCCCGATTGATCAGTTGCAACAACGGAACCTGTCGGTCACGGCCGCCGTACTGGCTGATGTCCACGCCTTCATCGTAGTCATGCAATTGCACCAGCGCCCAGCCCCCCAGAGTGAAGTGCCCGCCCAGCAAGACACTCAGGCGACGGTCCAGCAGTGCCTGTAACGCCGCGGGTGAATTGTTGATCGCGCCGAACAGCACGCCTTTGCCTGGCACACCTCCGGCTTCGACATAAGCCTGCATCACACCGAACGCCATCTCGTCATTGGCGGCCCAGACCAGCGACGTCTGCGGGTAGCGCTTGAGCAACAACCGGGCTTGCTCGTAGGCGCGTTGCCGGTTCCAGCCGCCGTACACCAACTGGCGCAAACGCACTTCGGGGTGCTCGGCCAAGGCACGTCGCAGGCCCTTCTCGCGATATTGCGCGGACGGGGTGATCTTCAAACCGGAAAAGGCCAGCAGTTCGATCGTCTGGCCGGGGGCCACCGGGCCGTGCTGTCGAATCAGCTCCTTGAGCATCAGGTAGCCGCCCTCCTCGTCATTGGGCACCAGGCTACCGAGCAAATCGGGATACTTGTCAGGCCGCGCGCCAATCAGTTTCATCTGATCCGCAGTCAGGGCGTTGTTGACCATGAACAGCTTCACACCGCTGCCTTTGGCCAGCCGCAGGATTTCCGGTGCGATGTATTGCTCGTTGACGAAGATCAGGTAGTCGGGGCGATGGGAGCCCTGAAGAGCTTCACGGGCCTGCTGGATGGTGTTTTCGGAGACGCGGTCGGAATACTGGATGCGCAGGTCCATCCCCAGGTCGGTCGCCGCGGCCTGCATAAACTGCGAGTAACTCACCCAAAAAGCTTCCGTGGGGGTTCCCGGGTTCAGGAACAGCACTGACGCCGCCTGGGCACAAGATCCCACGACCATGCCCAGCGTCAGCAATACGCCACACAAAAACTTCAACATTGGTCGTCCGAGCCCCCGGAAATTCCGCCGCGCATTATAGCCAGCGAACGTCCGTAAAACGGCGATTTTTCCGGCTTTTGTCAGACAATCGTCGGAACCGGGCCCGGACGGGGTCGTTTACTGATGGCTGACCCAGAAAACCGCCGTCCCCACGACCAGAATGATCAGGAACAAAATTGCCCATGCATCAACGGTGCTATCGCTTTTCCGTGCTTTGGTTGGGTTGCTCATTGCATCGCCTCTTGTCGGTTTTATCGGTGATTGCATAAAGACTCGAGCAGAGTAAAGACGACGATTGCCCGCACCACAAACAAGGGCTTTGCAACAACAACTCTCATTAGGCGATTTGGTTCTTTACATATACTCAAACATCACTTTTGCGCATAACCGCAAACTGGTATCTTGCCCCGGCTCCGTAGGGAGTGCGCGGCCGTGCGCGCAGAATTGCCGAGGTTTTATCGGACGCCAGCAAGCCAAAAAAACGCCGCTGTTTCCGACCGGCCCAAGCCTGAGAACAGGACTTTTATGTACGTATACGACGAATACGATCAGCGGATCATCGAGGACCGCGTCAAGCAGTTCCGTGATCAGACCCGACGCTATCTGGCAGGCGAGCTGAGCGAAGAAGAATTCCGCCCCCTGCGCCTGCAAAATGGTCTTTATATCCAGCGTTTTGCACCGATGTTGCGAGTCGCCGTGCCTTACGGCCAACTGACTTCGCGTCAGATACGAATGATGGCCAAAATTGCCCGCGACTACGACAAGGGCTACGCCCACATCAGTACCCGGCAGAACGTGCAGTTCAACTGGCCGGCCGTGGAAGACATTCCAGACATCCTGGCTGAACTGGCCACCGTGCAGATGCACGCGATCCAGACCAGCGGCAACTGCCTGCGCAACGTCACCACCGACCAGTTCGCCGGTGTCGCCTTCGATGAGCTGATCGACCCGCGCCCATGGTGCGAGATCGTCCGTCAGTGGACTACATTCCACCCGGAATTCGCCTACCTGCCGCGCAAGTTCAAGATCGCCGTCAACGGTTCGACCTCCGACCGCGCCGCCATCGAAGTCCACGACATCGGCCTTGAGCCGGTGCACAACGCCGCTGGCGAACTGGGCTTCCGTGTCCTGGTGGGTGGTGGCCTGGGCCGTACACCGGTGGTGGGGGCATTCATCAATGAATTCCTGCCGTGGCAAGACCTTTTGAGCTACCTCGACGCCATCCTGCGGGTCTACAACCGCTATGGCCGTCGCGACAACAAGTACAAGGCACGGATCAAGATCCTGGTGAAGGCGCTGACGCCTGAAGTCTTCGCGCAAAAAGTCGATGCGGAAATGGAGCACCTGCGCGGTGGCCAGACCACATTGACCGAAGCCGAAGTGCAGCGCGTCGCCAAGCATTTCGTCGACCCGGACTACAAGGCGCTGGAAAACCAGACCGCCGCCCTGGCCGAGCTCGACCAGCAGCACCCGGGCTTCGCCCGCTGGCGCGTGCGCAACACCCTGGCCCACAAGAAGCCGGGCTATGTGGCCGTGACCCTGTCCCTGAAGCCGACCGGCGTTGCACCGGGCGACATCACCGACAAGCAGCTCGACGCCGTGGCCGACCTGGCCGACCGCTACAGCTTCGGTCAACTGCGCACCTCCCACGAACAGAACATCATCCTGGCCGACGTCGAGCAGGACAAGCTGTTCGCCATGTGGGGCGAGCTGCGCGAGCAAGGCTTCGCCACGCCGAACATCGGCCTGCTGACCGACATCATCTGCTGCCCGGGTGGCGACTTCTGCTCCCTGGCCAACGCCAAGTCGATTCCGATCGCCGAATCGATCCAGCGTCGTTTCGACGACCTGGACTACCTGTTCGACATCGGTGAACTGGACCTGAACATCTCCGGTTGCATGAACGCCTGTGGTCACCACCACGTCGGCCACATCGGCATCCTCGGGGTGGACAAGAAGGGCGAAGAGTTCTATCAGGTTTCCCTCGGCGGCAGCGCCAGCCGTGACGCCAGCCTGGGCAAGATCCTCGGCCCGTCCTTTGCCCAGGAAGCCATGCCTGACGTGATCGAAAAGCTGATCGACGTGTACATCGAACAACGTACCGAAGACGAACGCTTCATCGACACCTATCAGCGTATTGGCATCGAACTCTTCAAGGAGCGTGTCTATGCAGCGAATAATTAAGAACAACGAGGTCGTCGACGAGACCTGGCACCTGCTGCCCAAGGATTTCAACATCGACGGGATCAGCAACTGCGACGACCTCATCGTCCCGCTGCAGCTGTGGCGCGAACACAGCCGTATGCTCCTGGCCCGCGACGGCGGCCTGGGCATCTGGCTGGACGCCGATGAAGAAGCCGAGGAAATCGGTGAAGACGTGGCGCAGTTCCAGGTCATCGCCCTGAACTTCCCGGCATTCACCGATGGCCGCAACTACTCCAACGCCCGCCTGCTGCGCGACCGTTACGGTTTCAAAGGCGAATTGCGGGCCATTGGCGACGTGCTGCGTGACCAGCTGTTCTACATGCATCGCTGCGGTTTCGATGCCTTTGCTGTACGCCCCGACAAAGACCCGTACGAAGCCCTTGAAGGCCTCAAGGACTTCTCGGTGACCTATCAGGCCGCTACCGACGAACCGCTGCCGCTGTTCCGTCGCCGCTGACCGTCACGCCTTGAACCCCGGCCCGGGGTTCAAGGCGTTTTTACCCTTGCCGCTAAAACAGTGGATGATCCGCCAGCGGAATCAGCCGCCCCGTGGCGACCCAGTCGCGGTACAGCCGGATTCGATCTTCCAGCACCACGAACAACCTGAACGGGTTGTCCGCATCGGCCATCCGCGTTTCGACACACTGCCGCAACCAGCCCCACAACTCCTCTGAAGCATCCGCTTCGTGCAGCAAGCGCCACACTCGCGCCTGTAGCGATAGATAGTCGACCCGGAAATCTGCCGTCAGGCTCAAACCATCCATGACCCTCAGCAACGTACTGCCCGATGGCTTGACGGCCAATCGTTGCCAGATCCGTTGCCGCGCCTCGCGCACGCTATTGTCGCCCTCCTCCAGCCAGGGCGTCGCACTGCCATAATCGGCACCCGGCTCACTCAGCCACAGATTGATACCGGTGCGTTCACGATGATCGACCAGGCGCGACAACGTCTCTTCATCCGTCAACGGATTACCCCACAGTTTCACCCGGTCCCGGGAGACCGCCTGATTCAGTATCGCGTGGGGAACCCGGGCGATCCGGTTGCCGCGCAAGTCGAGCGAGGTGAGGTACGGCTGATCGGCGATACCAATCGGGCAATGGCGAATTCCGGTGTTTCTCAGGTTCAACACGCGCAACTCATTCAAGCCCAATACAACGGGCGGGACGGTCAAAGGGTTGTCACTCAGGTCCAGCGTTTGCAAGCTCACCAGGTCACCAAACTGTGCAGCCGTGCTCTCCTGAAGCTGCAGATAGGTGGAACCCAGCTTGAGCGTCGTGAGCCGGCTCATTTGACGGACCGGCGCCGGCAATACACCCACCAGCACATCGTCTGTGTTGAGCCGACGCAGGTCGACACGTTCCAGGTTCAGGGTGCGCAGATTCGGAAAGCTTTCCAGAAAGGCATCCAGGCTCTCGCGCTCGACCAAATGCATACCCTGCATCGATAGCTCGACAACTTCATTGAAGCGCACGTTCATCGTCGGCAACCGATGGAAGTCCTCGAAACCCAGATCAAGCCTGTAGCCGGAAAACCCCTCACCGGACAGCACTCTATTGATCTGGGGCGAGCATTTTTGCCAAATGCTCATCAGTTCGTCGCCCAGTTCCAATCGTGTTTCACGCTCGTAATCGATCACGCTTTGCAGCAGTTCGACATTGTGCGCCGCCACCTGCTGAGGACTCATACCCACGGCGGCTTCATCGCCTACCGCCAGAAAGTCCACGTCCATGTCATCGGCATCCAGCACGGCCTGGTCGACCCAGCGGCGCAAGTCGGCATGCAGTTGCCGCATCTGGAGAGTCAGGCGATCCACCAGCGCTTGAGCCCCGGCACCCGCCATCTGGAGTAACTCGTCCGCCTGAGCATCGGTGAAGTCCGGGTACACATCCTTGACCTGCAAACGCATGATTTCGTGGGTCAGCACAGCGGCCTGTGGCGTATTCGGAAAGCCGCCGCCGCGCAATCCCGAGGCCTCGAAGGGTAACCCCGAATCCATTCGACCCAAGCCGAGCATCAGCTCGGAGCGGGACAAGGCGTGCCTGCCAATGCGCAAGTGCAATTCACTGGCCACGTCCGGCATGCGCAGCGACATCGCCGTGCGCTCCTCCACGGACAACAGGTCGACCAGCGCGGTAAACAGATCCGAACCCTCGCCGTCGGTAGCGGCCACTGCAGAATACCGATAACGATCACCCACTTTGATCAAACGCCGACAATCCGCTGAATCGAGCGGACCGCAACGGTCCAGGACCCGGCCACTGATTGATCCGTCGAGTACTTCGATACGCAAGCCTTTCGGCCAATCGGGCAGGCGTTGCAGGGAATGAAACGCCAGGGCATCGGTTTCAGGATGGACAACCGAGCGCAAGTACAGGCCTTCATAAGCCCGGTTGAGTCGTACGTGTTGTTGATACTCCCGCGCCTTGCTGTCCAGGCGCTTGAACAGTTGCAGGGCCTCGTCAGCATCGAAGGGCCGATCGAGGTCGACTCCCGAACGGTCGAGGATTTGCTCCACGGCACTTTTCGGCAAACCGGGGTATTCACCCTGAAACAGGCGAATCCATTCCCGGTCCGAGTGCTGGAGCGCCTGATAGCGGGCGTTGAACAATCCGGCCCGCGCTTGCGAATCGGTGACGGCGTCGAGCTCCTGATCGAGCTTGAAACGGGTGATGGTGTCGGCGAGCAACGGTGTCGGCGGGCGTCCGGCCTGCATCAGGCGCAGCATATCGTCGTCGACCGTACTGACCTGCGCGATTTGCGCCAGCACCTCATCACTGAAGGAAGCAAGTGGCGCGCAAACGCCACGCATCAGCGCCACACGTGTCGACACGGGCGCCGGAGCCGATCCGGGTGTGGGCTCGGCCGGCGTTTCGCGAGGCGGTTCGCTCCCGGGTTCCCGGGGCTCGCGCAGCGTTCCGGCGATTTTTTCTTCCCCCTTGAGTGCCGCCACCGCCCCGGCCAGCGCAAGCGCATTGAGCAAGCCGAACACTGTGCGCGTCACGCCTTCGGAGCGCTGTTCGGGAGTTTTGCCGGTTATGGCCTGATCGAGGCCATAACCGGCGTCGATCAGGCCGGCCAGTACCAGCACACCTTCGCCTCCTGGAATGAACAACGCCAATGGACCCAACCGATTGATCCACTGCACAAGCGGTTCCACCACTGCGCTCAGGTTGTCGCGATTGACTTGGGCATCGTCGCGGATGGTTTTGACACTGGCCATGGAGGCTTGCTTCATCGTCAGCACCAGTTGCGCGAACGGGTCGGTGTCGGTCGGCGGACGCGCAAGGTCGATGTAGTCCTGCGGGTCCCAGAAACCGTCGTTGTTGAAGAGCCCGGCGTTCTTTTTCAACCAGTGTTCCTTCGGGTAAACCGCCATGCCCTCCAACGCCGTCAACACGCCCGCATGGAAAGTGCCGTCTTCACGATCATCCTCGGCAAAGTGCGCAACCAGCGCTTGCCGCGTGGCGTCCACCGCCCCTTGTGCCACGATCCATTGGCGCAGGTGCTGGAAGTCGGCGAATTCATGCAAGGGTGAGGAATTGCCCGGGATATTCAGCAAGACCCTGCCACTGTGACGGTGGCGGTAACACCAGATATCGTTTGAGGTGTAGCGATAGATCGTCAGCCGACCGACTTCGATCGGTGCGCTGACGCGGGTTGGCGCCTGCACCTGGCCGATGGTCAACGCATTCCAGGCCTGCTCCGCCGGCAACCCGGCGCCCTGCATTGCCAGGGCCAGGCCCTCCTGACTCAAACTGCCCTCTTGATGCTGCAGGCAGGCGCTCATGATAAAGGCGGCCTTGGTCGAGGTTCTCAGGTCGTAAGGCGCTGCATGGACGATTCGCTTATCGGAAGGCCAGGCGTGGTCAAGGTAAGCCTGATAGCGGTTTTGCAGATCCAGCTCCCATACCCACTGTTTGAAATCGGCCGGCCGGAGGGCGATTTGCGTGGAGGGGCCGTAGGTCTGCGGTGTTGTGCACCGGTAGATCCCCTCATAGTCCCGGTAATAATCCACGGCTTTGGCAGAAGGCTCATCGACGGGATCAACGATGCGTATCTCGGGACCGATGTCCGAAGGCGTGTACAAGCCGAACGCCGTCTCACCGAAACGGCCATCACCCACCGTCTGATAATTCGACAGCAATGCCTGCACCAGGGTGCGTGAATTGTTCACCTTTCCCTGGTGGATCGCGTCATGCGCGGCGCTTGCGTCAGTGTCGTAGTCCAGCGTCACCAACAGAGCCGTTTGCGGATCGATGGCCTGTCCCCATTTTTCCGTTATCAGTGCTGCGCCGAATTGCTCGGGGGATTGCGGCAACGCTGTCGCTACCGCCGTTTTCAGTTCATCACGCATGGGCGTGACGGGTGGATGTGGCGGTGCGTCGTGGCCGTGCGAATAGTCGCTCATGTGCATTCCGTTGCAGATATTGGAGGAATTGCAACATAGCGGGCGGTGGCTGGGCCGGCAGCAGGAAGGACTCGTCAGCGCGTCTGGGAAATTTCGCTGATGCGTGAAGGATGTAGCAGCTGCCGAGCCTGCGAGGCTGCGTTCGAGGACAAAGTCCTCGCAGGCTGGTGTACGCGGTTTGTCTGATACACCGAGCTGCACGGTTTTGCGACTGCTTCGCAGCCGAACGCAGCCTCGTAAACTCGACAACTGCTACAAAAGACCGTTTCAACTGCAAAAACCGCAGCTGGCGCTGCGGTTTTATTTTTTCGAAGGCAACAAAAGCGTTACCAGAAGCGTTGCTGGGTCAAGCGACTCCACCAGCTCAGCAGCACGCGATCGACCGAACCGCTGGCGGCCATGCCGATGCGCTCCGGCAGGCTTTTGCGTTCGGAGTAATGCAAGTGATAGAGATCGGACTGCCTGGCACGTTCGGCGAGGTATTCATCGCTGGTCTTGAGCTCGTCGACCAGTCGTTTGTCCAGCGCCGCGACGCCGAGCCAGATTTCGCCGGTGGCTACTTCATCGATGGCCAGTTGCGGGCGATAGCGCGACACGAAGTTCTTGAACAGTTGATGGGTGATGTCCAGGTCTTGCTGGAACTTCTCCCGGCCCTTCTCGGTGTTCTCGCCGAACACGGTCAGGGTGCGTTTGTATTCCCCGGCGGTCAGCACTTCGAAGTCGATGTCGTGCTTTTTCAGCAGGCGATTGACGTTGGGCAACTGCGCCACCACGCCAATCGAGCCAAGGATCGCGAACGGTGCACTGATGATCTTCTGGCCGATGCACGCCATCATGTAGCCGCCGCTGGCCGCGACCTTGTCGATGCACACGGTCAACGGCACGCCGGCCTCACGGATACGCGCCAGTTGCGAGGAAGCCAGACCGTAGCTGTGAACCATGCCACCGCCGCTTTCCAGGCGCAGGACCACTTCGTCCTTCGGTGTGGCGAGGCTCAGCAAGGCGGTGATTTCGTGGCGCAGGCTTTCGGTGGCCGAAGCCTTGATATCGCCGTTGAAATCCAGCACGAACACCCGGGGTTTGGCCTCGGGTTTTTTCTTCTGTTTCTTGTCGGTTTTAGCCTGGGTCTTGCGCAAGGCCTTGAGCTGGTCCTTATCGAGCAAGGTTTGCTCCAGGCGCTCGCGCAGCCCTTTGTAGAAATCATTGAGCTTGCTGACCTGCAACTGGCCGGCCGACTTGCGCCGCCCCTTGCTGCGCAAGGCCGCAAAACTGGCCAGGACCACCAGAATGGCGATCACCAGGGTCACGGTCTTGGCCAGAAAAATGGCGTACTCGGAAAAAAACTCCACAGGGACTCCTCAAACGATGCGCGGCTTGAACGCGCGCGGGATACCTCCAGCATACCCATGCGCCGACCTTGCGACCAGCCGTGAAACCTCTGGCAACAGGCCTGTAACGGGCATTTCAAACAAGCGTATGTTTTTTCATTGACAGCACACCGCCATCCTCATAACCTCGCCAAACCTTCAACGTACCGGGATGACGCGGACGTGGGCAGCATCTACTTGATTCGACATGGCCAGGCCTCCTTCGGTGCGGACGACTACGACGTTCTGTCGCCGACCGGTATTCGTCAGGCTGAAATCCTCGGCCGGCACCTGGCCGAACTGGGGATCAGCTTCGACCGCTGCCTGGCGGGCGACCTGCGCCGCCAGCAGCACACGGCCAACAGCGCGCTGGAACAATTCGCCGCGGTGGGCCTGCCGGTGCCGCTCCTGGAAACCGACTCCGCCTTCAACGAATTCGACGCCGATGCGGTCATCCGCGCACTGTTGCCGGCCATGTTGCCGGATGAACCCGAAGCCTTGAACATCTTACGCAACGCCGCGCAAAACCGTGGTGAGTTCCAGCGTATCTTCGCCCTGATCATCGAACGCTGGCTCGCCGGCACCTATGACACACCGGGCCTGGAAAGCTGGCTGGGGTTTGTCGAGCGGGTGCGGGCCGGTTTGCATCGCATCCTCGACCAGGCCGACAACACACAAAAAATCGCCGTGTTCACCTCCGGCGGCACCATCACCGCCCTGCTCCACCTGATTACGCAAATGCCTGCCAGGCAGGCCTTTGAATTGAACTGGCAAATCGTCAACACCTCGCTCAACCAGCTTAAGTTTCGTGGTCGCGAGGTGTCCCTGGCTTCCTTCAACGGTCATGCACACCTGCAACTGTTGAAGACCCCGGAGCTCATCACGTTTCGTTGAGTCCGGAATATTGTGACCCTGGCTGTAATCACCCAGCTCTTATTACCCAAGAAAGGATCGAACCATGACCTCCGTAGCTGATGCCGTACAAGCAATGAAAGCCAAGTTCAACCCAGCCGCTGCTGCCGGTCTGGACCTGGTCTTCGGTTTCCGCATCGACGACACCAAGAACTTCTCGCTGATCGTCAAGGACCAGACCTGCGAGCTGCAGGAAGGCGAAAACCCGGACGCCCAGGTGACCCTGGTGATGGACGGCGAAACCCTGGAAGGCATCGTCAGCGGCGAAACCGACGGCATGCAAGCGTTCATGGGCGGCAAACTGCGCGCTGAAGGCGACATGATGCTGGCCATGAAACTGTCCGAGCTGTTCCCGTCGTAAGCACCTGGCTCCCGGCCTTCGGGAGTGTGCCTGCCGCAAACGAATCCCGCCCTTAGTGGCGGGATTCGTCGTTTCAGGGCCCTGTGGCGAGGGGGCTTGTCGGATCGCCGCATCGCCCCGTTCGGCTGCGAAGCAGTCGCCCATTCGGAGTTTCTATTGGCTGGGCGAACGTCAAGGAGCGCTTCGCGCCCCAACGGGGGCAAGCCCCCTCGCCACAAGTTCGGTGGTGATCTTACAATGTCCGCACTTTCGACACCGGCCGCCCCATGGACATCGACCTCGCCCGCACCTTCCTCGAAATCGTCCGCCATGGCAGCCTGGCCGCGGCTGCCGAGAAGCTCCATGTCACCCAGACCGCCATCACCGCGCGGGTGCAAAAACTCGAGAGCCAGCTGGGCAGCACCCTGTTCGTGCGCAATCGTGCCGGCGCCCGCCTGACGCCCAACGGTGAAGCGTTCGTGGTGTACGCCAATCAGCTGGTGCAAACCTGGGAAGCCGCGCGACGGGATTTACCATTGCCCGAGGGCTATCGCGATGTGCTGCACATCGGTGGCGAAGTGAGCCTGTGCAACCCGCTGATGCTCGGCTGGGCCGGCGAAATCCGCAAGAACATCCCCAGCCACGCCTTGCGCATGGAAATCCGAGACGGCGAAAACCTGCTGCGCCAACTGGAATTGGGCGTTCTGGATGCGGCGCTGGTGTATCAACCCGAGTATTGGCCGCGTTTGCAGGTCGAGCAGATTCTCGAAGAAAAGCTGATTCTCGTGCGTCTGGCCGGCAAGCCCGATCCTTATGTGTACATTGATTGGGGCAGCGAATTCCGACGCCAGCACGACGCCGCCCTGCCGGAAAAGGCCAAGGCTGCGCTGAGTTTCAATCTCGGCCCACTGGGTTTGCAGTACCTTCTTGAAAATGGCGGCAGTGGCTACTTCCGCACCCGCGTCGTGCAGAGTTATCTGGAAAGCGGCGCCCTGGAACGGGTGCCCAAGGCGCCGGAATTCAGCTACCCGACCTATCTGGTCTACTCCCGCGATCGTGACTCGCCGACGCTGCAACGCGCCTTCGACCTGCTGCGCGAGGTTATCGACTCCGACGAAGACTGGTCGCAACGCTGGGATCCGCTGACCTGAGACCGGTTTGCACCGGATCATGGCTATTGTGTCCTCAAGGTTCGGCCCGTCATATCACCGGGATCGGCTAATCTGAAAGAAATAACAATAATGACAGGTGATTGCAGTGAGGCAGACCACCGAAGGATTCCGCCGCCGTTACCGCGCCGACATTCATCCGCTCTACAACCCTTGGCTGCACGGCGCTTTTGTCCTGTTGTTCGGGGTACTGGCGATCAGCGTTTTCTGGAGCAACGTGCATCAGGTGCGGCCAGCGCAATGGCTGGCGGTGCCCGTTACACTGTTGTTGTTCAACCTCGGCGTGTACATGGTGCACCGCCACCTGGGTCATCATAGAAAGAGCTTCGCCCGGCTGTTTTATGCCCGTCACGCGGGCGACCACCACAGCTTTTTCACTCCCGGCCACATGACCTACGACAGTGCTCGCGACTGGCGGGTGATTCTGTTTCCGGCATGGCTGATCGTGCTGCACACCCTCGCTGTCGCACTACCCCTCTGGTGGCTGCTCAAGCACATCGATACCAATGTCGCCGGATTGGTGGGTGGTGTTCTTGTCCTCGGTTACCTGGCCTATGAAGTGTTTCATGCCTGCGAACACCTGCCGCCGCACTACCCGATCACGCGATTGCCGTGGATCCGCCAGATGCGCCGGCTACACGAACTGCACCACCGCCGCGAACTGATGCAGGAGCGTAATTTCAACATCGTTTTCCCGCTGATGGACTACCTGTTCGGTACCCTTTATTGGGAGCCGGAACCTGTGCCGCTCAACCCGACGAGAATGCCCATGACCCGCATGCAGCATCAGATTGTCATTGCCGGACACCCGGTGGACGTACTGGCCTACGCCAGCACCGTGACCCTTTGGCCGCAATGGCATCCGTCGTCGCTGCGCATCGACGGGCCAAAAGGTCCGTTGCATGCCGGCGCACGTTTCGAGGAAGACATCCGCGCCGGCGGACGCGACGGACACTTGAGCTGGGAGGTGGCCGAATATCTGCCCGGAAGGCGCTGGAGCGCCCGGGCCCAGGGTGATCATGGCCTGTCGCTGGTGGTGACCTATGAATGCGATGCAATAGGCGAGGACACACGTTTCGTCCGCACCCTGGAGTATCAATTCAGCGGTCTGGCGATGCGGATCGCCAACCAGGTGTTGCTCAAGCGTCGCATCGATCACGAATCGGCGGCGTCGATGCAGGCGTTGCGCGACATGGCGCAAAAACACTTGGCGGCATCAGGAGTCAAAGCGTGAGCAGAATCTTCAAATTTCTGTTGCTGATCATCGTTGTCATCGGCGCCTTCCTGCTACTGATGCCGACCAAGGTGCGACCGGTGGCCTGGACGCCACAACCGGCGCCGTCGCTCACCAGCGGAATCTATGCCGACAATCAGCGGCTCAAAGACGTGGAGCGCGTCGGTGCCGCCGACATCGACGGGCCGGAAGCCTTGTTGCTGGAAAACGACATGCTCATCACCGGCCTGCACGACGGTCGCCTGATCCGCACGAGTCTGGACGGCAAGACCACCAAAGTCCTGGTCGATACCGGTGGCCGACCACTGGGTATGGCCCGGCATCCCAATGGTCTGCTGGTGATCGCCGATGCCGTCAAAGGCTTGCTGTCACTCGACGCCCAGGGGCGTCTGGTGGCCCTGACCACAGAGGCCGGCGGCGTTCCCTTCGGTTTTACCGACGATGTGGCCATCGACAAACCCGGTCACTACGCCTATTTCAGCGATGCTTCGAGCCGGTTCGGCTATGGTCACGACGGTGAGGCCGTGCTCGAACACGGCGGGGACGGTCGACTGCTGCGTTACGACTTCCAGACCGGCAAGACCTCGGTTGTGCTGGATAAGCTGGAGTTTGCCAACGGCGTAACCCTGGGACCGGACGATGCCTATGTACTGGTCAATGAAACCGGTGCCTACCGCATCAGCCGGTATTGGCTCAGCGGCCCGAAGGCCGGCACCCATGACCTGTTCATCGACAACCTGCCGGGGCTGCCGGACAACCTGTCGTTCAATGGTCACGACCGGTTCTGGGTGGCACTGTATGCCCCCCGGAGCGCCTTGCTCGACGGCACGGCGGCGCATCCGTTCGTGCGCAAGATGATCGTGCGGGCCATGACCGTCTTGCCCAAGCCCGTGGAAAAGCGCGGGTTTGCCCTGGGCCTGGACCTTGAGGGCAAAGTGATTGCCAACCTGCAGGATGGCAGCAGCGACAATTACTCACCCATCACCACGGTGCGCGAGTATGGGGACTGGTTGTACTTCGGTTCGCTGAAAGCGCAGAACATGGTGCGTTTGCCATTGAGCAAGGCGTTGCAATGAGCAGTGCACCTCTCTGAACTCACCGTAGCCCCCATGTGGGAGCGGGCTTGCTCGCGAAGAGGCCGGCACATTCAACAGAGATGTTGGCTGACCTGACGCCTTCGCGAGCAAGCCCGCTCCCACAGGGACAGCGTTCACTCGGAGCTCGAGTCGCCTCCCTCATCATCCGGCCAGTCATCAGCGGGATTGACCGTGGTGTGTTCGGGATGATGGGGCTGGGTCAGGATGACGAGCCAAGTTGCTTGACGATCTTGTCCTTGACCTCCAGGCGCTTCGCCTTGAGCTTCGTTACCGTGTCATCGCTGGATTTGGCCTCCTCCGCCTTCACCACTTCGGCATCCGCCTGGGAATACTTGTTAAGCAGTGAATCCAGTAACGGATCCTTGGTGCGTTTCTGCTGGATTTCTTCCTTTGAGCGTTTCAGATCCTGATAAAGGTCATGGGGCACCGGCATGGAACACCTCCGTTTGTTGATCGGCAGCGAAACGCGATCAATTGCGTTCACCAACTATCAGAATGGCCTCGGTTAGCCTGTTCTGTCGACCACCCGTCAGACCAGCGGTGTCCGTTCGTCGTCCTGCCGCAAATGCGCTAAATCCTTTGCCTGCGCCCGTGCCGCCAGCGGTTTCAGCCGTTAAGCACCATGCGCACCATCTGCTTGAGTGCTTCGGGATTGTAGGGTTTGCTCAGCAGGTGGGTGTCGGGGCTCAACTGGTGATTACGCGAGATGATGTCGCGGGTATGCCCCGAGGTGAACAGCACGGCCACCGGGGGCTCCTGCACTTTCGCCCAGGCCGCCAGGTCCGAACTCTTGATCAGGCCGGGCATGACCACGTCGGTGAATATCAGGTCCACCGCCACGCCTTGCAGCAACATTTGCATGGCGACGTCACCGTTGGTTGCCGTGAGGATCCGATAGCCTTCTTCGCGCAACAACTCCACCGCCGATACCCGCACGGCCTCATTGTCTTCGACCACCAGGATGCGCTCGTGCCCGCCCCGTTGCGGCACGTCAAGGTTCGGTGTTTCGCTGGGTGCCGAACGCGAGGTGCGCGGGAAATACAGCTGCACCCGGGTGCCCTGCCCAACGTCGCTGGCAATTTCGATATGACCGCCACTCTGTTTGACGAAACCAAACACCATGCTCAAGCCCAATCCGGTGCCCTGACCGTCGGCCTTGGTGGTGAAGAATGGCTCGAACGCCTGGGCCAGCACCTGTGGCGGCATGCCGACGCCGGTGTCCGCCACGGACACCCGCACATAGTCCCCGGCAGCAATGCCCTTGCCGGCGCAAAACTTGCGGTCGAGAACGATGTTGTCCGCGCAAAGATCAATGGTCCCCTCCCCCAGCATGGCGTCCCGGGCGTTGATCGCCAGATTGAGAATGGCATTTTCCAGTTGATTGCGATCGACAAACACATTCCACGAATCTTCAGGTGCTGCCATGTGCACTTGAAGGGTTTCACCCAAGGCACGCTGCAACAGTTCCGCCAGGCCATCGAAAATCTGCCGCAATGTGAAGACCCCAGGCGACAACGGTTGGCGACGTGCGAATGCCAGCAACTGCGAGGACAGCTTGGCACCGCGTTCGACGGCGGCAATCGACGCCGAGACCCGGCGCTGCACATTGGCGTTTCCCGGCTCATGACGCGCCAGCAGGTGCAGGTTGCCGGCAATCACTTGCAACAGGTTGTTGAAGTCATGGGCCACACCGCCGGTGAGGCCGCCGATGGCTTCAAGTTTCTGTGACTGACGCAGTTGCTCTTCCGCCGCCAACCGCGCCTCGACTTCATCGGCCACCCGCTGTTCCAGGTTGCGGGTGAACTTGAGCAGGGACTCTTCAGCGGTCTTGCGTTCGTGAATATCGATCAGCACGCCGGGGAAACGAAACGCCTCCCCTTGCTCATCGAATTCGCAGCAACCGCTGGCGAGCACCCAGAGATAACTGCCGTCGGGGCGCAGGATCCGGTATTCGACGTTGTAGGGCTCGCCAGTCTCGACCGACAGTGTGGCCCGTTCCTGGACCCAGTCGCGGTCGTCCGGATGGATCCTGCTGTCGGTGATTTCCCGTGACAGGTTGCCCAGGTCCTGCCCGGGTGGATAAGAGAACGTGCGAGCGAATCGCTCATCACCCGACAGCACGTTGGCTTTGATGTCCCAGACAAAAGAGCCAAGCAAGGCACCGGCATTCAGCGCCAGGCGCACCCGTTCGTTGTCGGCGCGGTAGGCGTCTTCGGCCGCCCGTCGCCGACGCTCGGAAATCACCCATTCGGTGGTTTCCACCACCATGGCCATGACCCCGGCCGGGCACCCGTCATCGTCGGCCACCGGACTGTAATAGAGGTCGAGCCAGACATCCTCGGGAACGCCGTCGCGCAGCAATACCAGGACTTTATTACGATAGGACAAGGTGCCGCCCGCCAGGCAGGTATCCACCACGTGGCGATTGAATTCGGCGATTTCCGGCCAACCCAGCTCCACGGTCGAGCCAAGCAGATACGGATGACGCCCACCGGCAAACTTTGAGTAGGCATCGTTATAGATCATGTACCCGGATTGGCCCCAGAGCATGACCATCGGCAGCGGGGACGCGAGCATCAACTGCACCGCGCTGCTCAGGCTCTTCGACCATGAGTCGAGTGGCCCAAGTTCGGTCAGGCTCCAGTCGAACGCACGAATGCGCCCGGCCATTTCGCCGTTCCACCCGGAACACCCGTGGCTATCCTCTAGAAACTGCATGGCTTGGCTCTATCCCGGTCATTTGCATCCGTTTGTTTCGAGCATCCTGCACACTATTCGGTTCATAGAGGTATAGCTGATTCTGAGGCTTCCTTGTCGAGCCTGGAATCTGTGGCCAATAGAGATCCCTGTGGGAGCGGGCTTGCTCGCGAAAGCGGTGTGTCATTCAACATATTCGCCTGCTGATACACCGCTTTCGCGAGCAAGCCCGCTCCCACAATTTGGTCCCCGGTAACCGAAAGACCGTGAACTACACCTCAATCAAGTGCTTGAGCGGGTTGTAGCTGCTTTTCAGGGTGGCCGCGACATCCAGAATCGCCTTCTCGATGCCATTCAAGTGCATGCAGGTCAGCTCGATGGCCGCGCTTTGGTTGCCCGCTTCGATGTACTCGATCAACCGCAGGTGTTCGTCGTCGCGGCAGGCTTCATGGCTGTCGTCATCCAGTGCAGCGGCATACAGCGACGCCCGGGAAATCAGCTTCTGGAACCAGTCGAGCAGCACCGGGTTGTTCAGGCTGCGGGCCAGTTTGATGTGGAACTCGCCGAGCAGGTGAATCAACCGTTCGTGATCACCGCTCTGATGCGCTTCATCTTCCAGCAGCAAATGATCGCGCAGGTCCTGGGTCACCGCTGTATCGCGCCGACGGCACAGTTCGCTGACGATACCGATCTCGATCAGGCGCCGGGTTTCGAACAACGAACGAATCTCTTCGTCGCTCGGTAACGACACCGAGGCGCCTTTATTGGGCTCGGTGGTGACCAGTCCGTCGGCCTCCAATTGCTTGAGCGCGGCCCGAACGGACGTGCGGCTGACATTGAAAAGCTCGGCCAAAGAGGCTTCGCCGAGCTTCATCCCGGGCCGCAACGAGCGTTTGCTGATCGCCTCGTAAACCCCTTGGTAGACGCGGTCGACCGTGGTTTCCAGTTTCTTTTCCGTCATTCATCAACTCCTTGCGCCCCGTGCAAACAACCCTGGCGAATGAACAGCCATTGAAAAAGGGGCTTGCACGGGCAGATTAATCCGGGTATTTCTAAATTGCATCCAGATTTTGCATACAATAATTAGAGGAATGCACCATTATGGGTCATCCAGTTGCAATTGAAGTGCGAAACGTCTCCAAACGATATTCCGACGATCCAGGCTTGGCTCCGGCTCTGGACAACGTCTCGGTAGATATCGCCGATAACGAGTTCTTCACCCTGCTCGGCCCCTCCGGCTGCGGCAAAACTACTTTGCTGCGCACCATCGCCGGCTTCGAGCATGTCAGTGACGGCGAGATCCGACTGGCAGGCGAGCCGGTCAACGATTTGCCGCCGTTCAAGCGTCGGGTCAACACGGTATTCCAGAGTTACGCGCTGTTTCCGCACATGAGTGTTGCGCAGAATATCGCCTTCGGCCTCGAGATGCAGGGTCTTGATCGCAAACTGATTCCGCAGCGCGTCGAGGAAATGCTCGCGCTGGTGCAAATGCAGCACCTGGCCCGGCGCAAACCGGCAGAGCTGTCCGGCGGCCAACAGCAACGCGTGGCTCTGGCCCGGGCCCTGGCGCCGAAACCCAAAGTGCTGTTACTGGACGAGCCGCTGTCGGCCCTGGACCTCAAGCTGCGGAAGGAAATGCAGGTCGAACTCAAGCGCGTGCAGAAAGAAGCCGGGATCACCTTCATTTTCGTCACCCACGATCAGGAAGAAGCGCTGACCCTGTCCGATCGCATTGCCGTGATGTCTGCCGGCAAGATCCTGCAAATCGGCACGCCCAATGAAATCTACGAACGGCCGCAACACCAGTTCGTCGCGCAATTCATCGGCGACATCAACTTCCTCCCCGGCCATCTCAAGCGCGGTCAGCAGAACGAAAACCTCTTCGTGCCCAACGGCATGCCGGTGGAAATCCCCTGCCAGGCCCAGGGCTTTGACGGCAGCAAGGTGCAACTGGCGTTCCGCCCCGAGCGTTCGCAACTGGTCGAGCCGACGCAGCCGCATCACCTGCGTGGCGTGATCGAAGCCGTGCTGTATGTCGGCACGGCCACGCTCTATCAATGCCGCTTGAACAACGACATCCAGGTCATGCTGCGCGAGAACAACGTAGGCCTGAACCACGGCCGGGTGGTGGGTGATCGGGTCGCGGTCAACCTGCCGCCCCACGCCTGCCTGTTGATGGAGGCCTGAGATGAGCGTCAGCAGCACTTCCCCAGCCCTCAACCGTGCGCTGCTGCTCAGCCCGGTGGTTCTGACCCTGCTGGCCCTGATCGCCATTCCGCTGGGCATCATGGGCTACATCAGCCTGTTGCCACGCAACGTCTACGGTGGCGTCGACTGGCAGGCCAACTGGCAATTGCAAAGTTACGTGCAACTGTTTTTCCAGGAAGGTTTCGACGGTGAACTGGAACTGAACTGGGTCTATGCCCAAGCGTTGTTGCGCTCAGTGTTCCAGGCCGGTGGCACCACGGTGTTGTGTTTCCTGTTCGGCTTTCCGGTGGCGTTGTGGATGTCGAGCCTGACACCCCGTCGGCGCAACCTGATGGTATTGCTGATCACCATTCCGTTCTGGACCAACCTGCTGATCCGCAACTATGCGTGGCTGATCATCCTGCGCGAACACGGCTGGGTCGCCCAGAGCCTCAACGCGCTGTTCCCGCAAGCCGGTGGCATCACCCTGCTCTACAACGACTTCGCGGTCAGCGTCGGCCTGGTCTACAGCTTCCTGCCATTCATGATCCTGCCGATCTACTCGACCCTGGAAAAACTCGACTGGCGCCTGGTGGAAGCCGCCTATGACCTGGGCGCCAACCGCTGGCACGCATTGCGCCGGATCATCCTGCCGCTGTCGATGCCGGGGGTGATTGCAGGTGCCTTGCTGGTGTTCGTGCCAAGCCTGGGTGCGTTCATTACTCCGGCGATCCTCGGCGGTGGCAAGACGTTGATGATCGGCAACCTGATCCAGCAGCAATTCGGCACCGCGCGCAATTGGCCGCTGGGCAGTTCGCTGTCGTTCCTGTTGCTGGGGATCATGTTGCTGTCCCTGGTGCTCTACGCCCTCTATAGCCGCAATGCCGCCAAGACCCTGCGTCGGGGAGCCCAAGTATGATTGCCCTGCACCTGAAAAAACTGCCCCTGACCCGTGAAGTCAGCCTGCTGATGCTGGCCTATCTGTATCTGCCGATTTTCGTGTTGATCGCCTACAGCTTCAACGCCAACCGCTCGGCGACGGTGTGGACCGAATTCTCGTTCGACTGGTACGGACGAATCCTCGCCAACCCGTCGATCCAGACCGCCGCGCTGAACTCGATCATCGTCGCCGGCATCGCCACGGTCTGCGCCACGGCGATTGCGTTGCTCGCAGCGCTGGCGACTTACCGGCCGTTCTACGGACAGAAAATGGTCGAGGGCGGGATCAACCTGCCGCTGATCCTGCCGGAGATCGTCACCGCCGTGGCCACCCTGCTGCTGTTCATGGCGCTGGGGATCAAGCTCGGTTTGCTGACGGTGATCGTTGCGCACATCGGCTTTTGCATTCCCTTTGCCTACCTGCCGATTCGTGCGCGGCTCAATGACCTGGACAAGAGCCTGCTGGAAGCGGCGAACGATCTGTACGCCAACCCGTGGCAGGTGTTTCGCCGGGTGACCTTGCCGTTGCTGTGGCCGGCGGTGCTGTCCGGTTCGGTGTTGGCGTTCGTGGTCAGCCTCGACGATTTCATCATGACCTTCTTTGTCGCCGGGCCGGGTTCAACGACCTTGCCGGTGTACATCTTCTCGGCAATCAAGGCCGGCGTGACGCCGGAGATCAACGCGATCTCGACCCTGATGCTGGTGATATCCATCGTGCTGGTGGTGCTGGCCTTCTGGCTGGGACAGCGCGGCAAAAACCAATGAACCTGGAGCGCGCTCTATGAAAAATAAAAACATGCGTTACGGCATTGCCGGTCTGGCCCTCAGTTGCTTCACCGTTTTTACCGCGCAGGCCGCCGAGCCCAAGGAACTGTTCTTCTACAACTGGACCGATTACTACCCGGTCGACCTGTTGGCCAAGTTCGAAAAGGAGACCGGCATCAAGGTCACCATGGATGGCTATGACAGCAATGAAACCCTGCTGGCCAAGTTGCAGGCCGGCGGCGCCGCATATGACGTGATCGTGCCGTCGCAATCGATCATGCGCACCCTGATCAACCAGAACCTGCTGCTGGAAATCGACGCCTCGACCCTGCCCAACTTCCAGTACGTCAAACCGGCGTTCCGCGACCCGAGCTTCGACCCCGGCCGCAAGTTCTCGGCACCGTACCTGTGGGGCACCACCGGGTTCTCCTATGACAGTGCCCGGGTGCCCGGCGGCAAACTGGACGACTCGTGGAAAGAGTTCTTCGAGCCGCGCAAGGAACTGCAAGGCCAACTCGCCGCCCTCGACACCTCCAGCAGCGTAATCAACGCCGCCAGCCACTACCTGAATGTCGACGAATGCAGCGAAAACCCGCAGGACGCCAAGCGCATTCTGGAGCTGCTGCAAAAGCAGAAACCGTTCCTGAAGATGTACAGCTCGGACAACACCGTCGACCGCATGGCCTCCGGTGAAGTGATCATGATGCAGAACTGGAACGGGTCTACAGCGCGGGCCACGTTGCAGAAAAGCACCATCAAATACGTGTATCCGAAGGAAGGCCTGGCGATGTTCCAGGACAACTTCGCCGTACCGAAAAGCGCGCCACACCCCGGCAACGCAAAAATCTTCATCGACTGGATGATGAAACCGGAAAACGCCGCCGCCGTGTCCAATGCCATCGCCTACGACAACGGCATCCAGAGCGACAAGCTGATCGACGCCAAATGGCGAGTGATGGACGCCATCAACATGCCCGACGAATTCGCCTCGCGCCTGCGTCCGGAAAAGGAATGCAGCAACAAGGCGCGTGAGCTGCAGGACCGGATCTGGGCCAAGCTCAAGGGCTGATCCAAAACCGAGTCGCGGCCTTCGCGAGCAAGTCGAATCGTCGCACCGCCGCTCCCACAATTGAAATGCATTCCCCTGTGGGAGCGGGCTTGCTCGCGAAGAGGCCGGCCCTGACAACATACAACTTGAGGTTTGCAATGAATCAACCCCGCTGGCTGCGCAACGTGCGCCCCTACGGCTCAATCGCCGAAGACCTGCTGATCGAAAACGGCCGGTTCAGCCAACGTCGTCCGGCCTCGAGCACCGAGCTGCTGACCACCGACATCGACGGCCAGAACCAACTGCTCACCCCCGCACTGGTGGAAAGCCACGTCCACCTGGACAAAACCCTCTGGGGTCAACCGTGGCGCCCCAACTGCGCCGGTCCGACCCTCAAAGACTACATCGCCAACGAACGGCGCATCCTGCGTGAAGTCACCACACCGATTGCGCAACGGGCCGGCGCCCTGCTGGAAAACTGCATCGCCCGTGGCTCGCTGACCATGCGTTGCCACGTCGACATCGACCCGGAGTTCGGCCTGCGTCATGTCGAGGCCATGCAACAACTGCGTGAAAACTACCGCGACCTGATTGACCTGCAACTGGTGGTGTTCCCGCAAACCGGCCTCATCAGCCGCCCCGGCACCGCCGAACTGATGCGCGAAGCCATGGCCCTGGGTGTGGAGAACGTCGGTGGCCTGGACCCGTGCGGTATCGACAATGACCCTATCGCACAACTCGACTTCGTCTTCAAACTGGCCAGCGAGTTCGACCGTGGTATCGACATTCACCTGCACGACAAGGGTGAGCTGGGTCTGTGGCAGATCGCCCTGATCGCCGACTACACCGAGCGCTTCGGCCGCGAAGGCCGGGTGATGATCAGCCACGCGTATTGCCTGGGGATGTTGCCGTGGAACCAGGTCTTACCTGTGGCCGAGCGCCTGGCGATGCTGGGTATTTCGCTGATGAGCTCGGCCCCGGCCGATTGCGCGGTGCCACCGTTCCTGGCCCTGCGCGAAACCGGTGTGAATCTGTGCCTGGGCTCGGACGGCATTCGTGATGCCTGGTCGCCCATGGGCAACGGCGACATGCTGGAACGAGCGATGCTGCTGGCGTTCCGATTCGATTTGAACAAGGACGAAGAACTGGCGGCGGCGTTCGAAGCGGCGACCGTCAATGGCGCCCAAGCGCTGGGTTGCGAAGCCAATCGCCTGGAGATCGGCCAAGCGGCAGACTTCTTGCTGATGCCGGTGCAAACACTGGGTGAAGCCGTGGTTTCGCGGCCGTTGCGTCAGGTCTATCGCGGCGGGCAGTTGATTGCTGCGGGCGGTCGCTTGCTGGACAGTCGTTTGTGAAGCGCATCGGCTTGCGAGCCAGTTGCGTGGTCGGCTTCGACGGCACCCGGCATGTGTTGTGGCGCGACGGCGAAGTGGTGTTCGAAGGCTCACGCATTGAGTTTGTCGGGCGCGGTTATCCAGGGCCGGTGGATCAATGGATTGATTACGGCAACGCGCTGATCGGTCCCGGCTTCATCGATCTGGATGCCCTTGGCGATCTCGATTCCACGGTACTGACCCTGGACAACGGCGACGAGCGCGACATGGGCCGGATGTGGTCGGCGGAATATCTGGCGCGCGGCTCTCAGGAAAGTTACAGCCCCGAAGAAGAAGTCTTCAAATACCGCTACGCCTTCAGCCAATTGATCCGCAATGGCATCACCACGGCCATGCCAATCACCTCGATGTACTACCGCGAGTGGGCCGAGACCTACGACGAATTTGCGGCGGTGGCCGGTGTGGCTGCCGAGTTGGGGCTGCGCACCTACCTCGGCCCCTGCTACATGAGCGGTATGAGTTACTGGCGCGCCGATGGAACCCTGGCGCACCACTGGGACGAAGCCAGGGGCATGGCCGGGCTCGATGCCGCTGAAAGGTTCTTTGAGGATTTCGACGGTTCTCACAATGGCCTGATTCGCGGCGCGCTGCTGCCCGATCGCATCCAGACCTGCACCCCGGCGCTGTTGCAACGCACCGCCGCGCTGAGCCGGGAACTGAACGCGCCGATGCGTTTGCACTGTTGTCAGGGCCTCGGTGAAGTGGCGATGGTCGAGCAACTGCGCGGCACCTCGCCGTTGGGCTGGTTGCAGCAGCTTGGGCTTTTGGTCCCGCGCAGCCTGCTGCCCCACGGCATTTACACCCACGGCGATGACGACCTGCAACGTGTGGTGGATGGCGGCGCGAGCCTCGTGCATTGCCCGGTGGTATTTGCCCGGGACGGCGAAGCGCTGAATTCGTTTGGGCGTTATCGGGCCAAAGGCATCAACTTCGCCCTGGGCACCGACACCTGGCCGGCGGACCTGCTGGACAACATGCGCCAGGGTTTGAACATCGCGCGACTGATGGAGGGTGGCAACGACCTGACCAGCACCCTGGACCTGTACAACGCTGCGACCCTCGGCGGCGCCAAGGCACTGGGCCGTGATGATCTCGGCCGCCTCGCACCGGGCTGCAAGGCCGATATCACCGTGTTCAACTTGCGCGGGATGCACCTGGGGCCGTTGTTCGATCCGCTGAAAAATCTTGTTCTGGCCGGTCGCGGTGATGACTGCATCGCCAGCTACATCGATGGTCGCTGCGTGATGCAGGACGGCCAGGTCCAAGGCGTCGACTACCCCGCCCTGCAACGCCAGGCCCAACGCCAATTCGAAAAACTGATGCGCAGCCACAGCGACCGGGCCTTTGGCCAACCGGACTGGAAAAGTCTGTTCCAGCCGGCCATCCCGTTCGCCGACGACTACAGCGCCCACGCGCCGCTGAGCGCGATTGATCCACTTCTTTAGAGAATTCTGCCCATGCAAAGCTTCGACTTCAGCACATTGAGCCCACGGGACAAATACAAGATTCTGATCGGCAGCGTGGTGCCACGGCCGATTGCCCTGGTCACTACCGTCGACGGCGAAGGCCGGGTCAACGCGGCGCCGTTCAGCTTTTTCAATGCGCTGTCGGCCGATCCGCCCATCCTCGCCCTGGGCGTGGAAAACTACGGCGACCAAAGCCCCAAGGACACCACCCGCAATATCCAGCTCAATCAGGAATTCACCGTGAACATCGTCAGCGATGCGCTGGTGGAGGCCATGAACGTCTGTGCCGTGCCCTTCGCCCCCGGCTTCGATGAGCTGACCGCCGCCGGCCTCACCGCCATCCCCGGCACCACGGTCAAATGCCCGCGCATCGGCGAAGCCCCGGTGGCGCTGGAGTGCCGGCGGATGATGGCGCTGTCCATCGGCCAATCCCGGGAGATTATCTTTGGTGAAGTGCTGATGGCCCATGTGCGTGACGAACTGATCGATCCGAAAACCCTGTACATCGATCAGTTGGGACTGGATGCGATCGGCCGCATGGGCGGTCATGGCTATGCACGGACGCGGGATTACTTCGATTTGCCGACGCGTTCGTTGCAGGCGTGGACGGATGCGCCGGGGGGTGGCGAGCGGTTTTGGCCTATTGCCAAGTAAAAGGAGCACCCCACACATCCTGTGGCGAGGGAGCTTGCTCCCGCTCGACTGCGCAGCAGTCGCAAAACCATTCATCGTAGTGTATCTGATCCATCGCGATGATCGCTTTGAGGGCTGCTCCGCAGCCCAGCGGGAGCAAGCTCCCTCGCCACAAAAGCTCTCTCGCCTTGGATCAATGGAAATCCCGGCTGCGCACAGTAATGCCATCGAGCAACGAACTCAGATCACTCAAGCGCCCGGCAATCAGATGCCGCACCTCGCCCTCCTTCTCCCAACGGCCATCGACCTTGAGCAACTGCGAGCCGACCAACACCTGGCGCTGCCGGTCGGCCAGGTCACGCCACACCACCACGTTGACGTTGCCGAACTCGTCCTCAAGGGTGACGAACGTCACGCCGCTGGCAGTGGCCGGGCGTTGCCGGCCGGTGACCAACCCGGCGATGCTGACCGGCCGACCGTGCTCGACGTCCAGCAACTCCTTCGAACTGCGGCAGCGCCGCGCCTTCAACTCATCGCGCAACAGGGCCAGCGGATGCGGCCCGAGGGTAGTGCCGACACTGGCGTAATCGGCTTGCAGGTCCTCGCCCACGGTGGGCTTGGGCAACGACACCGCGTCCTCCACCTGACTCGGCAGACCGGCAAACAACCCCAGCTGTTTTTGTACCCCGGCCACCTCCCAGCGTGCCCGATGCCGGTCACCCGCCAGGCCACGCAACGCGCCGGCATCGGCCAGTTGCTCCTGCGCGCGGGCATCGAGCCGTGCCCGTTCGCCGAGGTCGGCAATGTCGGCAAACGCCCCTTGCGAACGAGCCGCTTCGATGCGTCGGGCATCGTCCTCGCGAAAGCCCTTGATCATGCGTAGCCCCAAGCGAATCGCCGGTTGCGCAGCGCTGATCGGCTCCAGGCTGCAATCCCAATCACTGGCGCGTACGTCCACCGGGCGAACCTGCAAATGATGGCGCCGGACGTCCTGCAGGATCTGATCTGGGCTGTAGAAACCCATGGGCCAACTGTTGATCAGCGCACAGGCGAAGGCCGCCGGCTCGTGGCATTTCAACCAGCAACTGACGTACGTCAACAAGGCAAAACTGGCCGCGTGGGACTCGGGAAAGCCGTAGCTGCCAAAACCCTTGATCTGCTCGAAAATCTGCGCGGCGAACTCGGCGGTGTAGCCGTTTTTCTTCATCCCGGCGGCCAGCCGCTCCTTGTGCGGTTCGAGTCCGCCGTGGCGTTTCCACGCGGCCATGGAGCGGCGTAGCTGATCGGCCTCGCCGGGGCTGTAGTCGGCGGCGACGATGGCGATTTGCATGACCTGTTCCTGAAACAGCGGCACGCCGAGGGTGCGCTTGAGCACCACTTCCAGTTCCGGCGACGGATACGCCTCCGGTTCTTCCTTGTTCCGTCGCCGCAGGTACGGGTGCACCATGCCGCCCTGGATCGGCCCCGGCCGAACGATGGCGACCTCGATCACCAGATCGTAAAAGGTCTTGGGCCTGAGCCTCGGCAACATCGACATCTGCGCCCGGGACTCGATCTGGAACACGCCGATGGTGTCGGCCCGGCCGATCATTTCGTAGGTGGCCGCATCCTCGGGCGGGATGGTCGCCAGACTCAGGTCCAGGCTCCGGTGCCGGCGCAGCAGATCGAAACATCGGCGAATCGCGCTGAGCATGCCCAGTGCCAGGATATCGACCTTGAGCAGGCCCACTGCGTCGAGGTCATCCTTGTCCCACTGGATGATGGTGCGCTCAGCCATGGCGGCGTTTTCCACCGGTACCAGACTGTCCAGCGGCTGCTCGGAAATCACGAAACCGCCGGGGTGCTGGGACAAATGCCGGGGGAAGCCGATCAACTGCCCCGTCAGGCTCAGCACCCGGTGCAGCACCGGACTCTCGGGGTCGAAACCGCCCTCGCGCAGGCGTTCAACGGGCGGCGTTTCATCGCTCCAGTGACCGCAGCAATCGGCCAGGGCGTTGATCTGGTCCGGCGGCAAGCCCAAGGCCTTGGCCACATCCCGTACCGCACCGGCGGCGTGGTAAGTGCTGACCACCGCCGTCAGCGCGGCGCGGGCCCGGCCATAGCGCTGGAACACGTACTGCAAGACTTCTTCGCGGCGTTCGTGTTCGAAATCGACGTCGATGTCCGGCGGCTCGTTGCGCTCTTTGGACAGAAAGCGCTCGAACAGCAACGTGGTGCGATCCGGATCGATTTCGGTGATCCCCAGAGCAAAACACACGGCCGAGTTGGCGGCAGAACCACGACCCTGACAAAGAATCTGTTGCTGGCGGGCAAAGCGGACGATGTCGTGGACCGTCAGGAAATAACTTTCATAGCCCAGTTCCGCGATCAGTTGCAGCTCCTTGTCGATCTGCACCAGCACTTCGCGTTTCGGCCCTTTTGGCCAGCGCCACTCGATGCCTTCCTCGGTCAAATGACGCAGCCACGAGGTGGCCGAGTGCCCTTGCGGCACCAGTTCGCGGGGGTATTGGTAACGCAACTGACCGAGATCAAAGGTGCAACGCCGGGCGATGTTCAGCGTTTCGGCCAGCAACTCTGGTGGATAAAGCTCCCGCAACACGTCCAGGCTGCGCAGATGGCGTTCGCCGTTGGGATGCAGGCGCAACCCGGCATCGGCCACCGGCAGGTGATGACGGATCGCGGTCATGGTGTCCTGCAAGGCGCGCCGGCCGCGAGCGTGCATGTGCACATCGCCACTGGCCACGGCCGCAATGCGCAATTCCCTGGCCAGTGTCAGCAGATCGTTCAGGCGCCGGGCGTCGTCCTGACCACGATGCAACTGCACGGCCAGCCACAGGCGTTCGGCGAAGACCTGCTTGAGCCAGTGGCCCTGTGCAAAGGCATCGACAGCGTCCGGCACCCACAACGCCAACAACCCCGGCAACGGTTCGTCGAAATCTTCGCGCAGCAGCTGATACTGGCCTTTCTGCGTGCGGCGCCGGGCGCGGGTGATCAATCGGCACAGCGCCTGATAGCCCTCGAGGCTCTCCACCAGCAGCACCAGTTTCGGACCGTTCTCGATGCGTATTTCACTGCCGATAATCAGCGGCAACTCCACGGACTTTGCCGCTTGCCAGGCGCGAACGATGCCTGCCAGGGTGCATTCGTCAGTGATCGCCAGGGCTTGATAACCCTGTTTTTTCGCGCGCTGGAACAGCTCGATGGCACTGGAGGCACCGCGCTGGAAGCTGAAGTTCGACAGGCAGTGCAATTCGGCATATTCGCTGCTCATGCGAACCAGCCCTGCAACCACAACGGGCCGTCCTCGCCGACCGCCCGGTAGGCCCAGCCCTGTTGGCCGGCACGGGTTTCGATCAGGTAATAGTCACGGCGTACGTCGTCGCCGTCCCACCAGCCGGACTCGATACGCTCCGGCCCCATGAGGATGCGCGCCGAGCCCTGATGCACGGCCAACGGCTCGGTCAGCAGCCAGCCCGGCCGTTTCACCACGGCCGGCACCGCGCTAGATTGGCTGTCGGCACGGGCCTGCCACGCGCACTCGGGGCGGTGATCGGCCTGAAAGCGCAAGCCATGCACCGCGTCATCCCCCAGCCGTGCACGCAGGCGTTCGCGCAGTTGCTCCCAGGGCAAGGACTGCTGCGGGCGGTCGTCGAACAGTGCCTGATGCTGGGGCACGAAGGTCGGCAAATCTTCGGCGCGCAGGCGAAAGCCACGTACCGGTGCCTCGACCTGGACCTGCTCCAGCCGCCCCCGGGCCAGCTCGAAGAGCATCGCCGGATCGCGCTCGGCGCTGAGCAGGCCGACCTTGATGACCGTATCCGGCAACCCGGCGTGCTCCAGATGCAGGTCGAAACGCTGTACGCCGCTGTCGCGACCGCACAGGAACGCCGACAGGTCGCCCGTCAACCGGCGCAACGGAAACAGCAAGGCTTGATGGGACTGCACATCGAAATTGAGCTCGATGCGCACATCGAAGCGGTCCGGCGGCAGGTAGAACGCCAGCGCCAGCCGCCGCAAACCCGACAGGGCATCCAGGTGCCTGAGCACCTGGGCCTCGAAACGCCGGGCCAGGCTATGCCGGGGCAACGCCTGCACCTGGCTCAAGGTGCGCAGGCCCATGCGCGACAAGGTTGTGGCGACCGATGCTTGCAGGCCGATCCGGTCGACGGGCATTTGCCCCAGATGATGCTGCAAGGCTTGATCGTCCGGCACTACCAGACCGTCGTAGGCGTTGGCCAGCACCCGCGCCGCCACCGGGTTGGGCGCGGCCACGATACGGTGCCGAAAACCCAACTCGCCGAGTTCACGGCGCAGAAGCGCTTCGAATTGCGGCCAGGTGCCGAACAACCCGAGGCTGGATTCGATCTCGAAGACCACGGCCCGGGGGTAATGCACGCTGACCTGGGAACTGAAGCGATAGGCCCAGGCGGCGAGAAACTGCTGCCAGTGTTCGATTTCGGTGGCGTCGTATTCCGCCGTGACAAAGCCTTTGCTCAAGGCCTGCGCCGCACTCATGGACTGACCGGGACGCAAACCCAGCGCCCGCGCCGCACCGTTGACCGCCTGCAGCACCCGGCGCTGGGCCGGGCCGGTCAGCAACGCCAGGGGCTCATCGGGATCGGCGCGCTGACGCAGTACCGCGTCCAGCGCCAATTGCGGGAACAGAATGCAGACCCAGCGCATGGCAACCTCAATGCCCCACGGCGAAGGCAATCGGCGCCGAACGGGCCAGGCCGCCGCGGCACTTGAGCACGCGCAGTTGTGCCGGCCGGGCATCGATGGCGATGCGCAGGGCCGCCGGCGAAGGATTGATCGCTTCACCGATGGGGCGATAGGCGAAGGCCAGGGTCTGGCCGGTTTCCGCCGCCACCTGCAAGCGGCGCAAGGCGCGGTCGTCGGCCTTGTGCGGCCAGCACAGCACCGCGCCGCAACTGCCCGAACGCAGGCATTGCTCCGCGGCCCACAGCGCATCGCGCTCACTGGCCTGGATGATCGACAGCTGACGCAGATCCACCCCGGCGCTCTGCCACGCCTGGGGATACGGTACGTAAGGCGGCGCCACCAGCACGATGCGCTCGCCCGCCGACGACAGCCGTGCCAGCGTCGGCCACACCAGTTGCAACTCGCCCACGCCCTGCCCGGCCAACAGGATTTCCGTCAGCGCCGCCTCTGGCCAGCCACCGCTGGGCAATGCCGCGTCCAGTGCGGCATGCCCGGTGGGCTGCGGGCTGGCAGCCGGTGGCGCAGGCCGGCCCTTCCAGACCTGGCCGCCATTGAACAGCGTATCCAGCGCAACGACGGCACCCATCAGCCTTGCCTCACCAGGCCACAGAACACGCCTTCGATGGCCAGGTCCCGGTCGGCTTCGACGATGATTGGCTGGTAGGCCGGGTTGCGCGGCAGCAGGCGAACAACATCGCCAACCCGCTCGAAGCGCTTGATGGTGACTTCGCCGTCGAGCCGTGCCACGACGATCTGGCCGTTAAGCGCCTCGGGGTTGCGGTGCACGCCCACCAGATCACCGTCGAGAATGCCGTCCTCGATCATCGAATCGCCCCGGACCCGCAACATGTAGTCCGGTACCCGCGAGAAGATCGACGGATCGAGCAGCAAACGGCTGTGCACCTCGGCATCGGCACCGATCGGCGCACCGGCCGCCACCCGGCCAAGTACCGGGATGTCCAGCAACTCGGGACGCGGCGGCTGCCCGAGCAGGCGTATGCCCCGGGCCTGATGCGGGTTGACCTCGATAAACCCGGCTTCGGTCAGCGCCAGCACATGCTTGCGCGCCACGCTGCGGGAGGCGAAGCCAAACGCCTCGCTGATTTCAGCGAGGCTTGGAGGCTGACCGTGTTCGGCGATGCGATCGCGGATAAAGGTCAGGATGGCGGTACGGCGGGGAGTCAGAGTCGTCATGGAGTACATTTGTACTCTTTCGGCTTTTTCCTGGCAAGGACCGTCAGTCATCTGGTCGATAACCTGTGGGAGCGGGCTTGCTCGCGAAGGCGGTGGATCAGCCAATGAAGTATCGACAGACACACCGCTTTCGCGAGCAAGCCCGCTCCCACACTGGATTTCAGTGGCTCAAGGGGTGAGTTGCGCCAGATACGCCCACGGATAAATCCCCCGCTCATGGCCATCGCTGAAGACCAGTTGCAGGCCATAGCCCTGCGAGTGCAATTCGATCACACGAACCCGTGCATCAACCATCGGGGTCAACCCGCGCAAACGAAACGCCCGGCACTGCGAACACGGGCACTGGCGACGCAGTTCGGCGTGATCCAATACCTGTTCGCGGCCATCGGGCCAGTTCAGTCGCAACTGCTGTTTGCTGCGGGAATTGCCAATCGCCAGCGGGTTCATTGCAGTTGACTCAAGGCAATGCGCACGGCCTTGCGCACTTCCGGGTCGCCGTCGTCTTGCGCGGCCTGCAATGGCGCGACGGCGCTTCGATCGTTCAGCTCCCCCAAGGCCAAAGCGGCTTCCTTGCGCAGGTTGCTGATGCGGTGGCCGAGGGTGTCGATCAGCGCATCGAGCGCCGGTCCATAACGCAAGCGGCCGAGGCTGCGGGTAGCGCGCAGACGCACCTGCCAGTAATCGTCACCCAAGGCGTCGATCAGGGCCGGGCCGGCGTCGAGGTGGCCGACCTTGCCCAGGGTGGTGGCGGCTTCTTCGCGGACTTGCCAGGCATCGTCCCGCAATGCCTGTCGCAGGGCCGGCAGCACCTGCGCGTCAGACGCCAGGCCCAGCGCCCCGGTGGCGGCACGCCGCACGTCGGTGTCCGGGTCGGCGCTGGCCAACCGCGCCAGGGCCGGCAAGGCATCGAGTTGCTTGAGCCAGCCGAGCACGCCCACCGCCTCGCGACGCACGCTGGCGCTTTCATCGTCCAGCGCCCGGGCAGCCGCGTCGGCGGCATCGGGGCAACGCAGCTCGCGCAACGCCCTGAACGCGGCAATGCGTACGCCAATGTCGGCGTGCCCGGTCCACGGCAGAATGACCCGGCCCGCCGCTTCGCTCTTGAGCAGGCTGAGGCTTTGCGCAGCGGCCGCCTGCACCGCCGGGGATGGATCCGTCAGGGCCTGGCACAACGCTTCGACCACGGGCTCGTCCTCCCAGGCTTCCAGCAACCGCGCAGCTTCGGCGCGAACGTCTGCCATCGGGTCTTCGGCCAGTCGATTGATCAACCACTGCAGGCCGTCCGGTTCCTCAAGGTCAGCCAGCTCGATCAGTGCGATCCGGCGCACGCCGGGGTCGTCATCGGTCAGGCGCGGTTGCAAGGCAAGAATGTCGTCGTTATCGGTTACATCGAATAGTGAGGTCATAGGGCAAATCGCGGCAGTTTGTTTTCAGGGGGAAGTCCGAGCGGGTTCAGACGCGGCAGTTGCCGGCCGTCTTCGTGCCGCAGGAGTTCGAGGCAATGGCGCTTCAGATGCGAAAATTCAGGGCGGGTCACCAGCTCCGTGCTGCGCGGCCGGGGGAAGTCCAGGCGCAGGTCTTCGATGATTCGCCCGGGGCGCGAGCTCATGACCAGCAAGCGGTCGGCGAGGAACAGCGCTTCGTCGATGTCATGGGTGACAAACACCACGGTGGTGCGAATGCGCGTCCAGATATCCAGCAGCAGTTCCTGCATGTTCAAGCGAGTCAGGGCATCGAGGGCACCGAAGGGTTCGTCCATCAGCAACAGGCGCGGACGGTTGACCAGCACCCGGGCAATTTCCACCCGTTGCTGCATGCCGCCGGAGAGCTGATCGGGCCAACGCCCGGCAAAGCCTTCAAGGCCCACCAGCGCGAGGATTTCATCCGCCGCCTTGTGCCGTTCGACCTTGCCAACACCGCGCATTTTCAAGCCGAACGCCACGTTGTCGCGCACCGTGCGCCACGGAAACAGGGTGTGCTGCTGGAACACCATGCCGCGTTGTGGCGATGGCCCCGACACTGGCGCGCCATCCACGTTCAAGGTGCCGGTGCGCGGTTGCAGGTGGCCGGCCAGCGCGCCGAGCAAGGTGGACTTACCGCAACCGGACGGCCCGAGAATGCACACGAACTGCCCCGGTTCGATCTGGCAATCGAGGCCCTGCACCGCTTCGAAAGCCGCGTGGCCCTCGCCCAGGCTGATCGACAGCCCGCGAATATCGATACGCCCTTCCAGGTGTTGAAAAACGCTCATCAGGCTTTTCCTCGCGGTCGGTGCCAAGGCGTGAAGAGCCCGCCCAGGCGCTTGATCAACAGGCTGCTGCCCATGCCGAGCACGCCGATCAGCAACATGCCGACCACGATGTCGGCGTAGTTCTGGATGGTGTAGGACTCCCAGGTGTAATAGCCGATGCCGAATTGACCGGAGATCATTTCCGCCGTCACCAGGCAGAACCACGAGGTGCCCATGCCGATGGCCAGGCCGGTGATGATGCTCGGCGCCGCGCCCGGAAGAACGACCTCCAGCAGGATTGCCCGGCGCCCTGCCCCGAGGCTTTTCGCCGAGGCGATCAGCCGAGGGTCGACGCCTTCGACGCCGTGCACGGTGTTGAGCAGAATCGGGAACAGTGCGCCGGTGAAGGTGATGAACACCATCGACAATTCCGACGAGGGAAACATCAGAATCGCCAGGGGAATCCACGCCACCGCCGGGATCGGGCGCAGCACTTCCAGGGGTGGCAGCAATAGATCTTCGGCCCATTTCGAGCGGCCGATGGCCAGGCCCAGGGCCACGCCAATGATCAACGCCGCAAGGTAACCGGCGAACACCCGGCCGAGGCTGCTGCCCAGGTGCTGGGCAAGTTTGCCCGAGTCGCCAAGGCCTAGGGCGGCTTCAATGACCGCCATGGGTGTCGGGACGTTGGCGAAGGTCACCAGGCCAAGGTTCCAGTGGTGGCTGGCGGCGAGTTGCCAGAACAGCAGGCAGAGCAGCAGTGAAGCGGCTCTGGGAATCCAGCGCGCAAATGGTCGGTACACAATTCTTCCTCTCAACCCTGGACCCTTGTGGGAGCGGGCTTGCTCGCGAAAGCGGTCGGACATTCAACATTGATGTCGACTGACCCACCGCTTTCGCGAGCAAGCCCGCTCCCACATTTGATCGAGTCGTTCCAGGTGTTAGCGGGCGGCCACGGCCTGTGTGGTGGCATCGGCGAAGTCGAACACTTTGCCGCCCTGCGCCGTGGCGAACTGTTGGGCCTGGCCTTTGAGCAAGAACGCATTGAATTGCCCCTTGGCATCAGTGGCAAACCACGCCTGATCCGCCAGCAACTTGATCCCGCTGTCGCTGGCCTGGGCGTACACCGCGCGGATGCTCTTGCCTTCCTGTTTCAACGCTGTGAGCGCGGTAAATGCCGCTTGCGCCGAGGCGTATTGACGAACCTTCGGCTCGCCACGCACCCAGATTTCCGCCACGTGGCTGAAGTCGGTGATGGCTTTGCCGCTGGCGGCATCGACGGCCTTGAGCGGCGTCTGCTGGTAATTCCCAAGCTGCACGCTGTAGTCCAGGTTCGAGGCCTTGAAGGCGGCGCGGATGTACTGGTCGTCGATGAAGGTGTTGAGATCGAGACCGCGATCGGCCTTCTTCAACAACTTGAGGGTATCGATGGCGGTGCCCACGGCCTGACGGTATTCCGGTTTCCAGCTCAGGTCGCGGGTCTGCACGCCGAGGGGGCCGTGGAACAGGTAATTGACCTCGGCATCGACCCCGGTGACCTTGGCGATCAGCTCGCTGTATTTCTCCGGTTCAGCCGCCAGCAGTTGGTTGGCTTCGATACTCGCCCGCAGGTAAGCGACGACGATTTCCGGATATTTTTTCGCATAGGCCTGATCGACCAGCGCTCCGTGGAAGGTCGGCGCGTTGGCCTGGGAGCCGTCATAAATCTTGCGGGCGAAACCACGGCTCGGGAACAGTTCGGCGAAGGGTACGAAGTCAGCGTGAGCATCGATCTTGCCAGCCTGCAACGCGGAACCGGCGACTTCCGGCGGCTGGGCGATGATGTTCACGTCCTTGAGCGGGTCCCAGCCCTGGGCCGCGACGGCGCGCAGCAACAGGCCATGGGCAGTGGAGGCGAACGGTACGGAAATGGTCTTGCCTTTCAGCTCTGCCAGCGACTGCACGCCCGATGCGCTCGGCACCACGATGCCGTTGCCGCTGCCCTTGATGCTGCCCGACAGTACGCTGATGAACAGGCTGTGCTTGCCCGCCGTTTCGAATGCCACTCCGTTGAATGCACCGGGGAAATCGGCCATGGCGCCGAAGTCGAGTTTACCGGCCACCATCTCGTTGGTCAGCGGTGCGCCGCTGGTGAAGTTTTTCCACTGCACCTCGTATTGGGCGTCTTTGTAGGGGCCGTCGTGGGGCAGGTATTTGTCCAGCAGGCCGAGTTCGCGAATCAACAACCCGCCAGCAGCGCAGTTGATGGTGGTGTCCTGGGTGCCGATGGCAATGCGGATGGTTTCGGCCGAGGCCGACAGGGTGAATGAAGCCAGTACCAGACCGGCCAAAGCTGCACGCAACATCATGAGTGTTTCCCCTCGAATCATTTATAGGATGTTCGTCTCCGCCACGATCAGGGCGCGGTGGGAAACGAGGGGTGTTTTGAATCAGGCGTCCGGTGGTGGCCGGATGGCTTTAAATATTTCCCCTGTGCGAGCGGGCTTGCTCGCGAAGGCGGTCTGACATTCAACATTGATGTCGACTGACCCAACGCTTTCGCGAGCAAGCCCGCTCCCACATTTGATAGTGTTTCAGCGCAGCAAATACGGGATCTCGACTTTCACGGCGCCGGTCGGGCAGTCCTTTTCACAGGGCATGCAGTACCAGCATTCGTCGAACGCCATGTAGGCCTTTTGCGTGGCCGGGTTGATCGCCAGCAGGTCCATCGGGCAAACGTCGACGCACACCGTGCAGCCTTTGTGGGCGATGCATTTGTCTTCATCGACCGTGACCGGTGCGTTGGAGCGGAAGAAGATTTCCTGGGGTTGGTAAGCCATGTTCGGTCTCTCTTTTGTGGTCGGCATCAAGCCGCATCGGCACCGACCCGCAACCGGTCGTAGGCCTGCATCTCGTCGGCATCCAGCGGGATGATGTAAGGCTCGACGGCTTTCCTGAAACTGCTCATCAAACCGTTCTCGTCCTTCTTCAGGTGGCAATGGCAGAACCAGTCGCGGTCGTTGCGCTGCGGGTGATCGACGCGATGGTGGTACAGCCCCCAACGGCTTTCGGCGCGGAACAATGAAGCGCGGGCGGCCATTTCGGCGCAGTCGCGGATCATGCTGACTTCCATGGCGCGCATCAGTTCGTGGGCGTTGTGGGCCTTGATCTGGTCGAGATCGCGCTGGATGTCACTGAAGCGTTGCAGGCCAATCTGCATCTTCTTCGTTACTTTCGGCGGTTGCAGGTAGTCGTTGACGAAGCGCCGCAGCTTGTATTCGACCTGGGCCGGTGGCAGGCCGTGTTCGCGGTCCAGCGGTGCATAGACCCGCTGTTTTTCGCTTTCGATCTGCGCGGCATCCAGCGCGGAAAACTCGCGCCCGGCGACAAAATCCGCCGCGTTGTTGCCGGCGAACCAGCCGTAGGTGAACGCACCAAGCATGTAGTTGTGCGGCACCGCCGCCATGTCCCCCGCCGAATACAAGCCCTTGACCGAAGTTTCGGCCTTCTCGTTGACCCACACACCCGAGGCCGAATGCCCGCTGCAAAAGCCGATCTCGGAGATGTGCATCTCGACCATCTGCGTGCGGTAGTCGGTGCCACGATTGGCATGGAACTGGCCGCGACTCGGACGCTCGTTGCTGTGCAGGATCTCTTCGATGTTCTGGATGGTTTCCTCGGCCAGGTGATCGAGCTTGAGGAACACCGGACCATTGCCGCTTTCCAGCTCCTGGTGGAATTCCCACATCATCTGCCCGCTCCAGTAGTCGCACTCGATGAAGCGCTCGCCCTTGTTGTTGGCGGTGTAGCCGCCCAAGGGACCGGTGACGTAGGCGCAGGCCGGGCCGTTGTAATCCTTGATCAGCGGGTTGATCTGGAAGCATTCCAGGTTCGCCAGCTCGGCTCCGGCGTGGTAGGCCATCGAGTAGCCGTCGCCGGCATTGGTCGGGTTTTCGTAGGTGCCCATCAGGTAACCGGAGGACGGCAACCCCAGGCGCCCGGCGGCACCGCAGGCGAGGATCACCGCCTTGGCCTTGATCACATGGAAGTCCGCCGTGCGGCAATCGAAGCCCATCACGCCGTTGACCGCGCCCTCTTCATCCGTCAGCAAACGGGTGCACACCAGGCGATTGGTGATGCTCACCCGCGCGCGCTTCAGTTGCCGGTAGAGGACTTTCTTGATGTCGTGCCCTTCCGGCATCGGCAACACATAAGCGCCCATGTGGTGAACCTTTTTCACCGCGTAGTCACCGGTTTCGTCCTTCTCGAACTTCACGCCCCAACGATCCAGTTGCTCGATGGTTTCGAAGCTGTGGGTGGCATAGGCGTACACCGCGGCCTGGTTGACGATGCCGTCGTTGGCGATGGTGATTTCCTTGGTGTATTGCTCAGGTGTCGAGTGACCGGGAATGATCGCGTTGTTCAGGCCGTCCATGCCCATGCTGATCGCGCCACTGCGCTTGACGTTGGCCTTGTCGATCAACAACACCCGCAGGTCGCGGTTGCGTTCCTTGGCCTTGATCGCCGCCATGGGGCCGGCGGTGCCGCCGCCGATCACGACGATGTCGTATTCCTGCTCCAACGTGCTGCGCGTCATGCCTGATCCCCTTTGTGCCGGTCGATCCGCAGGCGGTACTGGAAAGCATCGCCACGGTAGTAAAGGTGCTCGAAGTCCAGCGGGCGACCGTCGACATCGTGGGTCAGGCGCTCGATACGCATGATCGGCGAACCGGGCTCGACGTTCAGCGCATGGGTCAGGTCGCTGTCGGCCAGTACCGCATCGATGGCCAGATCGGCGTGTCCCAGGGCCAGGCCGCAGTCGTTTTCCAGGATCAGGAAAATGTCGCGGGTGACCAGGTCGGCTTTTTCCAGGCGCTCACCAACGGCTTTGGGCAGGTAGGTGATTTCAAGGGAAATCGGCTCGCGATTGATCAGGCGCACCCGTTTGATCTGCGCCACGGTCTCGCCTACGGCGACCTGCAAACGCTCGGCCACCCGCTTGTCGGCGGCTATGAATTTGAAGCTGCGCAGACGGTTGATCACCTCGTAGCCGCGACCGGTCATGGACTCGGCCAAGCCTTGCAGGGTGCCGACGTTCTGGAAGGTTTTCGGCTTGGCGACGAAGGTGCCCTTGCCGTGGATCCTGAAAATCAGCCCTTCCTTTTGCAGGTCACCCAGGGCCTGGCGCACGGTGATGCGGCTGACTTTGAACAACGCGCCGAGTTCGCTCTCGGAGGGCATCTGGCTATCTTGCGGGTATTCACCGTCGAGGATGCGAGCACGCAGTACGTCTCGCAGTTGTGTGTGCAACGGGACGCTGCTCAGGGATAGAACGTTATCGGTCATGGCAGATCACTTGTTATAACGAGTTATGACGTGATCTTAGAGAGGTTATGACAAGCTTGAGAAATATCGAATGAGCATAAGGTTAGATGCGCGACGCAAGAACAAATGTGGGAGCGGGCTTGCTCGCGAAGGCGGTGTGTCAAACAACATTGGCGTCGACTGACACTCCCTCTTCGCGAGCAAGCCCGCTCCCACAAGGGGATATGTGTGGTCTGAAGGATCAGTGGCGCTTGAGGATCTGGTCCATCACCCAATCGGTCTTCAGCGCCTGTTCGGCCATGGCGGGATGCTGCGCCCCACCACGAATATGCGCATTCATGCCCATTACGTGGTGCCACTGAATGTGCGCGTGATGCTCGATGTTCAGGCTGAGGTGTTCATCGGCATGCAACTCGACCGGGTGTTCATCGAACACTGAAAAAGTGATCCGGCCTTTGCTGCCAATCACTTCGACACGGTCTTCGCGGCGGTCTGCAACGAAGTTCCAGCAACCCATCCCCAGTGCCCCGCTGGCAAACCGCCAAGTGGCGCTGACGGCATCTTCTGCCGCGTACAAAC
This sequence comes from Pseudomonas sp. GM48, assembly GCF_000282335.1. Classification (GTDB taxonomy): domain Bacteria; phylum Pseudomonadota; class Gammaproteobacteria; order Pseudomonadales; family Pseudomonadaceae; genus Aquipseudomonas. The sequence goes on from NZ_AKJM01000085.1 coordinate 39,339, forward strand.
CGGCCTGCCGTGCGGTAAACCCGGCGACTTCGACGATATCGCCGAACAGATACTGAAACAGGTCCAGGCCATGGCTGGCCAGATCCGCAAAGTAACCACCGCCGGCAATCGCCGGGTCGGTGCGCCAGTTATCAGTGCCGTTCCGATCCGCTGCCGACGGAGCTTTGGTGAGCGTCCAGGTCAAGTGCCGGACCTCGCCGATCCGCCCCTCCTCCAGCCATTGCCGCACTTGCCGGAAGCGTGGCAGCGAACGTCGGTAATAGGACACGAACAGATGCAGCCCGGCATCGGCAAACACCTGCTGCATTTCACGGCTTTGCCCGGCATTCAGCGCCATCGGTTTTTCCACGCAGCAATGCTTGCCGGCGGCGGCCACCTGCAAGGCGTAAGCGTGATGACTGTCGGGCGGCGTGGCGATGTACACCGCGTCGACCTCGGGATCGTTGATCAGCGCTTGCGCATCGGTGTAGACCCGCGCGATGCCGTGGCGCGCGGCATAGTCGGTGACAGCGTCCAGGCGCCGCCCCATCACCGCCACCAACGCCGATCCAGGCGCCTTGTAGAAGGCCGGCCCGCTTTTGCGTTCAGCGACACTGCCACAACCGATCATGCCCCAGCGCACCACGTTCATAGGCTCTCCCTGATGCTCAGCCGATGCGCAATGCGCGCAGGTCCAGTCGACCGTCCTTGAGTGGCGGACACCAGTAGTAGCCACCGGTGACCGGACGGCTGATGCGGTACAAACCGTCGGTGATGCCGTCTTCCAGGCCACTCATGCGGCGCAGTTGGGCTTCGAAGGCGTCGAGGGAAAAACCAAAGGCCAGGAACATCAGGCCGGCACGGTCGCCTTCGATCCACGGCATCGAACGGCGCACCACGAACGCTTCAGGCGCAAAGCTTTCCTGGGCAGTACGTTTGACGTGGGCGGAAACCGGCGCATCGTCGATCTCTTCGTTGTCACTCAAGCGGCGGCCCATGATGTTGTCTTTTTCATCCGCCGACAGCCCATGGAAACCTTTCAAGTCATGCTGCCACTGCTGGATCGCGGCAAAGCTGCCACCCACCGTACCGTCGGCGCCCTCACCCACCAGGGCGGCGGTCACGGCGGCTGCGTCGTGGGGGTTCTCGGTGCCATCTTCGAAGCCGGTCAGGTCATGCCCGGTCTTATGGCGGAAGGTTTCGTTCATCTGCACCAGGCGCAACGCCGGGGCCAGTGCCGCTTCGATGGCGTTGCTGCGGTTGAGCAACTCACCACGGTCTTCACCGTGCAGCCAGCACCAGAGCGCGTGTTGGGTCGACGGATTGTCGACACCGACGCCAGTCAATGCCGGAAAAGTTCGCAGGCCATCGATCTGCCCATCCAGCGCCTTGACCAGGGGTTCGCCGAAGCCGACGACAGCCGATTTGCCGTCCACAAGTTGCATCAAGTTGTCGAGTGCGACCGGCAATGCTTCGACGGATTCGAGGGCGAAGAACATATGGCGGGCTTGAGGCGGAACGGGGGTGGCGAGAATGCCCGGCTGGTAATGGCTCATATGAACTCCTTGAAAAAGAGCATGGAGTTTAACCGGAGTACGAGGATTTGTGTGCCGTCGGAGGACAGGAACCTGTGGCAAAGGGGGGCTTCTGTGGCGAGGGGGCTTGCCCCCGTTGGGTTGCGAAGCAGCCCCAAAACCTGCCGACGCGGTATGACTGAAAATGTAGGGGAGCGCTGCGCGCTCCAACGGGGGCAAGCCCCCTCGCCACAGAAGCCCACTCACTACAGAAGCCGCTCACCACAGAAGGATCAGACTACGCCGGGGCTTTCGTTGCGGAACGCACTCGGGCTCATGCCGGTCCAGCGCTTGAATGCCCGGCGAAAGCTGCGCACGTCGCTGTAACCGACTACTTCGGTAATGCGTTCGATGGACATGTCCGGGTTGGCCAGCAGGCTCATGGTGCGAGCCTGGCGCACTTGTTCCAGCAGCGCTTCGAACGTCAGCGCGTGTTCGGTGAGGCGACGGCGCAAGGTGCGGCTGCTCATGTTCAGGTCACTGGCGATTTTCTCGATGTGACTGCCCTCGGTCAGGTCCCGGGCAATCGCCCGTTCCACCGCCTGGATCAAATCCATTTTCTGGTGCACCTGCGCCGCTTCCAGCTCGAGCAGTTTCACTGCCTGACGCAGGGCCAGGGAATGGTGATTGGGCAAGTGCACGTCCAGCCAATACGCATCGATCACCATGCGGTTTTGCAGGCCTCCAAAACGCACGTCCGGCCCCAGCAGACGCGAGTATTCGCCGAGATAGTCCGGCGCGGCATGCATGAACTCCACGGCCACCGGTTTGAAATCCGCCCCGACCAGCGCCCGGCCGTACACCAGCAGGCTGGCGAAAAACTCCTCGACCGCGAACAACTGCACGTCGGTGAACGGCAAGCGGCATTCAACGTCGACAAACACCCGATCACCCGCCTCCTCCACACTCGACACGACAATACCGCCGGAGGTGTGTTGATGGCGAATGCCCAGTTCAAAGGCATCGCGCAGGGTCTTGCACAGCGACAACACATGCCCCAGCAACCCCAGCGTACCGAGCACATTCTGCGCGCCGACCCACAGGCCCAGCCCCTGATTGGGCAAGACTTTGAGTGCGCGCTGAATCATGGCCACGGCCTGGCGATAAGAAATACGCTGCGCCGGGTCCTGGAGGTCTTCAACGCTAAAACCCAACCCTCGACACAGGCTTTCGGGGTTGATGCCTTTTTGCTCGACGACTTCGGCCAGGGTTTGCAGGAGAAACGGCGACACCAGCGCCAGTTCAAAGGTGGGATCGATCACTTTCATTTGCATGGGGCCATACATTCCGGGTCGAGCTGCATTCTTATTTTTGTTACCGGTTATGTCGAAAGAAGTTAGCACAGGGTTCAAACACTGTCCGCAGAAGTCCCCCTAAATGGCCGCCAATACCCTGCCTTGCAGGGCGCGGGCAGCTTATTTCTATGTGGCGGCCCGCGTATGGACGCCGGAAAGCCCGCTAACAATAATAATGAGTGCACCCATGATCCCGACCCGCACGACATTTCCCCTGATGGTCATCTGCCTCGCCAGCGTCTGCGCCCTGCAACCGGCATTGGCCACCGAGGCTGGCGTGGACAATATCGGCCCTGGCACCGACGGCTTTTTCATGTTGCCGCTGGAGCCCGACAGCCTTCCGGACAACATGGTTGCGTTCAACCTCTACTACAACCACTACAAATCCACGAAGCTGAACATCAGTTCGCTCGGCGGCAAGGTGCCGAACGTCGACATCGAATCCACGGCGGTCATTCCGCGCCTGGATTACCTCAGCCCGGTGCGCGTGTTTGGTGGACGGCTGGCGGGCTACATCGCGCAGCCCTGGCTCAAGCAGGAAGTCGCGGTGTTCGGCTTGCAGGACACCCGCGAAGGCATGGGCGACACCACTATTGCGCCGATCATTCTTTGGGACATGGGTAAAAACCTGACCCTCGGCGCCGCCATTGAAGTCACCGTGCCGACCGGCGAATACAGCGTTGATCGCCTGGCCAATACCAGCAACAACTTCTACACCTACAAACCGCTGTTCTCCTTCACCTGGCTGCCGACGGACAGAACCGAGGTGTCGATGAAGACCACGTACAGTTTCAACGGGAAAAACAAAGACACCGATTACAAGTCGGGGCAGATTTTCCACTTCGACTATTCGGCCAGTTTCAAAATCACTGACGACCTGATGCTCGGATTGAACGGCTACTACCTGAAGCAAACCACCGACGACAAACAATTCGGCCACACCGTGCAGTTCAATGGCCAGGACGTGAACGACGGGGTGCGCGGGCAGGTGTTTGCGATTGGCCCGGCGCTGCACTGGACCTTTCTCAAATACGCCAGCGCGGAGATTCGTTGGGCCAAGGAATTCGACGTGGAAAACCGGCCCGAAGGGGAAATGCTTTGGGCGAAGGTCAGCATTCCCTATGCGTTTTGACTGAGCTGACGCTTTCGCGAGCAAGCCCGCTCCCACAGGGTGCAGCGTTGTCCTTGTGGGAGCGGGCTTGCTCGCGAAGGCGATGTACCAAACACCCAACAAATATCAGGAATACACCGGCCAGGTATCAACAATCCTTCCCCCCCGAACCGCCAGCAAATCCCCAAACTGCAACAACACCGACTCTGTCTGGGCCGGGCGCAAGAACACCTGATCCTCAACCGTCAGCCCCACCGCCGCCGAACCATTGACCATTTCCTGGTTCGAGCTGCGGCCATACACCCCATTACTCTGCAACCCCGGTGGCGATTCGAACTCCGCCATCCAGTTACCGCCATAGATAAAAAACGTCTCGCGCTGATTGGTGTCCCACCAGGAAAACAGCCTGGACCGGTCATCCAGCGCCGGAATATTCACCACCCCGGTGCTTTTCAACACCGGCGTGGCGATATAAGCGGCTGGCACATGCTCCACCAGTGACGGCAAATCATAGTGAGTGGGCTTGAGCATCGCTGTCCCCACCGAAACTTCGCTGCTGAGCTGTTCGTGCTCATGCATGCGATAACTCGGGCTGCCGGCCGTATTGAGGGTCAGCCCTTCGTGCCACAAACCGGGGTATTGCTGACGCGTGAAATCGACGCAGCGGATGTAAATCACCATCACATTGGCGAACAGCTCTTCTGGCGAGCCCAGAACCCCCGGCACGCCCATGCCCACGAACGGGTCGTAGCCCATGAACCCGGCGAACTCCAGGTGCTGCGGGTGCTGGCTGATCAGCGCCAGCATCTGCCCGAGTACGCCAAGGTCGCTGACGCCACCGCGATGCAGCCCGACATCCAGTTCGATGTTCACCCGCACTCGCGTGCCCAGCCCCTGAGCCAGGGCGAGGTATTGCTGCAAACGTTCCGGCGTATCGAGCAACCATTGCAATTGCTTCGTCGGGTCAAAAGGCCCCCTGTGCGACTGATAAAACAACTCGGCCGAACGCACCGGCAGCGGCTTGCCCAACAGAATGTCGGCCTCGGGAAACTGTACGGCGTCATGATTGAGAAACGGCTGGTGAAACGACATCAAGCGTTGCGTGCCGGCGCGCTTTGCGATGTAGGCCAACAGCCCCGGTGCCGGCAATGATTTTTCCACCAGACGCAGGTATTTGCCGCTGCGCTTGACCGATTGCCGCACCACATCGATGTTGTGATCCAGCCGATCAAGATCGATCAGTACTACCGGTCGCATCGGACCGTGATCCTTGAGTTCGCGGTTCAGCGCGCGGAAATAATCGCTGTACGGCGCACCTCGGTCACCCGGCCGCAGCCACGCCCCGACACCCACCAACAAGGCGCCGATGCCGGCGGCTCCGAGCAAAAAATTGCGGCGATTGACGGCCATCAGCTCACCCCCAGAATGGATGACAAATGCGCATTGAGGAATTTTCCGTCGGGGTCGAGTGCCTGCCGCACCTGGATGAACTCCTGCCAGCGCGGGTACAGCGGCTGCAGGTTTTTCGCGTTCAGCGTGTGCAACTTGCCCCAGTGCGGCCGGCCGTTGTACTTCCAGAAAATCGGCTCGATGGCGGCGAAGAAATTGTGATGATCCATCTGGTAATGCTGGTGGACCGAGATCGAACAGCTGTCGCGGCCTTCGAACATGCTCAGTGGAATGTCGTCGGCCTTGACGTAACGGTATTCAATTGGAAACCAGGTGCGCAGGTCTTTGTCCTGGATCAGCTTGAGGATCTCGCGCAAACAGGCCGGGCCGTATTCGGCGGGCACGGAATATTCCATCTCGTTGAAGCGCACCGTGCGCACATTGGCGTAGATGTCGAACGAGTCGCCCACCCGGTCATCGAAACTGGCCAGGTGGCGCAGGTTATTGAGCATGGTGCGGCGCAGGTCCGGGAAGTCACTGGCGTACTTGTCGATCTTCTCGATCATCGAGACAAACTCATTGCCGCCCTCCTCATCCGCCGGGACCGGCGGTGTGGCCGGGTCGGTGGTTTCGTTCAGGGCAATCGAGAGGGCGTAGTCGGAGTGGGTCACCACGAGCATTTCCCAGTGCTGGTTTTCCCGGGTGTTTTTGTCCAGGTCCTCCAGCAACTCTTCAGTTTTGGCAATCCACTGGCGCTCCCTCAGGCGATACGCCGGACGGTTTTGCAGACGAATTTTCGTGGCTACCCCGAGTGCGCCTAGCGACACCCGCGCCGCGTTGAACACCTGCGGATGACGCGTACTGTCACAGTCCAATACCTCGCCAGTGGCGGTCACCCACTGCAAGCCGCAGACATGCGCCGAATAAGATTGAAAATTCTTGCCGGTACCGTGGGTCGAGGTCGAGATCGCGCCGGCAAGGGTCTGGTAATCGATATCGGCCATGTTTTGCAGGGCCTGGCCGATGTCTTTGAGCGGCGTGCCCATGCGTGACATCGGCGTGCCGGCGGCGAACTCCGCTTGCAGGGTTTCCGGATCGTGATCGAGCAAACCCGTGAAATAGCTCAGCGACAGCAAGGTGCCGTCGGTGGGCACCAGTGCGCTGAAGGAATGCGCCGAGCCCACCGGACGAACCTTGCCAGGGGCCTGGCGCAGCACTTGAGTCAACTCATCCAGGTTCTTTGGCGCCAGCCGTGCCGCCGGCAGGCAACTCTGGCCGCCCGACCAGTTGCGCCAGGGAATCAGCCGTGGCGCGCGCAGCAGCCCGGCCAGTGCCGGCGTTGAGCCGAGCGCGGTAAAGGCGCCAATGACACTCGCCCGTTGCAGCAACTGACGCCGTGTTAAATCCATCGTCATGAATCGCACCCTGCCGTTCTTATTGTTGGATTTTCTGGCCAGACATAAAGGCAATCAGCGCCAGGAACTGTTCCTGCGAACACTGCATGCACATGCCCATCGGCGGCATACCGTTGTAACCGTTGATCGCGTGATCGAGCAGCATGTCGGTCCCCTGCAACACCCGTGGTTCCCAGGCCTTCAGGTCGCCGGTCAGCGGCGCCCCGGCCGCCGGGTTGGCATGGCAAAGCTTGCAGCTGTTGTCGTAGACCTGCGCCAGCTCGGCGTCGGCGGGCCTCGCGGCGCCTGCTTCGCTGCGGGTCGGCGGGTTTTTCGACTCTTCGCCGCACCCCGCCAGCAACGCCACAAAGAGGCACCCCACCCCGGCCAAACAAAGGCTAGGCTTTTCAGTTAATCGGCTTGCCCGCATGGCTGTCCTCTCATTGGCTGCCCGGTCAGCCGGGTGCAGCTTTTTTGTTGTGATCAAGGAGAGGTCAACACTAAGGCACCCCGCGTGGACAGGTTGAGGGCATTGGGGGCCATCAAGGGGAGCTTCTGAGGCCATGACTGAAGGTGTCGATGAATCCGCTAACCATCACGCTGTGCGATAAAACGCTGAGATGAGTCATGACAAGGGTTGCTGAGGTCTGCTAAAACGATTCATCAGTGCATCACCCAATCCAGAGGGGTAGCGACATGACCACAGCCAATATTCTCGAAAATCTGTTCCCGAGCCACGCCGACATCCCGGAAAAGTACCGCCTTGATGGCCAGACCGAGCAGCGTGAGTACCTGGTCGATGGCGAACTGAGAACCTGGAACGGGCCACTGGCCCAGGTCCGCAGCCCGGTGTACCTGACTGGCCCGAATGGCGACGAGCAAGTGATCCTCGGCAGCACGCCGCTGCTGGATGCCGACACCGCACTGACCGCCCTCGACGCGGCTGTCCGCGCCTACGACCGCGGTCAGGGATTGTGGCCGACCATGCGCGTGGCCGAGCGGATCCAGCATGTCGAAACCTTCCTCGGGCGCATGCGCGAGCAGCGCGACGCCGTGGTCAAGTTGCTGATGTGGGAAATCGGCAAGAACCTCAAGGACTCGGAAAAGGAGTTCGACCGCACCTGCGACTACATCGTCGACACCATCAACGCGCTGAAAGAACTCGACCGCCGTTCCAGCCGTTTCGAGCTTGAACAGGACACCCTCGGCCAGATCCGTCGTGTGCCGATGGGCGTCGCCCTGTGCATGGGGCCTTACAACTATCCGTTGAACGAAACCTTCACCACTCTGATCCCGGCGCTGATCATGGGTAACACGGTGGTATTCAAGCCGGCCAAACTGGGCGTGCTGCTAATTCGCCCGCTGCTGGAAGCCTTCCGCGACAGTTTCCCGATCGGGGTGATCAACGTTATCTACGGCAGCGGCCGCGAGACGGTCAGTGCGCTGATGGCCAGCGGCAAGATCGACATCTTTGCCTTCATCGGCACCAACAAAGCCGCCAGTGACCTGAAAAAACTCCATCCAAAACCACACCGTTTGCGCGCGGCGCTGGGCCTGGATGCGAAAAACCCGGGCATCGTCCTGCCGGAAGTGGATCTGGACAACGCCGTCAGCGAAGCGGTCACCGGTTCGCTGTCTTTCAATGGCCAGCGCTGCACAGCGTTGAAAATCCTTTTTGTCCACGAAGACGTGGTCGAATCCTTCATCGAGAAATTCAATGCCAGACTGGCTACGCTCAAACCCGGCATGCCTTGGGACAGTGGCGTATCCCTGACGCCACTGCCGGAGTCGAGCAAGGTCGACTATCTGCACTCACTGGTGACGGACGCCGAGAGCAAAGGTGCCAAGGTGGTCAACCCCAACGGCGGTGAAGCCCGAGCGTCGTTTTTCTACCCGGCGGTGCTTTACCCGGTCACCCCGCAGATGCGCGTTTATCAGGAAGAACAATTCGGCCCCGTCGTCCCCATCGTGCCGTACCGTCATCTGGATACCGTGATCGACTACGTGCTGGAATCGGACTTCGGCCAGCAGTTGAGCATTTTCGGCACCAACCCGGTCGCCGTCGGCCGACTGGTGGACACGTTTGCCAATCAGGTCGGACGCATCAATCTCAATGCGCAATGCCAGCGTGGCCCCGACACTTATCCATTCAATGGTCGCAAGAACTCGGCCGAGGGCACCTTGTCGGTACATGATGCACTGCGTGTGTTTTCGATCCGCACCCTGGTCGCCACCAAATTCCAGGAGACCAACAAGGACCTGATCAGCGAAATCATCAGCGGCCGCAGTTCGAGCTTCCTGACCACTGACTACATCTTCTGAGGAGAGCCAGCCTGAGTACATCCAGAGCCCATCGGCTGCCACCGTTGCTGCGCCGACTGCTGCGTCCGTTGCTGGACCCGTATCGGCGCTATCGCCACGCCCGGGTGATTCACGCCGTACGCGTGTCGCTGGGATTACTGGCAACAATCCTGCTGACCACCGGCATCCATCTGCCCCACGGCGAGTGGGCGTCGGTGACCATGCTGGTGGTAATCGGCGGCTTGCAGCACCATGGCAACATCGGCAAGAAAGCTGCCGAACGCGCCATCGGCACCTTGATCGGGGCCGGTGTCGGCCTGGCGTTGGTGGCACAACAGGCCTGGCTCGGGATGCCCTGGCTGACCTATTTCGCGATGTCGGTGGTCTGCGGGTTTTTCTCGTATCACGCCATCGGCAAGGGCGGCTACACCGCACTGCTATCGGCAATTACCGTGTTCATCGTTGCCGGGCACGGCGACAACCCGGTCACCGATGGCTTGTGGCGAGGGGTGGACATCCTGATCGGCATTGCCCTGGCCCTGGCGTTTTCCTTCGCCCTGCCGCTGTACGCGGTTTACTCCTGGCGCTACAACCTGGCCGATGCGCTGCGTGATTGCGCGAAAATTTACGGGCGCATCATTGACGGCCAGCCCATCACGGCCGACGAACACCTCAAACTCATGACCCGCCTGAACGCGGTAATGGTGCAGCTGCGCTCACTGATGCCTTCGGTGTCCAAGGAAGTGAAAATTTCCATGACTGACCTGGATGCCATCCAGCGTAACCTGCGCATGTGCGTCAGCACCCTGGAAATCCTCGGCAATACCCGACCGGATGCCAATGACCCCGAGGCGATGACGCTCTTGCAAACGGCATTGAACGCTGAACACCGGCAGATTCGCGTGCAATTGATCGGCATGGCCCGGGCGTTGAAATCCGGCGCCTGCCAGCGGCTCAATCGCCCCATCAGTTTGCCGGCTGTCAGCCTCGACGCGCCGGTCTACAACACGCTGGACGGGTATCGTTTGTTGACTCAACAACTGGCCGCCAACATCGGCGAGATGCGCCAGCGGCTGGCCGGCAGCGCGCCACGCTGGAACATCTGATGCCTGCGTAGCGGCTTACGGCGTCACCGTACGCCGAAATTTCAGCGACCACCCTTGCTGCATGCCGGCAGCGGCCAGCAGGATTGCCGCGACCCCGATCCATTGCAGCGCCTCCAGGCGATGGCCGAAGGCAACCCAGTCGACGAAAATCGCCGCAATCGGGTAAATGAAGGACAGCGCGCCTGTCAGCGCAGTCGGCAGTTTTTGAATCGCGCCATACAGCAACACGTACATCACACCGGTGTGCACCATGCCCAGCGTCACCAGGCTGGCCCACGCACTCGGTGCCTGCGGCAGTGCCGAAAAATGCGCAAATGGCGCGAGCAACAACACGCCGGTGCTGACCTGGATCAACGCGATCAAATGCGGCGGGGTTCCAGTCAGGCGCTTGATGATCAGCGCCGCAATCGCATAGAGAAACGCCGCGCCCAACGCCAAGGCAATGCCCATCAGGTAATCGCTGCCGCTCTCGCCCTGGCTGCCATGGGCGCTGACAATGGCCAGCATCCCGAGAAACGAAACGCCCAGCCAGGCTAGCTTCTGGGTGGTGATTTTTTCGTTGAGGAACAGCGCCGCCAGCCCAACCAGCATGAACGGCTGGACGTTATAAACGGCGGTGCCGATGGCAATCGACGCCCGGGAATAAGACGCGAACAACAGCACCCAGTTGCCGACAATCGCCACACCACTCAGCACGGCGAGCAAGAACGTGGTCCGGGTCAAAATGCCGGGGCGCAGAAAGCCGAAAGCTGCGCAAATCAACAGCAAGGTGCCGGCACCGAACAGGCAGCGCCAGAACACCACATCCAGCACCGGTTGCCCGGACACCAGTACGAACCAGCCGATGGTGCCGGAGATCAGCATGGCGGCCGTCATTTCGAACGAACCGCGGCGTAGGGTTTTGTCCATCATCAGACTCCTGTATTTGTGGCCAAAGTATGCCAAGGCACCAAGGCGCCATTCCAGAGCAAAAAGCAGGCTAAACTCTAGATCTGCCTTTTTTATCAAGGCTGTTTTGAAAAAATGCCTAACAGAGGTTTTCGCCATGACCGATGACATCGACCAGGTGCTGATCACCGCCCTGATGGAAGACTCGCGACGTTCGCTCAAGGCCCTGGCGCAAATCAGTGGCCTGTCCTCCCCCAGCGTTGCCGAGCGTCTGCGCCGCCTGGAAGAGCGTGGCGTGCTCAAGGGCTACACCGTTGAAATCGACCCGAAATGCTTTGGCTATCAACTTCAGGCGATCGTGCGTATTCGCCCGTTGCCGGGGCAATTGCAGGAAGTGGAACGGCAAATCATGGCCATTCCCGAATTCACCGAGTGTGACAAGGTGACCGGCGACGACTGTTTCATTGCGCGCCTACATGTGCGCTCGATGGAACAACTGGACACCCTGCTCGACCGCCTCAACACCCACGCCGAAACCAATACGGCGATCGTCAAGAAGACCCCGGTCAAGCGCCGGTTGCCGCCCATGGCGTGAGTGATATTTGTTTCAGACTGAAGTAGATTGATGGTTTCCGGCGAAGGATTGACGGTATGAAAACTCAGGCAATGCTACTCGTGGCGATGCTGCTTGCGGGTTGTGGCACGATTCAAACGGTTGTGCGCAGCGACGAAGTGGCCGCAAAGGACCTGAAGGACCAAAAGAGTTATTGCGGCGCGGTACCGCGAATCTACAGCGGCGTGACCTACGATTTTTGCTACCTGAATGCGCCCCTCGAAGAGGGTCGGGATGCTCAGGTACATGGTCCCGCCCCCGCTTTAGTGCTGCTCGACGCGGTCGTGTCCGGGGCGATGGATACATTGCTGCTGCCCTACACCATCTACCGGCAACAAGCCGACGGCAGCATTGTCATTACAGAGTGATCCTGAACTCCAGATAATAAAAAACCCGCCTGAGCGGGTTTTTTACTCAATGCCGACGATTAATCATCGCGGCCCATGATGCCGAACAGCTGCAACAGGCTGACGAACAGGTTGTAGATTTAGTTCTCGTTGACAAATATGTCAACCTCTGTATCGTTAGATCTCAAACAGACTAAATGTAAACATCCAGTCCTTCATCGAGAAATCTAAGATCCTCATGTTCTCTGCGCCGAACCGAATAAAAAATCTAGTGATGCTCCTGGTAATTTTCCTTTTCGGCGCTAGCAATTTATTGGAAAGTATGCTGTTCGCATCTTCAGCAGTGGTCGCGTATTTTAAACCTAGAGATTGCAACAAACCGCTTAAGCAGACACCTCAAGTAATGATCAATTTCAATTCTATTACCTGAGGCATAACTTGTGACTGATTTAATATCGCCAATATTTAATACCACTAGCGTGCCTTCCATTAAAGGAATTATGGTCAAGTGCAACTACATGAATCATGAGCACTTCCAATACGACGGTGGTTATTCAGAGGATTTACACAGGATTTTTATCAGCTATTGCAGAGAAGTCTCATATTCTACTGCAAGCGGTCTAAGAAAATCCATGGAGGAGTTTCTCTCGTTCGTCGGACAATATAATGAACTAAACAAATCAGAACTAGCCTTCCAGGGAATGGAAGATTACGACATTGAAATCCACAACCAATTTCAAAACTATTTATACGCCAATTGCAAAAACGCAAACATTGCAACGACGCGCATGGTTTTGTTTAAAAGCGCCATCACTACATATAGCAAAAAATACAACCTACTTTCCAACTTAAGATTTACCACGCTTTCAAATTCCGAGTACGATAGTGCCAAACCTCTTTCGATGGAATGCGAAAGGAGTCTTGCAAACTGTTTAAATCAGCATATTGAAAAAATTTACAAAAAAATTGAATTAAGAATGCAAGTAGAGGCTTCAGAGCCTTATACCTATTCATCGATGCTAACTGAAACAAACCCACACACACGTGAAAATATATTTAAGTGGATAAACTTCAATTTATCAAAAAACGGTCGAATTCTTAATAAGGCCAATTTGGCGAAATTTTTAGCAAACTCTGCAGATAAAGATCTTAACAAACTCGCTACCCAGCCAGACTATTACAACAAGATAATGGACTTATATCACCAACAGTATACTCCTGCTGACCATATTGAACTTAGTCCTTTCGATGTAAAAAGTAAAATTGGGGGACTCACGAATTGGAAACCTGAACCAATCAGGGTGCTGAAAACATTCCTTACTCATGGCTTCCCTTTTGACATACCTCTGGAAACCATTGCAAAAAAATATACATCGGATTCATTAATCAGTATTGATGATTGCAATTGCGATATTATCAAAACCATTATTTTGAGAGTTACAAGATACAACGGTCGCTCGCCGATATTCTCCCAAGACGAATTACTAGAAATGTACTATCCCTCAGAATTGGATATGACTGTAATCGTTTTGAAAATCATGCTTGAGACTGGATGGAACAAGGAAACAGTTTTATCAATTACTCCTGACGCTGTAACCCATTTCCTATCGGGTGTATTTAATACAGACTCAAAAGTAATCCAAGGAGAGAAAAATAAATCTCAAGGAAAAGGTCTACCTTACAGCGCACCCCAAGCAATTTTTAGCCTAAGCGATAAAACCGATAGATATTCCGCGTACAATTTAATATTTTTGGCTGAGGCCCTTGTAAAGCCGCTACAAGATAAGCCCGTGGACAAGATTGGCGTTTTTTTTAACGAAGACGCAACCAAGTTATTTTTATGCATAAAAACCTCCAAAACATGGGCTATGCATGGCCGCCATACATCACTGTATAACGCCTACTACTTCCAAGAAGGTGTAAAACAGTTCCTAGCGGAATATGAAATACTTGAAAATGGAGAACGCTTTAAGTCAGCTGAAAATTTCACTGCTCGTTTAAGACCTACTTGGGCTGAGAAAGAATACGCTAAGAGTCCTTTAAGCTTCGTTGCTACGCAGATGGGTCACAAACAAGAAGACACCACGGATATATTTTATTGTAGCTCCGGGCCAGCAGTAAAAGACAGGGAGCAACGGCTGCGTGGAGCTCTAGAACAGACGATGAAAACACTGAGATCCTTGAAGTTCCGCGGACAGCTCCTTCCGCCAAAACCAGGACAAACAGATAAAAACTCTAAACACATAACCTTGTTCAGCATACCAGGTATGGAGCCACCATTATGGGGGTGTTCCGATCAGAAGGCTCCAGACTGGACTGGATTTGATACATACATAAAAAAAGGGAAAAAATGCGCCCACATTTCAAAATGTCTATTTTGTAGCAGAGTTATGATTTTCGAAGACTCTCTACCTTACTTAATGGATAGGGCTCATTACTTGCAGCAATACTTAGACGACAACTTATCAGCTAGTGGGATCTTCCAGCTCAGAAGCGAGCTTAAAATTATTGAATATATTATTGACAACTGGAATGACTCAAACGCAGTGGGTAAGGCAGTTGCTTTTTTTAACGCGAACAAAGGGCTATTGCCAAAGAGCCTTGAAATATTAAACACCCTGTTCCAGGATGACTAAGATGACAAGTCTCAACGACGCCCGCCAATCTGCGAACGATATCAATGATAACGATCTGATATCGGAATTTGATTACGATCTTGAAGAGTATGCAGATGAAATACTTGACGAACTGCTCAACAGTTCAGGATCAATACACAATCCAAAATCAAAGAAAAAAACCGAAGGACTAAAAGGCAAACTAAAACTTTTCCCAAATCTTGACTTCCCAGTTAGCAAACATTCAAATTACGGTGATGACCAGTGGGTTCTGGGCCAACCTAATAACTTTAAGAAACTAACTATTACGTTTAACAGATTGCTACCGGGAGAGAATGATCTTAAGCGTATGCTAGGCTATCATTTAATTCCAGACTTCTCTCCATACGGGGGATGTAGAAGCTACATTACAGCCGAGCACAGAGCTTCAACATTCAAGCTGTTGGACGATTACTGCTTTACACCTAATCACCTAGATGCAACCCCAAGCAGTATAAGTTTGATCACAGTACCGATGCTGAACATGGCGCTTGATGCGGCCAGAGACTCAGGCAAAATCTCGCATTACAGCAATCTTTATTATTTAATCCGTTTTTGGCTAAACCTGGGGAGAGATGGTTTCATTCCAGAGCCTTTCTGTATAGACATCCCTGCTAATAAAGTTGACACAAAGGAACGAGAGCGCGACGTATTCGATCATTTGAAGAGCTCCCTTGGAAGCTGGGAGTCTTATGATGAAGATGAGCTAGAGCGCCTCATTGAATACGCAATGTTTTGGATTGAAAAGGCATTACCAGAACTCACAAAACTTAAAGACTTTATAAAACAAAATAAAATCGAAAAACTATATGGATTTAAAGCTCAAGTTACCGACCGTGACATAGACATGGAGAAATCCACTACGATCACTGTTGACAACATTGAAATATTCAAACCTAAAATGCGTCAATACACAAATAAAGAAACTAACGCCAACCGATATATTTATTATTTTGCTTGGCCGTATATTAAAACGATCGACAAGGTCAGAAGCGCAATGTTTATTTTGATAGCGCTTTGCACTGGAGCGCGATCAAGGGAGTTATGCGGACTGTGTTTTTCAGACTTTTACTTTGCACGCGGAGAGTGGTGGGTTTCTTTAACGAGATTTAAAGTTACAAACGATCCTAATTACAAAGGCCAAAAACAGGAAATTCCTTTACCATCTTTTATTGGTGAAAATTTAATTTTACTAAAAGATTTGAAAAATCTTTACAAGCCAGATTCGGATTTATTATTTCGATCCATGCGTTCTTCTCGAGCCGACTCAAACCACCGAGTGCTTCTGCCTATCTTGACTCATCTTAAAAATGAAACAGGTATAGACAGTATACACGTGCACCGCTTTCGAAAGACAATCGCAGATATCATTATCAATCGCGGCGAAGCCAACATCGATATTCTTAGACATCTTTTTGGTCACAAAAGCTACACAATGACTCTCCGCTATATCGCGAGAAACCCTTATATTGTCCAAAGTGTGGCTTTAGCAATAGAGCAAAATTATAGTGATGATTTTGTTGATGTGCTGGACGCTGTCAAGAACGGACAACATTCGGGAGAACCCGCCACCAGGATCGCCAATGCTATAAACGCTAAACCTGAACACTTCAACGGAAGACAATTCAAAGTTACAGTGTTTCATTACATCAAGCATTTGCTTGAATCTGGTGAACCCATATTTATTAAACGTACTGCATTAGGTGTATTTTGCCTATCTGATGAAAAATATACTCCAACCTATCTTCCGCCATGCTTAGAAGGCAAAGTTCTTCACCCGGATGAGTCCCCTCTTCCAGACCCTCAGAACTGTAAAACATACTGTAAGCATGCCGTTGTTACAGAAAAAGCCCGCGAATCACTACATGAGGATGTAAAATTCTACACTTCACTGCTCGACAATATGACAGGACAAGAGAATAAGGTTTCGTTTCAAAAACTAAGCGCGCAGTTAAGAGCATGTCTAACTCACCTGGATAATTTAGGGCGTGCAAATATAACAATTACATCTGATTCAGAATTGGCAAAATTATAATGCACACTGAAACTACACGTGAAGCTTTGATTAGAATCATAACAGAACAACAAATCGATACAGGAAATGCTAAACTCAGAATTGGTGTCATTGCGAAGATGGCTGGCATCACTAGGCAGGCATTCCATCGATACTATGGTGATCTCAAACCGTACGTGCTAGGTGAAAAACCTATTTCCACGTTTTTTGATGATTCATCAGAAGGTATAAACTCTACTCATTTGTTGAATGCCCAGAAAAAAATTGGCGAACTTCAAAGTTCACTTTCTAAAGTAGAAGCCACGCACAAAAAGGAGTTGCAAGAATTCAAAGATAGCTGCGTAACCTCTCTCATGAAAAGTGACTTGGCTTTGCACGATGCTGACAATGTACGAAAACGACACGCACAACAAATCAGCCATAACGAAAAGCTTCGACAAGATCTTAGCACGCTAAAACTGGCGTTACTCCATGAACAATCGCGTGCGGCAACGGCTGAAGCCGAGTTAAACAACATTCAACTAAACGCCTCTAGAGCCCAACCGACAATTAGAAACTTAATTGTTATCGACGAGTTCGATTTATTTAACAAGAAAAACATCATCGAAGATGAATCTACATTTATTCAATTAAAGAATAAATGCGCCGAAAAGACAATCAACAAAATCAATACAATAGTCGATCAAAACACATCGATAGTTACATTATATATCGACAGATTCATATCACGATTCGAAAAATTTGCGGATCAATACAACCAGAACGATACCAGCGCTGCTATATTAGTTAGATTTCCGATTTTTGACCAATATTTGATTAAAAGCTATCTAGTCCAATTAGATATTCGCGCACGCGTCCAGATCATCCTTCCCGTCTGCGATGTAGAGAGTATTATTAAAACACAACGAGCTTTTTTTGTAAGAAACGTACCTCATTTTGAACTAAAAAATGCAGATGACTTCGGCCTTCAAGACATATCTCTAAAAAGATGTAGAACGATGGGTATAACCGCCGTCTTGTTTAATCAAATTTCGCAGGGAGATTAATCATGATAGACATAAACAGGCAGCCCATCTCCTACCTTGATGATGAGACGGGGATGAAGGTGTCGCACTACATTTTGACCGCTTACACTGATAAAAAAACAACTATACTAAGCCACCCTAATCTTTATCTGTACAGTAACACAAGGTCATCACTGAGAACGTCTGATCGGTACTCCCAGATAATTTCATCATTTTATAGATACTTGTCGACACAGATAAGATTTAGCGCATTTAATGTCGCCGAATACCATGCGCATGTTTCAAACAAGGATATTATTCGATGGCAAGTTTCAAGATTGGAGAAGCGCCTCCGAGATCAAAACTCGAGCCCATCTACAAAAACTATTATTGAAGATGCTCGCATTTTACTGCAGCTATTCAGCTGGCTCGAAGAACACGGCTATCCATCTGACGTAAAAATAAATGCAATCCAATCAATTATCAACTTTAAAAAGGAAAGACTTCTAAATTACATTGAAAGAAAGGCTAAAAAAACCCTTTCAAACAAAGGGATTAGAGTTTTAGACAAAGAAAGTCGACAGAAGAATATTGTCACGCTGATTTCCAAAGAAGAAATTCACGCACTGGTTAATAATTATCATGACCCTGTATATTCAGCAATATTGAAATTTGCACTTGGCACAGCTATGCGCCCAATGGAAATCTGTAAGTTCCCTCTCTACGGAGCGGGAGCAAATCAGCATATTGCGCCATTTACTGATATGAAAAAAGTATCGGGAACTGTTGACTACACTCTAATCGGAAAAGGAAATAAAACTCGCAAAATTAAGATTAACGTCAAAGACCTCCGTGATCTCCAAAACTCTTACACTGAGAAACTATACAAAGAAAGGACAAAAAAATATGCTGAACTCTATGGACACCCTTGCCCGTTATCAATCTTGTTTCTCAATGAAAAAGGTGTACCCATTACAGAAAAAATGATTTCTCAACGGACAAACTACGCAAAGAAAAAAGCCAAGTTGACCTTTCCTGGCTTTCGTGACTCTTCGGTATTTTACTCTACGCGAAAATGGTGGCCGACAAAATTCCTTATCAACTATCACAAAGGAGATATTTTAACTAAGTCTGCGGACTTTTTATATGCTGCGTGTGCGCAAGCGATAATGGATCAAATGGGACATGACGACATAAGCACAACCTATAAGCACTATATCGACATGGCTCGAGTGATGGTTCATTATCAAGGATGGGCTTATCAGGAGTTTGTCGAACCTGTACAGACGGTCGCGGAATTTATAGATTCATATCCAGGACATATATGATTGGACGGCCATTATGATTGCGGAGCTCGAAATGCATTATTCTATCGACTAATATTGCAAGTAATTTTATGAATTCATTTTTAATATTATTGCCGCAGATATACAAGAGCGCCTTAGAAGATAATAGAGACTCACGCTGTGAGTACGGTATTATTTTTAATTCAAATTTCCGATATGTAAACACTGGAATCTCGACTTTTCTCTCACAACCCTCGCTCAGGACTTTAAGTCTGGTAGGCGAAGGGATCACAGGATGCGGAAGCATCATCGGAGAGCTCGCACAGTTTGATATCGTTGGATCTTTAGTGTCCTTCATCGAGAACAAGACGTTTATCTCCATCTGAGGAATCTAAAACTTAGCCGGGCCGGTTGGCCGCCCCAGCGAATCCTCCTATACCCGCCAGGCAGATCTATCCGATACGCGTTAAGCGTCAGGCTATGCTGATATGACGCCTCGCTTGTAAACATTCACCGGGGCCAGTTTCACCACACCAATTGCCACCACGTCGGGGTAGATGGATGGAGAGAGAAGCCTACCGCAAAAGCTTAGTAACCGCTCCATGAACTACACATTCAAAGCTGCCAAGTGATCCCGGATGCTGTGCTCCCGATTTCGTTCAGGAGCCCGTCCGCCATGATGCGACCCGATGCAAAAGTCGAAAAAGTGTATCTGTACCCCAAACCTGTCGACTTCCGAAAATCCATCGACGGCCTGGCTGCGCTGGTCGAGTTGGACATTAAGGTCGCAGTTTTTGACCCCGTGCTTTTCGTCTTCCTCAACAAGCCCCGCAATCGAGTGAAGATTTTATATTGGGAGCGCAATGGCTTCTGCCTATGGCTCAAACGGCTGGAGTCCGAGCGATTCAAAACATCGCCCGATGTCACCGACGAGGCAATTGTCTTGACCGTCCAGGAACTCAACTGGATGCTCGACGGTTTTGACCTCTGGCG
Organism: Pseudomonas sp. GM48; assembly: GCF_000282335.1. Taxonomy (GTDB): domain Bacteria; phylum Pseudomonadota; class Gammaproteobacteria; order Pseudomonadales; family Pseudomonadaceae; genus Aquipseudomonas. The sequence continues at coordinate 59,287 of NZ_AKJM01000085.1, forward strand.
TAACCGTCCCCATCAGGTTTTGACGCCACGATTCGTGGCCTGATTCGGTATAATCCAGGGCATGATATCGATGCCCAAAGACCTTCCTGACGACCCCGCGCTGCTCAAGCAATTGCTAGAGCAGATGCTGATTGAGCGCGAGTCTAACAAGGGCCGCATCGTTCATCTTGAAGAAGAAAACGCGCTGCTGCGCCAGCGCCTGTTCGGACGTAAGTCCGAGCAGACAGCCGATCTGGCAACGCCTCAGCTAGCCCTTTTCAACGAGGCGGAAAGCATCGCCGAGCCTGTCGACGAAGACGTTGAAGAAGAGGTTGTCGCTCCGGCCAAGCCTCGCGGCAAACGCAAGCCGCTGCCTGCCGACCTGCCACGTATCGAAGTCATCCACGAACTTCCCGAGCATGAACTGACGTGTGCCTGCGGCTGCCGCAAACACGCCATTGGCGAGGAAGTCAGCGAGCAGCTTGAAATCGTGCCGATGCAGATCCGTGTGATCAAGCACGTTCGTAAAGTTTACGGTTGCCGCGACTGCGAGACGGCACCGGTCACTGCGGACAAGCCGGCTCAACTGATTGAAAAAAGCATGGCCAGCCCAAGTGTTCTGGCGATGCTGCTGACCACCAAGTACGTGGACGGTTTGCCGCTTCACCGCTTTGAAAAAGTACTAAGCCGCCATGGCATCGATATTCCACGTCAGACCCTGGCTCGCTGGGTTATCCAGTGCGGTGAGCACTTTCAGCCGCTGCTGAATTTAATGCGCGACAGCCTCTTGGCCAGTCGGGTCATCCACTGCGATGAAACACGCGTGCAGGTGTTGAAAGAGCCTGATCGGGAGCCAAGCAGTCAGTCCTGGATGTGGGTGCAAACCGGCGGCGCGCCAGACAAACCAGTGATCCTTTTTGACTACTCCACCAGCCGCTCGCAGGAGGTACCGACGCGCCTGCTCGATGGCTACTGCGGCTATCTCATGACCGATGATTACGCCGGTTACAACGCGCTCGGCGCGCAGGACGGAGTCGAGCGTTTAGGGTGCTGGGCCCATGCACGCCGTAAGTTTGTTGAAGCGCAAAAAGTGCAACCTAAAGGAAAGACAGGTCGTGCGGATATCGCGTTGAAGCTGATCAGCAAGCTATACGGCATCGAGATCGCCTACAAAGAGAGTAGCGATGAGGGTCGGAAAAAAGGACGTCAGGATTTAAGTCTCAAGGTGATAAGTGAGCTGAAGGCCTGGGTGGAGAAAACGCTCCCATACATGACCACGCAGAATGCACTTGGCAAGGCTGTTACCTACCTGGCAAACAACTGGAGCAAACTGGAACGGTACGTCGAGCAAGGCTACCTGCCCATCGACAACAACACCGCCGAGCGTGCGATCCGGCCCTTCGTCATCGGAAGGAAGAACTGGTTGTTCAGCGATACGCCCAAAGGCGCGACGGCGAGTGCTCAACTCTACAGCCTGGTCGAGACCGCCAAAGCCAACGGCCAAGAGCCTTATGCGTGGCTGCGCCACGCACTGGAGCGCCTGCCACAGGCATCCTCGGTCGAAGATTACGAAGCCCTGTTGCCGTGGAACTGCAAGCCTCGACCCCACAGCTAAACGCGCCGCCCACTTTTGACTAGGTGGGGTTTATGGAGCGCTTACAAAGCTTACTCTGGTTGCTGGCAAACATTGCCATGACTGGTTCGCGTGACCGTGCGCAGACGCTTGATCTCCTCTGCCAAGCATGCGCGGGTATTCACCGACTAGAGCCCACGCTCCCCGTCCTGACTGCTGATCGGCTCGAAGCAAGCCTTCAGGTACCCGTAGAAGAGTGGCTGCCCGATACCATTCGTGGTGAGTTAACGGGCGCCCTCCTTGTCTCGTCCGTAGTGCCCAGCCGCATCTGCAGGGAGATGCACCTGGAGTACGAGGCACGTGAGCAGATGGATCGCACTCAAGCTCTTATCCTTAGGATCAGAGATTTCTGCAAAGTGCTGCCGGATGGTCAGACGCTGTATAGAACTTTCCGACGTTTCCTGATCCAAAGCCCAACGACCCAGCGACGCCCTGCGAGACTTATCTTCCAGCCGCTGGATGTGTCTCTGGACGACATGTATAGAGCACCCAAAAGACATGAACTCCTAGGGACATACCTGTACTTGTGCCCCTGCTGCGGCTGGGCAATGAATGTCACCCAGCCCGAAGTAGCTTGCACATCGCAGTGGTGCGAGCAAGCTGGCAGTTTATTTGATCGTCAGCATGATCAAGTGGTGCGACGCAGTAACGGCGCCGTGCTTGCGGGCGTTGCTGCTGAAGACATCCTAGTGCTTCAGGATACATTCTGGAAATTCACCCTGCTGCCTGGGTTGCTGGAGCTCCAACTCGCGGAGGGCCTCCAGAATCTAGGCTTCACCCCCGTCCTATGGCCTGACTTTGATGAGTCAGACGTCAGGATCGAGCTCGACGGGGAGTATCTAGACTTGGATGCCAAGGTTTGGCGGTACCCCGACGTGCTCGCATCCCACCTGAGTGCGCTGCCTCGATCAAAGTTGCGATGGATTGTCATCCCGGATTATCAGGCTACCTCCTTGCCCTTCCTACGGGAGAAGACAGGACTGCAGATTCACACCTATTCCAGTTGCCTGAAGGAGCTGAAAAAACGTGCATGAGACTGCGGAGATAAGTTGCGTGCTCTTCCTGGCGCTCGCCGCAAAGTATGTGAGCGCGAGCCCTGTCATCGCTGATGCAGCTGCATTGGCGGCCGGCCAAGTGATCCACTGGGCCGGCTTGAAAGCACTGACTCGCAAGGAACTCACGACACTGGGGGTAGCCCTACGCTACATTCATCCGCAATTGACCGAGCCGCGAGAGTTTCTAAGTGCTGCCCAAAGCCTGCTGCTGCGGGACGGCGCCCTGTTTGAACTGACGACGGATGAACCGCTGATCCAGTTGAGCTATCGACATCAGTATCGACTCGTGAGCGTCGTAGAAATAGACGACCTCATTCAGGAATACCTGGCTCGCCTATGCGCTTTTACACAACCAGAGCGTAAGCGCATTCCTGCCAAAGGTGCGTTCACGTTGGGGGCAAAGGTCGAAGGCAACTACAAGCTGTTTGAGATCCTTGAGGAGGATCGAGCAGCGCTCCCGCCACAGGGGCAGACCATGCCTATCCCAAATGTGCCACCCCTTGCTCGCGCGAGCTGGAACATTCAGGCCCTGCACACGCTAGCTGAACAGCTGGATGCAGCGTCGTCGGTGCACAACAGTCACCTAAAAAGCTTACGCAACATCATCTGCAAAGAAGTCGACGTGCAAGCCGATGCTGGGAATTTCTATCGCGTCAACGCCCCTACAGGCTCGGGCAAAACAGTTTTAATGGTCATGATGGCCGTGGACGCTGCACGCCGAGGTGAGCAAGTGGCAATCGGCGTACCGGGCCTGCTTGAAGTTGAGGCAATGACCGCTGAGATCCGACGAAGTCTGGACATCGTGGCACCCACGCTCACCGTTGCCCCACTGCACGCTGAGAGTCGCATGGCGGAAATGGCAACAAGGCAATTTGGCGAGAACAATTTGGCGGATCCTTACCGATACGTCTGCTTGTTGAGCGCCTACGCATCTGACGGACAGCCTGTAGCTCGCGGTAGCGAGCCCTGCTTTCGTACGCGGCTGGTAGAAAACCAGGGGGCCGGCGCCGAGCGCTCCTCCAAAATAGATCACTGCCCATTTCTTTTTAAGTGCGGGAAAACGGCGATGCTGGCTGGCGCGCTGCAGGCCACCATTGTGGTGGTCAACCACGACGCTTTGCTGAGTGCATCGACGAACATCCCGTTGGAAGACGGCAATCGAATCCGAGGGCGTCGTAGCTACCAGGAGTTACTGCTGCGCACCCGATCAATTTTCCTGGTCGACGAGATCGATGGGCTACTGAGTCGTGCCATCCAAAGCTGCACTACTGAGCTGGAACTCGGATCAAAACTGCAGAGCACTGCCCTGGCCCGTCTGCATTCCGACGTCCGTCAGCGCTCCGAGGTTGCAGGCATCAAGAGCACAAAATTGAATAACATCAAGTGGGCGCTCACGTTCACAGCCCAGACACCTGATGAGATTCTGGATCTTCACGCGGAGAAACATTTTCAGTGGCCTCGTCATGGCATGAGGTGGCCGCAGTCTGAAGATTCCAGTCTTCAGGCCGCGCTTAAGGTGGACGGTGGCGAGTTGCGATCCCTTTACCAACTCAATGATCGGTCACTTCCACAACATCTCCATGCCTTGCAGGACAATTTGAGTCACTGGAGCATCAAGACCGGGCTGCAATCGCCAGAAGATGTGCTCCGACAACTCACCAATATACTGCACGCGTTGCTTACCGCTGACCGACTGAAAACGGGCACCATAATCACGGCGGAACTCAAGGGCGCGCTGGTTCTGCGTGGCGCCTTGACGCTCATACAGAGCCAAGTTCGTTTGCTTCACCGACACATTCAGGAGCTGATCTGGGCCGACATCCCATACGCTCGCGAGGTACAGAATGCGCTTGAAGGGCATCCACCCATTTCTCTCAATCGAAACGGCCCGTTGCAACAGCCTGTCTGCGGCTTTAAACATAAGATAGGGGAGCGTGGCGGATCGACACTCCATATCGAAACACTGAAGGGAGACCCGCATGCAACATTGCAGCTTCTTCCCAGCCTCACCTCTCTAGCATTCGCGGGCCATGAGCGGATCTTCATTGGGTTGTCCGCCACTGCGCATTTCTCTGGAGCCAGTCGCTACGACCTACCGGCCATAGATCTGATCGATGTTCCAGATGCTTCGGGCCAGATTACCTTCAGGGATTTGCCAACCACAACACGGGTTTCGGGAACCCAAATTCAGGCACGAAAGCAGCAAGTGCGCCAGCTCGCTAAAGAGCTCGCGCTGTGCCTACCTGGCATGCTCGCCGCGCTCCATGACAATGATCCGACTCGCGCGCGGATCATCCTCGTTACCAACAGTGACGCGGATGCCGAAGTATTGGCTATCGCGCTTCGAAACGCCCTTAATAACGACCCGCTAGTCAACGTGACCGGCATTATCCAGAACACCACTAGCGGACACGGAAATCTCGGCAAAGGCGTGCTTTGGCTTCGAGGAAAAGAGGCAGCAAACCGCCTCTCGGATTTTCCAGTCGCTCAGGCAATGCTCCATCATGATCTTCCGATGCTGCTCACCGGAGAGCATCGCGACGCATGCATACTAGTGAGCGCCCTGTCCCCAATCGCTCGGGGGCACAACATAGTGCATGAAAACGGGCGTTCGGCAGTCGGGAGCATCATTGTATGTGTGCGCCCTTTACCACCCTCTGATCACCCCGCCGACACCCATGCCCATATTTGCTACGAAAACTGCAAGAAACTGCAGTCGTATGCAACGCCTGGTGAGGCAATGGAGGCTTCGCGGGCGTTGGCCTACCATAACCTGAACGCAATTCGTAACGCCCTGCCAAGCTTCTCTCATCAGCCAGAGAATGTTCGGCACTACACCATAATGAACATCCTTGTGGACATTGCACAGTTGGCAGGTCGGGGGCGGCGCGGTGAAACTTCAATCACGTGCTTTTTTGCGGATGCAGCTTTTTTTGAAGGCACGAGCACTTGGGCCACCCTCCTCGACGCCAGTGTGTGCTTGATGAGGAAAGATGGTGAATGGGACGACTTTCGCAGGGAGCATGCCGGCATCGCTACAGCCATGGAAAATTACATCTTGTTATCACGCAAGGAGAGCTAATGAATACAGTACTACGCACCAATCTGTTTCGTTTCGATCCTGCCCAACTGGGACACGCCTATCAGGCAGTGCTCGATCGCTCCTTTTACGATGCCTGGTATGCACTCAAGGCGATCCTTCCAAATGCTGATAAAAACCTTCCAACGCGTGGGCTTGAGGAACTGCTTGCAGCGTTGTCCCATGGGCCGGTGAAAGTTCAAGCGCGCCCGAGCGCCGAGGGCCGAGTACCGGCGATTCTGCTTCTTAACCGGATCTCGACTGAAAGGTTGAATGAGGCTTTCGAGGTATGGGCATCGGAAGTGCTCAAGGAGCATCAGGTGCGTCTCCCGGATTTGGCGAAGCGTCTGGTTGTCCAGGATGTGATCGATCTCGATGCTGCCGCCCTTTTTACTGAAGATACGACATTGCCGAGCGCCTATATCGTCGTACCTTGGCTAGCAGGCCAACTGCTGGCCGCAAAGCCACTGCAGGCACAGGCGGATGTTCCGGTGAAACTGACGCCGGCGGCGGACTATCGCCATGATCGGGGTGGTATGACGTTGCTGACCTGGGAGAACCCGATTGTCGCGCCGAATCAATCCGCTATTGCCCACCATGTGCTAGATCTGAAGCTATCTTTGCTCCATGGACGACACAAGCCTTATCTAGACCTGCGAGTACACGTCAACCGGGTCATGCCAAGTTGGGTGGGACAGAAGAAGCACGCTTGGGTGAATACCGGCAGCAGCGTTGTTTGCTGCAAGGTCAGGACACTGCCCCCTGTGGACGGCAAGTTCGTGACGGAGTATGTGCATCCTACCAGTCGACTTTTAGGTTATCTCGGGGCGGAGCCCCTTCCTGCGATCATTGAGGGTGACATTCCAATAAGCAGCAAGATCAGGCCTATTCACGCCTCTACTCCTTCCTTTGCCGAAATTGGCGCCGGCGCCGGCCCTATCTTTTTTGACCAAGCAAGCTTTCACGTGGCTGAATGCATACCGGGTGCTGAGCCGATGCTCGCCGAGCAAACAATCAGGAGCTTCATTCGCCAGAAGACAGCGCCGGTCGAGCCGCTTTCCATCAAGGTGATGGTGCTTGCTGCCTCCTCTAATCTTTTGATGCGCCTTCACAATGCCGCAAAGGCGGTGGGCAAGGTCAGTGGTTTTTTCAAGAAGGCGCCAGCGCCGACGTTTGTGCTAGGAAGGCTATCGGTCGCAGATGCGAGTCATTGGCTCCTGAACCCTTGCAAAGATAATCAGGGGCTTGCGCAGTGGTTTGCAGAGCAGGTATTACCTGAAGTGCTGCGCAGTGGGGTCAAGGTTGTGATCGTGGAAACGACGCCTGATGTGGCTAAGAAGTCTGATTTTGATCCCAAACACAAGCTGCGCAGTCTGTTCGCCCTGCATGGCATCAGAACGCAGTTTATCTTCCACCCTCGCGCTGTTCCCAAACGTCGTTCAACGGGCAAACCTGACCAAGACCATCCCGCCACGAATGCGTTGATCGACACGATTCGGCTACACGGTCTAATTCCCTTGCCGTTGCCGCAGTGCAAGGCGGTGCCGCCGGACAGCGTCATTCTGTCTATATATCTGGAGCGCGTCTCCATCAAAGGGCCGGCAAATCTTCCGCTCATCACTCGGCTGCAGACAGGTTCACAACGCCCCGAGGTATTTTGGTTTAGCGATAGAACGAAAACGATCGGCCGGTGGTACCCCTACGAAGAAGCGATTGCGCACATTCACAGTACTCCGGAGCTCCTCAGCGACTCCGAGGTGACAAAGCTGGTCAGTCAGACATTCCTCTCGCCGACGCCGCTTCCCGGTCAACCGCTGATTGTCTGCCTCGACAAGAACCTGTCCTCGATTTACAGAGGGCTGCAGGACACCCTGGGCGGTGGGCTGCCGCCGGTACCAGAAGATGCTGCGATAGTCCGGGTGCGCTCAGATACGAACAGCGCGCTGATGACGGGCAACCATTCAGCTTCACCTCACCGCCCAGTTCATATTGGAAATCACGTCGGGCTCTACCGAGCGCAGGACGACGCCCGCGTCCATTACTTTGTGGCACCTTCCAAGGTATTCAACAAGGAGCGTTCACACCGTGATGCGAACCGCTACACAACTGAGTATGGGATGGATAAGCCATGGCATCAGCTCGGGGTCACTGAGCTGCTCGTTATGCAGGTGGGATGCTTCAAGGGTGAATCTGCGGTAGCTGAACAGATTGGGTTGCTGTGCCGGCACGCGCCTTTATGGGACTGGTATCTTCGGTTGCCGGGGCCGATGCATCTTGGCAAGAAAATTGGAGCTGACCATCCTCTCGTTGAGACGTTGCGCAGTTCAATAAGCTAAGGGGCATAACGATAGGGAAACGCCTGTCCTGGTCAATCACCCGTTGTGTCGCGGCGTACCTAAATTGCATCATGCAGATGCTTCATGATCATGGGAACGTCGATGATCCTCAATGATGCACAGTGCGGTGTGGCGGCTTGCTCTGCTCTCTCGTTTTTTGATCCTTTCCCAATGCCGCATCGGATCAATTGCTCGGTGTAACCTGAACGGACTCTAAGTAAGGTCTTCCCAGCCATGAGCATCCAAGACAAGCTTCTTCACCTCCAAGTAATCCAAAACCTTATTGCGCCATACCGCTACCTCTATTGCGTAGATCTCGAGGCAACCTGTGATGAAGTTGGTGAGTCGGAATCATCAAGGCCGCTTGCAGTCGTCCCAGCTCAGATGGAAACGATCGAAATTGGCTTGGTGGTGATCGATCTGGAAACGCTTGAGATCGTCAGTGAGTTCCAGCGTTTCGTTCGCCCTCTGATCACCCCTACCCTGACCGATTTCTGCAAAGAGCTCACATCCATTCAACAAACGGATGTAGACAGTTCAGGAACCTATGTGGAGGTTGGCTAGGAGAACCTGATGGGGTGTATTCGTGAGTCTCATTTGTCAGAGGATCAATTAGTCCGCCTGACGGATCTCACATAAGAACGCCCTTCTCCAGCTGGTAGATAATATCGAAGACAGCATTCGTCTCCACTATCGTCCCCAGCATGTCGAGTGGACACCTCGATCCGAGTCCTCGAACCGGTGAGCTCATCAATTTCGTTGCTGCGGCCTTATCGTTTTCGAGGAGGGAAAGGGCTTTCTCAAATACAGCTACCAATGCGACGAGGCGGTCGCTTTCTACTGCGTTGAACCGCCCTACTTTCGCTCTACGCGCCAACGTTGAGGGTGCTATGCAAATAGCCTTGGTGATAACCCCGGGCTGCATCTGCAAGAGGCTTGCTATCCGCTCGAGGTATTCGAAAGGCAGTCCTTCATGAACGAGGTCATGAAGCCTGGTGCCGCGTGATGGCAGACCATCGCTCTGCGATCGCCGTTGCTGTGTGGTCAACGTCATTAAAATTGGTTCTAACACCTTGAAAGCCAAAACCGTTGCCCCCAAGGTAGTTTCAGTACCTCTCCCCATCATTTTTTTGAACAGGCACACATGCTCACATCTGATATGCGCTTCAAACTAGGTTCGGTTGAAATTGACGGTACCGCCGCTAATTTCTACCAGTGGGCACTATCCAATCCCAAGTACCCATTGATCAGAGGTGTTCTGGTGGAGTACATGCTCAGTACCTACATCCGATCACACGGAAACAGGATCGCTAAGCCTGCGATCAACGAATTGACTCATGAGAAGGCAGACGGGCAAAGTTATAAAGACTCGCTGGACGATGATAACCAGTCCCAACGCCATGGTGATTTCACTGATTTGCAGCTGCATTGGGGCTTGCACTTTGAACTGAAAAGTACCGTCCGCGATGCCCGAAGCTATATTGCAAAAACAAGATTCTACGACCCTATCCATTATCACAGTTCATCTAGAAAAGAATTTGTCTGTCCTTTTTACATTTTTTTTGAGATGGCCCGACCGCCTGAGGTGATCGGCAACACCCTTGTTTTCGAAGAGCTGGCCGTTTACGTCATCAAAGGTGAAGACTTGGAACGGCTTGAGCACACAGCCAGAAAGGGTGTGAGCTACAAGACGATCTTCAATAGCGATCTTACTGTCCAGTGTCGCATTGAGGATCTGCCTCAAACGCTAGAGGAATTGGTGGTTGCACGCGTAAAGAGCGTACAAGAGAAGCTTACGCCGGGATGGAAGATTCCTCTTGGCCATGGAAACGTATTGTGGCCGCTGGCTCTCGAGGTTGACGGAAACGTTCAGGCTGGCTATTGGAACCGTCTAAACCACAGGCTCTTCGAAGACATGACCAAAAACGTTTGGAAGGATGGTATCAAGCCGTCTTGGCGGGACTGGGAGGCGGCAGGGTTCCATTACGCTGTACAGCCGTCAAAAAAGATTAAGCCGACAAAACTACGGAAAAGCTCGGTGAAAGGCGTCGCGCCGACAGTACCATAGGGTAAGCCCGAAGGAACGATAGCCAATGAAGCTTTAGCTCAGAAGCCCAAAAATTTGCCTAGCCTACGCCGGAACAGAAGCAGCACGCTCTCTTATAACTCCGTCAGAACGTGGCTGTATGTACGTGTCGATGTATCTTGAACAGATCAAAGTTAGGACATCCTTGCCATGAGCATTGAAGCAAAGCTGCTTCACCTTCAAGCCATTCAAAACCTGCTAGCGCCGCATCGCTACCTCTATTGTGTAGACCTTGAGGCAACCTGTGATGAGGTTGATGAGTCGGAATCACCAAGGCCGCTTGCAGTCGTCCCAACTCAGATGGAAACGATTGAAATTGGCCTAGTGGTAATCGATCTGGAATCGCTTGAGATCGTCGATGAATTCCAGCGCTTCGTTCGACCTCAGATCAACCCCACCCTTACCGATTTCTGCATAAAGCTGACATCCATTCAACAGCCCGACGTGGACGGTGCCCAAACCTATCAAGAGGTTGGCGACGAGCTACGAACATTTGCGGCGAGTTATCCAAACGCGGCTTGGGCATCTTGGGGTGACTATGACGCAAGACAGCTTGAGCGCGGTGCAGGCTTTGCTGCCTGTCCTTCCCTGCTCGAAGGCTTGCCACATTTCAATGCCAGGAAATGGCATGCAGGCTTGTATGACAATCGACCGAAATCACTTAAGCAAACGGTAGAGTCATTGGGCTTGGTTTGGCAGGGTACCTATCACCGAGGGATAGACGATGCTAGAAATGTTGCTTCCATCGTGAAAGAGATTCTTGGCTGATCGATGAGCCGGGCCTTAAGGCCCGAAGGTGCGATTGCCCTATACAGACTTGGTGCCGCAGCCCAACCATTGGCAAGCGATGACTCTAGCGAAGGCTGCTCTAAATATAACGTTCCCTTCTATCCGCCTACCAGCTCTGCAGGCCTGACGCGATTGACGCTTAGTAACTCAACATACGAAGCTACCGACAACAGTGGACTGAGCTGACTTGTCTGCTTCCAAACGCTGATAGAGCTCAGCGAGAAGCCTGGCATCAAACAGCGCGTGATGCGGAATCTAGGAAGAGTGACATAACCGAGGTCATCGCCTTCCCAGGTGCCGGAACAGCTGAATCAAGTTCGTAGGCTTGTTCGTTACGAGGCTCGGTCACTCATGATCCTACCAGCAAGCTGGCAGGAAACCCCAGTCCTAGTCCTGCGCGCCTGAGCAGATTCCCAGCTTTTCCTCGATATTGTTGAGGTAACCCCTCAGTGCAGCTTGGGCGTCTGCGAGACACAGGCTAGCGATCACTAGTTGGATTAACAGTATCCAGACAAGAGAAGCTTCGTGCCCCTTCTGCTATTAGTCAGCTACAGTTCCATGACTTAGGGTGGCTCACTGCCACCGCCTTATCTCAGGGAAGACTCAATGCGTATCCAGCACCTGGAGCTCGCGAATTTCCGCAAGCTCAAATCCGTCAGAATCGACTTGGCAGCCGAGACCACTCTCTTGGTCGGTGCCAACAACAGCGGCAAATCATCAGCAATGCTGGCTCTGCGCAAATTCCTGGTTAAGCCCACGACGTTCCGGCTGCAGGATCTGACCCTTTGCCATATCGCCAAGCTCGACGCGATCGGCCAGGAGTGGGAACAGGCCGATGACGGTTTCGTAATTCCGGAAAACAACGCTTGGGCAGAGTGGCTGCCAACGCTGGACGTATGGATACAAGCAGCCCAGGGTGAACTCCACCACATCCGCGACCTGATTCCGAATTTCTCCTGGTCAGGCGGCATGGTAGGCATGCGATTTCGGCTGGAGCCTGATGATCTTCCAACCCTCTACTCCGACTATCGAAAAGAGCGAGCACGGGTGGCTACGCTCTTGGAGGAAATTCAGAATCAGGCTGCGGATGGCCAGGTGCGTCCAGCCTTGCAATTATGGCCACAGAACCTGCATGACTACCTCAACCGGCGCTTGGTCAAGGCGTTCAAAGTGCGTTGGTACCGCCTCGATCCGGATAAACTTTCACCACCTAACGCAGAAACCAGGACTGCCAATCTTCAGCCGCTGACCGACACAGCAGTACCGTTGGAGCGGAATCCTCTGCTGAACCTGATCAGAGTTCACGAGATCAATGCGCAGCGCGGTTTCGGGGACAGCGCCGATGAGGGGCAAGACGAAAGCAAACCTGGAAGCGGCAGGAAGCTTTCTGAACAGTTGCGCACTTACTATCGTCGCCACCTTGATCCCGGCGATAGCCCGGACGTCCGCGACCTGGAGGCCCTTAGGGCAATTGAGGCGGCTCAAAGCGCCTTCGACAGTAGGCTTACGGTTAGCTTTGCGCCAGCACTCAGAGAAGTCGCTGGCCTCGGCTACCCGAACAACAGCGATCCGAGCATCAAAGTGGCAACTCGTCTCGCGCCAACAGATGGGTTAGATCATGAGGCCGCTGTACTGTTTGAGTTGGATTCTGTTGCGGGGGCGCCAGGTGAACCACGTCTGAGCCTCCCTGAGACATCCAATGGGCTGGGCTACCAAAACCTCATTTCCATGATTTTCCGGTTGATGGCGTTTCGTGATGACTGGCTGAGGAAGTCTCGCACCCCTGAGGAGCGCAGTGCGGTCAACGTTGAGCCAATCCATCTTGTTCTGGTCGAAGAGCCCGAGGCGCATCTGCACGTTCAGGTTCAGCAGGCCTTCATCAAGCATGCGTACCACGTGCTGTGCAACGACCCATTGCTTGAGGAGTTCCCGAACCTGAGAACCCAGCTGGTTGTCAGCTCCCATTCAAGCCATGTAGCGCATGAAATCGAGTACGAGCACCTGCGTTATTTTCGGCGACTCCCATCCGGGATGGCGAATATCCCCATCCCGGTTTCCACCGTCTCAAACCTCAGCACCGTGTTCGGCCAACGTGGGAAGACCAAGGAGTTCGTCACGCGTTACCTCCGAGCGCACCATGCGGATCTTTTCTTCGCTGACGCGGTAATCCTGGTCGAAGGGGCGGCGGAGCGAATGATCCTCCCCCATTTCCTGCGCCAGCATTTCAAGTTTCTCGACCAGTGCTACATCACTATCCTCGACATCGGAGGAAGTCATGCCCATCGCCTGAGGCCGCTAATTGACGCCCTCGGTATCGCCACCCTAGTAATCACAGACCTGGACGCGGGAAAAGCCAAGGCGGCCCAGCCCGTTGCCCGGGGAGCTGATCAAATTACGAACAACCCTACCGTCCGCCATTGGATGCGAGTGACGGGACTTGGTCACGATGTGGACACATTGTTAGACCTCCCTGCCGAGCAAAAGGTGGAGGAGATCGACGCGCTCTATTCGATCAGAATCGCCTACCAAACCCCTGTCAGCATCCGTCTTCCAAAATCCGGAGCACAAGCCGAGGCTTTGCCCAATACGTTTGAGGACAGCTTGGTATTGAGCAACGTCGAGCGTTTTACCGGTAAGCCACGTCGTGGGTTGATGCGTGCGTTCAGCGAGGCCATCCAGACCGCCGACACGGCTCAAGAATTGGGAGCAGCGTTGTTCGAGAAGCTGCGCACAGGCGACAAGGCAGAATTTGCGCTGGAGATCCTGGGCGATCCAGAATTCGGTCAACTCGTGGTGCCCAGCTACATCCACGAAGGTCTGACCTGGCTGCAATCGAAGCTTGAGCTCAAACGCAAAGACCTTCTGGTGGTTCCGCCCGCAATCGTCGAGGTGACAGAAGAATGAGTCCGGCAGCGCCTGAGCGCGACGACCATGTCCGTGATGCAGACGACGTGATCCGAGATTGCCTGGATCTGGATCGCCCCCAGAGTTTCTTCCTGTACGCCGGCGCCGGGTCAGGAAAAACCCATTCCTTGGTTTCCGCTGTCAGGGAGCTAAAATCGCGCGCGCAAAGGAGACTGACCTTCGAAGGGCGCCAGGTGGCGATCATCACCTACACCAACGCAGCATGTGAGGAGATTGCTCGCCGTCTGGAGCATGATCCCCTGGTAGTCGTTTCAACCATCCACGCATTTTCATGGCGAATGATCCAGGGATTCAATGACGACATCCGCGACTGGCTTCGCACCAGGCTCGCTGAAAGTATCGAGGATCTGAATGACAAACTCGCAAAAGCCCGGGATGCCAACAACAAAACTGCTCGCGCCAATCGTGCATCTCTTGAGAGCAAAACGCGCCGACTGGCTGCGTTGGATGACGTTGTAAGTTTCACCTACAGTCCGACCGGCGAAAACCGGGGGCGTCAAGCGCTAAATCACGCTGAGGTCATTCAGATGGCGGCTGCGTTTATCCAACGCCCGCCTTTGTTAGACGTGATGGCCGATCAGTACCCAGTACTTTTGATCGATGAAAGCCAGGATACCTATGGCCCTCTTATGGACGCGTTCCTGACCGCTCAATCGCTGATCCCACAACGGTTTTGCCTTGGTCTTTTGGGCGACACCATGCAGCGGATTTACAATGATGGGAAAGAGCACTTGGAGCAGGCAATACCCGCCGACTGGGCCATCCCCGAAAAGCCTGTAAACAGAAGATGCCCAACAAGGGTAGTCGAGCTTATCAACGTCATCCGCAGCGCCGCCGATGATCATCAACAGACTCCAAAGCCTGGTGCGATTCGAGGGGCGGTGCGCATGTTCTGTACTCGGCAAGCTGCAGGTGGCGGCTTCGAACTGGAGAGCCAGATCGCTCAACGCATGGCGCAAATTACGGGCGATGAACAGTGGGCAGCAGGATCGTCTGAGCGCAAGACACTGATCCTTGAGCACAAAATGGCCGGTAGGCGCCTCGGATTCGAGGGTATCTTCACCCCGCTTTACACAGTTGAGCACCTGCGCACTAGCTTGCTGGATGGCACGCTACCGATACTCAAGCTGTTCTTTGACGGTGTCATGCCGATCCTGGAAGCTGCCAACAACAGCGAGTTCGCGCTCATGGAAGCTGTACGGTTGAGATCACCTCTCCTCGACAGTGAATACATGAAAGCGGCCCCTGATCAACTGGCGCTGCTCCAGCAAGTAGGCGCCGGTTGCCGAACCTTGTGCGGGTTGGTCGCAGACAATGATCCCTCTTTGGCCGATGTTGTGTTGGCGCTAGCGGAAACTGGGCTGCTCGAAATACCCGATCGACTCCGAGCGGCCTTGGCACAGGGTGTGACAGACGAGGAGCCGCCCGAGACAGTTGATCGTGAAGCACTTGAAGTGCACGCCTATCGGGTGCTCCTGGGTCGCCCTTATTCGGAAATGACCGCATTTGCTGGGTATGCACAAGGGCTGTCACCCTTCGATACCCACCAAGGAGTCAAAGGCTTGGAGTTTCCAAGGGTAATGGTGATTCTCAACGATGAAGAGGCCGGAGGGTTCCTCTTCAGCTACGAAAAACTGTTGGGGGTTAAGGCTCCCTCGGAAAGTGATATCAAAAACCAGCGCGCAGGCAAGGATGACGCGCTGTCTCGAACTCGCCGTCTGCTGTACGTGACCTGCAGTCGGGCAGAGGAAAGCCTGGCGATTGTGGTTTACACAGCACAACCGGAAACCGCCAGAGAGCGGGTAGTCGACGCTGGTTGGCTCGCGGCAGACGAGGTGGAAATCATATGAAGGCTGAGTGCGCCAGTTGTAGTCGTCCGCCTGGCACTATCGTGAGCCAATGTACTGACAAGAGCAGGTTGGACTGCCACGCGGTGGCTCACCTCCGCTGGATTGATGCACTGGAACTCAAAATCAATGGCTGTTGCTTTCGACGACCATCTCAAAGATGTACTGACGCGGCTGCCGACACAGGAGCCAGCGAAATCGGGCAACTGCTGCCGCATCAGTGGATGCCAGCCTGACCTACGCAGGGGGAGTTGGGCGGACGCTTAACCTGGTTTCAGGTTGCCGCACTTCCCAGAGAACCCAGAAGCGCATGCCCTAGAGAGACTTGCGCTTTTTTGGGGATCATCTGGACAGGTGCCGTTTACTGGCCCTGCTGACCTAGCACCGCCCTACGGTAGACCTGAGCAAGGTATTGAGCATTGCTTCCGAATTGGCGTGCTATTCGCTGCCAGCCATTTAGATCGACAACGGTGAGAATCGAAGAGCCGTCCGTTGCCCAATTACCAACGATGTGAGCTTTCACAGACTCTACGAACTCCTTCAGTGCGAAATAGAATTCCTTCCCTGCGAGCAACGTAGCCTGGACTTCGGGGTAACCGGCACTGTGCAGCCAGTCAGTTAGCCCTAACCGCAAAGCGTCCTCTACCCGCTGGAGATCGATATACAAATCTTGAAATGGATCGAACGCGCGCTCAGGCATCCAACCCAAGCTAAAGTCATACGTCTCCAGCCAGGTTAGATCTGCCAAGGTGATGCGAGAAGGAACATAGCTCTGCAGCGCCTTTAGCGAGGTAATGTATTCATCCGCAGAGGGTGGCTGAACAATCGCCGCTAAATCAAAAGCATTCGGGAAGATGTTCCGGAGGACATTGCCAGGAACAGCGCTGAGATCACTCGCCTCGTAATCTGCCCAATGCTTGACATGGACTGGGAAGGTCGTGCCGTCGGGTCGCGTGTGACGATACACAGTGCCGCTGTTTTGTTGATCCTGGATGGTTGTGTGCCTGTTCGCTGTCGTGAACACCACGTAACACTTGATCTCGCCCTTGTAACCGTCGGTCTTTGCGACCTCAGTCAGCACGTTATCCCAAGTGAAGGAGGTCTCAACCATCTTGCACTGACCTACCAGAGGTAAGGGCGAATTAACGGGTACTAAGTCGACGCCAAACTGGCTTTGGCCCCGACTGCCGTAGGATCGATAGCTGACCGAATAACCGTGCTTGCTGGCAATTTCTTGCATAAAGTAACAACAGAGCTGTTCCCATTGCTCCCAGAACTGAGGCTTCAATCCATTCATAGCGACTCCGATTCCATATAGATAATGCTGCCGATGGCGGCAGCCAGATTCCCGCCAAGAAAGTCTGCCGTAGTGGCTCCCTGATGTCACCCCGATTATGGGAGGGTGAATACAAGACTGGCGATTTAACCGATGGCCCGTTCACCAGCTCATACACCTGCGTCATCGGGTGCGAAGGTGTGAGCTTCCGTGGGCCTATCTACGCCCATCCGATTCCCTCATAGCCACCTCACGGTTTTTTGTAGGTGAGTTCGACGGACGCATACTGCGTAGAAAGTTATTGCGACCAATGTCGGCGCTGAGGCGGTGCGCTGGCCGTGGTCACAGCTGTCCGGAAAGAACTCCAAAATCTAAAGGTGCGCAGGGGCTGGAAGGACGCAATTCCTTCGGCAGCGATCCAACCAGGGCGATTAACTGCCACCCTAGTCAACGTCTAACGGGGCATCGTGCTGCCAGAGCTGGGTGACTGAACAGACAGTTACTGTCAGCCCCGATTGACCTCAACGCCCAGAAGCCCTGGCTGCATTCGAAGTCATTGGTCGCTGAGCAAAAACCAGGGCACTCGATCCGGAAAGATCAGCGATGCGCAGATCGCACCGATCCGCGTTGCAGGATTTCGAAGCGACGTGTCATGACCCATTTGCGGCTTGCACGCCTCCTCCCACCGCTTCGCAACATCTGCCACCGTCCAAACCTTTTGGCCGATCTGGAACACATGGTTTATGCCGTTGCGAACGAAAGGCTGGCTGAACTCCAGGTAGCTTTGCGGAAGGAAGATCTTGAGGTGGGCGTGATCAAGACTCAACAGGGTGTAATCCAGTTCTTCCTCAAGGGAGTGCCGCCCACTGATGAGCAGGACGAGCGCCAGGGTTTCCGAGGGTGAGCTGCTCAAGCGCTTCAACTCGGCAGGGTCTTTGTCGGCGCGCGCCTTGAGATAACCGTACACATCCTCTGCCGAGAGCAATGGCCGGGCAAGTCGCCCATCGTGCTCAACCAGCGCGTTAATCAGTGTGCTGACGACCAATTCGCCAAGGCCATTGAGCTCATCAGTTTTGATGGCTGTAAGGAACGCTGCCCAGTACGGCGCTTCGTCTTCGCTCATGCCGGCACAGGTGCTTGCGTAATGCTCCAGCAGAAGACTGCTCAGGTGCTCCAGTGCTTCTCTCAGTGGAGCGTCACTGATGCCGAGCTCCCGAACCAGATGCACTGCTGCGCCGGCCCAACCCAAAATCCGGGAAATACGCTGCGGAAGATAGAACAGGTCGGGAATGCCATGACGGCACAACGAGCCGGGATTCTCTCGAAGCCCATTGACGATGTCCCAAAGCAGGTGCTCGACCTCCGCTACGATCTCGTGGGCAAGCCCCACGATACAGTCGCGCGAGGTACTGTTTTGGGATGACTGAAGGAGCAGAGCAACGCACGTCGCGCTCAGCTCTACCCGAGAGAAGCTATTGGCGTGACGCCCTGTGCTCTTTTCCAATGATTGCCAGATCCCGCCAATGAACGCACCGACTGAGTTGGGTGTGTCGGCCAAGCGATCCACGAACTTCGTGAGGACAGGGAAAAGCCGTTGCGGAGTGAGATCGTGCTCCGGGGCAAACATCAGCGTGTAGAGTTCGGCGGAATGACTGCTAATGGCTTGTCCGGCTGGTGATGCGGGTGAGATCCCAGTGATCCCCAGCAAAGAGGATGTTGGGTTGTCGGTAGCATGCGGATTGCCAAACAGCGGCATGTGACCGTACAGGTTGACGCCCCATACGGATGGCATTTGCCCTCCCTGGGTCTGCTCTGACACATACTGCGCAGCGGGTCGGCCTATGTCCAGCAGATCGAGCATACTGGCGCGCGAACCCGTGTCGATTTCTCCATCCAGCACTTTGAGCAGCGCGAGGGTTCCATACCCGCCATGACTGGTCTCGCCGGCGTACTGATCTGCCGCTGACGATACAAAAAATGAGACGCCGAATGTCTTGGCCTTCCCGATCACTTCGGGCTTCAGCAGGATGCCCAGGTTGGAAACCATCCCGCCCGCGTTGCAGGCATCAATGATGACGTTACAGTGAGCAGCTTTGAGCTCGTTGAAGTACTCGAACAATCGACTGATGGCAAACCCCGTGGTTGAAAGGCGATCAGCTCGGGTATCGCTCACGCAGAGGAAATAACTGTCATTGGCTTCTCCGCCATGACCTGCAAAGAAGAGTGTGAAACTCTCGATTTCATCGTACTTGTCTTGAATCTCAAGCAGCGTCGCATCCAGCTGATGCCTGGCCGGAGAGTGAAGCAGATAGGCGTCCGCTGGCTGGATACTGCTCAATGGCCCCGTGGAAAGCGCGGTACGGATAGAAAGCGCGTCACGCTCGGCTCCAGACAGCTTATTGAGCGATTGATAAGCGTCACAACCAATGCACAACAAAACCCTGGCCATCACTGCTCCCTGCTACGAAATTTGGATTTCCGCGCGGCTTCCTGCGCCAACGCCTGGGCGGTTTTGAGCTTCTTGACCTCCTCGACCCTGGCCAGCAGCGCTGGTTCTTGCAGCGAGGGATCAGAATGGAGGCGTTGGGCGAGGCTGGGGTGCATGCGAAATTCTGGAAGCGAAACTTGGCCATCCCGATCAACCGAGTATTCGACTTGCTCGATGGCTTTGAGCATCTGCTCGCCCAAGCTCCCCGAGGAGCCATCGATGACGTTACCGTGCTCTTCGCAAGTATCGGAGAGCATCTGGTAAAACGCTTTGGCAAAGCTGTCGGCCATGCTATTGGAAATCTCATTGACTGTGCGCTCAATGACGTCGAGCCGACCGTCCATGATGTCCTCAAAGCTCAACCTTGTTTCGTGCTCGATCGTCTGCATCTGGTCGACACGGTCAGGGTCGTAGCTGTGATGTGATTGCCACGATCCTCCGTGGCTGAAGCGTTGGACTTCATCGCCCCCACCGACTTGCCTCCGCGCTTGATTGAGCTTTTCCCCTGTAGCTTTCATGAATGCCTTCATGACGAGCTCTGCCTGCGCATCAAACGGGAAAGGATGGGCTTTATCCCTCATGTCTCACTCCTCTTTGATCAAGCTTGCCCCGTTCAGCCAGACAGTGTCGCGCCGCTGACAGAACCAGAAGGCCTCTGCCACAGAACCAGCGCGATGGCGGAACGCGCCGATGCCGCAAGCTCTTGCAACTGCTTCGGTACGAGCTGGCCATAGTATGGCATCTCTCGCTACAGCACCCGCCAACGTTCTGGTCTTGCGGCCTTCGCGATTACCGAAGTCCCCCTTGCGAGATCACTGATTCAGCAGCGAGCACTACCCATTTCTTCCTGCCAAGTGATAGCCCGCCGTCAACACCTATCCTGAAACACCTCATCCTGATGATATTTGAGGTAAGCAACGAGTTCTTTAGGAACGAACCGCAGTGGCTTGGGTAGGCCCAATGCCCTCCGATGTTTGGCATCGACACGCTTAGAGATTTGCATTTGGCCGGTCTTATCGAACGTAATAAGCCCTTTATCGAACAGCGCGTCGAGATTCGCCGAAAGGAGAAGACCATTGTTGCTATCGAGGCGCTGCTTAGGCGTTGAATCAACCCATGGGATTACATGAGAAGCACGAAGAACTTCTCTGCAGTCCAACCCCGTTACAGAACAGGCGTTGCCCCACACTCGCATCAGATCCTCTCGAAACTTACCCTGACCGCGCCGTGCGTTAATCCTGGTGAGAACCTCCGTGACCGGGTCGTTGCCGTCAAACATGTCCTCAGCGGCCAAGGGCTCAGTCGGAGCACACTGAATGGCATCACTGAGCCGCACCCACATCTCTTTGCGCTGCCTCGCTGGAATCGCATCCATGAGTCGACCGACTGTTGGGAGGTCAAGCTCGGTGTAGCTGCTGTACATTCCAAGCAACCGTTCCTTCCCGGTGATCCTCCGAGGATCGAGTGTCACCGGTTCGTCAAACCACCAGTAAAACTCTTCTGGACAGATCCAGTTCGGAATCCAATGCAGATCCTTTTCCCAGGTTTTAAGAAATTGACGCTGACTATTCCGATGCTGTTTTTGGACATTCTTGATTTCCCAGGCATCTTCCCAAAGGTCGTGCAGCGATAACTTTTGGACAATTTCCTCACGTTGCGGCCGATGCTGATCATGAGAGAGTGCGAAAGCATTCCCCGCAATACCCACTAACTGCTGGATTCCATCATGCGATGCGGTCAGGAATACGAAAGTTTGACCAGCATTTTCGTCGAGCGGAGCTGCGCCTAACCCTTCCGTATGAAAAACGCGAAAATGCTGTTTTCCGCGCGATAGGTGCATCCTTGGGGAGTTGTTCCACTCTTCATGGCCATAACCATTCTCCTTGGGATAACCACCGGAGCCAATGACTCCTGATGGTGCCAGGTACTGATTTGTATTCCAAAAAACAGGCTTCAGAATGAAAAGTGCCATCCGTTTCCTCGCTCTTGCGAAATCGGGCGTTTACCCGCTTGTGAGCACATTGGAAGACGCTTCGTCGCGTGTAACGTACTCACAGACGCAGGCGTCAGTTTTTGAAAAACATTGATAGATGTCAAAAGCGATCAGAAGAGAAAGGCGCCGACAACGGTTAACCTCCCCGACCGTTTTTAATTAGTGGTTTCTAGCGCCCCACTGATTTCAACGATGCAGTCATGCACACGGGTCAACACTTCATCGAGATGACTTTCCGTTGCCTTATCACCTTGATCCAGCACACAGCGATCCTCCTTGACCATATAGCGGGTCGAGGCAAAATACAGATCTGCCCAGTCCGGAACGGCATGCGCAGGCTGGGTGAATGAGGGAAGCCGATGAGTCAGCCCATCACGATCATGGCCACTGAAGAAAGGAAACACACCCAACCAGGTGTGCTTATAGATCTTGACCCACACACCATCAGGCCAACTGCGCAATCGTACATCCAGGTCATACTGCTGCTTGTCTGATTTGGCTGAAAATCTGGTCTCCATCTCGCTTGCACATTCCACAAACAAGCCGTCACTGACCAAACGCTCCTGCAGACAGCGAAATAGCTCAGTCATCTTGCGCGCCTTGCAATATTCGTAATGCTTCACAAGATATGTGTACGCTTCTTCGTTCTGTTGGAATACTTCCCAGCACAGGCGGTTCAGCTCGGAGTTACCTGACATTGTTTTTTCCACGTGAATGATGAACTGGTCGATAAAGTGGGCGGCAGCTGGAATGCTGGACGGGGATTGGCGCAGAAGCGCTGCTAGTTCGCCATAGGATTGGTAGTAAACCGGCACACTGGAACTTGAGTCGAGAGTGGGGGATTCCCTACCAGTCGGGGTGAGATAAACCAGAGCCCGAGACTCGTAGTTCGGGTAGAGCTCGCACAGCGCTTTTTGATAGCGCGCAACCTGGTTGTGCTGATCAGCAGCCCAAATCTTGTTTTCTATCGCAATGACGAGACGCAGGGTCGGAAAATCGAGCAAGACATCGATGTGTGCCAGTTCCCTGGCAATCTTGGCTTTGGCCCCTTTCGTGCCTTCCAGCACCTGCAGTGACAATGCCTGCCCCATGAATGGCATTTGCGAAAGAGAGGCAACAAAAGCATCCCTGAACCACGCGCCCAAACCATGAGCTTCGCGCTCATTCATAAGCGCAGCCAGAATGTTCGAATGAACCAGCTCTTTGGTACTCACACCCATCACTTTGAAAAGGTCGAAAGCCTTTGTATAGCGGCTTAAAGCGGCAAAATCAGAACTGGTGCGCAAGACTTCCAGTTGCTCAGAGGCGTCCATACCATGAATCCTTTTAAGCGATCGAGATGTTCGCTGTAGCTGAGGATGTTAGAGCAAGCAAGAGGCATAATGCCATCTCAAGAAAGATCCCAGAGCAGATAAAATCAAAATGACGCATCGAGAGCCCTGCATCATTTAAACCTTAACGCAGAAACGATGGAGCCCACACATGAGAAAGCCTCCTACGAAAATCTTCATCGAAGAATGGGATGGTGACGGCGCGATTCGAATACCCGATGAGGCGTTGCAGGGGCTGGAGCTTGATGTTGGCGACTCGCTATATTTAATAGAAGAATTTGTCGGCAATACGCGCTGCCTTGTCCTCTCAAAAACGCCTCAAATCGCGGATCGAATAGACGAACTCACTGGGGCCTTGAATAGTGGAAAATAATAATGATTGACACGAATCGTCTCTGGCAACGCGAACGCAAACGTCGCTACGCATTGTGGGATTTAGAAAAACTGCAGCCTGGATCTGATCGAGCGATTCAGTATCTTGCGATTCTTGATGAAATTGAGCGCCAAGATCTAGATGACCCTATTGGCGAAGCAGTCGCCATGTCGGTTGATGAGCTACGAGAAGATGTCCCAGAGACCGAGATCGAGGGAGCCAGCGGATCCCACTTCGTAGTCGTGCTTGACGAGCACATACCAGAACCTTGGAAGACCCGCTTCGAAGAAGCGAGTACTGGATCTACCCGTCTACGGCAGGGTAGCTATGCGAGAGATTGGCGTCGTTTTTTACGACTATGGGAGCGGGAGATGCAGCATCTCGCAGCACATAGAGAGATGCGTTAAGCCCTGGCCTAACGAATCTCACACTAGAACTCCTCTCACCAATCGACCGATAAGATCGAAGACAGCTTTTGTTTCCACCCTCGTCCTCAGCATGTCGATTGGACGCTTCGAGCCAAGCCCACGAACCGGCACACTCATCCATTCCGTCGCAGCGGCGACATCGTTTTCGAACAGGTAAAGGACTTCCTCAAAGACAGCTACCAATGCTACGAGGCGGTCGCTTTCTACGGCGTTGAACCGCCCTGTTTCCGCTCTACGCGCTAACGTCGAGGGTGCTATGCAAATCGCCTTGGCGATAACCACCCGCTGCGCCTGCAGAAGGCTCGCTATTCGTTCAAGGAATTCGAATGGCAGTCCTTCATGAACCAGGTCATGAAGCATGGTGCCGCGTGATGGGAGCCCCAGGGTCATCCAAACGCTCTGTGGGATCTGGGGCCCTGGTTGGTATTCCTTGATCGATGACAGCACTTTCACCTCCATCTGAAGAATCTAAAACTGAGCCAGGCCAGTTGGCCCGAACCAGCGACATATCTATTTCGCGCAATGTTGGATCTGTCAGCCTCAGGAAGACATGATATTGAAGGCAGCGTTGTCATCCTAGCTTAGGTGTCTTCGTGGCTCCCACGAACTGGTATGCACTACTTTGCTCCCTCAGCCTTTTCTATCTCGCGAGCATCCTCACGGCCAGATTTATGGTAACCAAAACATGGCACTGCTACTCCAGAAGGCGCGCCTACCTGCTTCAGTTTAAAATCGGAGCCAGTTATCTGTGTGTAGAAGTAAAGTATTTGCGAGCTCATCAATGCTTGAGCGAGCCCATTGGTGGTGTTCAACCAACATATAAATTTTGAAACGCTCATATCCATGTTTCAGAACAAACATGCGTCCAACAGAAGGAAGAATCAGGCCAGTAACAGCATCAGCATTTTTTGCGTCGCTGGCCCAAGACACACTACCGTGTACCGAGTTCGACCTTTACCGGGTTTCAGAATGGCGAAGCATGCGACCCGCTTAGCAAGTTCATTAATGCTGGCATTGCGGTGAACACGACCACCAAACTCCACACGCTACAGGTAAGCCTATCGCCATGGTTTACACACGATATTTTCCTGACTCTCTTTAGTGGCAAACGAGTCAACCCTGGACTAGAAGCAAGCAGAGACGATAGTTTTTAGGATATGGAAGATGGCTATGACTTGAATGCCCCACGACATATCACTTGAGCGCACTAAATATTTCTTGGCTGCAAGTCTCCTTATCCATTGGCCAGCGCGATCAAACTCGCCCCGTAAATTCGCAGCATCCTTTTCTATATCTAGAGCGTCAAAGCATAGTCAGAAACTAAAAAGAGCGGAAGTTAGGAATTCGCGTGATCGGGTAAAAATTTTTATTATTGAAGCGGGAGTATTGCGCCCGTTAAAAGAAACGAGCGCCTTCACTAATGGGTCTGCCATGAAGCTAAAAGCGCATCAAGGCTGCGGAATTCCTTGATCAACACTGTTAACATGGTGTGCAGTATCAATCGACGTGACATTAGTGGCTTGCGTTACTATCTCGGCACTGGCTTTGGTAGCTCTGTTAAGATCTCGTTCGCGGATCATCTCGTCTATGTTTTCTTGCGACGGAGTCAACTCGCCCAGATCCAAAGATTGATTACCATTTTTGTACTGAGTAGTCATCGATTGATTATCAGTCCATTTATCAACCAGATCTACCAAGCTGCAAAAAACCTTTTGCCCTTGAGTGCGCCTCATAAATTGAATCATATGAAATCCGCGCTTTTCGATACCAATAATTATGCCCTCGTAGCAATCCCGAATTAGCTTCTCGTCAAAATCACCGCTACTAACCCCAACCGCAATAAATTCATAAAAATTCATAACATAATTTAAATCTTTGGCAGCCTGGATCTGGCCATCAGCAAATTTTATATCTTTATAGCGGCTTTTAGTGGGGCTTAATGCATGCTCTATGACAGCAGGATTTATTAAGCACCCGATTGGAAACATATTAGAAAAATTATCGTTACGCTTAAAAAAATACTCGCTATAACGGTGATTCATAATTGTACTAACCGTGTGCGCCTTTCTTGCAGCCGCCGAATTAATTGTAGCCTGAACCCACCAACCTGCACCTAGGAGAGAAGAACTTACAAATAAAGCAAGTGAGGTTTGATAATCTGTGCCTTTTGGATCTTGCAATTTAAGAACCAAGTAGCAAGTCACCGTCACAACAAAGAACGATATCGAAATGTAGCGAATACCGGCTTTGGTTTCAGAGTATTTACTAGAGATTGCTCTGTACAGAGATGTAATGACCAGTGCTGACGCGAAAGAAAAGACACCAAAATAAAGCCACTCATTCAAACTTTGCCTGGCCAAAACCTCTAGGATCTGGTTAAAACTCCGCACAATAGCAATCATTGCGAAAATGCAGCACGCGGTAAAAAATACACCCTGAGAAAACGACAACCTTTTTAGCATTACTATCTTCCTTAAAAACTAAATAAGAAAAGGCCCCGTAGGGCCTTTTCTATTAGGGCTGGATTATTCCTGAGAACCGATGTTTGCGTAAGCCATGTTCAACTCCTCCATAGGTAAGATGCAATGTAACTTTAATGGATTGGAGTCAGATAGACCACGAATGATCAATTGATAATTTCTATCAATTTAATTAAGTTGATTGATCCACTCAACTGCCGAGTTCGAATCGCTGTCTAAACCCGAAATAACTTGCCAAGCATCGCTACGTATACCCGGCCACAAATGTGAACCCACCAGCCAAACCTCCAGTCTTAAGCATCCGAGACCATCATGCGGGTCAAAAATTGATCTGCCGAACAGTCTTCACTAATAAGCTATTTGACACCATAGCAGGGGGGTGAACGTCTGGTTCCGAAGAGGAATAATGCCGCTGTTTGGAGCGTTGAAGCAAAAACACCCTTCCCAGCGGGGTCGAAAGATGACGTTTCAATCATCTAGGCCTCGAGGTTGCATGGGGCAGAATGCCACCGAAGAAGAATAATGAGTGGTAGACATCGACGATTTTTTCGGAAAGCGGATAAGCTCAATCTTAAAACTATGGTGAAACTGATGCTGAAGCACCGCAACCAAGTATATTGAATCGCCTAGTCACCGACTAATTCGTGGATGTCCGCCTGACAGGCCTGCACAGCGATCAATCCTCAATCTGCAGTTTCGGTGATGGCGATAATTCGTTGAGCATGCGCTGAGACGGGCACGCTTTACTCCATGAACCACGCCGACGGCACCGGTACTGGCTAGCACTGAACAGCCACCGGCAGAATCCGCGACGTCGAGGAGGACTGAAAACTGCGTGTCAGCAGTGTCAAGGCGATCGCTAACGAGCCTGGTCTTTTTTGTGTTGGTCAAAGTCTCATGATGGGATTTGTCGCTGGGCAACGGGCGTTCGTCCTGCTCAGCCGATGGGACGCCCTCAGCTTCCCTAGTCACGTCCCGGCTGCGGTATTCACTCCCCAGCTGCAATCGCGGATTGCCTTTCAAACCATGTACGATAAGGTCGGCGTCATGAATGTCCAAAACCCGGCCCTCCCCGACTCGATTCCTCCGTCAATTCTGGCGAGCGCAGACTTGCTTGTAACGAAGACAGCTTACCTGGCCGGCATGGTCGCGCTTGAAACCGCAGCGTGCTTGAGCAGACTGTTGATGGACTCTGACCCCCATTACTCAAGGATCATCGACGGGTACCACACAGAGCCAGAATTTCTGAAGAATGCACTTAACTCAGCGAACCAGCAGTCCACGCTGGAGAAAGTACCTGAGCTTCGTCGACGTATCGTTGCGGCGCTAGCCCACCACTTACACCTTCTCCAAACTCAAGCGTTTCCCGAGGGTAAAGAGGCTGTTGCGAGGGTGATCATTTATCAGCATTTGGCTCAGCTCGGGTTGCATCCCCACCTGTGGTCACTTGCTCGCGGCTTGGCCCGGAGGAACGAGGAATATCACGCTTTGGCTCCGGCTCATCGCACGCGAGTGAGCGAGTCTACTAGTGGTGTCCAACCCTCAGGTAAATCCACCCTCAGCTTCATTGCATTCATGCTTGAGGTTTGTCACAGAGAAGTAGATTACATGACTGCTGCGCTGAATCGCGGCCGGCTACGGGAAGCTGTTATGCAAGTCTTCAGAACGCATTCGCGCTTAACAGAGGCAGAGATCAAACCGCAAACAGGGTCGGCATTTCTTGCGCTGCTGATCCAAGGCGCATTACCGCGTACCGAGTTCGAAACCTTTACCGGACTTCAGCCTAGCGAAGCATGCGATCAGCTAAACAAGGTGATTAATATTGGCCTTGTGGTGAGCTCGGCATCTAATCGTCATACGCTGCGGGTAGGCCTACCAGTCTGGTTTGCGCAGGATATTTTTCCTAATTTCTCTTTAGAGGAAAGCGAAATCAAGCCGGGTTAGAAGCCCGAAGAGCCGATAGTTTTTGGGCTGTTGATGCGGTCGATGTTTTGAATATCTCGTGATTTGTCTCTTGGTTTTTTGCGCACCTATCTCCGAGGTCGGGCCGTTGCAGCGGCGAAGGCTTGAATATTCCGCGATGACACCCATCAGCACGGGCTGACTGGAATATCGTGGCATTTGTCTCTTGGTTTAATGCGGGTTGATCTCCTGTCGAGCTGTGGCTGCTTTCGATTCGCGAATATTCCGTGATTTGTCTCTTGGTCTTCAGCGACAGCATTTGCAGCCATGGAGGCGTTGGCTGGCCGGAATATCACGTTTTTTGCTCTTCGCCATGAGCCATCGCAATCAATCTCTATCCTGCTTTGAAGCCGCTGTCAGGTGTTGGTAAAGCTCAGCGAGGAGCCGGGCATCGAGCAAAGCATGATGCGGAAGCTCGGGAAGTGTAATGTTACCGATGTCGTCGGCTTCAAAATGCCTGAACAAGTGGATCAGATTGGTAGGCCTGTTCGCCACATGGCTTGGCCATTTGTGATCGACATACGCGAGCTGACAGAAAAAGTCCCAATCCCAGTCTGGGGCATCCGAGCAGACTTCCAGTTGGCCTTCGATACAGCCGAGGAAAACCCTCAGTGCGGCTTGGGCTTCCACGAGTGACATCCCATAGAGGGATAGATTCAGCTGAGGCAGTACGTTCTGGATTACGAAGTCACTGCAGTCCGCAACCTGATAAGTGTCGGTCAGCTCCACATAAAACTCGTCGCCGGTCTCCGATACTAATGCCAATGAGATCAGCTTTGTATTCTGGTTGAGCTGCGTGAATTCACAATCCAAAAATAACCTCATCCTCACCTCCTCCAGGTGACTCCATCAATGCGCCAGAGTGCCGTGTATCCGCATAAGACCCTTCAGCGGTGGAAGCATCTGGGGAGGCCATCTTGCAACTTGAATATCCAAAGACGATGGATTCCGTATATTGATCTCGCTCATCATCGCCTCAAGCTACGATGTTAGGACGGTATGTTGCCAGTATCGCTACCGGTGAATGGCAGATCGGGACGACTTTCGAAATAAAAATCAGTCACTGACTCATGCTCGGAGATTACTCCGAGCATTTTTTCCGCATATACGGAGATCATTTCCTCGACATCTGGACGCTTGACGCGGGATGCGAGCAGGCCTGCTGCCTCGCAGAAAATTGCGACTGAGTTCGCTGCAAGGTAATAGGCGAACGAGATTTTCTCTGCCCTCGTTGCCGTATGAGCCGCATCCTTAGTCACCGCATCATCTTGTGCCAACTCTATGAGTGTTTGATTGAATACATCCTCTGAGAATCCGTGGATTGAATCAGAGGCAGGCGCGAATAGAATATGGTATAGGCGCTCCATTCCGACGGAAATGAAGCGATTTCTTGCATCCGGCCATCCGGGCACTTTTCTGCTACTGTCCAACTGCTTGAACATATGCTTCATCATCGCAACCTGCTCTACAAACGCCTCCGCTCGTTCCAAACCTTTAGGATCAGAATCGTTTTTGGCATATGTCACCCAATGATCAGCACGTTTCTTTGTCTGGCTCAGGTAATGAATCAATAGAGAGCGGCTGCGATTAGTCGTGACGTCGTTTACGATCAATATCAAGTTGATGGCGTTTTCTAACGAGCACCTGGCTAGCGCTTCCGCCGAGGAGTAGCAGCTAGCCTTTAGACAACTCAGGATGCCCACATTCAAGTCATTAATGTTTGAGCCTATGGCGTAGAGCGCGATTTTTGGGAGAAGCGTGTACTCTCCATCCTTATTAAAATCGAGCAAGCTCAGTGCCTTATAGGTTTGCTCTTGGCACTCTTCGAGCACAACCAGTTGCTTTTTATGGTCAATGTGCGCTTGGGTAAACTGCTGAAATGTCTTAAGAAAGTCCATAAAATCTCGAAATATCCGTATGCGTGTGCTCTACACGTATTGCTTAATGATCAGTCTAACTGGAAACAGTAAATCTACCTCGTAGATACCCACGACGCCCAGAGTTCAATCTGGGTGCGTGGGCGGGACATCAAGTACGGAGGTTACGATTCAAATCTCATCGTCTGGCAGCCATGGGATGACTCCCTTTGGGCCAACGTCCCAGTTGTGATAGAGGATTTCGCCGCTCACAAACGCTCCCGTGGCGCCGGTGAATATGCACTCATTGATATTCGCGTTGCGCAGATCAGCTCCATCGACTTTAGCCCCCAAAAAACATGCCCCACGAAGGTAGGCCCCACGAAGATCAACGCCTCTCAAATCTGCATAACTAAAGTCTCGTTTGAGCGTAGCGAGGACTCAACTGCGACCTCCTCTAAAGTCCCCGATGCCCGACATCAACTCTCTACTTCCTCAGCTTGGAAGACCTCGATGAGCTTCTGGTTGTAGTCATCCAGATAGCTCTGAAGCCCGTCCCGGTCGATCAGCCGGACGCCTGCTGTGCCGGCCAACTCTTTTGCAGACTTTGTATAGTAGGAGTTCGTGACTACCATAGCCTCGTCGCACCCGTAAAAAGCTTTAGCCGAAATGGCTTGCTGCACAGCCGCGTTGCCTACAGAGCCAGAGTAGTTCTTAGCCTGGATAACCATGTTTTTGCCGAACCGGGTAACGAAAAGATCTGCGCCTTGATCAGCCGTCTTCTTGGTCTCTTTGACGTCATAGCCAATAGTCTGGAAGATCTCAACAAGGAAGGCTTCGAATTGGAATCCGTCCATGGCATCCACCAGGTACATGGTGATGAACTGGTTCGGATTGAAATGCTCGAGCTGTGATCCCAGCCGCTCGACGAGAATGTCGAAATAAATCTCCTCGCATAGACTCAAGCCATTCCGAAAAGCCTGCAGCGGAAGGAGTGGTACGCCGGAAGTGGTGGCTGATTGGGGATTGAATTGAACATTGGGAAATGGAACGTCATTTTCCCAAAGGTAGTAGTAGAACAAGGCCAAGTCAGACCTGAATGTCGTCCCGGCCTCTTCAATCCAGGAACGTAAGGTGTCAGCAAGATCAGCTCGGATGTGGCGGGTCAACTCTCTCGAGAAGCCCAGGTAGGCAGAGTTGAAAGCCGTGGTCTGCAGCAACTTGTCCAAGAGAGATGGCAGCCCTTCGAGCTCGTCAAAGCCTTTGCGAATCAAGACCTCCCTGAACAGTTCCCTCTCACTGTACACACCATCCAATCGTGGCCCAGGCACACCCGCGTCATCGCTGCTGCCTGCACTTTCGCGGGTGGTGTGAATGAAGTTCGTGAAGTAAGGTTGCTTCAGCTCCGAGTATTTTCTCAACACATTGTTAAGGAGGTCGTTGAGCTGAGCTTGCTCTTTCTTCTTACCGAGAAAATCCTTAATCAGGCCTTTTGATCGGTACTGGAAATCTGGGTAGAACGAGGGATCCAGCGGGGTGAGATGTCGCAGAGTAAGCTCTGATGATGGTGAAACCTGAGAGCCCATGCACCATGGGCACGCAGTCTCAAAAGTAGTCCTGTTGCATCCATTGCATTGGTAAATCATCGTGCCCGCCCCTTCCCGAAGTCATCGCGCGTATCGTGCCAGCGACCATAGCGCAGTGCCACTAGCACGTCCACGGGCATGCCTCTCCGGCATACACACCACCAATCAGGAATACAGTTCTACCACTAACGGCCTGTTAGGGAGTCAGGGGCGATTCACTAGCTCTTCCCGAATCAGATTGAACAACTCCGCTTGGTACACGGCGTCGTCCAAGGCATCGTGATTGCCAGAACTTGCAGGATTCACAACTTTCTCAATCTCACTCGACCGAGTAGATCTCCAGGTGCGTTGAGCGGTGCCGAAGAACATAGACTTGATGTCTAGTGCCGCTATACCGAAAGGGTTCTCACCAAGAAATTGGTAGAAGTAGTAGTTCACAAAGCTCCAATCGAACGATGCGTTGAACCCTACGAAGACAACCGTCTGGCCGGCATCAGCGAGTGACTCAACCCATGCCTTGAACTGTGCCATCGCCTCACTAGGTTCGAGGCCCTCTTCGCACAGTTTCTCCAAGCACAACCCCGTGACCTCCAGAGCTGCTGGTACAAACTCATCCGAGATAGGCTTCAGGTAGCATGAAAACTGCTCTGCTGGATTTGAGGTTACACATGCGCCGATAGACAGCATGCTGTATTTACCAGGAATTGGGCCTGATGCCTCAATGTCTACAGAGACGAAAATTTCTTTATCGGCTTTCATAATTACTCCGGTTGAGCAGCTGCCTGGCAGGCAACCGCCGCGTCAGATGCTAGACATCGAAACGCTTGAAAAGATCGGAGACGAAGGGCGTTGGGAAAGATATAGCCCGCCCCTTCCCACCTAACCAAAAACAGACCTGACCGCTTACTTATCTTCCATGACCGGAGATGGCCGCATCGACAGAATCGAATCGGTCAGATCCTTGAAGCTCAGCGGTCGATTTGGGAAGGCTTTCGCCATCGCGCTTGGATACAGGCGAGTCCGGATATCAGAATAAGTCCAGGCTGGCTGGCCGTCGCGCTCACCAGTAACAGCTGCCAACTCAGTTAGTTGCTTATCCGTAAGGCCCAAGCCTGCCAAGTCCATGCTGAACAGCTCTTTTCGCTCAGCTACATCGGGACGGGTGAACTCTTCAACGATGGCTGCACGACGGCGAAGTGCTGCGTCCAAAACGGAAAGTCGGTTGGTGCACAAAATCACCACGATCCGGCCACCATACTTGCGCAGTTCATCTACGCCCTGGATCAAGGTGTTCACAGCCACCTTATCTTCGTGGTGACTCTGGCTCTGCGAGCGGGAGGATGCGATCGAATCGCCTTCATCAATGATGAGAATCGCCCGACGCTTTTTACCTGCTGCTTCGACAACTTCAGCGAAAGCCTGGGTCAAGAGGGTGCCCATCTCTCCGACCTTGCCGGAGCCACGAACACGGTTGCTCAGCTTGAACAGAACCGAATCTTCAGCGCGAGAATCACGGACAATGCGGTTGGCGATGCACTCCGCTGTCGCAGTTTTCCCGGTACCGACGTCGCCATGGAAGATCACCAGAGGATACTGGTCGGCTACCAGGTTGCAGATCGGCAGCACACTTTTATGGTGCACCTTGCTCCACTCGGACAACTGGCCCTGATTCAGCAGGAGCTGGAGCTGGTTTTGCACACGCTCATAGCGGCCCGCAAACCCGAGCAACACTCTCTCACGATCAGTCAGCTGGGTGTCCGGCAACTCAATCGCCGAGTCAAATACAGTGTTATTGCTCATCGGGCGTAATCCTTCCGTTCCATGCCGTAGCCGTTGCTGGAGTACTCACGCCCGCCGCTCTGAGTGAGCTGGGAGTGTGAGATATCTTCGTAGTTGGTCGTCCAGCCGCCTTTCATTTTTCCGGCCATTTTTTCCTGGGCTCTCGCGTCGTAGGCGTCGGTTGTAGACAGGACTATCCGCAGGCGTGGGCTAGGGAGCTTTGGCCAGAGCGCATTACCAGGCCGCTGATTAGCCAGAGACCCAGACTCGTTTACGTAGAACCGGGCTGCCTTATGCTCGATACCATGGCTCAGCAAAGTGAGATCGACATACTTGAGATACCCATGCCTGGCTAGAACCTCAATGTCGTGCCCCCACTCCCGCGCATCAGCTTCGGTGATAGCGCCGCTGCTCGAAGCGATCATCAAGAGGTCAGCAGTCACCCGCCGTGCAACCGCCTCAATGTCAGTGGTGGTGTAGGTGCTGGTTTGGGTGGCGGTAGAACTCATGCTGCGTCCTCCACCTTGAAGCCCTTACCGAACAACTCCTTCCACACTTCGAAGTCATCCTCGATCGAGGCGAAGTGCGCGGTTTCCCACGACTCCTCGGCAAGCTGAACGATTTCCTTGCGCTCATCCTCGGTGATGCGGCTCGCGACGTTGTTCGTGTCGCATACCGGATCAATGATCACTACAGTATCCTTGAACTGAGGCACCCAGCCGTTCTCAGGAAACTTGATGACCTCCTTGAGCCCGGACTGCACGATGTACAGCAGGAAGTCCCGGAAGCGCTTCTCCAGCGAGCCAGTCTTGCCATTCACTTCAAGCACGTGGGCCATGATCAGCTCAATGTGGAAGGACTTGAGTGGCACTTCCTTCCAGGTACGCCAGCGCTTAGCCAGGCGCACCAGGGTGCGGAAGTCCGGATCGTCATCCTTCCGAGCCTTCACGAAGTTCACCTGGCACGGTGCGCAGGTTTCAGTCTTCGAGCCGTCAATCCGGTCGAACTGCCAGCCGTAGCCTTCCTTGTTCGGGTTCTCGATGACCGGAACGATATCAACCTCAAGCCCGGTACCCACGAAGGTGACCTTCGCTGCCTTGCGCTGGATTTCGAAGTCTTCAACAGACTTGTTCGGGTACAGGCTGACCAGCGCGTCGTAGATTTTCTGGCTGAGGGTCGCGAAGGTCTCTTCATCCACCTTCTGGCCGCTGATGTAGAAAACCACGTCGACGTCGGCGGGGTTCTGAGCGTTGGGCCGCAGGATGGTGTGCTTGGCGAAAGAGCCTGCCTTCACCACCTTCTTGATGGTGATTTTGTCCTGCTTCTTCAGGCTATCCTTCAGCGCTGCGATCAGGCGGTCGACCTGTGCGTTGTAGGTCTCCCGCTTGTCCTTCGGCAGGCGCAGCACGTTACTGTCGTAATACTTGATCTGTGTGTTGGTGAGTGGCATGTGCCATCCCCTCCTAGAAATGTTGTGTTAGTCGCAACAGCCTCCCTACCAGCAGCTACACCACATGCCGACGGATGAGATGGCGCGGCGATTCGAGCACCAGAGCCCAAATCGCCCTTACGGCTTACTGCAGTTCAACCCTGCCCGTACCATTCGAAGATCCGGCCAGGAAAATTGCGAACCGCAGATTGCTAGCGTATGATTACTATACGCATAGTTTTTAGATGCAGTCTAGTTTTTATACGCTATCGAGGCTTGAACATGACAACCGAGTCCAAACCCATGGACGACTTACCCATCAAGGGACGGCAAGGAGCACGTTGGGGCCAAGAGCGTCGCTTGGAATTCATTGATTATCGATTGCGATGGGATGGGCAGATCAACCGAAGCAACCTCACTGACTTCTTCGGCATTTCGGTGCCGCAAGCCTCGTTGGACATAACCGAGTACGCGAAGCTTGCAGAAGGTAATCTGGAGTACGACACCCGAGCCAGGGTTTACCGGGCTACCGAGTCATTCAAAGCGGTATTCCAGTCGAGCTCAGTGGAGCGCTATCTGGAGGATTTGCTTCGCGTCGCTGTGCAGCGAGAGATCCCATACGGTAGCTTCCTGGGTTGGCAATCTCCGGTTGCTGGCGTCCCCAAGCTGGGTCGACGCCTCAACGCTGACGTCGTTGGAGAAATCCTGCGCGCTATCCGCGAGATGGGTTATGTCGAAGTCTTCTACCAGTCCCTGACCGACCCTGAGGGCGGCGAACGGAGGCTGTCCCCTCACGCCCTGGTGCATGACGGTAACCGCTGGCATGTCCGGGCTTACTGTCACAAACGCAAAGGATTCAGAGACTTCTCTCTGACACGTATCAAGCACTGCAAATACGCGGGGCAGGATCGAGAGCGTGCT
Source organism: Pseudomonas sp. GM48 (assembly GCF_000282335.1). Lineage (GTDB taxonomy): Bacteria > Pseudomonadota > Gammaproteobacteria > Pseudomonadales > Pseudomonadaceae > Aquipseudomonas. The sequence continues at coordinate 94,918 of NZ_AKJM01000085.1, forward strand.
TCGGAGGATCACGCTTGGAACACCATGGTGGACGTGGTTCTCATCCCACATCCCGACCTCACGCCAGCACAGCGCCAACTGATCGAGAGCGATTTCCTAATGGAAGGCGGTGAGATGCACATCGAATGCCGCCGAGCGCTTCTCATATACCTCATGTTCCAGCTCAACCTTAATGAAGATCAGGCTGGCCAGAGGCCCGAGGTCATCCAGCTTGCCCTCAAAAACAGGGATGAAATCCAGGCGCGGCTTAAGTCATAACACCTAAAAACCCAGCCAACACTCAACACCTCAGCTACCGGAATTGTCACGATGGCAAACCTTGAAAATGAATTCATTCTGATTGCAGGCAGCATCTCCAAAAAGACAGAGAAGGCCTCGATCGATCTCGCGCACGACTTCACTCGCGCGGTTACTAAAAGCGTCCTGGCCGCACAGGGTGGCTTGGTCGTCTACCTGGCAGGTCTACCTGCCAATGAGAGTGGTGACGCGCTGACGTTCGATTGGACGGTAGCCTACGAGGCTGAGAAATTGTTGGCCGCTTGCCCCCCAGCCCATCAGCTGAAGATCGTTACCTCTCAGCTGGCTATGCGGGAAAAAATGACTCCAGAGCAGCGAATGCTCATCCGCCGGCTCTCGGCTGAAAATTTCGCGGAGATCATCTACCTCGAAGACGATGTGATCACCGGCGGAAACATTGGTGATGAACAAGTGGAAGTTGCCACGGCGATGATTGCGCTGGGTGGTGGTAAAGGTGTTTCAGACCGAGCCCGCAAGATGCGCAGACGGAAGCTGCCCGTGCTGCCATTTGATTTGAACCTTGGTGGGTTAAGCGAGGACGGCCAAGGAGCGCTCGGCCTTCACACAAACTTCTTCAAGGAGCCCCTGGCGTTGTTTCCGTTCACCGGAGAGCAGGTGAAAGGACGCTTGTACAGCATGTCGCTGCAGGAGCCGCTCTACGGCCTGGACAAGTTGGCTGATCTTTCCGTTGGGCTTTTCCAGGCCGAGATTGAGGCCCGGGAGGCAGCACGTTCTCCAGACCTCCTGGTCATCACGGCCATCGCCATTGAGCTCGCTGCCGCGAAGAAGGTATTCGGTATTGGCGAGGATGTACCTGCACGTTACTCAAAAAATGGTATTCATTTCTGGCCTGTGACGATCCAGCGAGCGGATGGTCATCTTTCATGTGTAGTTGCCTCTCTAGGCAACCCTGGCAACGTCAATGCGAGCGCCATCACCACACTTCTGCTGTCAGAGCTGAACCCAAAAAAGGTTCTGATGATGGGGATCGCCGGCGGTCGTCGTAAAAAACTGAGTCTCGGCGAAGTCATTTTGTCCGAGCGCGTCGTGTACTACGAAGGGGCAGCAGCGCAAGCTGGTGGCACGCTTGCGCTACGGCCAGAGATGCAACGACCTGGGCTTTCTACCCAGCAAGATCTCAATGCTTATTTCGCGACAGCGTCTCTACCTGATCGCCTGCAAGAGCGTGCGGAGAAGCTGGGCTTCGCGATCCCGGCAGAGTCCACCGCTGGCGACGTTGCAGTAAGGCTGATGGTATCGCCTGCAACCATTGCCTCCGGCGAACTGCTCGTTCGAGACCCAGAAGTCTTCGCAGGCTTCCAAGGCATTCACGAAAAAGCACTGGTCGCTGAGATGGAAGCTTACGGGGTATTCGACGCCTGCGAAAAGCAGAACGTACCCGTATTGGTCGTCCGCGGAATCAGCGATTACGGCGACACAACCAAGGACAACACCTTCCACAAGGTGGCTTCCGAAGCGGCCGCCATTGTGACCCTCGACTACGCCATACATGGTTGGAGCCGAAAGGCCGATAACTGACCTGGATGCTGGCAGCCGAGTGAAGGCAGGAGTGAGCTTCAAGAAGACTCTCCTGACACGACCACCAGCCACCCTTTTACCTGATCTGAATCTGATCAGTGATACGCCCCTACCAGGGGCAATGCATATGCTAAGGAAGACCCATGAAGCGTCCAGATCCCATCGACATCTACTTTGACGAACCTACCAAGAATTTACTTTTCTCTTTGGTCGATCGCAAAGACCCTAACGACTTGGCGACTGGTAACGATGACACGTTCATGCACACCATTTCGGCTGTCTTTTTCCTGTTTGCGTCTCTTTTGGACGAACACACCCCAGATCTGTATCCAGCCGAATGGCAGTTGATCGCTGAAGCTCAACGCGAGATTCATGGAAAGCACCGTCTCCCCCTCACCTTCCCTGAGATGAAGTCGCAGCTGGTTGTCGGTGTTGAAGACATGGTTGGGCTGGATAACGAGATCTCGAGCGTTCTCTTGGCTAACAAGATCGCAGGCTTCACCTCCGCTCAGCTGTGTGCGATCGCTGCCCACGTGCAGCGGTACCACGTAGCTCGAAAGCGGGGCCAGGAATACAAATTTCCTGAGATCAAATTCAAAGGGTGACCTTTACCGGCCGCAGCAGCTCCTTCGAAGCACTGGGGCGCGCTGCCTTGACTCAAAAAATGAGGTTGGTTGATCGACTGTGGGACTGGGCTTTCCCAGACAACAGGTCGGAGGCTAGGCCTTAGTCCGCCATCGTCATTTTCGGTAGAAAATGAATGGCGGATAGGTGTATGCGTCTGCGTGTTCATTGTCCCGACCCTCACACAGCCATTCCCCCACAAACGACTGTGGGCCCGAGACGATAAGGGCATTCTCAGGATTTTTCACAGCTTCGCCCATCGGGCGCATTCCGCCCAGCATAAAGCCTACGAGGTTAGCCTCCGGCGTATTCTCCACAAGCAGCTTCCCTTCATCTGTCAGGTATCCCCGAAGAATGCCTAGTCCGGTGTTATGTACCACCAATGGCTCCCACTTCACGTCCATGCAAATCTCCTGATTTTTCGTGAGTTACTGTTTAAGAAAATACGCTGACCTTACGAAAGGAACACCAAGCGTCGAGGTGGGTAAGCTCGGAGATCATCCGGTACTCGTTAGGCGCAAGCGTGACCTTGTAGACCGGGATGTCGATTTCACTGCAGATCTTCAAAATCTCGAGTGCATCATGATCCGAGATCCTAGCCCCAAGATGGACGGCCTTCAGGGGCGCAGCGACACTGAAGCCTTTGACCTCTCTATCGTCGTCTGGAAACACTAAACGCCACTCTCGTTCGTACTGCCAGTCGACAGCCTTACACAGAGAGGCGGCAATGCCATAAAGCTCGTTGTAGTTTTTCTCCCTGCGTTGGGCCCTGAGAACATGCGTGATGTCGAACAGTTGATTTGAGTACGCGACGGGCCATAGCCTAAAGGTCGAAAAGTGATTTCGATGAAGGCCTGTGAAATCGTACTCCATGGCGAATCCGGTGTGGTCGAGGCCATAGTGGCTCCACATCAGCACCGAATCCACACGCTCGCTCAGACTGCAGATTTTGTAGCTGCTTTTAATCTGGTCAATGAGCCATGGGAGCTGCCCGGATTGGTGATTCGGCGCCAATACTCCGACTTCATGAAGCCAGTGCTTAACGTTCAGGGTGGGTGGCTCCTGAGCCGAAGCCAGTGCTACTGCAGCTGCGATGGGATCCTCGGATTCAAGCGTAGTGGCGATTTGATCTTCGCCAAAACCCAATTCGTCGAGTTTTTCCCAAGCGGCGAGCTTTCGGTAGTCAACCCAGAAAGCCGTGTCGTAGGGATCGTTGAATCCATTGGCTACGCTCAGATAGAGTGTTTCCTCCGCCAGATTCTTCAGCGCGAGCTTGCTGCAGGTTCTGATTTTGAACAGTCGATTGGGTGTATGCAGGTACTTGTCGTTGATTAGCTTCGGGATGTCCATGTCGCCGATAGTGGCCGAAGAAAAATTCTCAATCAGATCTCTTACCCAATCCCTATCCACACGAACTCCTTTATTTACGCGGCTTGCTGAGGCGCGAGACGTTATCACATCTGGGTTACGCTCACTTGTCCCACCAGCTCGCGCCGTTGGAGCTATAAAGCATCAGGGAAAACGTTGAAATACGTACATCCTTTAGCCCTTCACGAATTAGGTCATGAGGCCTGGTACCGCGTGACAGCAGCCCGAGGGTCATCCAGATGCTCTGTGGGATCTGCGGCCCTGGCTGGTATTCCTTGATCGATGACAGCACTTTCACCTCCATCTGAAAAACCTACAACTAAGCCGGGCCCCCTGGCCCGAACCAGCGACTTCTACATTTCTATCTGCGTAGCTCTATTAGACATAGAACAATGTGATTTCGATGGGTAGCGTAGACGTTTGTGTTCAGTAGACTTCAACCCCGAGGTATCCGACAAAGAGACGGCAGGATCGAGGTAGACGCCTCGGCGATTCTGCACCTAATATCTGGCAACACGCCATCATTCGAAAAGGAAATCGCCTTGGCCTTACCTGACTCTCTTCGTCTCGCCGTACTCATTGATGCTGATAACGCGAGCTCGTCCGTCGTCAAAGAGCTCCTGGAGGAAGTAGCAAAATACGGTACCGCTACGATCAAACGTGCTTACGGCGACTGGACAACTCAAAACTTGGTTGGCTGGAAGAACCATCTACACAAGCACGCCATCCAACCAATGCAGCAGTTCGCATACACCCAAGGAAAAAACTCCACCGACTCAGCCTTCATCATCGACGCCATGGATCTGCTGTATGCCGGCAACGTGGATGGGTTCTGCATCGTCTCAAGCGACAGTGATTTCACACGTCTGGCAACCCGGCTGCGGGAGGCAGGCAAGAAAGTCTACGGGCTCGGCGAACGCAAAACACCGGAGGCATTCATCGGCGCCTGCGACAAATTCATTTTCTTCGAAGTGTTAAAAAAACCTGCCCAAGATGAAGCACCGTTGGCCATGGATAACCTCCCTGACCTTAAAGAGATCCTCAGCCAAGCCATTGAAGAAAAGGCTCGAGATCACGGCTGGGCGCCACTGGGAGCAGTAGGTGGCTACATTTCCAAAAATCATACCTCTTTCGATGCCCGGAACTATGGCTTCGCCAAGCTGGGGGCGCTTGTACGTGCTCAGGACTACATCGAAATCAAAGAAATACCGGATGGGGAAATCACGCACATTCACGTTCGGCTGAATAATCAATAGCCTTAGCGCCTGGCTTGGGTAACCGCTAGAGCCGCCTGCCAGCAACGTCAGCCCGCTGTGGAGCTACATGTTGATTGCCTACGTGGTTGCAGAGTAGAAAAAACGAAGCCCCGGAGGTTCGCGGCTCCAGGGCTTCTATTTTCGCCTCCATCCCTTAATGGTTTGGCGAACGTGGCCAGGACATTACCAGCGTCTTTTAGATATTTCACTACGACTTTGGATAAACGTGTTCGATCAGCGAAGCATCGAGGAAAACGTTATGTCGTGTTTACCATGCACAACGTTTTAACAGGAGGACTGCAAATGGATCTGAAATTCAGTCACGTAGATGTACTGGTCAAGAATCTCGACGAAGCCTGTGCTTACTACACGCAGATACTTAACGCCAGGATCTCCAAAACGCTCGTCTGGGAGCGAGGAGGTCTGAATGTGCGCTACGCGATTGCGCTGATGGGCCAAGAGCGTTTCATGCTGGTACAGCCGTTGGCGGGGAACCTGAAAGAGCTATTGGATACGTCGGGTGAAGGGATGATTTACCGCCACTGCTACTCGACACCGGACATCGAGAAAGCCTATGACGAATTGATGGCCGCAGGTGTTCAGCCAGAAGACGAAAATGGAAAGCCATTGGCTCGTGCAAACCTTCAATCCCCGTCTGGGGCACGTATCATTTGGTTGCCCAAACGCTTCGGGCACTTCTCTATTGAGATACTGGAGGACAAGGCGTTGGAGGCATTTATCGAGGCTGCATTTTCCTAAGAAAATTGTGCAGTGGGCGTGGGCGTCGTGAGTACAATGCGCGCCCTTAATTGGCTAATGCTTTCCAATGAAAAAACTGCTTTCCGTAGTAGCGCTGCTAACATGCTCAGTAATCACCCCCGCCTTCTCAAGCCCTCCATCGACCTTTTCCGAAGCCAAGGTCATCGCCAAGCAAAAGATCTACCTCGACCAGGCGAACAGTGCCATGGGCGAGCTGTACTGCGGTTGCAAATGGACTTGGGTAGGTAAGTCGGGTGGTCGGATTGATGCTGAATCTTGCGGCTATCAAACCAGGAAACAACAGAGCCGCGCGGAACGGACTGAATGGGAACACATCGTTCCTGCCTGGACATTCGGTAACCAACGCCAATGCTGGCAGAACGGTGGTCGAGAGCATTGCGTGGATGATGATCCCGTATTCCGAGCGATGGAAGCCGATCTGTTCAACCTCTACCCATCTGTTGGGGAGGTGAATGGCGACCGTAGCAATTTCAACTACGGGATGGCCTCTGGGGTAGCGCCGCAGTATGGGCAGTGCAAGACGCGAGTCGATTTCGATCAACGCTCAGCGGAACCGCGTGACGAAGTCAAAGGGCTTGTCGCGAGAACAACCTTTTACATGTTCGACAGATACAAGCTGAGCATGTCTCGTCAGCAGCAACATCTACTGATGGCCTGGGACAAGCAGTACCCGGTTTCTCCTTGGGAGAAAGAGCGAGATCGACGCATTGCAGCAATCATGGGGCACTCCAATCCATTCGTAACTGGCGAGCGTCGATGGTCGCAAGGTTACAAAGCGGTTGGTGATGGGGTAGTTAGCGCTATTCCAGTTAATCCTCCGCGCATACCAGTCCAGCCAACACTAGCGAGCGCGAACGGGGCGGGCTCAATCATTGGTAACCGGAAGAGTCAGGTGTATCACCTCTCAATGAGGTGCCCTGGCTATGGCCAGGTGTCTGAAAAAAACCAGGTCTCCTTCACATCAGAATCTGAGGCTCAGGCGGCGGGATATCGAAAAGCAGGCAACTGTAAATAGTTGTTTCTCGTTGAAGCCCGGCCTTGCGAAACTGAGGCCGGCACCCAACATTGGACTGAGATATGCCACCGGTTTTTGCTTCTTTCATACTTGAAAAATCATTCACCGCAGACGGTTGCAGTTAAGGCTTGGACGCACCATCTTTCTCCATCAAATGAGCCAATCGCTGACTGCCAATTAGGAGTAAAAAATTGCTTACCCGTCTCGATAAAGACGCCCTCCGTGCGATGCTGGAATCGCAAGTCCAAGAAAAACTGCAGCACGACCCAGACGCGGTAACGACTTATGCAGCCAAGCCTGTACCAGAGCGTAAACCGTACACCAGCAAACCCACGGTTCAGGACAAGGCATTTCACAAAGAGCTCGAGCAGATGCGTGCAGATGCCGAAGCCGGAGTGATACATACGCATAAGCACGAGCCGCTGGACAAGGGTGCTCCTAGCCTTAGGCTTGATGATTATCCAGATCTATAAAACTTGCCGCCGTGAGGCCACAGTCATTGAACAGCTGCAGAATCAGAGTCTATGGAGACCACGCGTGAAAAAGCCACCTATGAAAATCACCATCGAAGAATGGGATGGTGACGGTGCTATACGAATTCCCGATGAGGCGCTGCAGGAGTTGGAGCTGGATGTTGGCGACTCGCTGTTCTTGATAGAGGAATTTTTCGGCAATACGCGCTGCCTAGTCCTTTCAAAAAAGCCTCAAATCGCGGATCGAATAGACGAGCTCACTAAAGCCTGGGATAGCGGACAGCTTGGTAACGCCGAGTTGAAATAAGGCGGCCGTACTGCGCTTCCTTGAAGCACACAAGGAGGGCCAATTGGGGAATGACTCGCTAAGTGCACAGCACGTGAAGACGTGATGCCGAGCCGGGCTTAAGCCCGAAGGAGCGACAGCCATCGACGCCTTATCTTCCCAGCAGTAAAAGCTCTGGCCTTGGCTTTATAGTCGATTATAGAGCGACTATAGAATCGCACCCTCAGCAAGCCTCCTCAGCACGAACCTCCACTTCTACCTGGTGTGGGCCTATCAGGTGAGCGAAGTAGAAGCTCGCTGATCCGTCAAACCTTTCGGCCCACGCTCAAGGCATTGATGGGGAGTGATGAGTAGTGTTGATGTCTTGCACTTCGGACTATTTTTTCGAGAGCTCAGAACTGCAGACGTGAGCGTTCTCAGTGGTTATGAGCTATAGCTCGATCAGTGCATATATGCGGCCAACATCATGGGCAATGTTCTTGGCGTCCATCTAGAAGGCATTTTTCCGATCAATAGCTCTGCAAGCCCCATGGCTCAAGCCATTTAATTGTCGGATACTGCCATTGCGCCAGCCCCCATCTTTCAAGGTTGAAATGACTCATGGCAAGGAAGAAGGCAAAAAACTCTAGCGGCACTGGCATCCTGATTATTATTGCACTGGCTTTTGGTGCACTCGCTTCGATCCCGAAGAACGCCTGGGTCGCTGTTGGCATCGTCGCGGGCATCGGCGCCATTATGTGGTTTTTTGCCACTCGCACTAAACGACAGCTTGAACAGCTGCAAAAGTCTGCTTCAGTGACAACGTACCTGCGGGAGCCGCGAAGCAAAGACGTAACCTTCTCCATGCATGAGGTTTCGTTGAGCAATATGTCTGAAGAAACCTCCGAATTTTATACCGTCCAACTCGGCTCCCCCCCTTCCCCTTCCTTTAAGATTCCAGACGCAAGCAGACAGAAATCGGATACCCGCTGGGTGCCTGCGGGCGAGTCAGTTACCGTGGCTGGCTTTTCAATTCCAGGTGGAATGCTCTATGTAGGAAGCGCGCTCGGTCGATACGATGCGCAAGAACCATCACTGCTCAATCCCAAACTACGGATAGCCAAGTCGTACGTTGATATCGAAGAGCGGCTGATGTCCTACTGGCCGAGCTTTCATTCCATTTCGCCTGAGGCTCGGCGCGGTTACCTGCAGTGGTTAGAAGGCGGACGTCGTGATCCGCTGGCAGACACCGGCTACGTTTTTCTATTTTTCTATGGCCTTGAGCGCCGTGCTCTCGTTGATGCAGGAAGCGATCCCCAGGTGCGGGCGGAGACTCATCTGATCGTCAAAGAAGTCCAACGATTGCTCAGTATCTATGGGGAGAATCGGTCGTTCAGGGGGTACGCGGAGGGCTTCCTGAATTACCTGAGCAACCAAACGCTCGATCCTAGCCTTTACCTTGGCCCACCTCCTGATGCCGTTGCTTACAGCTATGAAATGCCGCATCCACTGCGCATTGGTTTGGGGCAACACGCCGCAAACAAACGACCACTTGATGCCGCCTGGGCATTGGCATGGGCGTTAGCTGACCCCAATATCAGCAAGCGCACCCCGGTAACTCGATGCAAGGATGTCTTCGCTGCGCTGTTCAAGCTCAAGTACGCCAGTACACATCCTGCGGGTCTAATGCTCGCCCAAAACAAGACCAAGCTTAAAGCCAGCTATCGACCTGCCTCGGCAGTACTGATGGCCCCCTCGCTTAATGTGGGTGATCTTCCTGATGTCATGGCCACGTCGGGAACGCGCAAAAGTTTGCAGTCGTTAGTGGAGCTATGCACCACCGAGCTAGAACCCTACAGCCGTTATCTAGGCCGAAATCCTGAAAGCGCAGAAGCCCTTGAAGGCCTGTTGCAACTTCCAGTCACTCTTTGGCCTGCTACAGCCCGTACGGAGTTGGATGAGCTTCAAAGCAAAATCGGTGACGATCTGATTGTCATGAGCTTTGGAGAACTCGCCGGCCGATTCAAGAGTGCTGGAGCGTTATCCCGTGACAAGGTTCTGGCCCTTGCCCGTGCATTGGAATCACTTCATATCGGTATGGAGCCCGACGTACTCGCTGGGAGCAGGACTCCAAGAGCTGAAGATCGTATCGCGCTGTTCGTGACCCAACCTGAGGACGGATCATTGCGAGCGTCAGCGGCCTACAACGCGGCCTCAGTCACACTTGATCTGGCCAGTTCAGTCGCCTCTGCCGACGGCGATACATCCAATGAAGAGGTCACACTGCTTGCTCAGCACATCGACTCCTGGAGCCACCTGAGCGTTGCTCATCGCAAACGTCTCAAGGCGCACCTGCAAATCCAAATCCAGCAACCACCAGCGCTGGCAAGCTTGAAGAAAAAGCTCGATCCATTAACTGTCGAAGCCAAGCGCACGATTGCCAGCTTCCTGGCCCACTTGGCGCAAGCCGATGGGATCGTCAGCCCTGCTGAAGTGAAACTTCTTGAGCGTGTTTACAAGGCACTGCAACTGGATAGCCAGTTGCTGTACAGCGATCTTCACGGCGCCGCATCTGGGGCGAGTATTCCCCCCGTCAAATCTGCAACAAGCTCCACTCCATCCGAGCCAGGCACACAGTCAGCCACCGTTGCAAAACAGGGCTTCGTGCTCGATCACGAGCGCATTGCTGAGCTGCAACGTGAAACGGCTGAAGTCTCTGCCCTCCTCGCTAAGGTATTCACTGATGACCAGGTCGAGGAGCCGGAACAGGCCGTTGAGGCTGTGGAATCGGCGACCGAAACCAGTGCTGACGTTGCCGGCCTCGATCTGGAACATTCTGCATTCCTGCGCTTATTAATTTCGCGTACCGAATGGAGTCGATCCGAGCTCGAAGCCGCTGCCAGCGATATGGAGCTGATGCTCGATGGTGCCCTGGAACAAATCAACGACATGGCTTTTGAACGTTTCGACATGCCCGTCACCGAAGGTGATGATCCCATCGAGATCAACACAGACATTCTGGAAGAGTTAGCCCTATGAGCACTATCAGAGCCAAGGATCGCGACGCGGTCATCCAATCGTTGCGTGCTGGCGTTGTTCCTCGCGTCGGTCAACACTTGATTCAGGTCGGCCGGGTGGGAGAGCTTGATGCGCTGATCAAGGACGTCAATCGCCTGGTCGAAAGCGGATCGGCATTTCGAGTGGTGATTGGCGAATACGGTGCAGGCAAGACGTTCTTTCTGAACTTGGTTCGAGCCATCGCCATGGAGCGCAAACTCGTCACCATGCACGCTGACTTAAACCCGGATCGCAGGTTGCACGCCACCGGCGGCCAAGCACGCTCGCTGTACTCCGAGCTGGCCAAGAACATGTCGACACGCACCAAGCCCGACGGTGGGGCCATGCAAGGCATTGTTGAGAAATTTATCTCGCAGGCCAAAACCGAAGCCAAGGCAGCAGGCGCAGACAGTGAGACTGTCATCCGAGCACACCTGGCTGAGTTGACCGAAATGGTCAACGGCTACGATTTCGCTGAAGTAATCGCTGCGTATTGCCGAGGTTTCGAGGAAGGCAACGAACAACTTAAGGGTGATGCGATTCGTTGGTTGCGTGGCGAGTTCACCACCAAGACCGATGCCCGAGCAGCCTTGGGTGTGCGAACCATCATTGATGATGCCTCTGTCTACGATCAGCTCAAGCTGCTGTCGAGATTCGTCAGACTCGCAGGTTTTGGCGGTCTCATGATCTGCCTCGACGAGCTGGTCAACCTCTACAAGCTGGCCAATACGCAAGCACGCAATGCCAACTATGAGCAGATCCTGCGCATCCTTAATGACTCACTGCAGGGATCCTCTGAGGGGCTTGGATTTGTCCTGGGTGGCACTCCCGAGTTTTTGATGGACACTCGCCGAGGGCTGTTTAGCTACCCTGCCCTGCAATCGCGACTGGCCGAAAACTCGTTTGCCAAATCAGGACTGGTGGATCTTTCGGGGCCGGTCATACGCCTTACAAGCCTCACACCAGAAGACTTCTACGTGTTGCTTCAGAAGCTCCGTCACGTCTACGCAGGTGGCGATGCTGACAAATATTTACTGCCTGACGAAGCGCTTCCATTATTCATGGCGCACTGCAACCAGCGTCTGGGTGAAGCTTACTTCCGTACGCCGCGCACGACGATCACAGCCTTCATCAACCTGCTGGCTATTCTGGAGCAAAACCCTGGAGCAGATTGGCGCACCCTGCTTGGGGCTGTCGAGGTGGCGAAGGACTTGGGCGGTGACGAGGATACAAAAGTCGACGCGGACGATGAACTTGCCACCTTCACACTCTGAATCATCGGGCTTCGACCAGCTAGAATCCCGAATCCAGCGATGGATTTGGGCTGAAGGCTGGACGTCCTTGCGCGACGCCCAGGAAAGAGCTGTGCCGGTGCTGATGGATGCTGACCAGGATGTCATCATCGCGGCAGCAACAGCGGCAGGGAAAACTGAGGCAGCCTTCCTACCCATACTCACCAATTTACTCAACAGCAACGACCCGCCCGGTTCGGTGTTGTATATCAGCCCGCTCAAGGCCTTGATCAATGACCAATGGGACAGGTTAGGCCGCCTCTGTGAGCAGCTTGAAATTCCCGTAGTGGCTTGGCATGGGGACATTTCATCGAGCAAAAAGCATCGCTTCCTGAAGTCACCTGAAGGGGTGCTACTGATCACGCCTGAATCCCTTGAGGCACTGTTCGTCAATCGAGGCTCCAGCCTTGCGGGAGTGTTCCAGAACCTGCGCTATATCGTCGTGGATGAGTTGCATGCGTTCATTGGAAGCGAACGAGGCAAACAACTTCAGTCTCTGATGCACCGCGTAGAGATCGTTACCGGGCGTCGTCTCCCTAGGGTCGGGCTTTCAGCTACGCTCGGCGATATGACGTTAGCATCAGAGTTTCTGCGCTCAGGTGGTGTCGACGGGGTAACAGTGATTGAGTCTAAGAACTCAAACCAGACACTCCAGGTGCAAATTCGCGGGTATATCCAGCCGCCCTTGAGCGAGCTCAAAAAGATTCTCGTCCAGCCTTCTGATCAGGTAGACGATGAAGACGAGACGGAAAACAAAGCAAGCCCAGACTTCGCTATCGCAGATCATCTCTACAAGGTATTGCGTGGCAGCAATAATCTGATTTTCCCAAACAGCCGCCAGCAGGTTGAATGGTATGCAGACCAATTGCGTCGGCGCTGTGAGAATGATGGTTTGCCCAACGAGTTCTGGCCTCATCACGGCAGCCTTTCGAAAGATCTGCGGGAGCAAGCTGAGCATGCCCTCAAGGTGGGTAATGTAGCAGCATCGGCCATATGCACCACGACGCTTGAACTCGGAATAGACATCGGCAGTATCAAGACAGTGGTGCAAATTGGTGCTCCGCCATCAGTGGCGAGCTTGCGCCAGAGACTAGGCCGTTCGGGCCGACGTCCGGGGGAAAACGCGATCTTGCGCGTTTACTGCAAGGAGTCGCCACTCACAGATGGATCAAGCATATCGGATCAGCTGCGCCAGGGACTGGTTCAGACAATTGCCATGGTGCGCCTTTTGATTGGGGGATGGTTTGAACCTCCCCGGGCTCAGGGTATTCATGCCTCCACTCTCGTTCAGCAATGCCTCTCCATAATTGCTCAGTGTGGCGGTGCTTCTGCTGCTGATCTTTGGAGAAGTCTTATCACTGAAGGCGCGTTCCAAAACGTCGAAAAGCCAGACTTCGTCAAGCTGCTCAAGTCGCTAGGGGAGCATGAACTCATCGTTCAGGACAGCTCAGGATTGTTGCTACCAGGGACAGTTGGAGAGCGCCTGATCAACCACTATGAGTTCTACAGCGCATTCACCAGTGATGAGGAATTCCGCCTGGTGTGCGACGGAAAAGCACTTGGTTCAGTACCCGTCAGCCGGCCGCTGACCAAGGATCAACGCATTATCTTCGGAGGTCGAAGGTGGCAGGTTCGTGATGTTGATCTCCAAGCCAAGGTCATCATTGTTTCCGCCGCACGCGGTGGTGCCCCTCCTCAGTTCGATGGTCTGGGTGCGATGGTGCATGACAACGTGCGCCAAGTAATGCGAGCCGTCCTGGCAGACCCTGTCCCCTGCCCATTCATAGATCGCGATGCCCAAGCGTTGCTCGACGAGGCTCGCAAGACTTTTAACGCATTAGGCCTTGGTGAACGCTACGTCATTGAGTCCGGCGGTAAATGCTATCTAATCAGCTGGCTGGGTGATTACGCCAACGATGCACTGCGCCTGTTACTCAATCATGTAGGCCTTTCGTGTGACAACGCGGGCTTGGCGATTGAGGTTGACGCCAACATCCATCGGACGCTGGCTGCACTCAAGGATGTAGGTGACCTGGACGCAAGCGATCTCGATTCGATTCTCGCAGATGTAGAAAATATGCTGCGGGAGAAATGGGATTGGGCATTGCCGGAGTCATTATTGATGAAGTCGTTTGCTTCAATATCGTTGGATATCTCTACTGCAATCGGTTTTGCGCAGAATCTGACTTTGGCTGAGTAAATTGATAGGCCTTTAAGGTATGCATGTGTTACGTCGAGATGGGCCAAGCTCGAAGGAGTGAATGGAACAATCGACGCTAGGTGCACGGATGTCGGCAAGTCCTCATACCGAGGTATGACAAGCTCACTGAAGCTTGGAATAGCGAGAAATGAGGCAGCACCGAGGACAAATGAGGAAGGCTAGAAGGCACCTCTTTGAACCAGCCACGTCGGACTTAAATGCGAACACGCCAGGAGCGCTGAGAAAAATGGAAGCAAGGATGGAGATTCCCAAACGGCTATACAAGTACAGAGCATTCAGCGCGTTAACTATCGACTTACTGGTGTCGGACAAGGTCTATTTCGCCGATCCCGCGTCATTCAACGACCCACTTGATACTAAGCCATGCGTTCATCCAGACCTGCCAATCGACCAACTCGAACAAACGCTCCGAAAGATAATAGAGAACCGAATTGCCACCGAGATGACAGGCGCTGCTAGGTCGATAATGTATCGTGGCCCCAAAACTATGGATCACATTGAGCGACACAGCAGGCGTCAAGCCGAACGCATCATCGCTGACATAGCCTACAACGCGACCAATCCCGAATTCACAACTGCGCCTCCTGGCCCACAGCTCCAGCTCTTGGCGTACCGCCTACAGGATGAACTCCTTAAGGCATACGGCAGGGGTGTGCTTTCACTCGCGGAACGAAACTCCTGCCCTCTTATGTGGAGTCATTATGGCGACCAACACCATGGTCTTTGTGTCGGCTACGAGGTTCCTCTAGATGTACAAAAAAATCTTCATAAGGTTCAGTACGGTGGTAGTCGGCTCATCGAGGCAAGCAAGGTAGCAGCAATGCTCGATGCAGACGAAACAGCACGCCACGAGGTGGATGCTGCGGCATTGCTGCGCAAAGCATGGGATTGGAGGTATGAGAAGGAATGGCGACTAATAGGGCATCGTGGACTCGCAGACTCACCACTAGAACTCGCTGAAGTGACGTTTGGCACACGTTGTATGAACTCGGTAAAGCATTCGGTGATTAAGGCATTAGTAGGACGGGACAAACCGGTCAAGCTGTACGAGATGCGAGAGGTTCACGGAACTTTTAAACTAAAACGATTCCCGCTGAATGAGCAGGAGCTAACAGCCTCTTACCCTCACCGTGCTCGCTCTGCATCTGAATGCTTTGAGGAGATAGAGTTAAAACGGTAGTTGGGCGCCACGCGGAAGCGGTGCGTGAAGTGACGGCCCCAACACTCAACAGGTCGGCCAAGGCTCTACAGCATCGAAACCGTGCCCGACTGTTTCAGACCTTTTGCTACGCTGACCTCTTCCACGGAGGAACCACAATGTCGAACGCAGACCTACTCCCTTCCCTACTCTTCAAGATCAATCAGAACCAGCTAGCCCCCGAAGCCTGGATAATGGAGCTAACGTTCTGAGAGGATCAGCGGAGGTCGCCGGCAACGTGCGCGGTGCTTTGGACACAATTAGCAGGAACGAAGAGTTTATCAACATGACGTTAGCGGTGCTCATGACGCCTGAGTAAGTAGCTCTTGAGCTTGTAGACTAGCCGGGCCCATTGGCCCGAAGGATCGAACTCCCCGTTGACGCCACTTCATTCCGCAGCTTAGCCACGGGCAAGCGATGACTCGAACGCAGAATGATTTGAACACAACCTCTCCTCTCACCGCCCGCGACGTCTACCAGGTGCTAAAAGACGTTGCTCTTGGCACCCGCACCATGACGAGAGCCAGCAATCAGTCCTGGAACGAAATCTATAACGACCACATGCCTGTTGAGATCGATGGCTGGCGGCTCACGCTTTTCAATGATTGCGACAGCCTGGATTACTGCGAGGAGTGCTGGTCGCCTGACGGCCGTGTCGGGTCTCTTGAAACCTGACAGCGTTATGGCACTGATCCTGTCGACCTATTGGTGGCTGGGAACGTGAGCAGCTTGAGCGTCTGCTGAATGAGCTCTAAGCCTAAGCAAAAGAAGGCCTCATCGCGTTCGTTTCGGTGCGCAGTTTGCCACCAGTAAGCTCATGAGAAATCCAACCGCGCCTACATCAACTGATGCCTCAAGTGAGTGAAGCGGCCAACTGTTGACTATGCTTCATCCCGATTGTGGGGTCGGCCTAACGCCACGCTCCACCACGGATGGAGCAAAGCTTATGACTCTGGTTAATGACCTATTGGTGTGGTCTGCCGAACTTAAAGGTTGGCAAAGAGACGCCCTTAGGCGCCTATTCACCCAAGATGCGTTGAGTGCCGATGACCTTGCCAGCCTAGTTGTCATGGTTAAAGAAGCTCATGGAAATGGCTCCGCTTCCCCTGAACCGCCGACCCCACTCGCCCAAGCTCACGTCGCTGGAGCTGGTAGTGGTGCGACTGTCCAACTTCTAGGGCTCTCCAACCTGTCCAACATCAATGGCTTCCCGGCCGGGCGTAGAGTCGACCTGCAGCCCAACGGTTTGACCGTCTTGTTTGGCGAAAATGGTGTCGGTAAGTCGGGTTACGCAAGGCTTCTCAAGAACACCTGTCGAGCTCGGCGCCGCGACAATGTCCGCCCAAACGCGTTCGGTGTAGCGGGAGTACCTGCGGCGGATGTTTCATTTCTTGTCGACGGTAATCCTCAACAAGCCACATGGACTCAGGGTGAAGCGTCAAACTCAGACTTGAGCATGATCTCCGTGTATGACGCTGCTTGCGCTATGGACTACGTAGAAGAAGAAGGAACACCCGTCTTTTTACCGTACGGCTTGGGGCAAATGAATCGCCTAGTGGTCGCACAACGAGAGCTGCACCGTATCATCACCGCTGAGCGTGACGCAGTAGCCCTTAATGCTGGGCTGTTTGACCCCATACGGGGTGAGACAGTGGTGGGTGATCTCATCAAAGGACTGGGCGTAGGGACTGACGTGGATGTCATGAAAACGCTGGGCACATTGAGCGAAGAAGACGAAGTTCGTTTGCAGCAACTCACACAAGTCCTACAGGACATGAATCCGGAACCCAAGGCTCAAGCCTTGGACAGACAGTCTGAGCGGTTGGAGGTTGGCGCTCAGCACGCCGTATCGGCTTATGCGGTAGTGACTGATGATGCCTTTCAAACACTCAGGCGCCTTCATGTTGAAAACATAGCTGCCGAGGAGGCCTACCAGGCTGCACAGAAGAACCTACGTGAGGTGGATGAAGCAACACTTCCTGGAACAGGTAATGGTCTTTGGAAGTTACTTTTTGAAGCTGCCGAACGCTTTTCTACTACGGATGCATACCCAGGTCACTCGTTTCCACACACAGAGGACGGAGCGAAATGCGTTTTATGCCAGACAGTTTTGGCCCCTGATGCACAGCAGCGCATGCGAGACTTTTCAACCTTTGTCAACGAACATGCAGCCGCAAATGCAACCGCAGCTGCGAACACACTTCGTGCAGCGTTAGCTGTGTTGAACAACGCAAACTTTACGCCGTTCGACGCGCCCTCATTGGCCGAATTGAAGGCAGTTGCACCGGATGAGCATGCTCATTTGGTAGCAGTTTGCGATGCTTGGCAGTTACGCAGAACATGGCTGACAACAGCCGTCGAAACCAATGATTGGACTCCAGCGATTCCGGCCTTCCCTGACGGCGACCGACTGGAAATCTGGCTACGCTGGTTAATAGAAGCAAACAAAGTAGCTGCCCAAACACTGCGCCAAACGGATGATCCGGAGAATCGAGCGCGACTTCAGGAGGAGCTTAAGCAGCTCAAGGCTCGTCAGGCGTTCGCATTATTGCTGCCACAAGCGGAGCAATACGTTCGAGACAGCATCGTGCGGCAAAACCTCGATAAGTGCCTTTCCGCACTAAGCCCGACTGGTGTCTCTACAAAAATGACTAACCTCGCCAGGCAGTACGTCACTTCTGCTTTGGCCGAGGCCATGACTACCGAGTTGCAGCTTCTTGGCTACCGGCGTGACGTTCAACCTGAACTCACTGGGCGAACGAGCGCGGGGACAACCAAGGTCACATTGAAAATCAAAGGCTCAAACCTTGACGCTCACCATGTGCTCTCAGAGGGTGAACAGCGAGCAATTGCATTGGCACTGTTCTTAGCCGAAATCCGCTCATTGCCTCATCACTCCGCTGTCATTTTTGACGACCCGTCCACATCGTTGGATCATCGCTACCGCCGAAAAATGGCAGAACGACTCGCATCGCTGTCAATGGAGCGACAAGTCATTGTGCTTACCCATGACGCAGTATTTCTCACAGAGCTAAATACCGCTCAACGGAAAGCGGGAGTAGAGGCTAGCTACAAATCCGTTCGATGGGATAACGCGCCAGGCCAGATAGTCGAGGGTCTTACCTGGGAAACTATGAACTGCAAAATGCGTTTGGAAGATATCGCTAAGGTTGCGCAAGAAATACAAGCGACTATTGGTACGTATATGAACGACGACAGCGCACAGGTTGTGACGAGGGCATACGGCAAATTACGCGGCACCATTGAAAGGGCTGTCCGCGAAGAGTTCATGAACAACACAGTGCAGCCTTTCAGCGATGTCGTGTCTGTTGAGTCCTTTGGAGCAGTCATCGGACACACCCAAGCAGAGTGGGAAACACTAATCGATATTTACGACCGATCATGCGAGGCAATTGAAGCTCACGATACGCCCGCTGAGCGTCAACTACCCATCCCGCCCCCTGAACAACTACTACGTGATGTCCAGGTCGCTGTCGAGCTCATTGGCGATGCCGCGAAGAGAAGGAAGGTCTACGAAAGGGCAAGATCAGATCGCAATGCTGCTCGAAAAAAACCGTTTCAGGCAGCCTGACTTGTCCAAATAACTCTGCATGCTGCTTAGGCGGGACGTCATCGGCAGCACGCATCCTGTGAATTTACTCAAGGAGGAATCGCGATGCCAAACTCAGATCTGCTCCCTTCCCTGCTATTCAAGATCAACGAAAACCAGCAAGCCCTTGAGGCGGCGATCATGGAACTGACGCTCTGGGTCGAGCAACGTGGATCGGGTGAGGTTGGAGGCAATGTGCGCGGTGCGCTGGACACGATCAGAACAAATGAAGAGTTCATCAAGATGACGCTTGCGGTGCTCATGACACCTGAGTGAACAAAAACTGTCGGGAGCGACTTTTTCAACAGAATCGGTCAAAAGCGGATACGCGGAATCAACGTTCAGACACAGGTTTGAATGCGTATTGGGCACACATCACAATGAAGAGCCTGCTTACGACGAAGCTGCTTATTGGCGTACATCGCGGCATCGGCACCAGCGAGCAGCTCCCCCAGAGGCTTCAGCTCCTTTGGCGAACAACGAACAGCGCCGATGCTTAAACCGACAGGATAACGGCAGCGATCACTACCATTGAACTCATCGACCAGTGTTTGCACACGAGCAGAGAGAATATCCGCCGACTCCCTCACGTCGGCAGCCAGGACTACAAACTCGTCACCGCCGATCCTAGCGACAATGTCACTAGCTCTAAACGCTGCTTTAAGCACCTGAGCAGCAGCTATGATCGCCAAGTCGCCCGCCTCATGGCCGTGGACATCATTGAGTTTTTTCAGGCCGTCGAGATCAATAAAAAACAGCAGGCAGGATTGATCATTGCGGCGAGCTGAGCGCATTAGCTGGTCAGCCAAAAGAAAAAAACTACGGCGATTGTGCAAACCAGTCAGTTCATCCGTCAGTGACAGTCGGCGCACATCATCTTCGACCTTTTGTCGCTGCGACATTTCGTCCATTAGTTTGTTGTTCACCCCTTCGAGTGCACTGGTTCGTTCGGCCACCCGCAACTCAAGGAATGCATTCAAAGCAGCCAGTTCCGCTTGGACATTCCCTCTCGCCTTATCGATCTGATGGAGACGCCTCGCAGTTCTCAGGATTACCGCAACGAGCGTGGCGATGCTCAGCGTCGCCATCAACGCTAAGCTGAACCGGTTGTCGTAGTAGACCAGCTTTTCTCCGACTAGCAGGGCACCTCCGATGCTGAGAATTACTACCGGGATGCTAGCCAGCAAGCTTCTCGCTACCTCGCCTCCCGCTGTATCACTTATCAGCAACTCGACGAATCCCGAGCGCTCCTGGATAACCAGCAGTCCAGTATTGAACAGGATCAGCGCAATAGCCGTATGGATGGCCATCGAGCTATAGAGGCCCACCGAGTAGAGCGCACTGACGTTGAACAAATAACCAACAAGCGCCATCAAGCTTATAAATAGCGCTGATGACGCAAAAAATTGCGGCAGTAACGACCTGCCCTCAAGCAGCAAGCCAAAGCCAGAAAGTAGAAGGCACAGTGCCGTCGCGGGAGCCATTCGCCCCGGAAAAGCAACGGGTTCGCTTTGCTGAAGCTCGAAAGGAAGTAGCAAATCAATCGCTAGATCAACCGACAGGACATACTCAACGAGGGTTAACCCACCAACAAGTATCACCAAGACAGCGCCAAGCTGTCTTATCAAGCTTCCGGTCTGAGACGTTCTAAACGTAGCGCACGACAGCCCCACTCCGAGGACAGTAAACATACTGGCGGTATTGGCCATCATCGCAGTCCAGCCAGGAAGCACAGTTCTTAGCATGGGCACATCAAGCAGCCAGCCCGTCAGCACACCTATACCGACTATCGTCACAGAGAAGGCGGCCAATCGGGTATAGGTTATTAAATGACGCAGCCTTTTTACCTGGCTGACTCCGAGCTCCGCCCTCATCGTCGTCTCCGTTAATGCGCCATTGAGCGCCATCATTATGATGACACTCAATGAGTCCTGCCAATGAGATGTTGCCTATACACTGCGTCATGTACGTGCTGGCAATTATTTCGCTGCCCATCGGTGAGATGGGCGGTGAGCTTCACGGTGGTTTCAGTTCACTCGGTTGCGCCCGCTGCGCTTGGCTAGATAGAGCGCATCATCGGCCCGAGTCAGAAGGCTTTCCACATCGTCACCCGCTTTGGCGAGGGCGACACCAAAGGACGCAGTTACAGTGTCTAGCACTTCATCCGTGCCACGAACCTTGATCCGCAACGCCTGAATTTTTAGGCGTAGCTGCTCAGCAAAAGTATGAGCACTGGAGAGATCGAAACACTCTTGCAGGACTACACAGAACTCTTCACCACCATAGCGTGCCGCCAAGGCCTGAGGCGGGATTGAGTTCCGTAACACCTGACCAACATGCTCAAGTACGCGGTCGCCCAAAGGATGGCCATACCGGTCATTGAATTGCTTGAAATGATCGATATCCAACATGACCAATGCCACCCCACGAGGCGCGATGACCAATGCATGCTCCAGCAAGCGAGTGAAGGTTGCTCGGTTCAACACCTTCGTCAGACCATCCAAAGATGCAGCCAGTTGGGCTCGCTCGAGCTTGTCTCTCAGAGTCTTGATTTCATTTTGCGCTGAGTGCAGCTGGGAGAGAAAAAGCTCCTGCTGATCCTGCATGACCTGGGTGCTCTGTTGCAGCTCACTCAGAATAGCGGGCAACCTCTGGTCGACCGGCTCCGCGAGCATTTCCATGCAATGGCCAAGACTGGCTTGAAAGTTGGAACTGCCATTCACACTACGCGAGACATTACGCTCCATATCGTCAACCAGATCGATCGCTTGTTGTTGCCCTGCGCGCGCCTCCTCCAACTCGTCACGAATGATGTAGTCGCGAAAAAGCTTCGTAGCGGATTCGGGAGGGAAACAGTCGAAGTCTTTGACCACCCTGTCCAGATGGCGATTAAGCTCTGGCTCCTGACCTTTGCTGTAGGTGTACCAGAGAGCATAGTGCACGGGATTTGGTGGAATGTTGTGACGCACCATCAGTGGTACGGCCTGCTTCAGCAGAGCCGCCGCCTCGCGGGAGTCCTCTGGATACAGCGTTAGGGCAGTCGCACGCGTCTCTGATTGGTTCATAACGTCACTGTGGTTGGTTTTTATTGGCATATATGAAGTCGGGGGGAGCATATCCTTACGCACACCAAGAGGCCATAAACAATGTATGCCTACTCCCTGTTGAACTAGCTATAGACCGAACATCACATTGCCGTTAAATGACCTGAACCTCCACATGAAGGATTTTAGTGATCAGATCTGAGTCGAAGAAGCGAGTACACCCGAAGGCTGGCTTGTCTGGATGGACACATGGTGCGTCAGCTTTCGAAGCTATGCAGAAGCCGAAGCCTTCGTGACAAGACTGGAAGGCCGTATAAACGCAGCCCACCCCTTGCCTATCAGCATCAATAGGCCTGTGGTGGAGCTGTCTTAAAGAGCCATCTTCGCTACACCAGAAAACAGTCACCGTTTTGTAACTTTCCGGCAGTAATACTCTGGCTATTCAACGCCTGCTGTTTTTTCTGCCGCCACTTTAGGCGGCTTTTTTTGCCTGATGATTTGGGCAGCAGCTTCGCTAGGTCAACCAATTGGATCTCAGCCTTTTCGAGCGCTGTGGCTGCGCAGCTTTGCCAAGCCTTTTCCAACGGACGCAGGTCGGGTTCGATCAGTGCCTTTTGGCACCATTGATAGTGGTCATGCCAGGAACCTAAAGCCGATTGCAGTGCTTTGAGAGAGCTCGCCGCTTTACGCGAGAGAGATGAAAGCTTGGGAAAAGCTTCCGTGAGGTAGCGCGTCCGTTTGACCAGAATTCTCAACTCGTGCCGATCAAATTCAGCGTCATCCACGGCAGCATGCAACCGGCCAATCTGCTTATTCAGCGCTTTTTCAATTTGAGGTTGGACGTGCTTTAAACCGCCTTTGACTTCAACGGAGCGAAAGGTGGAAGGCCATTCATCCAATTGAATGAACAGGTTCTTGAGGGCCGAACTTTTTAGAATTCTGGTGTAGTTCGACGCTAACCGAGTTTTTCTGAGTTGCGCCTGAACAGGGAAGCCTTTGTCCTCCAACTCCTGAATCATCACCTCCAGATCGCGAGCCGGCGTGGTCAGCCTTCCCACTTCAGCCGACGCATTGTTCAGCGCCACAACTTCGCTCATGGCGCGCATCGGTCGGAGCAAACTCCTGATACGCCTCACGGCAATCCTGAGGTCGTGCAAAGCTTCGCTATCAGTCCGTGCCTCCAACCGAGCGCGGGAGTGATACAGGGCAACCTGAAGCGCCAATATCTCAGCAACGAATTTATCTACAAATGACATTCGGTCATCTCATTGAAACAGGATCGACACGAGCTTAGCAGAAGCCTCGATCATCGATATTGACCACCTAGAGCGTACTACGCGCCATCCACGATCACTCGAAAGAAAGATTTGCGAGATCACTGACCAAGTACGCTCATGCGACTGGCTGCTTCACGCCATGATCCGTCGCAAATCACCGCCTACGTATCAGCGGAGATGCGCAGCAACGCCCTCGCTCCACATACGATCAAGTTGGTTACCGCGCCCATTGCTAGCCTACCAACTAGATGGTATGGTTTATTGAAATTTATAGCACCGTAAACCTACAGGGCACCGCGCCTAGGTCAGTACCCCATGCAAATTTGGAAGCAAACTCGTAAAGACATCAGTGCCCGCCTGATACAGCTGAATGGCCTTTCCCCAGAGACCATGAAAGGTATGGCGTCACTAGGAGGCGCCGGCGGGCCGGTCTGACCGCAGAAGGCCTGCCAATCTCCAAGGAAGCCCGTGGCCATTTGTATATCCCGGGTATTTCACTGCGGAAAATGTTGAAGCTGACGCCAAGTCAGTGATGCTGTATGAGGAATAGCGACATGAACAAGTCTTATGAGCAATCAATGAAAATCGATGCTCCCCGTGACGGCTGGTTGAGTCAACTGCGCAGCTTGTGCGCTTACGAAATAGGTGTAATCCCACTCCCGATTTTTCTCGGCATAGCCGTGATCGTTTATCTCTCGGCACACTTAGGTTTTTTGCCTAATAACATGATTGGTGGTCTTGCCGTCATCATGACAATGGGCATGTTTTTCGGCCAACTGGGTTCGCGTCTTCCGATACTGAAGGAAATCGGAGGAGGAGCCATTCTGTGCTTGATGCTGCCATCGATTCTGGTGTTCTACGGCTTCTTCGGCCCGGCCACGATTGGCGCTACAAAAATGCTAATGAAAGAAGCCAACTTTTTGTACTTCGTGATCGCCAGCCTGGTAGTCGGCAGCATTCTGGGGATGAGTCGGTTTATTTTGATTCAGGGCATGATGAGGATGTTCATACCTCTCCTCGTCGGAACCCTGACTGCCGTGTCAAGCGGGCTCATTGTGGGAAAACTCGTCGGCTACAGTTTCTACCACACCTTCTTCTTTATCATTGTTCCAATTATTGGCGGGGGCATTGGTGAGGGAATCCTGCCTTTATCGCTTGCTTACTCAGCTATTCTCGGCGGTACGCCGGAAATCTACGTTGCTCAATTGGTGCCTGCCGCTGTAGTCGGCAACATCGCGGCGATTATCTGTGCCGGCTACCTGGCCAGGCTGGCGCTAAAACGCCCGCATCTCAATGGCGAGGGTTCATTGATCCGTGCCAAAGACGAGAATGATAAATTCCAAGTTAGGGAAGATAACGGCTCGACTATCGATTTCAGAGTGATGGGTGCAGGCGTTTTAGTCATCTGCGCATTCTTCGTCCTTGGCGGTCTGCTTGAGAAAGTCTTCGGTATTCCTGGCCCTGTCATGATGATCTTGGCCGCTGTACTTTTTAAGTACGTTCGCGTTCTGCCGGAAAAACTGGAAAAAGGTGCAAACGCTTTCTACAAGCTTATTTCTTCCGCCTTCATTTGGCCGGTGATGATTGGTTTGGGGATGCTGTATGTCCCTCTCGATAGCGTCGTAAAAGTCTTTTCTATCGGTTATGTCCTAGTCTGCGTATCCGTCGTTGCCTCAATGGCCGTCGCAGGTTTTGTTATGGGCAACCTGATGAAAATGTACCCCATCGAATCAGCCATCGTGACCTGCTGCCACAGCGGCCTTGGCGGTACCGGGGATGTTGCGATCCTCTCAGCCTCCAATCGTATGTCGCTAATGCCGTTCGCTCAGATATCTACCCGCCTCGGGGGCGCTTCGACGGTGATCATTGCTAGTATTCTTTTAGGTATTTTTGCTTGATGCCGAGCGCAGAACACTCATCATCAACCGATAAACGCATTGGTTTTCACTTTCGAGTGAGCACCTTGTGAGGTCATTCGTCTGCTCTTGGTGCTGCATTGCTAGGTAGCGCTTTAAAGAAGCCCCTGAGCAGATTTGAACACAAGCATTTGGTTGGGGGCAAACCTGCCCGCCTACCGGTTCACACCAGGTCAAGTATCAGAACCATTCAAGGAAATTCATCATGAGCAAACAAAAGATAACGTTCCAAAACCCTCAGGGTATAAGTTTGTCTGGTCTACTTGAGCTGCCGGAGTCGCCCAGAGCCTATGCATTGTTCGCCCACTGCTTCACCTGCGGGAAAGATATTAAAGCTGCCGCTAGAATTGCTAAAGCGCTAGTCGACAATAATATCGCTGTGCTCCGATTTGATTTCACAGGCCTAGGCAGCAGTGATGGCGACTTCTCCAACAGCAATTTTTCCTCCAACGTTGCCGACCTGGTAGCGGCGGCGGAGTATCTGCGTGATACATATCAGGCTCCATCTATCTTGATTGGCCATAGTTTGGGTGGAGCCGCAGTCATAGCGGCGGCGAAACACATTCCAGAGGCAAAGGGTGTGGTGACAATCGGCGCCCCTGCTGAAGCGACCCATGTCATGAAACAGTTCAAAGGTCACGTAGAAGCGATCAGAGACATTGGTGAATATAAAGTAATGCTGGCAGGAAGAGAGTTTACTATAAAAAAACAGTTCCTCGATGACATTGAAACCCATCAGCAGGATAAAAATATCGCGAATCTTCGACGCGCACTGCTTGTTTTTCACTCGCCCACAGACAGCGTTGTATCAATAGAACAAGCCCAGAAGATTTACATGACAGCTAAACACCCAAAGAGCTTCATTTCGCTCGACTCGGCCGACCACTTGCTTACCAACAACAATGACGCGGAGTATGTAGCATCATGTATTACCGCCTGGAGCTCTAGGTATATTTAACCCTAGTCTTTACTTAGCGTCAAAAATGCCATTACCAGGTCTACTCTCATTCGATATTGCTCAATATCGGCACTAAAAAGAGCCAGAGAATAAGAACATACGCAAGCGCATCGAGCACTTTGGTGGCCGAATTCATATAGCATCAGCATCTGGCCGGAGCGAGCTGAATATCATGATATTCATGAGTATTCCCCATAAGAAAATTTGACTTATCCAACAATGGGCTCCTTAGTGAACTTATCAACACAAATCCGGTTAGCCTTGGTCGATGATCACACCTTAGTACGCGATGGGATCAGGGCTCTACTATCCGTCATTCCGACTGTGACCGTGGTTGGTGAGGCTGAAAATGGCGAGGAAGCTATGGTGATGGTTGAGCACTGCAATCCAGATATTCTGTTGGTCGACATCAATCTTCCCGACACTAACGGTCTTGAGCTGACGCGAATAATACGCGATAGACACCCCACCATAAAGGTGCTCGTGCTCAGCATGTATGATAGAAAAGAGTATGTAACTGAATCCCTACGCTCCGGTGCGAGTGGCTACGTATTGAAAAATGCACCCTCAAGAGAGATTGTCGCTGCGATTGAAGCAATTAAAAACGGGGGTACCTTCTACAGTGCTGAAATCGCACAAAAACTCCTTCTTGATGATAATACTATTAATAAGCTAACGCCCCGGGAAAGCCAAGTTTTATATAAAATGATCCAAGGACTGAACAACAAAAAAATGGCACGGGAACTGGACATTAGCGTCAGGACTGTAGAAACCCATCGCCTGAGCATTCGACGCAAACTCAACATCGAGAAACCTGCGGCATTAGTAAAGTATGCAATAGATCATGGAATAATTTCGAGATAGGGACTGTTAGCAAGTAGTTGTGGCTTGCCATTCAACTCATGTTTATAACACCCCAGCTCATCCGGGATAGATACTACATAACGTGTCCACGTGATGTGGTCGTCACTGCTCGTGCTAATGCTCGATATAAAGGTCAACAAGAGTCGGCGAATTCGAGTGCCAATTTATTTCTAAGTTCCCTGCTCGCCCCCTCTCCTACCCCGTACACCTCATACGATGAAACAAGTCGGCTCGCTATTGCAAGCCTACCAATCGGATGGTAGTTTTCGATAACCCTATGGAAATCTCTAAGTAACCTATGGGGCCTGTGCTCGATGAGTTGCTGACTTCTTACGACAGCCCGGCCCGCGATTAGCCACCACGACATTACGCTGATTGCCTGCCAAGGAGATTGAAAAATGGCCTACGATTTTGACCTTTATGTGATTGGCGCCGGATCCGGCGGTGTGCGGGCTGCGCGTTTTGCTGCCGGTTTTGGCGCGAAAGTGGCTGTGGCCGAGAGCCGCTACCTGGGCGGCACTTGTGTGAATGTCGGCTGCGTGCCGAAAAAGCTGCTGGTCTACGGCGCGCATTTCGCCGAAGACTTCGAACAGTCGCAAGGTTTTGGCTGGACGCTGGGCGAAGCGAAGTTTGATTGGACAACGCTGATCGCCAACAAGGATCTCGAGATCAATCGACTGAACGGCATCTATCGCAACCTGCTGGTCAACAGTGGCGTGACCTTGCATGAAGGCCACGCCAAGATCATCGACCCACACACGGTCGAGATCAATGGCGAGCTCCACACTGCCGAACACATCCTGATCACTACAGGCGGCTGGCCGCAGATCCCAGAGATTCCAGGGCACGAGCACGCCATCAGCTCGAACCAGGCATTCTTTCTCAAGCAGCTGCCCAAGCGTGTTCTGGTGGTCGGTGGTGGTTACATCGCGGTGGAATTTGCAGGGATCTTTCACGGCTTGGGCGCCGAAACTAAGCTGCTGTATCGCGGTGATCTGTTCCTGCGCGGCTTTGATGGTGCGGTGCGTAAACACTTACAGGAAGAACTAACCAAGCGCGGCATGGACTTACAATTCAACGCCGACATCGAGCGCATCGATAAGCAGGCTGACGGCAGTCTCAAAGTCAGCCTGAAGGACGGTCGAGAGTTGGAAGCGGACTGCGTGCTTTACGCCACCGGTCGCCGTCCGATGCTCGATAACCTCGGGCTGGAAAACACCGGCGTCAAACTCGACAAGAAAGGTTTCGTCGAGGTCGATGATCAATACCAGACCGCCGAGCCGTCGATCCTGGCGCTTGGCGATGTTATCGGCCGTGTTCAGCTGACTCCCGTCGCTCTGGCTGAAGGCATGGCCGTGGCGCGCCGTCTATTCAAGCCTGAGCAATACCGCCCGGTGGATTACAAGATGATCCCGACCGCCGTGTTCAGCTTGCCAAACATCGGCACTGTAGGGATGACCGAAGAAGAAGCGCGAGAGGCCGACCACGATGTGGTGATCTTCGAAAGCCGTTTCCGGCCCATGAAGCTGTCCTTGACCGAATGCCAGGAGCGCACATTGATGAAGCTGGTGGTGGATGCCAAAACCGACAAGGTGCTGGGTTGCCACATGGTCGGGCCGGATGCTGGGGAAATCATTCAGGGGTTGGCCATCGCTCTGAAAGCTGGTGCCACCAAGCGCCAATTCGATGAAACCATCGCCGTGCACCCGACCGCCGCTGAAGAGTTCGTCACCATGCGCACGCCAGTCACAAATTAATCGTTCATCGGTCAATCTGTTGCGCCCCACGTGGCTGAAATTACTGCCATAGACACCCACAGCGCTAATCGATTGGTGATACGCATGCTTGGAGTAAGCGAGTGCTAACCCACCTCATCAACGTACCTTGGCTTGCTACGAAATAACTGATTGCGCTCGCGTCGATCTCAACAGACTCCAAGAGTAAATGCACAGCCGCACATAGCGCATCGAAAGCATTCAGTTTCTACAAGCTTAGAAATTTGTAGAAAAAACTTCTAATTTCGAGATCTTTTCTGAAAAAAACGAAAAAATTTCCGAAGGCAGATGCTCTATATTTTATTGAAGCCCATGTGTCGTTGATAGCTTGTAGCTGAGCACCAGAATAAGTTTTTAGCCAAGCCGTGGGACGTTAAAACCATTAGCAACTATGAGAGGTGATCATGGAACAAATACCATTGTTTATTGGCGGTGTATGGCGTAATACGCATCCCAGTGAATCGATCCCCGTAGTCAATCCGGCAACTGAAGAGCAGATCGGACTCATTGCGAAAGCTAGCTTGGCTGACATAGAAGACGCGGCAATCGCAGCTGAGAAAGGCTTTGCGACATGGAAGCAGGTTTCCGCACTCGATCGTGCATCGATTATGCACAAAGCGGCAAATTTGATTCGTGAGCGTGCTGAAAATATCGCTCTGGTACTCACTTCCGAGCATGGAAAGCCATTGGCGGAAGCAATGGGTGAAGTCGCAGCAACTGCAGACACCATCGATTGGCATGCTGAAGAAGGCAGACGTGCATATGGACGAGTCATCCCTTCCCGCGCATTAGGTATTCATCAATTTACTCTGATGGAGCCAATCGGGCCTGTAGTGGGATTCGCGCCGTGGAACTTCCCCCTCATTCAAGCCGTAAAAAAAGTCGCGGGTGCCTTGGCAGCCGGCTGTTCGATCATTTTGAAAGGTGCGACAGAGGCACCGTCCTGTGCTGTCGAGCTCGTAAAAGCATTCGCTGACGCTGGCGTTTCTCCTGGAGCAGTCAACCTGCTTTTTGGCGACTCAGGCCAAATTTCTGAGTATTTGATTGCCCATCCCTCTATCCGGAAAGTGACTTTCACCGGATCTACTCCAGTGGGCAAAAAGCTTGCGAGCCTCGCAGGTTTGCACATGAAGCGATCCACGATGGAGCTGGGTGGCCACGCGCCCGTGATCGTAATGGATGACGCGGATATCGCCACCGCAGTCAAGATTTCTGTCGCCGCTAAATACCGCAATGCGGGTCAGGTCTGTGTCTCCCCTACTCGCTTCCTCGTTCACTCGAAAGTATTCGACGAGTTCGTTAGCCGCTTCGTAGAAGGCGCACGCGCCGTCAAGGTGGGTGATGGTCTTGATCCAAACGTAACCATGGGCCCAATGGCGCATGCGGGCCGGCTCAAGGCGACAGAAGAACTCGTGGCGGATGCGGTATCGCATGGAGCGAAGCTCGAGACCGGCGGAAATCGCGTAGGCAACAAAGGGTACTTCTTCGAACCAACGGTTCTGACGAATGTACCGGTAACTGCCCGCGCCATGGTTGACGAACCATTCGGGCCAATCGCGTTGATCAATTCGTTTGACGACATCGAGGATGCCATCAAAGAAGCGAACAGACTGCCATATGGTCTATCTGCATATGCCTACACCCGATCGCTTACCTCGGCAAATAAGCTGTTCAACGGAATCGAATCTGGCGCCATCTCGATCAACCATCACAGCGTTGCACTACCAGAGCATCCGTTTGGCGGCGTCAAAGATTCCGGATACGGAACCGAAGGTGGCCCTGGCGCACTAGACGCATTCATAACCACAAAGTTCGTTTCTCTCGCAAGCGTTCTTTAACTTTCGGCGAATATGCTTTTTTAGTTCTGCTACCGAATACAGGTGCATTAGAAATAACGCGTCGCTAACTATTGGAACTTATATGCTTACTCCGAATATTATCGAGCGTCTTGTCGGCGCAAACGAAAACTCTCCGCTCGCGATGGCCATTGCGGAGCGGGCTGAAATTATGGCACTCAGTCAAGCTAGCCATGATGCCGTGATCATTCCAAAAGATCCTGGTGGTCTATCACATGCAGAACGTGCAGCTCTTGCTGAACGAATCGCTCGGTTGAGCGATTCTGAAGAACTGGCTGATCACTACCATGCATGTCTTGAGTCAGCTGGTGGCGATGAAGGACTCTATGTCGCCGCCAACCCTCAGCAGACGGCCTATGGGGATGAACGCTTCATGGCAATCATCCGATTCACTGATCTGGTCACTCAAAAGCCGCGCGAAGCTACGAAGCAAGATATCGACACATTGAAGGCTGTCGGAATCACAGAGCCAGATATCGTGAGGCTCACCGAGGTTCTTGCTTTCGTTAACTATCAGCTCCGGGTCGTAGCTGGGTTTAAAATTGCTGGAGAAATGAAATGAGCCAGGTCGTGCATAATTTCACCGTATCGGTGCCTCACTGGTCGCCGTACATCAAACCTGTAGAGTTGGAAAGCGCGAGCCAAGAGCAGCTCGATGCGATGAAAGTAACCCCATCGAGCAAAAAAATCTCGGAATATGTGCTCACTCTTGCTCATGACCCTGAATCGCTCGCGGTACGATCCCCTTTGTTTAACGCCATCATGTATGGTCGCGCCGGCTTACCCCCTGCTGAGCGTGAACTAGGTGCGATTGGTTCTTCGATTGTTAACCGTTGTGTCTACTGCGCCGCAGTACACGGTGCCCGATACAATCAATTAACCAAAAGTACAGAGCTGGTCGCAAAAATCTTTGCAGACGAAACAGAAGCTCGGTTGGATGAGCGTTCTCAGGCTCTTTTCGACTTCGCCGTAGAGCTGGCCAAATCCCCTCCAGCATTAAAAGGACAGCATGCAGACGCGTTGAAAGACCTCGGTTTTGACACGCTTGGCGTTGTTGATCTGGTGTTGGCCACAGCCATCTTCGGATGGGCGAATCGCCTGATGCATGTTTTGGGTGAACCCGTAAAAATTTGATCCGCCGTTTCGTAAAACGTGATGTCAGCATAGCGGGCAGCCCCAAACTGCCCGCTATCAAAATGCTAAATTTCCCCGCACGTCCCTTCCGTTTTCCTCCAAATTCCAGCCCACTACTTTCATTTCGAAGCTGTCGGTGAAGCCATGGAATATCCCTTTCAGACGTGCTACACAGTCTGTCGTAACACTTCGCTGAACTTGAGCAACCGACTTGCAATACAGCGCCTGGTAAGGGTTTCGTATGTTTCCAACCAACCAGGCAATGCGCTGCGGCTAACGGACATAAAATGACCCGACCTCTCACCGTCAGTGCCACTTGGCTTGTAGGCGTCATCGAGGAACTCACTCGGCAAGGTATCGATGCTTCCCGTTTGGGAGCTCCCTGGGCCCAGCACCTGGAGGACGTGGCGCCTACGCGGCAGCTGCAACTCGTGCAAGTGAGACGGCTTTGGCAGCGCGCGATGCAACTTTCCCAAGATCCGCTGTTAGGCTTGAAGGTTGGCGTAGCATTACCACTGCAATCAATGAACGTCGTGGCACTGGTGTTAATGCACAGCAGTTCATTACGCCAGGCGCTCGCCCACACGGTCAGACTGCAGCAATTAGTCAGCAACTCTGGTCGCTTTTTAACTGACCCCACTTCCAACAACGGTGTTCAGCTGGTTTACCACGTAACACCTAGTCCCGTAGCCATGCATCCCGCCCAAATAGATTCTCTCTTTGCCGCGTACATGCGTCTTCTCTATAGCTGTATGCCGGCTGACCGTAGACCCACCAGGATTGAATTACCTGGCACTGACTCGTGTTTAGCCAACCGTTATCAAGCTTATTTTGAATGTCCCGTCACTCTGGGAGTAGAGCACGCTCGTGTCATATTTGAGGCAGAACTGCTGGACTCACCCTGGCAGGCTGCCGATCCAACCCTACTTCGCATCGTACTTGGTCGTGCAGAGGCGATGCTTAAAACCCAGGGTCGCTCCGACACGCTCGTTGATTACGTGACGGCAGCCATCGCTGCGCAGGGATTTTCAGAAGCGAATTGCGACAGCGTGGCGCACTCGCTGGATCTCAGCAGGCGTACTCTTCAGCGTCGATTGGCTGAACGCGGTTCATCCTTCCGCCAATTACTGGAAGCGGTGCGTATGAGCGAGGCATTGGAAGGCCTCGCTGATCCCGATCTGCCGCTTGTGATGCTGGCAGAAAGGCTGGGCTACGCTGAGCCCAGCGCGTTTTCGCATGCTGTGCGAGGTCACTTCGGTAAGGCACCTAGTGCACTGCGCCATGAATTGGCAAGCAGCTTACTTGCTGGAGGAAAACCCCTTTCAATCAACAATACTGTGAGTTCAGACCACCAAAGTGCGGCTTGTGGAGCCAATTCGCCCCAGTGCGAACTTGAGGGCTAAAGCTCTCGGAAAAGGTCTCGTTCGAGAACGGCGCTCGCCGCGACAAGCCCACTGACCATCGCGCCACTGACTCCGGCAGCAGTCACATCCTGTCCCCCGAAGTACAGCCCTTTAACAGGGCCGTGCGCGCGCATCCATCGCTGTGCAAAACGAAGCGGTGTTTGCTCATAGCCCATGAAATTGCCATGGCTGCGGTTTAGAAAGTGATTGAAAGTGAGAGGTGTAGCCAGCTCAGCATGAGCAATGCTTCCGCCGATTTGAGGATAATGTTTTAAGGCCACAGCCATCAGGTCTTCACTCAGTCTTGCCGTCATGTCCTCGTACTCTGCACCTCTATGCTTCCACTTCGTGCCAGTGAAGCGCTCGAACACCGACCAATCAGTGAGGCCGCAAATATCCATAGTGCTCTGCTTAGGGTGACGGTCTGGCCAACTCGGATCCCGCAACGATGGGTGGGCAATGAAATGTAGAGGCATGGGCTGTCCCTCTGGATCAGCTTTGTACAGTGCAAGGTTCGCCGGGAGATCATTGCTAGGGTGCACCCACAAATTGGCTGGATGAATATTCAGATCAGCATTGGCAATGTCGATGCCAAGGTTCAGCACGGCATAACATTGAGTTGTACCAATGGTATTTGTCACCTCGCCCAATAGCTCCGCCAGTTCTGGATTTGCATGAGCCAGCAGCGGTACGGTCTGAGAAATACCAATCGCACTGACGACTCTGTCCGCGCGAATTTGGCTTCCGTCAGCGGTTTGTACACCTACCACGCAACCATCACACATCTCGATGCTCACAACCTCAGCCGCTACCAGGCAAGCCCCTCCTGCAGCGCGGACAGTGTCAGCCATTGCTGTGGCTATGCATTGCGAACCGCCAACGGGGTAACTAGCACCATCGATGTAATGGCTGAATACCATGGCATGGATCGCAAAAGAGGCCTCCGCAGGGGAATTGCAGTAGTCGCCGTAGTTCCCACACCAGACTGCCTTAAGGTCAGCGTTGTCAGTCAATTCGTCCAAAACATCCTGCACGGTGCGCTGTGCAAGTGGCATGAATGCAGTCTGAGCCCTGGAGAACGCCTTCTCAGACATGGATTGTGGCAAGGCTCGCTCACCGAAGAAGGATTTCGCAGCCCGGCTCGCCTCCCCCACCAGCTCCACGTAACGATCGATCGCGCGCGCCTCCTTCGGAAAGTAGTCCTTGAGTCGATCCTTGTAGGCTTCTGCACCGGCCATATGATCGTAGCTATTGGCACCTACGATGATGCGATTGTAATTGTCGGGCATGCGCGCCCATTCAACCTGACCACCTGAGACTTTGTCGAAAAGGCGATAGAGTCCACTCGTCTTGCGGTGTACCTCACCCATGTAGTGCAGGCCAACGTCCCACTCGAAGCCTTGACGTTTGAAGGATTGCAAGCAACCGCCCAACACCGCGTGGCGTTCAAGCACCAACACGCGCTGACCTTCAAGCGCTAACAATGCGGCAGTGCTTAGGCCGCCTGCGCCAGAACCTATAACGATCGTGTCGAACCTGCCGTCTAGCTCACCACGAGCCAACGCACGCTTAAAACTCAGATCGTAGTCGCTCATCGTTCGTCCCCTTCCCTGCCCTTTCCGGGATTTTTATTGATCATTACCGAGCAGTCGCTGCGCAGCTTGGCTCAGTGTGGGTGGGAGGGAAATTTGAGTGAATGGCACCACGCGCCAAAGATTTGTTACGACACGACAGTTCAAACGGTGGGAAAGCCAACGCCAAGGGTATTGGCATCTCAGATCAATTCTCTGTCGCACGGTAGCAACGACAGCAGTGGACTGGCATCAGAGAATCGCTCCACGGTCATCCTGTGATTTGTTTATAAAAACGAGAGAAGGGACTGCGATGATGGAGAGCAACTTCAGGCATATTCAGGTAGAACCCGAGGCGCACGGTTTTGGAGCCAGGGTTACTGGTATTTCGATTGATAAGCCCCTCACGGCAGCTGTACTCGAAGAGGTAAAGGAAGCGTGGGCCAGGCATTCGGTAATTTACTTTCCGGATCAGCCGCTCTCCCACACGCAACTGGAGGCGTTCACGCTTCAATTTGGTGAGTTCGGAATAGACCCATATATCGTCCCGATGGAGGCCCATCCGCACATACTCGAACTCAGGCGCGAGCCTGATGAGAAAGCGGTCAACTTCGGTGCCCAGTGGCATTCCGACTGGAGCTTCCAGGAACAACCGCCGGCGGGAACCATCCTGCATTCCAAGATCACTCCGCCCGTGGGTGGCGATACCCTGTTTGCCGACGGATATCGTGCCTACGATGACCTTTCCGAGACGATGAAGGGCTTACTGAGTCGTCTCGCCGCGATACATTCTGCGAGCATGCCCTATGGCAAAAATGGTCTCTTCGCCAAAGAAACAGAAGCGCGCTCGATGAAGATAGTGGTCAGTGAAGACGCGGACAAAACCTGGCCACACCCGCTGGTGCGTGTACATCCGGTAACAGGTCGAAATTCTTTATACGTAAGCCCTGTCTACACGCAGGGTATTCAGGGTTTGACTCATGGTGAATCATCGGCGCTGTTGAGCTATTTGTATCAGCACATGGTGCAGGACAAATATATCTACCGCCATCGGTGGGCGCCGAACATGCTCACCCTTTGGGACAACCGCTGTACGCTTCACAATGCAGAGGGTGGCTACGACGGTCACTTACGCGTCATGCATCGAACAACCATCTCTGGCGAACGCCCTGTTGGTATCACCGCCGTTTAATCACTAAACCAGGAAATACACTCAATGATTGACGTAAGCATTCTTTACCCGAATGAAGCTGGCGCAACCTTCGACTTTGATTATTATCGTGATAACCATATGACGATGATTCAGCTGAAGATGGCCGGGGCCTGCAGCCACTTCACTATTGAAAAAGGCCTTCAAGGCCCAATACCCGGAAGCGATCCGACGTACCTTGCGATAGGCCACCTCTTCTTCGAATCGCTCGACGCATTTGCCGCTGCATTTGGGCCTCACTCTAAAGCCATCGGCGCGGACATCGCCAATTATACTAATCTCAAGCCCATCATTCAGATCAGCGAAGTGCTCGTTGGCTGATACATCCCAAGAGACGCAATTGGCGTATACCGAAAGGCACCTAGTATTGAAAATACCAGGTGCCTATTTGTTAGAGGCTGCATAAGAGGCGTTAGCTCAGCAATAGCTTATAACAAGCCGCAATCGACTACTCGCTTCGTACATTTTTACAGAGGTTGATCAGCGACACGTCTGAACCCTTTCCATCGAGAAATGCATTCAAATATTTCTCATAAGGACTTATGTCAATGTTGGCTTCTTTAAGCCAGTCAGCATCGTAATACGTTGAGGCATAACGGTCTCCTGAATCGCAAATAACCGATACTATCGACCCTGTCTGCTTATGTGAACGCATATGCTCCGCGATACAACAAACGCCAAAAAAATTCGTTCCGGTGGAACCACCAACACGGCGCGATAGCCGCTCTGAGAGAACGTGCATCGCAGCAAGTGAGGCAGCATCTGGAATCTTGATCATGTGATCAATGACATCAGGGATGAACGAAGGCTCTACTCTCGGCCTACCAATACCTTCAATCCGAGAGGGAGTCGGACAAGTGCTTCCCTTATCCCCTGTGTCGAAGGACTCATAGAAAGCAGAATGCTCAACGTCAACTACACAAAGTCGAGTATTCAGATGCTTATACTTGATATACCTTCCGATTGTGGCAGACGTTCCTCCAGTGCCGGCACTCATAACCACCCAAGCCGGCTCAGGATCTCGCTCCATCGCCATTTGCGAAAATATGCTTTCAGCAATATTATTGTTACCACGCCAGTCTGTAGCGCGCTCTGCATTTGTGAATTGGTCTAAATAATGACCACCTGTTTCACGAGCAAGTTTCTCAGCGACCGTATAGATAGCTCCAGGATTGTCAACAAAGTGACATGTCCCCCCTAGTCGATTAATAGCATCGATTTTCTGGCAACTGGTGGAACGCTGCATTACTGCAGTAAAGGGCAGATTTAGGAGCTTAGCAAAGTACGCCTCACTTACAGCTGTTGAGCCAGAAGATGCTTCGACTAACAAAGTATCTTTCTTTATCCAGCCATTGCAGATGCCATACAGGAAAAGCGATCGTGCCAAGCGGTGCTTCAGACTGCCTGTAGGGTGAGTAGACTCATCCTTCAGATAAATCGATATCCCAGGCAGCCCGTTAAAATCTAAAGGAATCAGATGTGTATCGGCAGAGCGATTGGCATCCCCCTGCAACACGCCGATTGCCCAGCGAATCCACTCTTTATCCTGATTACCGAGATTAAGATTCATAAATATCCTGTATTTGGCTACTGATTCAACATTCAGTCCAGCGCGACAATGGCATCTACTGCAACGAGGGCTCCTTTTGGTAGTGCGGAAACCTCGAATGTAGCGCGAGCAGGGAACGGAGAAGAGAAATAGGTAGCATATACGTCATTCAACTTCGCAAAATCACTTAAATTTGTAACCATTATTGTTGTTTTGATAGTCTTTGAAATACCGGTACCCGCTGCTTCAGCAATCGCTGAAATATTACTGAGGCACTGTTTCATTTGAAGCAAGGCATCGTCCGCGACCAGCTCTCCCTTGGCAGGGTCAATGCCTAGCTGCCCCGAAACAAATAGATATTCACCATGGCAGACTGCCTGAGAATAAGGGCCAACGGCAGCTGGAGCTAATAAAGTTGAAATATTTCGCATGAAAGGATCCCTATCCATTATTAATGGATATTAACAATTTATAATTCTATATCAGTAAAGGTATCGATTACCGATACCTTTCATGGGCCAAGCAAGGACACTTAACTCAATCAGCGAAAATCTTGCTTGCTTGAATTGAATTGCTGAATGGAACAACTCCTACGATCTCAAGCTCGGCATAATCGGTAAATTTATTATAAATCTCTTCAACATCTTCAAGATAAAGCGATTTTGTGATACCACGTACCGCACGAGGAACCGAGTATCTAAACCCGCTGATAGCCGAGCCGGAAAGTCCCATACTTACAAGAGCGCTATAGGTAAAGTTGAATACATTCTTAATGTAGGGGGCTTCCCCAGGCGTTTTTTCGACAAACTCAAAATTCTCACCCAGGTAGGGATGGCTGGATATTTGAGCATCTTCCTCCCCATGGGTAGGACTATATTTGTCTTGCCACAGCGCTATGTGATTAGCAATATTTGAAAGCTCTGGGCGTAGTGAAAAATCGTTCACAAACCCAACAGCAACTATCAAGTAGTCGACCTTGAGTTTGTCTCCAGACGCAAGGGTGACCTCAACTTGTTCCTTTCCACCATCAGTTACAAGTTTCACACCTTCCCAAGCTGCATTAGTACGAACGCTCGCACCTTCTAAACCTGACAATCGATTATAGGCGTCCTGTGGAGCTGGAATGTTATACCTGAACATATGTCGCATGTACTTCCACTTCAGGCAATCATCCATATCAGCGTAATGATTAAGAAACCCAGCTTTTGCCATCCATATCTGAGGATTAATACGCTGGATATCCTTGCGACGAATACAAACAGTCGCTTCTAACGCCCCGGCCTCAAGCGCGGTCGAAGCATTGTCGAATGCGGATGCGCCTGCACCAAGAACTGCTATCTTTTTTCCGACAAGCTTTGAAAAATCAATATGCTCTCCTGAAGAGGCGTATCGATCTTTTGGTAGCGCCGATGAAATAAACTTAGGTACATGCCATGCCCCGCTGCCATCAACGCCCGTGGCGACAACTACCCTGCGAGCATAAACAACGTCCCGAGCCGATATCTCTCCTCGACCGTTGAACCTGTTTAGCTCCAGTCGAAACAGTTTATCTTCAGGAATGACGCTGGAGACACCAGTAAGATTCTCGACTGGGATCTTCAGTGTGTCGCGGCACCATGTAAGATAGTCTTGCCAGTCGCCTTTAGGGATTTTTATCAGTTGCTCCCAAGCTTCTTCGCCGTACTTGGCTGTGTACCATGCTTGAGGTGCAAGACTGGTTAATGTCGCATCAATACCTGGCAAATGCTTTACAGTACGCAAAGTACGCATACGCGCCGTATTGTTCCACGGGCCTTCCAGGCCCTTGGGCTGCTGATCAAAAACAACGATGTTATCAACCCGTTCGCGCAAGAGACCTGCAGCGATTGCCAACCCGCCTTGGCCTCCCCCGATGATAGCGACGTCGTAGACATGCTTACCGCTAGGGTGCGCCTTAGGCAGTACCCAAGGGTCATGAGGAAAACGTAGGACGTGGAGATCGGCCTGTACCCTTGACGCCAGTTCATCTAGAGCACTGTATTCTGTTGATTTCACACTCATTTTTCTTCACCTATCTACATAGATCCGAAATATAGGTCATCTCGTCGTAAACAGCCTTAGAGGCCACTCATATCGCTATTTCGCTAATTAGCTCGATGAAGCCAGTGTATTCTTCCTTCATCAAAAACAGTTTCCAATCTTCAACGTTTAACCCAGCTAAAATTGAATAAACTTCTAAAAAAAGCCTGAATTTTGGAATTAATTTTCACAGATTAGCTAATGAACGACTGACGATCTCCAATGCCACCGTAGAGGTCACGATTTATTTTCGTTTTGATTACGTAAAAAGCAACGTATTACGATAGAAGCGAATTCCAGCGTCATATGCCTCTAATGCGATCTCACGCATTGGATATTTCGTGGACTGTCTTAGTGGTAATGGAGTGATTACATCATCGCCGAGTGCGATTTTGGCCAGCATTTTTCCGAAATAGGCATTTGGCGCAATACCTCGCCCATTACATCCGATGGTTGCAAAGATGCCGGGGCGCGGTTCAACGAGATGCGGCAATCTGTCCACCGTTTGACCAAGCGTGCCCGACCACCGGTAACCCCATTTAAATGTAGGAGCGAATGGATAAACGAACTTCATCGCACGGTTTACCCAATTGTCTCCTTCCGAA
Source organism: Pseudomonas sp. GM48 (assembly GCF_000282335.1). GTDB lineage: Bacteria > Pseudomonadota > Gammaproteobacteria > Pseudomonadales > Pseudomonadaceae > Aquipseudomonas. The sequence continues at coordinate 135,133 of NZ_AKJM01000085.1, forward strand.
TGAATAGGAAGAAAACCAATAGATCCAACATGTAGCCGCCCAACCGGGTCATATCGGAACCAAAGCGGTATTTTATGGGTGTCCCACATGGCTATATAGTGAGGCAAAATTCGCTCTCTCCACTCAGGAGGTAGCGGATCAGCAGTGGCAATACCGAAGGCCCCAAGAGGCATTATTTCCTCCTTAAAGCCTGGTACAAGATCATTGCTGTATGCGTTGGTTGAGAGAATTACCTTATTAGCTTTTATTGTTGTATTTCCGGCAGTCGCTAACCATCCGCTACCTGACGGTTCCAAGGATGTGACTCTAGATCCGGTGGAGATTCTAAGGCCTTTGGAAACGGCAGCTCGCGCTAACCCCCGAACGTAGGCAAGCGGTTGGATCGTAAATCCACGATGATCGATCAGAGCGGCTTTATATCTGGTCGACCCATTCATCTCCTCGAGCTCAGAGCCATAAACCATCTGAACATTTGCGCCCAACGCTTGCCAATCGGAGGCCTGGGATTCTAACTCTCTCGTTTTCTGAGGAGATGTCGAACAGCGGATGATGGGCCTTTCGTCAGCGGCACAATCAATGCCGTAATCACGTATCAACTGACGGACTACATCGGGGGCGCTACCCAACTCCTTCAAAAAAAGCTGACCATAATCTTGGCCTAGCGCGCGAAGAATCTGTTCAGGCGAGAGAAACTGACCAGGATTTACCTGTCCTGCGTTCCGTCCACTAGCTCCTGAACCAATTTCTTGAGCCTCAACCAATATTGTCTTGGCTCCTCGTTCTGCACAGTGGAGACCTGCCGTTACCCCGTTGTAACCACCACCGATGATCAATACATCGCATGATTCTTGCCGAGCCAGGGTTACACTTTCTGGCTTTGGCCCACCGGTCGCAGACCACATCGAATGGTCAATGTCAGCTTCTTGGCCGCTAATTAAAGGTCTATCGCCATTAAACATAGTCATCCTACTTCGCTACGAGCGCTTAATTTTATTAACAGATTACAATCGCTACAAAGGGTTTGGTTTTGCTTAATTAAATGGCCATGGTATGCAAGATCTTTCGCTCCAAGGCTGTGACAGCGCGAGTAATAGGGAACGCAATTACAAAATAAATGACTGCAGCGGCGGTCAAAAGCTCCACCGGATGCCCAGTACGGTTGGAAATGTTTTGACTCACGAACATCAAGTCGGCCATACCAACAGCGGAGACAAGTGCACTCTCCTTAAACAAGCTAGTGCAGTTCGACAAAAGCGTAGGTGCAGCCCTTAGCAGCGCTTGCGGCAGAAGAACGTACAAGGTATGAACACGATAAGTCAGCCCAAGAGCCACCCCTGCATCATGTTGTTCCTTGCTAACGAAGCTAAACGATGCACGGAACGTCTCACTGGTTATCGCCGCCATATACAACGTAAGCGCGATGATTCCACAAGTCAGGTTCGAGAGTTCAACACCCAATACCAGAGGCAAGCAGAAAAACATCCAAAACAGCTGAATGAGCACTGGAGTGCCGCGAAACAGAGCCACATATACGGTACTAACCCCATATATAATTTTATTTTTTGAGCTGCGCGCTATAGCAACTATAAATCCTAAAGCGCAACCCAATATCACACAGATCGCTGTGAGCTTCAAAGTTAATAAGAGGCCGAAAAGTAAGGCAGCCTTGTAATCGAAGATTACTGAAAAATCTAGTTCCATGGCCGCGTCCTCATGAGTTTTCCGCTTTACGGCGGCGCTCTATGTATTCTACGAGCTGAGATATTGGGAACGATATCGCAAAATATATGAGTGCAATAACTGTGAACACCTCGATAGGGCGATAGGTATCGGTGGCCAAGATTTTCCCCATATACATTAGATCTTGCAAGGCGACGATCGCAACGAGCGCCGTTTGCTGAAAAGCGCCGATACCATTTGCAACCAACACGGGTAGAGCCGAGCGAAATGCTTGGGGCAAGACTACATAGACTGTTCGTTGAAACGGAGAGAGACCTAACGCAATAGTCGCATCGTACTGATTACTTTGCACTCCCTGGATGGCCGCCCTGTACGCTTCTGCGTTGAACGCTGCGAGATTAAGTCCAATCGCCAAGATTCCCATCGTCAATGCGTCTATGTAAACATCGAATATGATCGGTATGCAGTAGAAAAACCATACGATCTGGACAAGCGCAGGAGTACAGCGAAAAAACTCAATGAACAGAGTGAAGGGCCAACGGAGTATCGGATTGGGGCTCATTACCAGGAGCGCAATAACGAAACCCAGAGTCAATCCTATAATGTTCGCCGCCACGGTGAGCTGTAGGGTTACGACTAACCCTTTCAGTAGTGGCCAGAGCCCGTTCGCGATAAAGAACAAATCAAATTGATAGTTCACGTTTGACTCCTTCAGTCTCGCCGATATGAAAGACTCGCTGAATGAACTCTCTCGTTCGAGCTTCCTTCGGCCTACCGAGTACCTGCTCAGGAGGCCCGTCTTCGACCACTACGCCGCCAGCGCAGAAAATCACTCGGGAGGCGATGTTTTTGGCAAAGTGCATATCGTGAGTCACTATCACCATAGGCATGGATTGTTCAGCCAAATGCATAATGACTTGCTCTACTTCAGCGACAAGCTCAGGATCAAGAGCCGACGTAACTTCGTCGAACAGCATCAATTTTGGGTCGAGCATTAAAGCCCTGGCAATCGCCACTCGCTGCTTTTGTCCACCAGACAGGTGGGCTGGATAGGCTTTTTCCTTTCCTTCCAATCCAAATCTGACCAACAAACCACGTGCTCGCTGTTCTGCCGATTGTCTTGACTCTCCCCGCGCCTTGATCGGCGCGAGCGTCAGATTTTGTAAAATGTTCAGGTGCGGGAACAAAGTGTAATGTTGGAAAACCATTCCAATGTTACGGCGAATATCCTTATCAATTACGGTTCTTCCGAACTTATCAGTCGTAATATAGTTTTTACCTTGAAACAGTAATTGGCCCTTATCAATATCTTCTAGCCCCATCAACACTCGTAGCAGCGTACTTTTTCCGCCACCACTCGGCCCAATCACGACGACACGATCACCAGGGCACATGCTAATGTCCAAACCTTGCAGCACAGGTTTTACGCCGCCTGCGTAGCTCTTGTGCAGCCCCTTCATTTCTACGAGATAGTTTGCATTTGCCATTAGCTTCTACTCCAAATTCAGACAACCACTACCATTCACTAAGGAAATTACTTAGTCTCGTGTGCGATAGCTTTTTTGATTAGCTCATCCATATGACCGGTCGCGACGGCATCATTGATATAAAGGTCTAATACTTGAAGATCTGCGTATGAAGTATCGCGCCGTAGGCCGAACGAAACACCTTTTTTATCGATCGCTGGCACAGGTCTAAGAACTACCGCCCAATCGGTATGCGAAGCAGCGAAAAGGTCATTAGCTGCCGACGTATCGAAAATCACATCAGCTCGTTTGGACATAACAGCTAAACGGATTTCGTCGGGGCCAGGTAGCCGCATGATCGATGCGTTTTTGATGATGGCCGTTAAAGACTTATCCTGAGCTGTGCCAGATGACACCGCGATGGTGACTCCTGGTTGGTCGATATCAGCAACTCCCTTAGGCTGATTCGTCTTGGGATTTTTCTGGTTGTAAATAAAGGTCGATTCGGTAGCTGAAAGGTTTTTCGAGAACACGATAGAGAGCGCACGTTGCGGGGTAGCCGTAAGTGCCGGTGCCAAATCCCATTTTCTGGATTGCAAGCCAGCTATCATGTTGTCCCAACTAGTGTCCACAAAGACCGGCTTGACCTTCAGTATTTCAGCGAACTCTCTGCATGCGTCGACAAAGAAACCTGAATACTCCCCGGTGGCCGGGTCTTTCATAATGTAGGGCGGAGCCTCCGCCGTACCACATCGAATAGATCCAGATTTTTGGGCTGCGGCCCATATGCCATCCCCCTCACCTTCGGCGTAAACGCCTGATGATCCGGAAAACACTCCTACTAGAACCAATGCCGGTAACAGACGCATGCCCATACGTTTGAAAATCATATCGGTATCTCCCAGTGATGCGCCGGCCATGCGCAGATTTGAGGGGATGGCCCTCTGAGCCTCTTGTTATTTTCAGCGCGCCTGCTTTGGGGCTGGGACGCACCTCTTTTTTTCTCCCTGATGAAGCACTCCGCTCGATCCGTCTCGCTGTTGAAAAAAGACTACCATTTGACAATAGGTAAACTATTGCAAAATTTCCACGCCTCAACCTCTTGACTTGGAAACCACTTCCAATGTTTTCTCTATCTGTGCAATATTTTTTCGAGGCTGTGTAAATGACCAGTTCTTCAAAGCTGCCGGATCGCTCATCCCGTCTAGACCGTATCGATCGTCGAATATTGGCGGCCCTTCAGCGCGACGCTACTCAGCCCGTAACCGAGCTCGCAGAGCAGGTCGGGCTCTCCATGACGCCTTGCTGGCGCAGAATTCAGCGCTTGGAACAGCAAGGTTTCATCAAGAAACGTGTCGCCATCCTGGACAGAACGACGCTGAATGCAAAAGTGACAGTGTTCATCATGATCAAAACTAGAGAGCACTCCATTGAATGGATAGATCGTTTCTATCGAGCGACTCGCGATATGACCGAAATCGTTGATATCTATCGGATGAGCGGCGAGGTTGATTATCTGATCCGCGCTTTCTTGCCGGATATCCAAGCCTATGACGTACTTTATAAAAAAATCATCGGTCAGTTACCCGTAGCGAACATCACGTCCATGTTTGCAATGGAAGAAATAAAATCTACAAGCGAAGTACCGCTTGATTTTATTCCAGACTGAATCAGCTTCAGAGGCAGCTCTTTGTATCCAAACGAGCTGCCTGGTCTAAACGTTAACCATCGGAATTGGCGATGTTTTTCCTAATTCCGAACCGGGTTGGGCGTACTGCCACAGCAATGGATAGAACTCTAGGAAATCCGCACTTAGCGGCTCATACAGCGCAGTCAGCTCTTCGTATGCACCAAGCAAGCCATCTGGTTGGGATAGGCGCAGGGAGATGACTTCCAGCCCATGGCCGATCATCGAAAAATCCCTATACGCTCCTAGCCAATCTTCCGCGATGATCAACGGTGCGATTTGAGCCAATCGTTCCGGCAAAGCGGGCTCGTTCTCTAAAAGCCGGTAGACCTTTTGAGAAAAAACATCTAGGGGCACATTGGCGTATCGCTCCCAATCCCGCGCAAGGCAATGATCGAAAAACATGTCGAGCGCGATTCCCGCATAGCGGCGTCTTGTTGCCGGGAATCGATCAAGCGCCCTTCTAACCAATGGATGGGAATCCGTAAAAGCATCAATTTGGCGATGCAACCTGATTGCCTCTTCAGCCTCTGCAGAATAATTTCCTGAAAGCCTCCCCTTTACAAAATCCCCATAGAGACTCCCCAGCAGCTGCTGCGGCTCCTGACCGCCCAAGTGAAGATGTGCAAGGTAGTTCATCAGAGATTCCTGCTAGCTATGTGGCTTTCTGAATAGTCATGGGCCGGATTGATGGAGTCGAGCTCCTCCCGTCCGATGTCCCCTTCACAGGAACACTACCATTCACTAGGTAGGCCATCAATACCAGATTTATAGCCACCCAACTACCCTCGCATGGCAGCTAATTGTCGACCGCAGATGCCTTCAGAATGACATGACAAAACCGATTGTCGCACCACCTATTGCAAGCCTACCAACTAGATGGTAGCGTATATCCAGATTCAAAATTAACCCGCAAACCTACAGGGCGTTAACGCCCATGTGAGAATCCTATGCAAGATTGGAAGCAAACTCGTCAAGACATCAATGCCCGTTTGGTACAGCTGAATGGCTTGTCTCCTGAGACCTTGAAAGGCATGGCTGCGCTAGGTGGTGCTGGTGCAAAAACAAACCAGCTCGATGCCAAAACTCGGGAACTGATTTCGCTAGCTGTAGCGGTGACCACCCGCTGTGATGGCTGTATCGCCTTCCACGCTGCAGAGGCCAAAAAGCTTGGCGTAACTACTGAAGAGGTTGCAGAAGCTTTAGGTGTGGCAATCAACATGAACGCAGGAGCTGCGCTGGTTTACAGCACTCACGTGCTCGACGCGTTCGACAAATCCTAAATCAGAACGCTGACCTTCAACCCTTAAACGACGTCGAGATTAATCATGAATAAGCTGTTCACGCCCTACGATATGGCCGGTATTTCTCTGAAAAACCGCGTTGTCATGGCCCCTATGACCCGCACCCGAACCTTGGACAACATTCCTAATGAGTCCAACGCGTTGTATTACGCACAACGTGCTTCTGCTGGCTTGCTGATCACCGAAGGCCTGCCGATTTCCGACGAAGCTCGTGGCTATCTTTACACTCCGGGCATTTACGCTGATGAACACCTGCCTGGCTGGCGTAAAGTCACCAATGCCGTGCATGCCAAGGGCGGGAAGATTTTTGCGCAACTCTGGCACGTTGGCCGCATGTCCCATGTCTCGGTGCATGGCATAGCGCCCGTCTCCTCGGGGACAGTGCCTGCTGTGGACACTACGGTGTATGCCTGGATTGAGCCTGGCAAAGCCGGCCCAGTTCAACCCAGCGCACCACGTGCATTGGAAACTGACGAAGTTAAACGCGTTATCGCGGACTTCGTGAAATCTGCGCGCATGGCGATGGACGCCGGTTTCGACGGTATCGAAATCATGGCTGCCAATGGGTTCCTGTTCGATCAGTTCCTGAGCAGCGCCCTGAACACTCGTACCGACCAGTACGGTGGCTCCATCGCCAACCGTCAACGCTTCCTGTTGGAAACCATTGACGCGATTGCTGCTGAAATCGGTGGTTCGAAGATCGGCGTGCGGTTCTCGCCGTTTGGTCGCCTGTATGACTTCGGTGTGTACGAAGGCGAAGAAGAAACCTGGATGAGCATGGCGGCTGCCCTCAATGAAAGAGAGCTGGCGTTTGTTCACTTGAATTACCAGCCGACCATCCTCGCCGCGCAAACACCACCAGGTTTCGGCGCAGCGTTCCGCGAGGCCTACAAAGGCACCTTGATGGCTGCCGGTGGCTTTACCAAAGAAATCGCAGAATCTGAACTGGCCAAGGGTGAACTCGACCTCATCGCTTTCGGCACCGCCTACATCGCAAACCCTGATTTGGTAGAGCGTATGAAGAACGGCTGGCCGTTGGCAGAGGGCGATCGCTCGACTTACTACGGGGTGAGCGGCTCGATTGACAAGGGCTATACCGATTACCCGAATTACGTAAACGCTGCGCAAACTGTTCCGGCGTAACTACGTTAATGCACAGCCTACGTTTAGCAATACGTAGGCTGTCACGCTCTAAACCTTCACCGGCTATTGAAAATAAATATGAAGGACGTTAGGGAGAAAAATTATGAACCGTAAATTTGTTTCCGGATTATTTTTATCAGCAGTAGGAATATACGCTTTAGGGCTTCAATCGCAATTCCTTGCAGAGGCACAAGAAGTCTCCGGCGCATTTGTAGTTGATAGCCAAGCCACACCTACCACGGTCGCATCTGATGGTGCTGATCATGTCGGAGCAGGCGCAGTGGCACGAAGTGGGGCTGAGCACGGCACAGGCCAGGTGGCTGCCGATGGAGCCGACCACGTCGGGGCCAAAAGCGTAGCCGCTGACGGTGCCGACCACGTCGGGGCCAAAAGCGTAGCCGCCGATGGTGCCGACCACGTCGG